>DEZB01000069.1:0-64900 GCA_002364735.1 Bacteroidales bacterium UBA3143
AATTTTTGTCATGTACTAAACGAAAATTATTTAATTTGTATTGATGGATTTAGATAGCTCAGATATAACAGGTGTAATTCTTGCAGGTGGACAAAGCAGTCGCATGGGTTTCAACAAAGCGGAGGCTGAGATGCATGGAGAGTCCATGCTTATCCGAATGATTGACAAATTGAAAGAAATAACTTCTACTATTATGGTAAGTAGTGGAAACGTTTCTTACCCTAATATTCCATATCCTCAAATACCAGACGAGCATCCACAATTTGGTCCTTTAGGTGGTATTTATTCTGTGCTGAAAGTTTCCAACACGTCATTAAATTTGGTGGTATCGTGTGATATTCCTTTGGTTTCAGTATTTTTATTAAAGTATATGGTGAACAGTGCCGTAAAGAATGATTCTCTTATCACTGTTCCTGTCGATCACGAGGGGCAGCTGCAAATGATGTGTGCAGTTTATCGTAAAGATATACTGTCAATTTTGGAACAACAAATAGATGCCCATACATTTAAGATGAAAGATTTATTAGATTTGGTTTCAGTGGAGTATATTAAGATATCCAGGGAGCATCCATTTTTTCAAGAACATGCATTTATGAACGTGAACAGACCAAGTACTTTAGAAGAAGCCCGTAAGTTATGGAACAATCAAAAAAAGTAGTAAGCGACAAGTGGATTAAAGCATCTGTTCTGGCTGGATTATGGGCGGGCATTGAGATTATTGCGGGGAGTTTCTTGCACAATCTCCGTATTCCCTTTTCAGGCACTATTCTCACACTTATTTCTATCATACTTGTTATTGGGTTTTTCCAAATATGGCCCAAATACGGCATTATTTGGCGTGCAGGGATTATAACTGCCCTCATGAAATCCATTTCGCCCAGTGCCGTAATTTTAGGACCTATGATTGCCATTACCTTGGAAGGATTTATCATGGAGTTTGTTGTGCGTGTTGCAGGTAGAAACATCATGGGATATATAGGCGCAGGAATGCTAACAATGGTGGGAGTGCTGATTCATAAAGTTGTGCGTCTGTTTTTGCTTTATGGTTGGGACATTTTTCTGATATATGAAGAGATGTTTCTCTATGCTACAAATAAATTGGGATTCTTTAATGTTCAACCCATGCGTGCTGTGACGAGTCTCTTTATAGTATATGCTGTTTTGGGTGCATTGGCTGCACTTTTAGGATACAGATTGGGGCAAAAAGCCAAAAAAGAACAATTTCGTGAACATGTTTCTTCATCAGAAACTCATACTAATCAATGGCAACAGCCATCAGAAGAGATTCAATATTCGACCCGTTTTTTAATCTTGCTTGTAATTATTATTCCTCTTATGCTTTTTGCATTGAGTACGTTCACCCTGAGCGCTGCACTTATTTTGACGCTTCCCTGGTTTGTTTTTATATTTTGGCGGTATCGCTTTGCTATGCGACAATTGAAAAAATGGCTCTTTTGGATGCAACTATTGATAATACTTGTCTTGGCATGGTTCTTTAGTAAAACTTCAAGCGATGGCATAGAGGGGCGCATTATAGCACTTTCAGGTGGAATGATTATGGTTTTACGCGCTCTTGTGGTAGTCACTGGTTTTGCTGCTTTAAGCACCGAACTACGTGCTCCTCTAATGCAACGCATCTTCTTTCGCTCCGGATTTAGGCAGCTTTATCTTTCGGTGAATCATGCATTTGGTATATTGCCGATGGTTATTGGTGGTCTTAGTACACCGCGTCAGTTTATTGCAAACCCTTCTCGCTCCATTGCTAATAGTTTGCGTAATGTGAATAGATGGCATCAGCATCTGGTAAAGTCTCTTGATGATAAAGTGTATGAGAGAGAGAACTAAATCTGAAAGTAAGTTTGAAGCCACTTTGGATTCAGGTCTGCTTCATAATTTGCTTTCAGGGGGTATTCCTGGAATATATTAATGCTTAACGACTTGCATGTTTGCTAAATGTGTATATTCCAATAAAAGTGTTACATCAGCTATTGTTGCTTTCTTTTATAAAGAAGCTGATATAGATAAGGGTAAATTTCGCAAGCAACACAAAACCCGAATGCTGCTTCCATAAATGAAAAAACGCCAAGAATGCTGCCTAAAACTAATGCTAATAAATTAAATCCAGTTAGGGAAGCAATCAAAATTGAACTGCTCATTCCAAAGCCAATTCTCGCAGCAAATATTTTTGGACCTGCATTAATAAGTGATTTTTCTACTGATAATAATTTTAAGATATTTCGCGATAAAAAACCCATTGGGCTAAACTTTGAGAGACTGATGCTGCGCATCAGAAAATCAATTGCTAAAAAAGCTGGAACAAACCACAGGCGTGTAAATAAAAAAAGTATCACTAACGAAACGGTGAAAAAACCGTTCAGTCTTGCTACTCTTTCATTGACTCGTTTATTAGAAATGGGGCATACTGCATATGTTTTCATATTGCTATATATTTTATTTCGAAGCTGATGAGCTTATTTATAATTTTTTGTGGTGAAATCGTTTTTGTTAAAGCCTTCAAAAACATAATACGGATAACGTTGTGATAAAGTAATAGTTCATGGTCGTCAGTATTCACTTTCAGCTTGCTCATTCTTTCCTGCTATATTTTATTTGTAGCAACAAAATGAATAATTGTACTGTTGTAATAATAATATCTTATTACTTTTGAGATAATCATTAATTAGGGAATAACTATGCTCCAAAAATTAATAAGTACAGACAATTCAAAATCTACTATCATTATTCGTATAATGGTAGGTATTGTATTCCTTTCAGAAGGTATTCAAAAGTTTATCTTTCCTGCCATTCGTGGTGCAGGAAGATTTGAGAAAATAGGACTACCTTCGCCCGAGTTTCTTGGAACATTTGTTGGAATGTTCGAGATTGTTTGCGGAGCACTCATATTGTTCGGCTTGCTAACGCGATTTGCAACTGTTCCCACTTTAATTATTATGATTGTCGCCATTGTTACTACAAAAGTAGACATATTGACTAATGATGGTTTTTGGGAAATGATGCATGCCAGCAGGACGGATTGGTCAATGTTGCTTGGTAGTTTATTCCTGATTATCAAAGGAGGGGGTAGATATTCAATAGATTGGCTTATAGTAAACGAAAAAAATGGAAGATAGAGAAGACAAAGGTCTTTTAAGATTGCTTACTCTTAAAGACGCAGTAAGCGTTGGTTTGGGCGCAATAATTGGCGCAGGTATATTTGTTGTAACAGGTATTGCGGCAGGAGTTTCGGGTCCTGCCTTTATTGTTGGACTTTTGGTTGCAGGTGTTATTGCTTCATTTAATGCCTTAAGTTCTGCGCAATTAGCTGCAATATATCCCCACTCGGGAGGAACATACGAATACGGCTATATTTTGATAAATCCTGCCTTTGGTTTTTCTGCAGGCTGGATGTTTCTAATTAGTAAGCTTGCAGCAGCAGGTGTTGTGGCCATTGGGTTTGGCAGCTATTTTCACCAATTGTTTCCTATTACATCACCAATTACTTTTTCTGTTTTGGCAGTTATTTTGCTCACTGTTGCTAATTATTTTGGTATTAAAAAAGCAGGGATATTAAATCTTGTAATTGTGACTATAACACTGCTTTCGCTTTTATACTTGGTGTTTAGTGGTGTCCCTGAAGTTAATAAGGCAAACTTCAAACCATTTGCTCCATTTGGTCTTTCTGGAATTGCGGAGTCAGCAGCAATCCTTTTTTTTGCATTTACGGGTTATGCACGAATTGCGACGCTTGCCGAGGAAGTTGCTGAGCCCAAGAAAACGATTCCAAAAGCAATTATTATTACAATTTTGACAGCTATACTTCTCTATGTTGCTATTTCTGTTGTTGCAATAGGTGTTATAGGGGCTGAGAGTATGGCAAACAGCAAGTCACCACTGCAACTTGTAGCCAATGCTTTGAGCACTCCTGCCATTAGCACCATTGTAACAATTGGTGCATCTACTGCCATGTTGGGCGTATTGTTAAGTCAAGTTTTAGGAATCAGCAGAATGATGTTGGCAATGGGTAGAAGGAACGATTTGCCTCCTTTTTTTCAGACAATACATAAACGATATCGTGTGCCACACATTGGGATTCTAATTACTGGTATCATAATCCTGTTGCTTACCATTATCGGATCGTTTGAGTTTATTGTACGATCTGCCACGTTTACCATTCTTCTTTATTATAGCATCACAAATATAGCAGCATTAAGTCAGCCGAAGAACGAGCGATTGTATGGTCTATTAATTCCTGTACTTGGCTTGTTGGGATGTTTGGCAATGTCTGTTTCGTTACCCTTAAATGTAATACTATCGGGCATTGGATTACTGCTTATAGGTTTTGCAGTAAGATTTTTATTTCATAAAGTATATGATCAACAAGAATAAAATGTTTGGGTCTTTTTTTATCGAGACAACCCAAACATTCGACTATGGAGCATTAATATACGAACTAAACAAATATATAAAAAATGAATTTTAAAAAATCGGATATTTCCTTTATCATTTCCTTGATAATGATTTTAATTGTAGGAATAAACTGCACCCCAAAGAATGAAAAAACGTCTGCAAATAGAGACCCAATGGAGGATGACATTGAATATTCATTTATCCATATGAACGAATATCTCCCCATTAAAACAATTGAAAAAGCGGAAGAACCTTTTATTTTTCCCCGTATAGAAAATATCTCTCTACCTACAGATTTTATTCATAGTGGAACTACTTATAACACCCTGCAATATATTGACTCTTCTTATACGCAAGGATTTATTTTTATCCAGAATGACACTATTAAGTATGAGAATTACTGGAGAGGACAAAAAGAAGATGTAGAGCATATATCGTGGTCAATGGCAAAGTCATACATATCAGCTCTTTTTGGCATTGCTATTGAAGAAGGCTATATTAAAAGTATTAATCAATCCGTTGATGAATATTTGCCTGAGTTAGAAGGTTCGGGTTATGGTGGTGTGAAAATAAAGGATATTTTACAAATGTCTTCAGGAGTCAAATTTGATGAAACGTATAGCGATCCTCAATCAGATATTCAACAATATTGGGTAGGTTTTGTTTCGGGAGAGTCGCAAGATGAATTTGCAATTAGCTTAATTAATGAAAGAACGCCAGGTACTTACAACAAATATGTAAGTATGGATACCCATGTATTGGGTATGATCATAACGAAAGCTACAGGTAGAAGTTTGACCGATTATTTACAAGAGAAAATATGGCAGCCTATTGGTGCCGAATTTGATGCCTATTGGATAGTTGATGGCAAAGGAATGGAAATGGCGCTTGGTGGACTGAATGCTTGTTTAAGAGATTTCGCTAAGTTAGGACGATTGTATCTTAATAAAGGAAAATGGAAAGGTAAACAAGTTGTTCCAGCTGCTTGGTTTGAATCATCTATTTCGTCTACAGAAGAACATTTGCAACCAGAGAGCAACAATTCATCTGATCAGGGTATGGGTTATGGTTATCAATGGTGGACTTTAGATGGTGATGAAGGCGAATTTTTGGCTATGGGAGTATTTAATCAACACATCTATATAAACCCAACCACAAACACTGTTATTGTAAAAAACTCTGCCAATAAAAATTATTACGATAGCGACAATCCTTATGCTTCAACTAAAACTCATATAGAGTTATATAGAAGGTTAGCTCACATAAATGATTAACAATCTCAATATTTAGAGGCATTTAGGGTGTCGCATTTAAACTAAATATTGACAACATTATAATATGCTTAAAGGTCATTTTTTTTATCAGACTTAGCTATGGAGTGTGCAGCTAAAGGGGCTGTAAGATAAGTAAAAACAATTACCATAAGTGCTTTTAACCATACCATTCCGATATTAAAAAACAAACTTACACCTATCACAAGTAGCAACAGTCCAAAACTTGTTGCTTTAGTTGTAGCGTGCATCCTGCTGTATAGATCAGTGAAGCGTATTAGTCCTATAGCGGCCACCAACATAAATGCCGAGCCAAAAAAGATGAGCATAATCAGTATAATATCTATCATTATTTTTGTTTTAGATAAGTGGAAATGGCAACGGTGCCAATAAACGAAATGAGTGAAATTACTATTACGATATCAAAATACATGGCTTTGTTTATTACCACACTATATATTAATATAAAACCCATAGTGATGGATGCAACCAAGTCCAGTGCTACAATTCTATCTCTTGCTGTTGGTCCTTTTACAATACGCACAAAGGCAAGTGCAAAAGCTATCAATAGCATGGCAAATGACAAAATCAAAATCAGATTATAAAATGGAAGTTCCATATTTTATTCGGTTATTCTTTTTATTTTATTTTGTATTTTCTCAAATTCCTTCAGCATTTTGTCTTCTGTAGTGTGGTAAAGTACATGCACCAACATAGTTTTTCTATTGTCGGTGATATCAATGGAAAGGGATCCAGGTGTCATTGACAGGAGGTTACTAAAAAGCAACAGGCCAAAATTCGATTTTAATGTCAAAGGAACTTTTATAAAACCAGGCTTGATACTTAATTTTGGCGTTAATATATCATAGGCTATAATTAAGTTAGCCTCTACCAGCATTGACAAGTAGAAAAGGATAAAGGCGACTATATAGTAAAATTTTAATATTAATTTCATGGCATGTTTAGATTTAAAACACTGTTGATATAACCTTGTGGATCGATAAGCTGATTAGCAGCTTCGGCTGTAAAATGATACACCGATTCGGCAAACAAACCTAAGAATATGCTACCCAGACCCAAAATAATGGATGGTAAAAAATGCACAAAGGTCAATTTAGCAGAAGGCTGTGATGTTAGTGCTTCTGTTGGAGTTTCCTTTGTTGGTGAATCTTTTAAGAATGCTTCGTTCCATATTTTTATCATCGAATACAAAGTGAGCATGGCGGTGAGTACAGCTACTGACACAATAACATAATGTTGACTTTCAATACCTGCTTTAAAGAGAATAAACTTTGCGAAAAAGCCCGACAAGGGTGGTACTCCCGCTAAAGCGAAAGCGGGGATAATAAACAGCACGGCCATCAATGGACTCTGTTTTAGCAATCCGCCAATATCTTTTAGATAAAACGTGCCTTTTACTTTGTTAATCATACCAGCTATTAAAAAAGTGTTTGTTTTGGCTACCATATTGTGAATCATAAAAAATATGGCTCCAGCTATGGCCAAGGGTGTAAAAATGGCCAATCCCATAATCATATATCCTATTTGACTAATAATATGATAGGAAAGTATGCGTCTTATATCGTAATGTGCAGAAGCAGCCATCCCTCCAATGACCATTGTAAAACCCGCCACAAATAACAATGTATTGAGCCAGAAAAACTGATCTTGAACAAAAAAGAGCGTAAAAAAACGTATCAAAGCATAGACGCCAATCTTTGTCAATAAACCAGCAAAGAGAGCAGTGACAGTTATATTTGGAGTATGATACGATGCAGGCAACCAAAAGAAGAGTGGGAAAACTGCAGCTTTAATACCAAAGGCAATAAAAAACAATGTTGTGGAAGAGTTGATGAGAAATGATTGTTCGCTCGCACGTAATATTTGTGCCAGATGTGCCATATTTAAAGTTCCCGTTTCTCCATATAACAAGCCCAATCCAGCTAAAAATAACAAAGAGCCAATGAGGTTCAAAGCCATGTATTTGATGCCCCCCTCCAATTGCTCTTTTGAATTTCCTATGATGATCAGTACAAATGACGAAATCAGAATCACCTCGAACCAGACATAAAGGTTAAACACATCTCCCGTTATAAAAGCACCATTAACCCCCATTATAAGTGCAAAGAAAAATACATAAAACTTATTTGTTTTATGATTACCACTCATAAAGCCTATTGCAAAAATGGAGATGGCAAAAACAATAAATGAGGCAACTATAAGCATTATAGCACTTAAGTAATCCACCACTAAAGTTATGCCTATAGGAGCATCCCAACCTCCCATATTTAGGGTTAAAATTCCATATTTGTTTACTTGTATAAATAAAAAGACTGAAATAGCCAGTAAAATGACACTTCCAATCACGCCAGCAATTTGAGCAATGCGGTTAGATTTTATTACTACAAATACCAGTATGAGTAGAAATGGAACTAATATGGGTAAAGCTATAGCTGTCATATGACTAATTATCAGTTTTTGTAAGTTGATCCAAATCATCGGTACCAGTCAGCTCGAAAAATTTGAGCTTTAACGCAAGTGCAAAGACCACAATACCAAAACTTATCACTATTGATGTGAGCACAAAGGCCTGAGGAAGTGGATCGGCCATTTCGCTTGCATTTTGAACAGTTCCATCCACAAATGCGGGCTCACCTGCAACAATGCCTGAAGCCAAAAAAACGATTAGATTGGTGGCATTGCCAATAAACATGATGCCGATAATAAACTTTAAGATACTACGTCTCAAAATCATATAAACTCCAGTAGTATAGAGTACTCCAACTAATATTGCTAATAATACTTCCATTATTTACGGTTTGTTAAGGTGAAAAAAAACTTTAAGGTGACGCCTATAACTGCCATAAAAACACCCACGTCAAACAGTAGTGGTGAGCCCAATTCAAATTCGCCTAAAAGTCCCAGAGGAACACTTACCCAAATACCACTCATCAACACTTCTGATTTGAACAGGCTGGGCAAAAAACTCAATAGTACAAAACCTAACCCGATTGCAATATATCCTTCAGGTTTTATCTTTAAGTTTTTTTGAACTTGTCGTTTGTCAAAAGCTAAACTATAAAACACGATGGCAAGAGCAGCCAATAAGCCACCTATAAAGCCACCGCCTGGATAGTTGTGCCCTCGGAGCAGGGCTACGATAGCAAAAAACATCAACAAGCTTCTGACATAAGGTGTTGCTAATTGTAGAATAACCGAATTCATGTTTTTTTGGTTTTAAGTAAAACAAAAACACCCATAGCTGCAATAACCAGTACAGAAACCTCTCCTAAAGTATCCAATGCCCTAAAATCTACTAATATTACGTTCACTACATTTTTCCCATGGGCTTTGATGAAACTATTATCCACCATCATTTTAGATATGGGGTGATTAAACTCAACATTTAAAGCCTTGATAGCCAATACAGTCATAACACTTCCAAATACAACGGAGATAATCAAATCGCGCAACCTTGTAAGTTTAGTTGAAAGTGTTTCAAAACTTGGCAAACGCTGTAGTACCGAAACAAACATGACAACAATAAGTGTTTCTACCAAAATTTGTGTAATAGCTAAATCCACAGCACTATAATAAAGATATATCAGTGAAATACCATATCCAGTAACTCCCATTGAGATTATTGTAGCAATACGCGATCGAGCTATAGCTGCATATATTGAGGAGCCAGTAATGATCGCAACTAAGCCCGAAATGTATAATGGTCTTATACTGAATTGAATATCGAACACCCAGCTACGCGTAACATAAACCTGATACCAGAGTAAAATGGATGCAAATAAAATTACAGTGAGTATATAAAAACGATGGTAACCATGTTGTAGACGCTTAGTGTTTCTTGCCGAAAAATTCAGAAAACTGTCAAGCAACTGATTAAATATATTTGTAAATTCAACAGTAAAAAAACGATCGTTTATGGATCTCCACTTGGCAATAAAATGCCTTTTTTTCATCACTACAATAAAAATTGTCATGCCAAGTGCAACCGTAAGCATACTTAATAAAAAAACATTGTTGAAACCATGCCACAGTTTAAGTTCAACATCGATTATCTCTTTTCGGATACTGCTTAAAGCGGGTTCTACCAAAACATCGCCAAGCACTGCAGGTGAAAGACCAAGCAGTAGGCTGAGCAATGTGAGTACACCAGGTCCTAATAAATAGAGAATTCCCTTCTCGTTAGGTTGTTTAGGATAGTTGCCTTCTTTACCCATAAAAACTTTAAATAAAAAGTACATGGAAACAGCCACCATAAGGGTGTTGCCCGCTACTCCCAGTATGAGCACCAAAGAAGCAAAGCCAGGAGATTGAATTTTAGCTTCGTAAATAAGCTCCTTGCCTAAGAAACCCAGTGTGGGGGGTAGACCCGCCATTGAAAGTAAAGCTAATATGCTAATAATAAATGTAATGGGCATGTGTTTATACAGGCCACCAAGTTTAGACAATTCTCTTGTGCCAGTTTTTTTGTCTATTAAACCTGCCACCATAAACAGTGCAGCTTTATAAAAGGCATGTACAAATAAAAACAGCATAGCTGCTTTTATAGAGAGTGCGGTATCAATTCCGATAAGTAATACCAGAACTCCCAAAGAACTTATAGTAGTATAGGCTAATATGGCTTTAAGGTCTGTTTGTGTAATGGAAAAATAAGCACCCATAAACATGGTTATAACGCCTACAAGGGTGATAATATACGTCCATTCGATTGTTCCCCCAAGCACGGGATTGAGCAATGCCAATAAAAAAACACCTGCTTTTACCATTGTTGCAGAATGTAAATAGGCACTCACAGGTGTTGGTGCTTGCATCGCTCCAGGTAACCAGAAATGGAAAGGGAATTGTGCCGACTTTGTAAATGCGCCCGCTAATATCAGGAGCAAGCCAGGCAAGTATAAAGTACTGCTTTTGATGCTTTCAGCTCCTTCCAACCAATCGACTACCGAATAACTTCCAACAATCTTGCCCAGCAGTAAAATGCCAGTTAATAGTAACAAACCCCCGAAGGCAGTAATATAAAGAGACTGAAAGGCAGCTTTGCGCGCTAACTCCTTTTTGTGAAAGAAGCTTATAAGGAGGAATGAAAGAAAACTTGTGAGTTCCCAAAACACAAAAAGCTGTATAAGATTTGCTGAAAGCACTAAGCCGAGCATAGCTCCGCCAAAAAGGAATAGTTGAAAATAAAACTTGTCAGTACCCTCATAGCTTTTCATATAGGCCGAAGCATATAAAAACACTAAGGTACCAATACCTGTTATGAGCAGGGCGAATACCAAGCTTAACCCATTTAATGAAAACTCAAGATTAAGTCCTATCTCTGGTATCCACTCGATTATTGTCAATATTCCGCTACCATTTGTAGCTACATCTATTTTTGAAAAGAAAAAAGTGAAGAATGCTGCTTGAACAATTGCTAAAATGATACCCACATGTCTTTTTAACCAGCCAGATAAAATAAATATTCCGAAAGCTAACACTAAGTATATTAATAATATATATTGCATCGGCGTTAAATATTTGGATTAAATAAACATATAAAACCATCTAAATTTTTGAATATATGTATCATCTGCAATTTTTCTTTAATCGTTTAGAACTAAAAAAGCATATTTAAAAATCTGTTCATAGCTTTAAAGTTTTAAAGCGAATAATGCACTTATAAAATCAAACCACAGCAACGAATTGATATTTAGAAAAATACTGATTATCTCTGAATCAATATTCCAGCATATAATCTCAGCTAAATTTCTAAACAAAAGAAGCTTACGTCAAATAATATGTATGTTTAATTTAAACGAAAACTATCATTGGTTCAACAGATTAGACGCAAAGATAATAAGAATATGATATTTAAAGTAGGTAAAGCGTTAAATAAAATACAGATCAACGTATTAAAAAAGTTATATCGTATTGGCAATATTTTCTAAAACGGAATTGCAGAATAATGTATAAACGTTTATATGTTTAGTTTATGAACCAAATATTATAATAATGAGTATTACGAATGATAAATAAATTATTACATTTGTATAATAAGTCTTCATTTTTAAGACTCATAAATTAGAATAATGACGAATAATAATTTTACAATTGTCTGTTTTTTTGTGCTTATAGCAGTAATAGTTTCATGTGCAAATAATGATAAAAAAGACGTTAAAGGAGAAATAAAAGAAAGTTTGACTTTAGCGATTGGCGGTGAGCCTGATAATGGCTTTGACCCAACCACAGGATGGGGACAATATGCATCTCCACTTTTTCAAAGTACGTTATTGAAATATGACAAAGATTTTAATATTGAAAATGATGCCGTTATCGATTATAAAATAAGTGATGACGGATTGATTTGGACAGTAAAGCTGCGAGATAGTATTAGGTTTTCTGATGGTAAATCCCTTACTGCCAAGGATGTAGTTTTTACTTTTAAAACTGCTAAAAACAGCGCATCTGTAATTGATCTTACTAATCTAAAAAACGTAAACGGTGTTGATAATCATACGGTTCAATTCACTTTATATAAACGTAACTCCACCTTTATTCACTACTTGACAAGTTTGGGCATCGTTCCAGAACATGCCTATGATACTTCATATAATGAAAACCCATTGGGTTCGGGTCCTTATGAAATGGTGCAGTGGGACAAAGGACAACAGCTCATTCTTAAAGCCAATCCTTATTACTATGGCAAGACTCCTTTTTTCAAGAAGTTGATATTTTTGTTTCTTTCGCAGGATGCTGCTTTTGCAGCAGCTAAGGCTGGTCAGGTAGATATTGCATCGGTTACGCCCACATTGGCTGACGAACAAGTAAAGGGCATGAAACTGGTTGCTTTGAAAAGTGTTGACAATCGTGGTGTAGCACTCCCTTATATGTCAGATGAAGGAAAATCGATAAATGGGCGCCCCATTGGGAATGAAGTTACTTCAGATATTGCAATACGCAAAGCAATGAATATTGGTGTTGATCGCCAAGCTTTGGTTGATGGAGTTTTGAAAGGTTATGGAACACCAGCGTATTCTATAGCAGACCATTTGCCTTGGTGGAATCAAGAGACTGAGATTGAAAATGATGCTGACATCGAAAAAGCCAAAGAGATATTAGAGAAGGCGGGTTGGAAAGAGAACAAAGATGGCATCCGAGAAAAGAGTGGAGTGAAAGCTCAATTCACCTTGCATTATCCCTCCAATGATCATATTCGACAATCCTTATCTATTGCTTTTGCTGATATGATGAAACCTTTGGGCATCAAGATAGAGGTAAAAGGGAATAATTGGAATGGGATAGAAAAAGAGCTACATACCAGTGCTACCTTATTTGGTTTGGGAAGCCATGATCCGCTTGAGTTATACAATGCTTTTAGTAGCAATGTGCGAGGTGTGGGACTGAATAATCCAAACTATTATGCCAATGAGGTGGTTGATGCCTATTTTGAAAAAGCCCTTAGTGCCACATCACAAGCGCAAGCCAATGAATATTGGAAAAAAGCCCAGTGGGATGGAGAAACAGGTTTTTCTAATAAAGGAGATGCCCCGTGGGTATGGTTAGTCAACATCGACCATCTTTTTCTTATGCGCGAAAACTTGGTTATTGGTACACAAAAGGTGCAACCACATGAGCACAGTTGGCCCATAACAGATTTTATTGAAAACTGGTATTGGGAAAAACAAAATGATATTAGCAAAGAACAATAGATGATTCAATTTATTCTGAAGAAGATCGGAAAACTGGGCGGTTTGCTAATAGCCATTAGTCTTTTATCTTTTATGCTAATAAGCTATTCGCCTATAGATCCAGTTCAATCTTATATAGGTGCTGAAGTTTCAAGAATAACCCCCGAGCAGCGAACAAACATTGAAGAGTATTGGGGTTTGCACAAATCCAAACCCGAGCAGTTCTTTTTATGGGCAAAAGCCGTAGTTCAAGGTAATTTAGGCGAGTCATTAATTTATCGTAAACCAGTTGCTGAGATTGTAAGCAATCGTTTCTTTGCATCTATTGCCCTTATGGGTTTAGCATGGGTTTTTTCAGGTGTCTTTGGTTTTTTGCTTGGTGTTATTGCAGGTATGAATGAAGGGTCAATTTTCGATCGAATCATCAAAGGTTATTGTTTTATACTGGCATCTACTCCCGCTTTTTGGCTTGGTTTGTTACTTTTAATGTTTTTTGGTGCTTATTTAGGTTGGTTTCCAGTGGGGCTGGCTTCACCAGCAGGTAGTTTAGCTGGAGAAGTTAGCTTGGCAGATAAAATCAGCCATCTGTTTTTACCAGTCCTAACTTTGAGTATTGTTGGGGTGGCTAGTATTACTTTGCATACAAGAGAAAAATTAACAGAGGTTCTTAACAGTGAGTATGTTCGCTTTGCCAAGGCAAAAGGTGAAAAAGGGGTGAGTCTATTTTGGCGCCACGGATTGCGTAATATTTCATTACCAGCAACTTCATTGCATTTTGCATCCTTTGGTGAGCTTTTTGGCGGTGCAGTCTTGACAGAACAGGTGTTTTCTTATCCCGGATTGGGGCAAGCAGTTGTTAAAGCAGGGTTAGGTGGAGACGTACCACTTCTTTTAGGAATTACTTTATTTAGTGTTGTCTTCATCTTTTTTGGAAATTTCATGGCAGATTTACTATATGTAGTCATAGATCCACGGATGAAAATCAAACAGTCAATATGACGGAACTAATAGCTAGATATCTTCCTTTAAAACGATTCAGACAAAGGAATCAACGAAAGCAGGCGTTAGTCATGTCGAGCATAGCGATTATTTTACTGATAATATTGATTGGGAGTGGATTCTTTATTGGCGCAGATCGATTAATAGTTAATTTTGATATTGCCAACAGTGCTCTGTCCTTTAAGTATCCATTTGGCACAGATTGGTTAGGACGTGATATGTTTGTGCGTACAGTTAAAGGCTTGGCCTTAAGTTTTTGGGTGGGATTATTGGCTGCCTTTATTAGTACCATCATTGCACTGTTACTTAGTTTATTGTTGCTATTGAATAAAACAATGGATTCTCTCGCCATATTATATATTTTTAAAAATTTAATATCGTAAATATATTCTATATTTTAATTATTTCCTAATAGCACCCAATTTTCTGCTTTATTTTATGTTATATTAATATGAGCAAGAATTAAATCAAGAAGGTGGTAAATGCTTTTTATTGCGTGTCTCTGCGTTTGTAATATTTTTTTTATTCGCAGAATCATGGCAGACATAGCTTAAAACAATTGATCAAATTCTGGTTGCAGTTGAAACGGATGAGTAAATAGATTTGAAGGATATCATTTAATACAGGGGATATGACATAATTAGATGAGACAGTGGTTATGTTATCAGATTGAAAAGTAGTTTTTGAAGATGATTAATCAGTAGTTTTATTGATTAAAAATGTTCTAATGGTAGAAGTTTATTGATTGTTTTCTTAAAATAGTTTGGGTCTTAGTATTCTAAAAAATAGAGAATAGAGATTAGGTGAATGATTTTTTTGAAAGCGTCATTGATGATGAAGATGTTATCTAAAAACTGTTCAACTAACAATTGTATATAGCAAAAAAAAGCTGTGTTTTAAACAGCTTTTTTTGAAATTATGTACGCATTTAACGTTCTTGGTGATCCGCCTGGGGTTCGAACCCAGGACCCCATCCTTAAAAGGGATGTGCTCTACCTGCTGAGCTAGCGAATCTCCTGTTGTGCTTTCTTTCAAAAGCGATGCAAAGGTAAAACATTTTTTTTATTAACCAAAAGAACCTGGTGTAAAATTACCACTTTCTTTTTCAAAAAATTGTCTCTTGATACACCTCCTCTATTTTAATTTGTAATCATCTTATTTATATTTAGAAGTTTACGAATAACTATTTAAAATGATTGTAGATTAAAAAAAAAGCGATTTTTTGCAGTATATTTTTTTAGATGCATATAAAACGCATCACATTTATCACTTAAGTTTATACAATAGCTTAATTTCATCTGCCCATAACTCTTGGTCAGGTGTTTCCAAAATGAGTGGCATTTTATCAAATCGTTCATCTTTCATAATCAACTCGAACAGTGTCATTCCCATTACGCCCTTCCCTATAGAATCATGACGGTCAACTTTAGTGCCCAATTCTTTTTTAGAATCATTGATGTGCATTCCTTTCAAGTATTTAAAACCCACAATATCTTCAAACGATTGAAAAGTTTTATGAAACCCCTCTTCTGTTCTTATTTCATAGCCAGCAGCTAAAGTGTGCGCTGTGTCAATGCAAACGCCTACACGCGATTTGTCTTCCACCTTGTCAATAATGTGTGCTATTTGTTCAAATGTATGTCCCATATTAGTTCCTTGACCCGCAGTGTTCTCTATAACAGCTGTCACTCCTTGGGTTTGATCAAGTGCAATATTAATTGATTCGGCAATTCGGTTAAGGCAAGCATCTATATCAATCTTATTTAAATGACTCCCTGGATGAAAGTTCAACCTGTTTATATTTAATTGTTCGCAACGTTGCATTTCATCTAAAAAAGCATTGCGAGATTTCGTCCGAGCTTCTTCTTTTGGATGTCCTAAATTGATAAGATAACTGTCGTGAGGCATAATATAGTTCATGTTAAAGCCTAACTCTTCGCATCTTTGCTTGAAAAGTTCAATGCTCTCTTCTGTTAGAGGAGAAGCTTTCCATTGACGTTGGTTTTTTGTGAAAAATGCAAAAGCTGTTGCACCAATTTTATGCGCATTCACTGGTGCATTTTCAACACCTCCTGCTGCACTGATATGTGCGCCAATATACTTAGTCATGTTTTGTTGGTTTTTTTATTTGATACATACTATTTTATTTAGAAACAAATGTACGTTTTTAATCATTCTTTTCTGTGAATATCTTTGAAAAATATTGATCTTATGTATTGATTATAATTTCAGATATATGCACTTTTCTTCATTGAGTAATTGTAGCATATCTATGTTTTTAATGTTGAAACATCATTGAGAGTTAAAAAGTAAAAAGACCATATCCTTTACGATATGGTCTTTATATTATACATTTGTTTATAAATAATTCGATGTTTTAATACCGGTCTCTACTTTGTTGCTCTTTACGTGGTCTTGCAACAGAAACTGTCAGAGTACGTCCGTCATATTCAGCTTCGTTTAATTGTTCAATAGCACGTTGACCTTCAGTCTCAACATCCATTTCAACAAATCCAAAACCTCTTGATCGGCCTGAAAATTTGTCTGTAATAATTTTTGCTGAAGAAACTGTTCCGTATTCTTCAAATAGTTCTCTTAAATCGGGTTCAGTAATTTGATAGCTTAACCCAGCGACGAAAATGTTCATGTGTAAGTAATTAAAATAAATAAAAAATTGAATTAGTGCAAAAACTTGCATTTTAGAAAGGTAAGAAAGAAATTACAGTGAAGTGAAAAACTAAATACCAATACTGGATGCAGTTTTTTGCATCAATAAATATAAAGATAAGAAAAAATTTGCGGAAATAAAAATAATCTGGTTTAATTGTACTATTTCAATCTGTTTCTATATTAGGGAGTTTACCAAGGGGATGTTTTGTTAGGTTATGTTGAATGTGCAATAATTCCCATTTTGCAAAAATCGTTTGTAAAGTATAAAGCCATTCTAAACCAAAGGCATCTTATGCTGTTGTATATCTTAGCAATCAACTATTAATATAAAAAATACATATGAAAAAAGTAAACATAGAAAAAACAGATTTAAAAGTGTCACGCATCAATTTTGGAGGCAATGTTCTTGGATGGACAATAAATGAAAAAGAATCATTCGACATATTAGATGCCTTTGTAGAAGCAGGATTCAATTTTATAGATACTGCCGATACTTATTCTTGGTGGGTAAATGGAGTAGGGGGACAGTCAGAAACTATTTTGGGTAATTGGATGAAAGCAAGAAATAATCGAGACAAATTGGTCATTGCGACCAAAGTGGGGTCGCAAACCAAAGAGCATCCCAATGATATCAGTAAAAAGCATATTTTAAAATCGGTAGATGAATCATTGCAGCGCTTGCAAACAGACTTCATTGATTTATATTACACCCATTTTGACGATAACATAACGCCTGTTGAGGAAACGCTATCTGCTTACAATGAAATTATAAAGGCGGGCAAAGTTCGTTTTATAGGAGCTTCTAACGTTTCTACTGAGCGCCTTGAAAAATCATTTGAAGTAGCCAAAAAGAATAGTCTTCCTAAATATGTGGCCTTGCAACCACTCTATAATTTAATGGAGAGAACAAAGTATGAAACGCAATACAAACCATTGGTTGAAAAGTACAATTTAGCAGTTATGCCTTATTACTCATTAGCATCGGGTTTCTTGACTGGCAAGTATCGTTCCGAAGCTGATTTAGGCAAAAGCGTGCGAGGTGGAGGCCTTAAGCATTACCTAAATGATAAAGGTTTTACCATTTTAGATGCATTGGATACAATTGCAAACAAACACAACAGCCAACCTGCCACTGTAGCCATTGCTTGGCAACTGGATCACCCTTCCATTACTGCCTCCATAGTTAGCGCAACCAGCAAAAGTCAACTACAAACGCTAATTGATGCACCCTCGTTAATGTTGGATAGGGAAGATTTGGAGCGTTTAGATGAGGTGAGTAGATAGTGGAAGTCCACTCCCGTTATCAAATCACATGTCAATACCTTGTGTAAACAAATTGTTTTGAAGAACTGTGATTAATTTTGGGTCATTTTCTTTATTAAAACCATAGTTTTAGTAGAGTTACAAATCATGGAAATAATTTACAGAATACAATTGATAGGCACATAATAAATAAATGCTGATTTCTATTTCACGAAGATTTTTTTTCAGTTAAAATTATTTTCCGTGTAATTTTTTTATCCTTTCCAACAATTCACCCTCTGCTGGTCCTCGCACTATAATTTCTTTCACTATATCTTCAATCGGAACCATATTGATAGGAGAAAGCGGTAAATCAAATTCTTCAAGCCATTGGTTCAGTTGTCGTCCTGATGCTGCATATACCACTGTTCCAATTCCAGCCATACCATTAGCTGCTGCACACATCGGGCAATGTTCACCACTTGTGTACATAGTGCTTTCTTTACGTTGATCTTCAGTAAGATTATTTAAAGCCCATTCAGCCAATTCATATTCAGGATGTGCCAAGGCATTAACTGCATTTACTTTATTGCGCGCTTTTGATAAAATGTTGTTGTCTTTATCTACTAAGACAGAGCCAAATGGTCTATCACCAGCTTTCAGGGCCTCTTCGGCAAGGTCTATGCATAGAGTTAGAAAGTGATTATCGGTCGAAGTAAGTGTTTTATTCATACTGTTTTGCTATTAATTTAATTTCTTCCGAAGTAATTATTACCTCTTTGTAAGCTTTGCGTGTCAATTGCACCATTGCTTTAGCAATGGTTTCTGCTTCTATCATTTTGTAGCGGGGAGGAATTAAGAAACCAACTATTTTCATTAATTGTTTTGAAAAGTCTTCGCCAGTTCTTTTCTCTTTTCTGTTGCCTACTATTAGTGAAGGTTGTAAGAAGTGCGTCTGTTCAATGTGTTGTGCAAGCACATCACGCTCCATTTCACCTTTTAAACGGCTATACAGCACTTTGCTCTTGGCATTGGCCCCCAATGCTGATATCACTATGTATTGATTGATACTGTTTTGTTTACAAAGTTTTGCTGCTTCTATAGGGATGCCATAATCAATGGCTCGATAAAGCGTCTTGTCTGGAGTTTTTGCTTTGGTTGTTCCGATGCAACAAAAAACAACATCAGCGATGAACTCTTCAGCGTAATCTGATAGCTTTAAAAGATCAATCACATGTTCTTCTATCTTTGGGTGAGAAATGGTCAACTTCTTTCGTGTAAACACTTTCACGCAGTCATAATCAGTATCCTTCAACAACAACTGCAACAGATGTGAACCAGTTAACCCGGTTGCACCTAAAATAATAGCTTTCTTTTTCATTTTGTTTTTTATTTCTAAATCTACAATATACAGTTAAATAAATTCTCTTCTCACTTTTTTCTATTTATTATTAATATTCCAAAGCATCAATGCCCTTGCAATTGCTTTCTCAGCAATTGGTGCCATCACTTCATAGCCTGTCTTGGTAGGATGCACTCCATCATTGGTGTATTTGGCTTTCAGTCCATTTTGCTCATCAACCATTGAAGTGAAATAGTCGGCATAGACCATACCATGAGTATCAGCATACTTTTGAATGCGATTATTAAGCTCAATTATTTTTCTTGCAGGTTCCAATCCTGTTTTCCATGGGTAATCATAAACTGGTAATATGGAGCACAACACAACACCAATATTATTTGCTTTTGCCAATTCTGCCATTGAGTACAAGTTATCTTCAATCATTTCCAAGGTAGATGGACCCGTGTTGCCTGCTATGTCATTTGTTCCTGCCAAAATAATAACTACTTTTGGGTACAAATTAATAACATCTTGACGAAAACGAACGAGCATTTGTGGAGTTGTTTGTCCTCCAATTCCTCTGTTTATGTAGTTTGGATTATCGAAAAATGTGGGAGCTTTTTCCTTCCATCCTTGTGTGATAGAGTTTCCCATAAACACAATGCGGTCTTCATTCGTTTTGGGCCGACTCACTTTTGTGTTTTCTTTTTTAAACCGATTAAGATTAGCCCAATCTTGAGCAGTTGCTTTAAAAATAACATTCATAGACAGTAAAAGTACAATTGAAAATGTGATACGTAGAAGTTTCATGTGATCTTTATTTTTGATTATACATGCTATTAAATTTAGAAAACAATATTAGCTAATATTATTTGGCTTAAATAGTAAATGTTGTTAAACCTTTTCACACGACGTAGCAATGTGTTTTTTATATTCAAAAAAGTGTAATAATCATTGTGGTGTGTCGTTTGTTGATCTAAAAAGATGTATTTTTAAAAACTAAAAATTTTATAGACTGAATAAAAGATGCGTAAACCTACTAAAATTATTGCAATAATTGGAATTGCTTTATTGATACTTGGAATGATATTTTACCCAAAAATTAAATCTGCTTTTCAAGGTAATGATGAAGCCCCTGTGTCACGGTCAACTTTTGCTCCTGGAGGAGGTCAAGGATTAAGTGTAAATGCTATCGTGTTGAAACCTGAAACGCTAAATGATGTTTTCAGAACAAAAGGTGTTTTGTTGCCCGATGAAGAAGTAAATTTAATCTTTGAAACCTCTGGAAAGATCACTCAAATCATTTTTAGAGAAGGAACATTTGTAAACAAAGGAGATTTATTAGCTAAGGTGAATGATGCTCCACTTCAAGCTGAGCTTAAAAAACTTCAGTCTCAACTACCACTTGCCCAAGAAAGGGTGTTTCGTCAAAGAACACTTCTGGATAAAGATGCTGTAAGTCAAGAAGCTTTTGAAACTGTTACTACTGATTTAGACAAATTAAAAGCTGACATAGAGTTGGTGAAATCACGAATTGATCAAACTGAGTTGAGAGCTCCTTTCAGTGGTATGATCGGTTTGCGCAATGTGAGTGAGGGAACATATGCATCACCTCAAGTCACAGTTTCGAAACTTACCAAAATATCTCCGCTTAAAATAGAGTTCTCGGTTAATGAACGACAAGCAGCAGAAGTAAAAGACGGAACAAAACTTAGCTTTACAGTTGAAAATGATTTAAGCATTTATGAAGCAACTGTATATGCTATTGAAACAACGTTAGAGAGCAATACTCTTTCGCTTAAAGCGCGCGCAAGGTATGACAATCCTGGAGGTAAACTAAAACCAGGTCGATCGGCTAATATTGAGATACAATTACAAGAAATAACCAATACAATAGTTATTCCAAGCATTGCTTCCATTGCAGAAATGGGACAAGATATAGCTTATACATATAATAATGGTAAAGCTCATCAAGTAGTATTAACCAAGGGACTGCGTACTGCATCTTCTGTTCAAATAATAGAAGGTTTAAACATTGGAGACACTTTGTTAACTACTGGAGTAATGCAATTGCGAGATGGCATGAATGTATCCATTGCTCAATTAAAGGATTAAACTTTAGATTATCATAAAATGACATTATCTGAAATAAGCATAAAGCGTCCTGTATTATCAACAGTTTTTATTTTAATAATTGTTCTATTTGGAATAATTGGTTATACTAATTTGCCCGTTCGTGAATATCCAAGTGTTGATAACCCCATCATTACGGTGGGTGTTTCATATCCTGGGGCAAATGCTGATGTAATAGAAAAGCAAATAACTGAGCCATTAGAACAAAGTATCAATGGTATTCCTGGTATTCGATCACTAATAAGTCAAAGTAGTCAAGGGCGATCTCGTATCACAGTTGAATTTGAGTTAACTGTAGATATGGAAACAGCTGCCAACGATGTGCGTGATAAAGTTTCGGTAGCACAACGTTTTCTTCCACGTGATGTTGATCCGCCTACAGTTGCAAAAGCTGATGCTGATGCCGAACCCATTATGCAAATCACAGTTCAAAGTGAGGTGCGGTCATTATTACAGTTGACCGAAATTGCAGAGCTTACTGTTAAGGAGCGCTTGCAAACCATTCAAAATGTGAGTGCAGTAGATATATGGGGTGAAAATAGATACGCAATGCGTTTGTGGTTAGACCCCGTAAAAATGGCCTCTTACAAAATAACTCCAATGAATGTGAAAAGTGCATTGGACAGAGAAAACATTGAGCTACCAGCTGGAAGTATTGAGGGCGATGAAATAGAACGTTCGATACGTACATTGGGGTTGATGGTTACACCCGAAGAGTTTAATAACCTGATTATAAAAGAAGATGATTATCGCATTGTTCGTTTTGGAGATGTCGGTTTTGCAGAATTAGACTCTGAAAACAGGAAAAACATCCTGCGCAGAAATGGCATCCCCATGGTTAGTACAGTAATCATTCCACAACCAGGAGCCAACCAAATAGAAATTGCAGATGAAGTGCGGGTGCGATTGGACCAAATGCAAAAAGACCTACCTGAAGATGTTATTGTTGATGTAGCATATGATAGTACTCGCTTCATTAGAGCTTCCATTAACGAGGTGAAAACTACTGTATATATCGCATTTGCTTTAGTAGTAATCATTATATTCTTGTTTCTGCGCGATTGGCGCGTTACAATAATTCCTGCCATTGTTATCCCAGTTTCATTGATAGGAGCTTTCTTTATCATGTATCTGGCAGGTTTTTCCATAAATGTTCTTTCAATGTTAGCAGTTGTGTTGGCCGTTGGTTTAGTGGTAGATGATGCCATTGTCGTCGTTGAAAACATTTATCAAAAAATAGAGGGAGGAATGACCCCCAGAGAAGCTTCGATAGAAGGATCCAAAGAAATTTTCTTTGCAGTGTTATCTACTACGGTTACTCTGGTAGCTGTCTTTTTCCCCATTGTCTTTTTAGAAGGTATGACAGGGCGATTGTTTCGTGAGTTTAGTATTGTAGTTTCTGGTGCAGTTATTATATCTTCTTTTGTTGCCTTAACTTTTACTCCTATGTTGGCATCAAAAATGCTGGTGAAACGAGAAAAGAAGAATTGGTTTATGCGCAAAACAGAGCCTTTCTTTGAAGGAATGAATAGAACATACGAAAAGTGGTTGGTCTATTTTGTTACACGCAAAAAACTTGTGATACCTATATTTCTTGTAACTATAGGACTTGTATTTGTGTTTTATTTAAATATTCCCGCTGAAATGGCACCATTGGAAGATCGTTCTCAGGTGATGATTAGAACATCACTGCCTGAAGGTGCTACATATGAGTTTACGCGCGATTATACAAATCGTATTTCCAACATTGTAGACTCATTGGTGATTGAAAAAGAGTCTAATATGACGATTGTTTTTAGTTCCTTTGGAATGGTTCGTGTTACACTTCCAGATATGACTGAGCGTAATAGAAGTCAAATGGATATAGCAGCAGAACTATCAAATGCCGTAAGGAGTGAAACAGCAGCTCGTGCTTTTGTGCAACAACAATCTACTTTTGGTGGACGTCGCTCTGGTATGCCCATTCAGTATGTTTTGCAAGCTCCAAATCTTGAAAAACTTCAAGAGCATATTCCTTTGTTTATGTCTAAAGTAAATGAGAGTCCTTATTTCCAAATGTCCGATGTAAACTTGAAATTCACCAAACCCGAAACCCGAATCGTAATTGATAGAGATAAAGCGACTCTACTGGGAGTTAGTACAAGGGATATTGGTCAGACCTTACAATATGCACTAAGTGGTCAGCGATTAGGCTATTTTTATATGAATGGTAAGCAATATCAAATATTAGCCGAAATCAATCGTCAACAAAGAAATACTCCATTAGACTTGAAGTCTATCTATTTGAAAAATAATGAAGGACAAATGATTCAAATGGATAACTTAGTGGAACTGGAAGAATCTGTAGCTCCACCACAATTATATAGGTATAATAGGTTCAATTCGGCAACTATATCGGCAGGTCTTGCTCCGGGCTATTCTCTTGGAGAAAGTATCGTGGAGATGGATCGCATAGCTAAAGAAACATTGGATGATACGTTCAGAACCGCATTAGAAGGCGAGTCACGCAACTTTAGAGAGAGCTCTTCGAGCTTAATGTTTGCTTTCTTATTAGCATTGGTGCTTATATTTTTAATTCTTTCGGCACAATTCGAAAGTTTCAAAGATCCGTTTGTTGTTATGTTAACCGTGCCTTTGGCTGTGACAGGTGCTTTATTCTTTATGTGGATGTTTGGAGTGACTATGAATATATATAGCCAAATTGGTATTATTATGCTTATCGGATTGGTTGCCAAAAACGGTATACTTATTGTTGAGTTTGCTAACCAACGTCAAGACAGTGGCATCAATAAATTGGAGGCAATTCAAGGAGCGTCTGTGCAACGTTTACGCCCAATATTGATGACAAGTATCTCCACTATTTTAGGACTTCTTCCTTTGGCTCTTGCCTCGGGTGAAGGAGCTAATGGCAGAATTGCTATGGGTGTTGCTGTTATTGGAGGTTTGCTTATTTCTACTTTGCTGACATTGTTTATAGTACCTGCCATGTACATGTTTATATCGACTGAAAGGAACAAAGTAACAGTTGAAATATCAAAAGAAGATTGAGATGAAAAGAGGTTTTAGTATTATAATATCATTTATAATGTTTTCTTATTTGCTAATTGCACAGACAGTTAGTTTAGAAGAATGTTTGCGTATTGGTTTAGAACAAAATTTTGATATTCGTATCGTTAGAAACAATCAACTTATTTCCGATAGAAATGTAACATGGGGCAATGCAGGTTTATTACCAACTGTGGATGCTACATCAGGATACAATATAAAAAGTGACAACACCAATCAAACGCCTTCTGATAGCGCTGAACAAATAAATAGAAGAAACAATAATACAGAGACACTCAATGCAAGTGTCAATCTTAATTGGACCTTGTTTGACGGATTTAATGCGCAAACCAATTACAAGAAACTGAATGAGCTGAAGAGTGTTGGTGAGCTAAATACACAGTTAACCATCGAAAACTTCATTACAAATTTGTCCGCAGAGTATTATAACTTGGTACAAGAAACCATGCGGATGGAAAACCTTAAGTTTGCTGTACAACTATCGCGTGAACAGTTGCGGATTGTGGAAGCACGCTATCAAATTGGTTCTTTTTCACGGTTAGATTTACAACAAGCACGTGTAGATTTCAATGCAGATAGTTCACGACTTATCCGACAATATGAGCAGTTAAACACAGCTCGAATAAAAATCAATGAGTTGATGGGGATAAATGATGTAGAAACACCTGTAGTTGCTGCCGATACATCTATTATAATAATGCCTCTCGAATCGAAAGAAGTGATGTGGAACAATGTATTAAGTTCAAATACTTTATTGCATCTTTCAGAGAAAGATATTGTTATTAGTGAGCTCAATCTTAAAAACATTGAGAGCAAATATTATCCTTATCTACGTTTTAATACTGGCTATGGGTTTTCTCATTTCAATTACGATTCGGGTGTTTATGATAAACAACGAAATTGGGGCCCAAACGTGGGCGTTACAGTCGGAATCAATATTTTTGATGGTTTCAACAAACGAAGAGAGCAAAAAAACGCTCGTACACGAATTGAAAACACTAAACTTGAGAAAGATCAAATGCGTTTGTCACTAAAGAGCGATTTTTCTAATCTTTGGCAATCTTATCGCAACAATTTGGAGCTTTTAAAACTTGAGAAAGAAAATGTTGAAAATGCACGTGAAAATTACGAAATTGCTATGGAGCGTTATAAGTTAGGAGACTTAGCTGGTATACTTTTGCGTGAAGCACAGAACAGCCTGCTTGAGGCGGAAGAACGATTGGTGAGTGCTCAATTCAATATAAAAATCAATGAGATATACCTCCATCAAATAAGTGGAACAATAGCTGATTATTTACGGTAAACATGTTAATTATAACTGTGTTACATCTATACATTTTTAAATAGTAAATTAATTTGTATTTTTGCCCAACTTATTCTCATTTTGCATCATTATATATGGAAACAACATTTTTAGGATTAATCGAACAAAGTATTCGTAAAAACTGGAAGCTACCTGCACTTACCGACTATCAAGGGGAGACTCTTCGTTATAAAGATTTTGCCAGACAAATAGCAAAACTGCATGCATATTTTGAATCAGGAGGAGTGCAGAAAGGTGACAAGATTGCTCTTTGTGGAAAAAACTCATCAAATTGGGCTGTTGCATTCTTTGGGACGTTGACCTATGGAGCAGTTGCCGTTAGCATACTACACGAGTTTGATAAAAGTAGCGTTGAATACATTGTAGATCATTCTGATGCCAAGGTTTTTTTTGTTGACAAAGCTTTGTATGACAATCTGAATCAAGAGAAAATGCCCAAGCTTGAAACTATTTGCTTGTTAGACGACTTTTCATTAGCATATACTACATCACAAGAACTGAAAACTTTTTTTGAAAATGCTGAGACATTTTTCGATAAGAAATTTACAAAGACTTTTACAGCCAATAATATTCACTTCCATAAAGAAGATAGTGAAGAGTTGGCAGTACTCAACTATACTTCTGGTACAACAAGTAGCCCTAAGGGCGTAATGATTCCATATCGTAGCTTATGGTCGAACACTAAGTTTGCAAATGACAATCTTGCGTTTATTCAAGCTGGTGATAACATTGTATGTATGCTTCCTATGGCTCACACCTATGGTTTGGCTTTTGAGATTCTCAATTCCATATCTATGGGTTGCCATATCCACTTCCTCAGTAGAACACCATCACCTAAGGTGATAATGGAAGCTTTTGAAAAAGTGAAACCTAAGCTTGTGTTAGCTGTGCCTTTAATTATTGAGAAAATAGTAACACGCAATGTCTTCACTGAACTAAATAAACAACCAGTGAAGTCTCTTATTAAAACTCCCATTCTTAATATATTTATTCGAAAGAAAATAAAGAAAAAATTAATCAACTTTTTTGGTGGAAATTTAGTAGAAGTAGTAGTTGGGGGTGCAGCAATTAACAAAGAAGTAGAAAGATTTTTACGATTTATCAATTTTCCGTATACAGTGGGTTATGGCATGACAGAGTGTAGTCCTTTAATTGCTTATGCATATTGGAAAGAATTTAAGGAGCAATCTTGTGGTCGAATTGTAGATAGAATGGAAGCTAAGATTGATTCTGACGATCCTCAAAAAGAGGTGGGTGAAATATTAGTTAAAGGTACAAATGTAATGCTTGGTTATTATAAAAACGAAGCGGCAACTAATGAGGTAATGCTTTCTGACGGATGGATGAAAACGGGTGACTTAGGGATATTAGATAAAGACAATTTTCTTTTTATCAAAGGTCGCAACAAGAATATAATCTTGGGATCGTCTGGACAAAATATTTATCCTGAAGATATTGAAGATAAATTGAATAACTCACCTGCTATTTTAGAGTCATTGGTAATAGAAGCAAATAAAAAAATTGTTGCTCTTATTGTTCCAGATGAAGATTATATGAATGATCTACTTATTGAAAAAGAAAACTATGAAGCGTTCTTTGATAAAGAAGTACAACTAATAAATGATACTTTACCTGCTTATAGCAAAGTTGCATCTTTTAGAGTGCAAGAAAAAGAATTTGTTAAAACCCCCAAGAGAAGTATTAGAAGATTCAAGTATCAGGAGTAAATCTTAGCAAGTGCTTATTTATAGTTTAGTATAAAAGGTAATCACCGTGATTGCCTGTTTTTTCATACAGTTTTTTCTCTGACTTTCCCTACCTCCATCTTACCAAATTTGTGAAAATAGGCTCTTAAGACTTGTGTGTTATAATGCAAAACAAAAAACCAAAGGATTTAATAGTTGAACACATATGGTTTCAATGCTCTTTTCTTAGTTCGCAAAAAAGTCAGTCAATTCGAACATCTGTAACGGTTTTTACAATCAAATACATTCTTGTTAGTTAAAATAGCTATCAAACATTAAATATATGTCTATTGTTTGTGGTTTTGTATCCCTACGACGGAGAAAATATTCGAATAAAACTACTTTTGTAGATACTACAAAAGAGCAAACACATGGATATAAATTGAATTGTAGGCCTACAGAAGCACAAACATATAGATGAAATTACCATCTTAGTGATACAATGGAACAAAGATGGCAATAGTTGTGATTGTTTATTGATAAGTGATAGCAAAGATGTACATGGTTCTCATGTTGTAGGGAGGAGAAAGAAGAGAGAGGTCAATAGTGTTACTTTCCGCAATCGTTTTTGAAGGTGAGCGAAAGATAATAAAGTTATTTGATTATGTTTCTGTAACATTTTTATTAAAATTGGTAAGCAGAGAGACTATCAATATTTTGTAAGCAGATAGAGAATGAAGTTGATTTTTACAGCCAGTCGAAGGCTCTATAAGAGAACAGCGCGAGCTGAGTGAATTTACAAACTCTACAACAAACATTCCTATCATCTCATTGATGTTAAACTTGAAATTATATTTCTTTATATCACTCACATTCAGTATCTTTAGGGAGTAACTTATTTCGTTCTATACAGCATATGCTATAGCTGTATTGTAGAGAAACGCTGTGATTTAAATCGCAATATATTAACTAATAAATAAAAAAACATCATGAATCTTCTTGAACAACTAAAGAAACACACCAAAGTGGTAGCCGACACGGGCGATTTTGCTTCCATTGAAGCATACAAACCCATAGATGCTACAACCAACCCATCGCTTATTTTTGCAGCTTCGCAAAATCCGAAGTATGCAGCTTTGATTGGTGATGCCATTGCGTATGCCAAGAATCAATCCGACGACAAGGCTGTACAATTGAGTAAAGCAATGGATAAAGTGGCAGTAAACTTCGGATTGAAAATACTTGAAATAGTGCCTAATAGGGTTTCAACGGAAGTGGATGCACGTTTGTCATTCGACAAGGAAGGATCGTTGGCAAAAGCACGTGAGCTAATAGCATTGTACGAAAAAGCAGGCGTTTCGAGTGAACGAATATTAATAAAGTTGGCTTCAACTTGGGAAGGCATTAAGGCTGCTGAAGAATTGGAGAAAGAAGGAATTCATTGCAATCTGACGTTGCTGTTTTGTTTTGCTCAAGCAGTGGCTTGTGCCGAGGCTAAAGTGAGGTTGATATCTCCATTTGTAGGCAGAATATTGGATTGGCACAAAAAGGATAGGGGAGTATCGGAAATTGCAGCTCACGAAGATCCGGGAGTATTGTCGGTTAAAAACATCTACAACTATTACAAAAAGTTTGGATACGAAACACAAGTCATGGGTGCGAGCTTTCGCAACATTGGAGAAATAACGGAGTTGACTGGTTGCGAGCTATTAACCATCTCACCCACGCTTTTGAAAGAACTGGAAGAGACAAAGGGAACTTTGGAGCCACAACTTACTCCTGAAATTGCCAAGCAATCTGATGTAGAGAAAATAAGTGTTGATGAAAAAACATTTCGCTGGATGCTAAACGAAGATGCTATGGCAACGGAGAAACTGGCTGAGGGCATTCGTAATTTTACGAAAGATTTATTGAAGCTAGAGAAGCAGATAGAGGAGAGGTTGTAAAATTGATTCTTATTTGTTAGAGATTTTAGATGATTAATTTGGAATGTGTTTGAAACCTTTTCGAAAGGTGTTCGAATATAGCTCAGGATAATTGGTTCAAATCTATAAATGCCTAAGGTGTTACAGAAGCTTGTTTAAAAAAACAGGTCGCTTCTACGAAGCTTTGGTTTACTAATTCAATGGAGGTACTACAGACAGTGCGCTCCTACAGAGCTTATTAGGTGCTGTAGTTGTATGTTATCTATACACAATACTATTCCTACGGAGTGCTGCATGGTGCTGAATTTAAAGATTTAGTTGTGTTTTATTTGCATCAACGTAAATAAGGTAATAAGGTTGGTGAAGAAGGCTTTATGGCAGTGTTACTAAGGTTCGGATATCTACTTTTATTTGTTTTATCTTTTGGCGTTTTGGCACTTAATGATTTTCTGCATCTATTCAAGAATCTATACATAAGCTTCAATCATACTGAAAAAACAACCAATTAAAGTATACAATAAAAATTCAAGAATCTATACATAAGCTTCAATCCCATCGGAACCTTAGTAACAGATGCTGCTCTCTCAACTCCACCTTACTATAAAGCCAAATGACGAATCAGAAAAATAAATAGCTCAGTATTAATGATGAGTAATCTTTGAATATACCGATATTAGGGCAACGCCCTAAAAGAAGTCAGCACTGGGCAACGCCCAGTGGAAGAATAAACAACACAGCTATAAGCTCTGAAAGAGCGTAAGAACTATTTTCTCTACTCTCTCCAAAATTAAATTTTAAACGAAATCAAAACCCAAACCCATCAATCACATGCTCTTCCTTCTCTTCATGTACCAACTCAATTATTTGCTGCTCTTTCAATCCTTCCACATAAATTGCTTTAAACGGAATGGCAGGACAAACATATTCACAACCACCGCAACCGACACAAATAGAGGGCTCTATGTGAGGAATGGTAAGCGTGCCTTTATAAGGAACCATGCTTACAGCTTGTGTGGGGCAATGTTCTGAACATGCTCCGCAGCTGGTTTCGTCGTAATAAACAATACAGTTTTCGATGATGAAGTTGACTTGTCCCATCTGAGTGTGGTGCTTCTCTTCTTTGGTTAGTGGTAATATAGCACCTGTTGGACATACATCCCCACAGACGGTACAATCATAACTGCAAAAGCCATGATCAAAGTAGAGTTTGGGTTGCATTATCCCTCCCAATCCATATTCGAAAAGGGCTGGCTTAATGACATGCGATGGACATTTTGTTACACAAAGATGACAAGAAATACATTTTTGAAGTAGCCTGTCTATGTTATGAACTCCAGGAGGAGCAATGGGCTGTTGACGTTTCAATTCTCGTTTCAACGACAGGCCCGTTGTGGCTTGTGCAAGAAGACTTGATGCAGCAATGCCTGTGGTGAAAGTGGACGAGAGGAAACGTCTTTTCGATTGGCTGACTTCAACTGCAACGGGTGATTCTTTTACTGAAGCATGTTTTTTGCTCCATATTGGTTTGTAGTGCATGGCATCGCGTTTGCAAGCTTCTACACAATTGAAGCAATTGATACAGCGACTGTAATCGACGATTAGTTCTTTTGAATCGATACATGATGCTTTGCATTTCATGGAGCATAGTCCACAACTATTACATTTTACATTATCGAACTGAACTTTGTAAAGTGAGTATCGGCTGATGCTTCCTAACATTGTACCAACTGGGCAAAGTGTGTTGCAGAAAGTACGCCCATTGCGCCAAGCCAAAAAGCCTATTCCCAATAATGTGAGAAGGGCAATGGCAGTTGATGCTACACTCAGCATGTGAATGCCTACCCGAAAGAATGTGTAATTATTGAATTGGGTGAATATCGATTCTAATAAGTTGTTGCCGGCTAAGTATGCAGGTCTAAACAAATGAGTAACAATGCGCCCGTAAGCACCATATGGATCTAAAAGTCCCAACAGAAAGGTGAACCCAAATAGAAAAGCGACAAGAACAATGGTTAATGTTGCCCACCTCCAAATAGTTTTTGCTGGACTATATGTATATCTCTTTCTTCGTTTGGCCTTTTTTGAAAACCATGCTACCACATCTTGATAAACTCCCATTGGACAAATGCTGGAGCAATAGACACGACCAAACACAAATGTCAGTAGCACCAAGCTGGTCAATATAATTATATTGAGTGCAAGCAAAGCTGGAAGGAATTGAATCTCAGCTAAGAAATGCAAACTCTGTGGTAATAGCTCTCTAAAATCTAAGAAGTAGAGGGTTATTATAAAGAAGAAGGTGATGGAAACGCCTATTCGTATTTTTCTGAGCATAGGGGTGTTATATGATTTTAAAGAGAAATCTATTTAGAGCAACTGTATTTTATTATCAGACGTTGCATGCAACATCTCTACATTAGTGTAAATAATGAACATCTGTTCAGGATTTGCATAAACACGCAAACACTGTCACTGAGCCTGTCGAAGTGTACTCTTAACAGTCTATATTCTAACTCTCTTAATATTGAGACTTCCTAAATCCATCGTTCCCAATTTCAATTCCTGAGCCTTACCAATGTGAGAGACTTTCTCTAATGGCATTTCGCGTACTTGATTGAAGAAATTGGCTGCAGCTGTATCAACTGCTACAATATCTTGTGACATAAACAATCCTTTAGATAAAACAACATCGGCTTCAGATTTTCCACGAGGTCCACTGGTTTTCATCAAACGGTATGCATCAACTACATTCAATACAGCAGGTTTTTCATAGCTGCATATATCTGCAATACATTGCTGTAGGTCGTTGGCATGGAAATAACCTCTATCCCACACAATACCCATATGATTTTTCATAGAAATAGTTAACTGTGCTCCACCATGATTTTTAAGGACAGGTACATTTATCCATTTGTCGCAGTCAACAATGGCTTGATGAATCTTTGTTGTTTTCAAGCTCTTTCCATTGGGTATGGATACTGTTTTATAATAAGACTCTTGGTCGCCAGGAACTACTTTAGCGCCAGCTGCTTTTGCAGCTTCCTCAATTCCACTATTGGCATAACATTTTCGCCAATTGTCACAAGTGTGGTCAAATACAGTTACTTCTTTTGCTCCAGCATCAAAACACTGTTTAATTATCTCGGCTATGAGTTTTGGGTTGGTATTTGCAGCCATTTCGATGGGTTGATCCCAACCAATATTGGGTTTCACTACAACTTTATCGCCACGGCTAATAAATTTACTCATTCCGCCTATTTCTGCAATTGCTTTGCGGAACATGGCTTCAGGCTCGCCACCCATAACGGCTACTAAATCGTAAGCGTTGGCTGCGTTGGCAGAGTCAAACGATTGAGAAAGAATACTCATGGCGTCGCTCTCCTTTAGTGAGAAGGCTGCTCCAGTAAGTGCTACTGTTCGTAAAAAATTTCTTCTGTTCATAGCTGTATATTTTAAAGTGTGATTATAAATTATGAGTTATGGGGTGTGAATTTTGGGTTATGTGTAAAATATCATTTCTCTTTTTCCTTGATCCTAATTCGTCTTAAATATGTATTCTCAGGCCTCCAAAAACAGTTGTTTTGGGCATTGGATATCCAGCATTCATTTCATACTTTTCGCCCAATAGGTTTTCTCCTTTAGCAAAAACAGTAAGCCACGAATTAGCTTTGTAATTCACGCGCGCATTCCACAAGTTAAAGCTCGTAGTTTTGTCTTCTAATACTTGTTTTGATTTGATTGCGGTATATAGTTTTGAAATTATTTGAATTCCTGTTGAAAAGCTCCATCTATCTTTTTTGAAATTACCACCAAAGTACAGTTTATGTTTTGGAGCACCCAATAGGGCGTACGTCATATCTAAATAGCTATAGTTTCCCGAAAGATTTAATGCTTCTGTGACTTGAAGTTTAGAGCTAATTTCGAACCCTTTGTTTTCTACTTTACCAGAATTCATATTCAGGGGCTTGCCTTCAACAAAGTTAACCTGTATCATATTTTCTCCATTGATGTAGAAAACGTTTAATCCCATCGTCAACCTGTTTTGCAGTAAGTTTTGTGAATACGAAAGCTCGTAATTCATCAGCCTTTCTGGCTTCAAATCAGGGTTTTGAGGAGGAAACATATACATTTCTCTAATTGTAGCATTGCGGAAACCTTTGCTAACCATTGCTTTTATCACATTGTTGGAAGTAGGTGAATAACTTACTCCCGCTTGAGGTATCCACTCTGCACCATTCAATTCGTGATAATCTAAACGAACCCCTGCATTGAGCCACAGTTTGTTTGACAGAACTGATTGTTGCGTATGAACATATCCTGACACATCATATAAATTTACATTAGCAAGCGTTGAATCATCTCTTTGAATTGAATATTCATTCCAAGCTTCTCCTCCAAATCTCTGCAAGTCTATGCCCGCAGTTGTTTGATTATTAGTGAAAAGAGAATAAGATTGATGTGCTGAAAGTCCCATCATCTGATCGGTAGAATGAAAACGATAGGGTTTTGGACTTTCTCCTTCTTTGTATCCATCATTAATTTCATGCTTACCAAAGTTGTAGTATAGCTTTATTGCTCCTGATGTCTTGTCATAACTATTTTGAATAGCTGCCGATGCTACACCGCGCATTACGTCGGCATCATTATCAATTATTAGACTCATCAATGTTCCAGGATTTGAGCTTTTGGTAGTTGATAAATTCATATCAATGTAAGAGTTCCAATTTGGATTAAACTCATATCCCAATTTACCATATCCATTGAATTGTTCAAACTCCATATTCTCACGATGTCCATCCGAACGATTGTAACCTATATTGAATGTACCTGACAGTGCATCTTTTTGTCCCATTGTAGATGCTTCAGCACTCAGGGTGTTGTAGCTTCCATACATAACTTGTGCAGAAGTATGGTTTTCATTTGCTTTGGGTTTTTTAGTAATTATATTAATTACCCCACCCATAGCGTTAGAACCATATAGCATCGATGCTGGTCCTCTAATCACTTCCACTTTTTCGGCCATCATTGATTGATAACTATCTGCGAGTGGATGTCCCATAAGACCCATATATTGGGGGTTACCGTCGATCAATACTAACACTCCAGCGGTGGGTGCTCCACCAATTCCTCTCACGTTCATGCCTCCAGCTGCACCAGCAGCTACACCATAACCCATCACTCCTCGTTGAGTGATAAATAGACCAGGAACCTCTTCGGTTAATAGTGGCAAAAGCGAAGTTTCTAATCTATCCTTGATTTCTTTGTTGCTTACAACAGATATGCTCATTGGCAAATGCCGAATACTAATACTACGTGATGTACCAGTAACAATAATCTCGTCTAACTGAATGCTGTCTTTAATATTTACAACTTGTTGAGCCTTTAAACTGAAAGCAAAACAAATTGTCGAAAAGATTAATAGGGAAAGTCTAATTCGATTCATTTTCATATAATCCAAGGGAAACGAAAGCACGATTCGTTATATAGTGAGTAATCTGCATCTCCATTTACTGCAAAAGTTTTAATCAGTTTAGCACCTTTCAGCAGATCTAATGCTAAATTGACAGTTGCACCTGTTTTGATGCGGTCTTCTACCAAAAGAATTGTTTTACCTTTAAATTCAAAGTCAATTGGTTCTAATAGTTTCGGCGCATCATACTTAGGCTTTTGGGATGGATCGCGTAGGTTTATATTTAAAAGATTTAGCTCAATGTTTAGTCGTTGATTTACAATTGCCGCAGGTATTATTCCTCCGTTGGCAATTGCAACAATTAAATCGAAATTCTCTCCAAACTCGATTTCTCTAAACCTTTGAAGTACTTCTTCAAAAGATTTGATTGATAGCATACAAGGTAATGGTTAAAATAAATTCTGATATTCCAATCAATGATTAATAGAAATCTGATTATGAATTAAATTTTCGCGATTGATTTAAACATTTCAATAACAAATAACCACCCACAACTTGAAGAAGAATACCAGGTAAGCCAATACGTAAGTCTTGTAAAGCTACAAACAAGTTTTGTGTAAGAATCCACTCAAAAGCAGTTCCGATGAATTGATAAGCCAATACGGCAATAGCAACACCAATAAGTGACGCTCGTCCAAAGTGTTTTGCTGCTATTGATGCTGCTATAGCTAAAACTACTGATTTAATCATGATGGCTGGAAGAACTGCAACAGGTGGCATTCCAAACAATAATGAATTTACCAGTGGAGAAAGGATTGCTGTTAGCATTCCTACAAAAAGACCATATCTATAGGCTGCAATCAAGGTGAAAAAATAAATTGGCAGTAGAATGAATCCACCATTTGGAATAAGATGTGCCAATTGTGGGAAAATCAAATTACCCAACACAAATAAAGAGGCGAGCAAATAAGTTTTGTGGTTACTTAAGCTCAGAGAATTAAGTTTTGCTGTTGTGATCATACAATTATAGTTTTAAGTTAAGTGATGAGATAGTAATGTATTGTGACTCAAAGATAGTATATAATTAAAGAATATGAAATATTTTCATCGATTGAATCAGATATTTAGGTTATTATTAGTTTAAATAATTTAATTCGCGATAATTAGAAAAACAACTATCTACTTTTTTTCAAAATCAATCTAATTCATTGTTGTCTATTGGAATGAAATATTCCTTATTTCACTCTTGTTTCATCATTAGCCACAACCCATTCATGATTTGCATGACAAAATGGGCATTTTATATTTTTTCCAACAGGTAAGGTAAGAGTAAAACCACATAAGCTACAAGCATATAAACCTTCCTGTTTTATTATGGAAGATTTTTTATTCCATTCTTTTGGCCAAATTGGGAGTCCAGGCTTCACTTGTTCATCTTTGTAATATAATATACTAACATGACCGTTAGTCTCCAACAAAGCTTGTTTGACTTGACCAAGGTGACTGATGTTTTCGACCCGCAATTCTGCGAAAAACTCATCCATTGCTAAGTCTGTGTGTCTGATAGATTCTAATGCAGCGTGACCCTCATTTACAATATAGATCGGTTTTCCTTCCAAAAAAGACTCAATCTTCTCTGATTTAGTGATGAGGTAAGTGATTAATTTATAACTTGTAAGCACTATAATAAATACCGTACTTGCTTGCAATATTCCTATTTCTTTATAAATCATAGGGTCACCTGCAGCCGATCCCAATGCAATTATCATAACAATTTCGAAAATTGATAATTGTTTAATGCTTCTTTTTCCTGTTAATCTTAAGAGGATCAACACCAAAATGAACATAATAAACGTACGAAGGGCAATTTCTAATAAGAATGATAACCCTTCATCACCAAGTAATAAATTTTGCCAATTCATAATTTGTTATCCATTGAGAATGAATCCACCATTTGGATGCAATGTTTGACCAGTAATATAAGATGAGTCATCACTGGCAAGAAACAGAAAGCATGGTGCAACCTCATTGGGTTCTCCAGCACGACCCATGGGTGTGTCGCTGCCAAATTTTGCCACTTGTTCTTCATTAAAAGTTGATGCTATCAATGGAGTCCAAATAGGTCCAGGTGCAACTGCATTGACGCGAATGCCTTTGCTTACTAAGCTTTGAGATAAACTTCGTGTAAAAGATAGAATTGCTCCTTTGCTTGCTGCATAATCCATTAAGTGATCACTTCCTCTATATGCCGTAATGGAAGTTGTATTTACTATCGTTGCGCCTTTTTTTAAATGAGGAACAGTATATTTTGACATCCAAAAGCAAGAATAAAAATTAATTTTAAGTGTTTTATCAACTTGGTTAGTTGTTATGTTCTCAATAGTATTCTTTTCCCAATGCATACCAGCATTATTTATAAGAATGTCTATTTGATTGAAAGTTGCTAAGGTTTTATCTATTGCTTCCTTGCAGTTTGTCTCTTTTGAAATATCTGTTTTGATGACTAAGCACTTTTGTCCCTCTTTTTCAATAGCTTTCTTTGTGTCCTCTGCATCTTTGTCTTCGTTTAAATAAACAAAAGCGATATCTGCTCCTTCTCGTGCAAACAATATAGCAGTCGCTTTTCCAATACCACTATCAGCACCAGTTATTAATGCTACCTTTCCTTTTAGTTTATCACTCCCCTTACCTTTGGGTTCATGTTTTGGTTCAGGGCGTAAGTTAGATTCTTTACCTGGACGACTTTGTTCTTGTTCAGGTCTAATTTTTTCTTTTTCTTCCATGACTTTCAGTTTTAAAAATTACATACTAAAATCATTCCTTATAATAAATAACAGATGGAAGGCAACTTTTGTTAAGAATCAAATTATAATTTCAGGTATTAATTTTAATGGATAACTTTTAGTGATTCTCTATAATACTTTCCTGCATTATATGTGTATGTTTTACTTCAATGCTCTCGCATATTCTTTCAATACTCTTTCTCTTGCAAATTTATGTTCTACCATAGGTTCTGGATATTTGTTTGCTCCAGACTCGGGTACCCATTTCTTGATGTATTTTAGGTCTTTGTCAAATTTTTCTGTTTGTGTTGTTGGATTAAACACCCTGAAATAGGGTGCGGCGTCGCAACCACAACCAGCCACCCATTGCCAATTGCCATTGTTGGCCGACAGGTCATAATCGTTCAGTTTTTCGGCAAAGTAGGCTTCGCCCCATCTCCAGTCTATTAATAGGTGCTTGCATAAAAAACTGCCTACTATCATTCGCACCCTATTGTGCATAAAACCAGTTTGATTGAGTTCTCTCATTCCTGCATCAACAATCGGGTATCCAGTGTTACCTTTACACCATTTCTCGAATTCTGCTTCATTATTACGCCATTCGATAAAATCATATTTTGGCTTGAACGGTTGATGAACTACATGAGGGAAGTGATAGAGAATTTGCATGAAAAACTCTCTCCATATCAATTCTCCCAACCATGTTTGATTGTGTTGCAATGCAAAAGCTACACATTTGCGTATGCTAATAGTACCAAACCGTAAGTCTATACCCAATTGAGTAGTGCCTTGCAATGCGGGATAATCTCTATGCTTATCATATTCATTAATAATTTCTGCATCCAGTTCAGGTTCATTATACACTATATCAGTTTTTTCAAACCCAATATCTTTTAAAGAATGAATGTCAGAAGTCTCTTCTTGCAACAGATGCTTAAAGTTTGGGTGGTATGTTTTGTAGTCGTTTGCACAGAGCTTTTCTTTCCATTTCTTGGAATAAGGAGTATAAACAACATAAGGTGTTTCATCCTTTTTGAGTATGTCTTTTTTATCAAAAATCACTTCGTCTTTGAATGCTCTAAAAGGAATGTTCCTTTCTTTATAAAAATTGAATATTTCAGCATCTCTAACTATGGCCTTGGGTTCATAATCCCGATTACAATAAACAGCTTGAATGTCATAATCATCTGATAAGGTTTTAAAAACTTCAAGTGGTTTGCCATAATAAGTTTTGAGTGATGAGTTGTATGTTTTCAATTGTTTGTCAATAGAGGTTAGCGCTTGGTGGATATAATCTACTCTACGATCGTGTTTGTTTTCCAGTTTATCTAAGATGTCAGTATCAAAAATGAAAATTGATAGCACTGGGAAATCTGATTCCAAAGCGTGGTATAAACCTATATTGTCTTCTAAACGCAAATCCCGCCTAAACCAGAACACAGATATTTTATTCTTCATTTTCAAATGGACTTATTTTGTCGTGTTTTACCCATATCAGTTTTGAGGTGTCATAACCAATGTCCTGTGCAGTTTTTAAATACGCTGATTTTATATTTTCAGGAATTGACTTCTCTCTTGACAAAACCCATAGATAGTTAAGGTCTTTACCTGCAACTAAAGCATATTTATAATTATCGTCTAATGCAATTACATTGTAACCAGAATAAAAAGGGCCAAAGAAACTTACTTTTAAAGCGGCAGTGTTCTTATCGCCTCTAAACTTTGCTACACCTTCTGCTGAAACCCATTTTTCTTTTTTGAAATTGTAGCCACTATTAATCACATTTACATTCATCTTATCGTTTAAGCTGTATTGTGCCATAACATTGTCTAAGTCTTTCTCAAAACGAAAATCAAATCGGGCTATTTCATACCAATCGCCTAAATATTTATTGATATCAAAATTCTGCACTGGACTGGCATTTTTAGGTATTGAGGCACAAGAAGAAAGGAGGGCTAAAACTCCAAGAGAGATGATTGATCCAAAAACGACTATTTTCTTCATTTTGATTGGCTTTTCTGATTAAACTTATCTTCTAAAACTTTATATCGATAACTGAAAATGGATTCTATTTTTTTCTTTACTAATAATTTATGGGCTATGGTTCCTAAAAAGCCAAAGGGCAATTCATAAGTAACGGTATCTTTTATTAAAACACCTCTTTCATTGCTTTCAAATTGATGAAAATGATTCCAGTATTTATAAGGTCCTTTCTCTTGGATGTCGGTAAAGCTTTTTTGAAAAACTACTTGTGTTATTTTGGTTCTCCACTTCATGGGTATTCTATAGAGAGGAGATACTGTGTAGTTTATTTCCATACCTTCATAAATTGGTTCATTTTCTAAATCAGATTTTACCACAAACGCCATATCCTTGGGCGTAATTTTAGAGAGATTGAATGGTGATGAAAAAAACTCCCACGCAGTTTGTAAATCGCAATTTAATTGTTGTTCGGTGTAGAGTTGATGTCTCATAATTTCTAATTTGAAAAGTTTAATATCTCGATTATTACAACAAATGAAGTAATATTTTGTTGTTTGTTTAAAGAAAAGATTTAAAGCTGAAACAAATCTCCGGAATGTTATATATATGGAAATGAACGGGGGGGGGGGGGAGTTATGGAGTTTTAGGTAGGAGAGGGAGTTAAGATATACAGAACCAAATATTCTATTTCAATCACTTTAACATAATTCAACTCAATTTTAATTCTAATCCGAAATACACACATACCGAATACTAAAAAATTTGTATCATGTGTTCTAAATGTTACTTTGCTCCAAACAGTATTGATTTCTACTTTCTTCAATCTAATTTGATCCAAACCAAATAGATTTAAGCTCAATTTAATTAAAGAAACTGCTAATTACTCCTATTTACACTTTATTGAACTTAAGAAAGTGTTTTTCAATAGTAACTTGCACTTTTGTTGTTGTAAGAAGTCTGAAAACAGAATGAATTACACTTTCTTAAAAGTAAGAAACCACAATTCAAGACAATTTCCACTTTTGTTTAAACAATCAGGCTTGAACCAAGGTGATTTGCTTCTGATTCAAAGCAAGTGTCCATTTTTCGGAGTGGTTTGGATCAGATGAAGATTCAGAAACCGATTTTCACCCCTAATCTGCACTTTATTGAATTACAAAAAGTACTTTTCACTCTTAATTTGCACTTTTGTAAGTGTGAGAGACTCAAAACAGAATGATTTACACTTTCTTAGAAATAATAAACTGGAATTCAGGACGATTTCCACTTTCTTTTATTTATTTTGGTTTGAAACGGATCGATTTCCATTTATTGAAAGTAAAAAACCATTATTTTAGGTGAATTCTACTTTCTACAGATGAAGAAACCACTTTTCACTACTGATTTGCACTTTATTGAATTGTTTTTACCTTAAACTTACCCGATTTGCAATATTTGAACTTAATTTATTAAAGGGTAGATCAGAATAATCGATTTAATCTACGGTTTAGACATATCAAAGATATGTTTTTCCAATAACTAAAAAAAGATGGTCTTCTTTTCGTAAGAAAAAAAGACCATCAATATATATTAATTAGGAATGTAAAAAGTTTGACAATATTACAAAGCTTGTACTTTCACATTCACAGATTTAAGCTTTGATAAAGCAATATTTCTTGCTTCCGTATATTCTTCCATAATGTCATTGATTGTTTCCTTAACCGACATTATCTTTTCAGCCAAATATGCTTTACTACCAGCAAAAGAAAAGCCTTCATCCATATTACCTTGTGCTGCATTAAATAGTGCTGAAGCAATACAGAATGGAGCTTTTTTGTAATCGCAAGTTTTCAAACATTTCCAAGGACAATTAATGGGCATTGTTTTACCTGCTTGTATTTTTCTTACGAAAGGACTGCTAATAACTCTTCCTGGTAAACCCACAGGGCTATCAATTAGAGTTATATCTTGCGGTGTTGCTTGTAGATAATTTTGTTTAAACTCATCTGAAACGTCGCATTCATGAGTAGTAACAAATCGAGTACCCATTTTCACTGCGCTTGCACCTGCTTCCATAATTTCGTACATATCTGTGCCAGTATATATGCCGCCAGCAGCTATAACTGGAATTTCGATATTGAACCGTTCTTCAAATGGTTTTAGTGCGACAACAGTTTCTTCAATTAGTTGAGAGAGTGGCTTTTGTTCTTTCAAAAGTTCATCTTTCTTAAATCCAATGTGTCCACCACACATGGGACCTTCAACAACCACGCCGTCTGGGACGCGATTATACTTTTCCGCCCAATAATTAAATATCAGTCTGGCAGCACGTGCCGAAGAAACTTTGGGTATAAACTTTGTGTTGCATCCTTCAGGTATTTCAGGCTTTTTTAAAAATAGTCCTGCTCCAATAAAAACTACATCTACATTTTCATCTAATGCAATTTTTAGCAGATCGTCAAAATCACTTATAGCCATCATGATATTAACTCCAATAATGCCATCTGACTTTTCACGCGCTTTTCTAATTTCTTTTGTCAGTGCTATTTTATTAGACTCACGGAATTTTCTTCGGTAGTTGGGCTCCAACATTCCTATACCCACGGCAGATATCACGCCAATACCTCCTTCATTGGCTACAGCGGAAGCCAATCCAGAAAGCGAGACACATATACCCATGCCTCCTTGTATTATGGGGAGTTTTGGAATTAACCCTCCTATATTTAAACTTTTCATTTTGATTTGTTTTTTTGAGTTGTTGTTATTTAAAGTTCCGGATATGGGATCTTTTAAAGTTACCCTTGACGTATATTGGCTATAACAACCTCATTTATGATAAGGAGGAATATAATACGCTGCGCAGCTTGATCTTTACACTTACGGTTTGCTTTCAATTTCATAACAAAGGTAACATAGTATTTGTTTTAAACTCAACTATTTAATATAAAAAAACAGTCAAACTGAGAATAATCTGTTAAGTAATTGAAAACATTCTGTTTATGTTTTGACAATTCGTTTTTAATATCTTACGACACCATTCTTTTTTTGTTTAAAACCAGAAATTTACTACTTTTACCCCTTCTTGAAAGGTAGATACATAATGAATGACGGAGAAAAAAAAGTTGTAAACAAAATGATTACGTTGTATTGTAATTTAAATCACAATTCAAAAGATGATTTATGTCCCAATTGTTTTGAATTGAAAGAGTATGCATTCATGCGTTTGGAAAGATGTCCGTTTGGAGAAAACAAGCCAACGTGCGGTAGTTGTTCTATTCACTGTTATAAACCTGAAAAGAAATTGCAAATTAAAAAAGTGATGCGATTTGCTGGACCTCGTATGTTGTTGTTTAGCCCTATACATACGGTTCGTCATTTCTACAAAGAATTTAAGCGTAGCCGAATTATTGGTTAACGGTCACTTTTCGTCTATTTATTTTATAGCTATGAATATAGATTATTACAAAGCATGTCATATATAACTAAAGAGACAAAATTAGCTCAAGTTTTAGCTCAACATCATATACTCATTCCTATAGTAAATCGGTTTGGTATACGTTTGGGAGTAGGGGATAAGACCATTGTAAGTATTTGCGATGAGCATGATATAAATATAGACTTCATCTTAACTATCATGAATGTTTACTTGGACGAAAGTTATATTTTTGATAGTAACCTGACCCAACTTGAGCTTGAACCAATTGCAACTTACTTTAATGAAACAATTCAAAACTATCTTCAATCTTTAGTGCCAAACATTGAGAAGCATCTACATGCATTTATAGCGCTTAGCGATCCAAACAACAAAGAACTTCGTGTGTTACAAAAAGTCTTTTTTCAATTTAAGGAAGAACTTACGCAGCATTTGGAAAAAGGATTGAAACATACTGGAGCTTATCCACACGAATTGTTGCGCGATATAAAAAGCATACTTATCAAACATGTATCAGGCAATTTCAATCAAAACTTATGCTACGCCGTAATCTTTTCTGTTGGTAGTTTAGAAAGTGATTTAATAATACACAATAGATTGCGAAACAGTATTCTAAAACCAAAACTTGACCAACTAAATAGTTCTGATATTGGTACATTACAACATTCCATTTCGAATGAAAATAATAACAGTGGCCTCAAAAAGAATTTGTTGACACGACGAGAAACAGAAATCTTAAAACTAATTGTACGTGGCAATATAAACAAACAAATAGCAGAGATGCTAAACATTAGCTTGAATACTGTTTTAACACACCGTAAAAATATACTTTCAAAGACAGGCATCAAAACTACTTCGGGTCTCACACTTTATAGCATTTCAAATGGGCTGCTCACGCCTGACGAACTTAAAATTAATTAGACAATGAAGAGCAGAACCATTGCGTTTATTTCTGTTTTTGCAGGAATTCTATTGTTTGGAGTTTCAATGGTGATGATCGGGTCCGTGTTGCCACTTTTAAAATTACGATTGGGTTTATCAGATATAGTTGCTGGTGGATTATTCTCAATTCTGCCATTTGGGTTGCTCATTGGATCTATTGCTTTTGGACCTATCAGCGATAAATATGGTTATCGATGGGTATTATCAACCGCTTGTTTGTTCTTAGCAATTGGTTTCTTGGGAATTGGTCACACATTCTCTATCTGGATGCTACGCGTAAGTATTCTATTTTTTGGAATTGGCGGAGGTGTAATTAATGGTGCTACAAGTGCTTTAATTTCAGATTTAAGTAGCGATGAGAAAAAGATAGCTAACCTAAATCTCTTAGGTATATTTTTTGGTTTGGGCGCATTCTGCATGCCACTAATTTTAAGCATATTAAATGATGAATTGTACATAATTGCTATTGATATTGCTGCATTGGTCAGTGTTTTAATTGCATTTTTATTTCTCACTATATCTTACCCGATAACTGTGAAAAAAGAGAAGATATCTTTCAAATTAATCCCTTTGTTTTTCAAAAACAAAGTCTTTTTGATTATTTGTTTCTTTCTTTTTTTTCAATCTGCGTTTGAGGCAATAATCAATAATTGGTCGGTGTCTTACTTCACACAACACTTGCAAATCGATCAACAGGATGCTCTTATCGCTCTTTCCTTTTCTGTTTTAGGTATGACGCTAATGCGCATTTTAACGGGAGGTATTTTCAGGAATATCAAATCTAAGCACTTGCTACATATTTCATTTTCACTTTTAGTGGTAGGTGTCCTTTGTTTGTTTATTCAATCAGGGTTGTCTTTCTATATAAACTCATTTGGTCTATTTTTAATTGGTGCGGGACTTTCACCAGGGTTTCCTGTTATGCTTGGTCTTACTGGAAACATGTACAAAGAGATATCGGGTACCGCATTTAGTTTTGTCATGCTCATTGCTTTAACGGGTAACATTGTTATAAATTTTATAACAGGTATTTTAATAGACCAATACGGTATTGGTGTTTTCGTATATGTTATTCTTACACAAATAATAGCGATGATTGCCTTGTATCTATTTATTCGAAATAAGAATAAATCAGTATTAAACATTTGATATAAATATATGAGAGATGTCTTATTGGGCAACTTTCTACAAAAAACTTTATTGCTATGATAGATTTAACCAAAATGTCGTGGGGGGATATTAAAGATAAAAACTTTGATGTAGTTGTTTTACCATGGGGAGCTATTGAACCTCACAATTATCACATGCCCTATTTAACTGATGCGTATCTTTCGCACGAAATATCCAAAGCAAGTGCCACTATAGCTTGGGAGAAAGCTAATATACTTTGTATGGTGATGCCTCCCATTTATCTTGGTTCGCAAAATCCAGGACAATGGAACATGCCATTCTGCATTCACACCAATTATGAAACTCAAAAAGCCATTCTTACAGATATTGTGTCTTCGCTCAATGCACAAGGTTTCAGAAAACTGCTCATTGTGAATGGACACGGAGGAAACACTTTTAAATCAATGATTCGCGACTTAGCCATGAAGTTTCCTGATTTCTTTGTGCTTGTTTCCAATTGGTTTGATATTGTTCCCAGAGAAGGCTATTTTGATGAAGCTATAGATGAGCATGGTGGCGAGCAAGAAACATCTGTTTTGATGCACTTTATGCCCGAGTTGGTAAAGCTTGAAAAAGCGGGGAAAGGAACATTACACCCATGGAGCATGCAGTCCATGAACGACAAAACTGCTTGGGCACCACGCAACTGGGAACAACATACTGATGATACAGGTATTGGAAATCCTGAAAAGTCAACCGCAGAAAAAGGCAAGAGATATGCTGAAGAGGTAACCAAAAGAATTGCGGATTTGTTGATTGATATGGCTGATACTCCTATATAAAACTCTCATAATGAGTTGTCAGAATCTTCAAGGAGTATGTGATGGCAACGGTTTGGCTATGCGCAGTGTCCCGAAGGGCATTGCGTATCGGTGTTGTTGTGGGTATGTGCTTTTTTAGCTTTCATTTTTTTTATATGTAATTACATTCTCCCTAAACAAATATGCTTCTGATGAGCCTAAATCAACCATTTGGTTTAAAATCCAAACATAGTCGTTAATAAGTGTTTTGTCGTTTTTGATTTTCGAAATGTGGTTGTAGAAAAGTCGTTTTATCATTCTTTCTGCCGAACTTGTTGTCAAAGCCAATGAAGCAATGTCATTTGCTTTAAAAACTTCCACCAACCAACTTATTCCATCTGGTAAAAATTCTTTTTCTCCAACTGTAGAAAACACATTAATTGCAGAAGTAGAGTTGTTTTTTCCTTTTTCAAGAAATATTTTTTTGTAGAAGTCTTTCTTGCCTATTAAAACATTCCAATTGTTTTCGTTGGGATTGCCTTGGTAATCCCATAGCAAATATCTGATGTCTAACAAAAGTTTTTTGATTAGTGGGTGAGTTCCGTTACTTGGGATTAAATCAAAAAGAACCTCCCAAAGATTCCAAAAATTCGTCTGTTGTTGTGAGAATTTAGCTTGGTCAATTTTCAAATTCCCGTTGTCATATAATTTTAATACAAAATAATCCAAAGTGGTATTTACAAATTCAAATAAATCATCTCTTCCAAATCTTTGATTTTGTGTACTGTTTGATAATGAATTAACCAGTGTGGTTAGAACTGCCTTTGAAAAAATAAAATCTGCCTCTAAAAATAAAATGGCAAGATATTGTTCAATATCAGAAATTGATTCGTGATGAAATTTGCGTGATTCTCTGCTTCTGTTATATGAATAATCTTCTTCTTTAGTTAAATCGTCAAGAACTATCGGTAAAATGTGGGTTATGAAATCCGTGAAATCTTTATCTGCTGTATCATAAGGGGTAATTACTAAAGCTCTTGCCAATAAATACCCTTCACTTTTTTCTAAATTTATATCTGACAGGTCTAGCTTTAAATTTTTGTCAGATGACATCTGTAGAACAAAATTTTCTTCATTTTTCTGTGCTTGATTTATCTTTTCTTCATCTTGGTAACCGAAAAAATGTGGGTTAGTTTTTTTGTAATTAGCATATTTGATAAGCCCAAGCCAAACTCTTTTTGCTTGATCAGGAAATTGTTTGAAAAACTCCTCCCTAACATACTTCGTAATTTTGTCAATTTCGTGTTCATGAAATGGTGCAAATAGCATATAAATCATTGTTGCTATTATTTCATTTTTATCTTCATCATTATCTACATTTTGCATCAGCAAATGGAAAGAAGATAATGCAATTTCCTTTTCCATTAAGTTTACACTATTGCTAAGATTGTAATTTCTACTAAATGTATCTTGAAGAATAGAGCCAATTGAATTTACAATGGTTTCTATACACCAGCTTTTCTGTTCTTCAGCAACAGAGCTTGAGAATTCACGCAATCCCAGAATAGCTAGTGAAATAGGTTTACTGAAAAGTATATCGAAATTATTATCATCAGAATAATATTGATGACACTCTAACCATTTATCATAACTAATTGATTCTTCTTTTTTGTAGGCTTTTGAAATTATCCCTGAATATGTAGCTGATGTATTCTGCTTTTCAATATAATCTTGAGAGGAAGCCAAATGTTCAACGACTTCTTGTTCATATTTAGGTTGAACAATAAATCCTCCAAGTTTGTTGTCATACGGTTGAGCTTCCCAATTTCTTATGTCAATCTCATTCAACCGTTTTTTCCACATTACATCATCTGAATTAATCTTTGCTATAAGTTCATCAAAAAGGTTGTGAATCTGTTGATTGAGTTTCCCAATCTTGAATTGATAGCTCACAATAAAATCACTTAAACCTCTCGTATATTGCTTTCTATGAGGAAGTTGATTTAATTCCCAACGTGCTTTCTGTGCAAAGGCAATATGGTTGTCCATAGGAGAAAGTGCTGAATGCTCTTGAAGTGCTCGGGTTGAATCCCAATCGTAAAACTCTTGGACAGATAAAAGGGGCAACATTGCTTCTTCGACTTCTTCGGGATAAGCAATCGCTACACTTGTTAAAACCGCTAATAGGGAAACATTATTACTGTTTTTAAGAACATAATCAAATATAAATTTCAAATTCTCTTTGCTTACATCTGATTTCCGTTTTGCTGTATTTAACAAGAATTTTTCAAGACTCATTAGTAATGATTCCAGTGCGTCATTAGTAACACTTAGGCCTCGGTATGCCGCCCATAATTCCCAAGCCGCCCATTGTTTAACAGTAGTGCCATCATTTAATTTAATTTCAATTTCAGAAACTGTATGCTTGTATTCACAACTAGCGTTTACATAAAAATCAACCGAGTAATTGATAAAATCAATGATGAATTTTAATCCAATCATTGGATGAATCCACAATAAATTGTAAAAAGGGGTTTTGTAAATTCCTGAAGGAAAAAATGAATGTCTATCTCTAATGCCCCAGCATTCACCGTCTCGTAGAGATTGACTTGTTAATATACTTAATCTATCATCAGGAAAATCTTCTTTCTTAGGTGGGATGTATTTCCAATTTTTCCAAGCTGAATCAACAATTAATTCTGGTAATTCTTTTAACAAACTCTGATTTCCTATACCAGAAAGAAAACTCTTGACTACATTTTCGTAAAAAGAATTAAGCCTCCAAGAATCACGATTTTCTTTATTATCGAATGCTCTTTTAATGAGCTCTTTTATTTCTTGTTTTGAGATTGAAGCCAAATCAAACAAAATTGTTATCAATATTGATGATTTTTTCTTGGTATTTTCTTCTTGCCAAAACTCTTTTCCTTCCTCAATTTCTTGCAAGTATGTAAGGACAATACATTTTGCTGATTCTAATTCTAAGGCTTCAATTTTATTGTATTGAAAAAGTAATCGATAATACCAGTCCGTAAGAAAATTTAGTATTGATAGTTTAATAGTATCCAATTGAGCCATGTGCTTTTGGATAAAAGACAATGCCTCATTCCAGCCTGAACCTATCGGCAATAGAATATTGCTATTATTGGCTTTTTGGTCGCTTTCTTTGCAGCATGTTTTTATTATATGCAAACATCTGTTGAAGAAAACAGCATCGTTTTCAAGAAGTTCTTTTTCAAAAGCGATAAAAAAAGAATTGCAGTTTTCGGATTTAAAAACAGCGACCAACAGTTCGTCAGCCCAGTACTTTTCAGTAGAGTCAGAAACTGTCGCTTTAATTAGCTCATTTATAGCACTGCTATTGTCAATTAAATAATCTTCCACCCATAATCGAAATGCTCGTCTGATGGCAGGTTCATTGCCTAGCTTATCAAACAAATCTTTTGGCTTAGGAAAATCTTCGAATATTGAGGAAACAAATTTTACTAAAGCCCAATCTTCTAAAATATCATGAGTAGGGGCATACTTTCTATTGTTGTTTTCCTGAAATACTATTTCATCATTTTCTAAACAAGCAATTGCTTCCGCATCGGATTTATCAGGTTTTGTGAAGAGTTTCATCTCTTTCGCCCTCTTAACTGCAATTTCTTTAAAAGCCTCTTCTCGCTTAATTGGCAATCCGTTTTTCGTATTTGTTGAATCTACAACTAATGAATTCCACAATTCATCTTTAAAACCAGTCAAGGAAATATTAGCATAATCATCATTGGTTTTCCCAATTGCTAAAATTGAAAAATCAAGATATTTTGGACTTTGAAGTAATTTTTTGACTTTGTCATTTTTCAAAACATTGCTTAACTGGGGAAACCTTTCAGCAACCAATTTCAATTCATCTTCATTAAGTGTTGGAATATCAATTATGCCTATTTCGTTTTTATCAATCCCGAATTTCAATGTAATTAAGTCAATCGCATATTTTCGCGATGAAGTAATAATTTTAATTTCAGGGTGTTCCTGAAGCAACGCGAATAATTGCTTGAAAGCACATTCGGGATCTGATTCTAATAATTTTTCTAAACTATCAATGAAAATAATTTTTTGAGGGATAAGGGAAATACAAGAGAAAATATCTTGTATCGTTTCGTTCACGCCTTGACTTGAAAAAACATTAGCAAGGGTAGATTCATTGAATTGGTCAGCCCTAAAAATGAACACACTTGCATTTTGAAAATCTTTTTGAAGAATTTCTTTGATTTCTGCAGATTTACCGACACCTGGTTTTCCTGTTACAACCGTAATTTGATTGTGGTTTATTGCCTCTAATATATTTTCTTTTGCTTCTGTTCTTGGTAGTCGAAATTCATTTACGCCAGTTCCAATTGAAGTTTTTATTGGTCGTAAAATCTCTTGGCTGTCTGATTTAAGTTTCTCAACAGCTTTAAAATATGGATGTAATTGTGAGTTATCAAAATGATTAAAGAAATCTTTATCTGTAATGCTTTCAATGGTTACGCTTCCACCATTTGGATTAAGCGTTCCAACATAAGCATAAATACTATCCCAAATTTCTTTTTCGGTAGCAGTTGAGTCTTTACTTCTGGATAGCTTAATGAGATTAAGAAAATAAGATGTATCAATACTGCCTTCATTTGGGAAATCATATTCTAAAACATCAATACATTTTAAAAATTCCCATAATTCTTTATCGCTTAAGGCTATATTTTTGTTTACTTCTTTTAATACTTTACGAAAAACATCTAATCGTTTCTTTTTTCCCTTAATTCTGTTTACTTCTGAAATAAAGTCGGTCTCTGTAGCATGGGTTATTGCCCAATTAAAAAGTGATTTAAGATGATTTCGTTCATCTTTAGTTAAACCATTTTTTACTACTATAAGTTTATCTCTTGTTTTATCAAAAATTGAATTATTGTTATAGTCTTTCCAAAAAGCACCAATTACTTCTTTGAATTTTTCATTGTCAGCAGTAAACGAAATGTCGTGTTTTACTTGAACTAATAATCTATGTTCTCCTCTTGTGGATTTTGCAGTTGCCATAAAATCGTCAGTTTCATAGCCTCTGTTAGTTACTTGCATAGCAACCTCAGATAGGTGTGCTGAATCTATCGAAGGAACATTTCCACGTATTATAAGCGTTGTTATAAAAGCGGTTTGAACGAGTTGTTCAAAGTTTGTCCCTCCGCCTCCTTTTTGAAAAACACTTCCTTTTTCTGACATATTAATTTATTCTCTTAGCAGTCTTATTTTTAATAATTAGATTGTTTTTCAGCATTACCCACAACGGTCAAGTATAAGCGTAGTTCGGGGTTTCGGAGCAATTTACTGTCCGCCTACCGCAATGTTTCTTAGAAGCAAAAATGCTCAATTTTAGCAGTTCACCCCGCATTACGCTTATACAATGTTGGCATTTCGTACTTTTTATTTAAAGATTTCATTTTCTAATTCCTGATAAACAGCGGTATCTTCAGTTACCAAAGGTGTCATTGTGTCTCGAATGAAAGCACACTTGTTATTTCCACATTGAGTCAAGCCTAGAATTCTTTTTAATTCTACAAAAATGTTTCCACTTGCAGACTTAATATCATCAGATGGATGTCCACGTCCAATACTATCCTGTATGGCTTGATTTTTTGCTTCCAAGCAATTTTGTGTTAATTCAGGTTTACCTTTTATGTTACATAGTTTTGTAATTAATTCATCGTCAAAAAGATAACTTTCAATATGTCTGCGACCCGATGTTTTAATTCCTTTTTCTAGCAACTCTTGAACTTCTTCGGGGCTTTTATCATCTCTGTCAATGAATTTGATAATTGAAGATGACTTAAGAATATTTGCAACAATTTTTATTGATTGATTTTCGATGTTCTCAAGTTCCGAACTTGAGCCTATTGATACGAATTTTGTATCGTGATATTTTTGCTCAAATATTTTTCCATATATCTGAGCATCAAAATCTTTATAATTTCTTCCTTGTGAAGTTCCTTCACAAAAAACAATTTGACTTGGAGCAATTAGTTTTGAAAAATCTGCAAAGGCTAAATCAAAAAATCTATCCCAAATAGCTCTGTCGATTTTAGCTGGTGTCATTATTTCAGTTAAATCAAAATCTCGATTATCAAAATCCAAGAAAACAACTGTATTGGGATTTGTATTTTCGATCTCTTCGGCTTCTTTAAGCATTCCAATTGAATGAGTGGAAATCCAAAGTTGTGAATTATCAGGTGTTAAACGGTATAGTTCTTTCAAGACTTTAGATTGAAGTCTTGTATGCATATGTGCTTCTGGTTCATCAATACAAACTATTGCGTTCGGGTAATAAGTAGCCTTGATTATAATGTCAAGAATTAAATCAAAAACTGATTTTTCTCCTGCTGACAGATTCTTATAATGAAAGTCTTTTGAGATTCCTTTCTCAAAAAAGAAGCTGCCATTTGATAATGGTTCACCAATAGAAGTCAAATTCAGGTCTTCAAAGATGTTTGATAGAGAAACTTTAATTTTTCCAATCAATTCATCTCTTAATTGTTCAACGGTTTTGCTATCATTGCCTTGGTCGTAAACACCCGCCAAAGTCTGAGCCACAAGTCTTTGATAATTTTCAGAAACTGTAATATCATTCTGCATTAGGTTATCCAACTTAACAGATTTAGACGGATCATTTTGCTTGTTTAAATTGGTAACCGTAAAATCAGGTTCATTTCTGTAAGCAGTTCTAAAATAAAATTTTCCTTGAATTTGGTCTTGTGACAGACCCTGTTCTTCGTGAAATGAAATAGCTACTTTATTTTGATACCATCTATTATCCGATACTTGTCCGTCTTTTTTCTCAAGATAGTCTTGCTGTCCGCGAGTGTTAAAACCTTTCCACTTATAAAAATGATACAAAGCTTCAAATAATGAGGTTTTTCCGCTCCCGTTTGGTCCAACCAACACAATCAATTTCGCAGTTTCAGGAATATTCGAAACAGTTAAGTCGGTAAACCTTTTGAATCTATTTATTTTAATTTCTCGTATTTTCATTTTTTCAGTATGAATGCTAACGTGTTTGAATATGAGCTGTGGCGTGTTCCGGCACGAACCTCTTCAAAGAAAACTGGCTTTGGAAAATCCTGCGGATTTTCCAAGTGAGGACAGACCAAGCCATAGCTTATATACGGTGTTCTACGCAGTTTTTTCTTCCTCATCTTCCGCTTTGGATTGTTCTATTGCTTTTTCAATCACCTCTTCTTTATTGAGTGTAATATTTTTAGATTTTCGTTCTCTAAAATCTTCACTTGGCCAAATTTTGTCAAGTTCAATTTCCAATATTTCATTTAGTTGTAAACATTGCTCATAGGAATTTAGGAAATATGGAATATCAACTGGTACATATTGTCCACTTTTGACACGAGCTACTACACCAGATTTATTGAGGTAAATATCGTTTGCGATACCTCCATTGTGAATATGTATATCGCGAGTTGCTTTAAGCTCGATATATTTATGGAATACTGGATTTTCTAATAAATTAACGCCTGTATATTTTTCAAATTCAGCGGCATAATCTTTAGGCGATTTATATGCAATCTCATTTAAAATACCGTCCACAATAGTTAGCTTGATTTGCTCGATTGAGTCTGACGTTAAAACACAATCTACATCTATTTTCTTTTTTGAAGGTATTTTATTTGGATACTCCATCAGAATCATTCGTAAAATATCGTTCATCAAGGTTTCCATAACTGTGACTAACTGAAAAATACCGTTAATAGGCAATTTATTAACTCCTAAATGAGCGTATTTCTCAACCAATTCTTCTTTGGTGTAATTTCTTGGCTCACTCATAATCGCAGTATTGTCAGCTCTGTAACCCAAGGGATAAGAAATTGGAATTGTTGCTCCTTCTTCAAGTTGATTTACCCATTTTATATTTTGCTCAAACGATAAATAAGTCAATTGTGCCATTTCTCCTTGCAGGAAAAGACGACTTTTAACGTTTTGAAGTATCTCATTTATTCTATTTCCAAATGTGTCCATTAGTTTGGTTTAAATTGCGTAGAACGTTTGTATTTACGCATCAAATATACAACATTCGTAAACATAAAGTTAATATCATTCGTATGTTATTAAACACTTTATATATATATAGAGATGATTTATAAGCCTATTGTCTATACAAGAATAAACAAAGATAAAATCGAAAAAAGAATAGTATTTGGGAATGTTTTAATGCTTTTGTTTATATGGCTAAATACAATAAAATGGATATTGAAGGATTACTGGTAAAGTTTGAGCAAAAACTTATATTACAACGTTACAGTCCAAGCTCAATTCGGAATTACAAAAGTGCAGTGAGAAGTTTTCTTGAAATTGCAGAAAAGAAATTCTCTCATCCTAATGAGTTGGACGAAATATCAATTGAAAAGTATGTTTTGTGGAAAGTTCAAAGACACAAAATTGGTAGTTCACAACAGCGGATGATTGTAGCTTCAATAGATAAGTTTTACGCTTCGATATACAATAAGAAGCTAAATATTAAACATCTCTATCCTACTCGTAAATCGTACTCTCTGCCAAATTATCTGACAATAAATGAAGTGAAAACACTGATTAGAAGCTTGGAGAATATCAAACACAGGTGTATAATTAAATTACTGTATGGATCTGGCTTGCGACTAAGCGAACTGCTTCACCTGAAAGTGACTGACATTGATTCTGAAAGTATGATCATACATATAAAAAACTCAAAAGGCAATAAAGATAGAGTTGTGATGTTGTCTAAAGCTTTATTAGAAGAATTGCGCATTTACTTTATAAAATATAAACCAGTCGACTTTTTATTTGAAGGTCAGTCCGGCGGGATGTATTCCCCTAAATCTGTACAAGTGATTGTAAAGAATGCGTCATCAAAAGCTGGAATCAAGAAAAAAGTAACTCCCCATACATTAAGACACAGTTTTGCAACTCATCTGTTGGAAGCTGGAACTGACATACGTTTCATTCAACAACTGTTAGGTCATAATTCCATAAAAACTACGGAAATTTACACCCATATTGCTGATGTAACGAAGTCTAAAATAAAGAGTCCACTCGATTTGCTATAATATCATATTAAAAAAACTGCAACACCTACCCAATACTGCTTATATTATATGTGAACCAATGGCCACTGAATAACAATCTTTTATAAAAGCTTTTTAGAATGAACATTTTATATTAATTTTGTAGGCATTGTCTAAGAGCCACTCTCTAATTGATTAAAGCAGTTGGCTCTACTTTTTTATGACCCAATAATATAGAAAAAAATATATTAACCCAACATTATAAATAATAAAAACAATTATGAGTAAATCGAAAGAAAAACTTTTCACCGATTTTCCACCGGTTACCACTGAAGAGTGGATGAAAAGAGTAACCGCCGACCTCAAAGGCGCTGACTTTGAAAGAAGATTGGTGTGGAAAACTAACGAAGGTTTTAATTTAAATCCTTTTTATCGCAATGAAGACATTGAAAACCTCGAATGGAATGATAGCCTTCCAGGAAAATTTCCATATGTCAGAGGCACAAAAGCTGATAACAATTGGTATGTGCGTCAAAATATTGATGTAAAAGATTTCGCTGAGGCTAATAAACAAGCCTTGATGCTATTGGAGAAAAAAGGAGTTACAGCTTTAGGCTTCAACATTGCAAATGGACTAACTGCCGACAACATTACCACTTTGTTGAAAGACATCCATCCAGAAATGGTAGAACTAAACTTTCAAACTTGCATCAACTCCACCTTAAAGCTAACAAAGTTAGTGGTTGAGCATATAACCAGTTTGGGTGTTAATGTTATGGAATGTCATGGTTCTATCGAACATGATCCATTCCGTAAGATATTCAAGTTAGGAAAAGATGCTTCGGAATGGAAAGAAGAAGCTGTAGCAATTGTGAAAGCATCTGCACCACTACCTCGCTACAGAGTAATATCAGTAACAGGTGATCAATTTGCGGACGCAGGAGCCTACTTGTTTCAAGAACTTGGTTACAGTTTGGCATATGGAAATCAGATTTTGAGCATGCTTATTGAAGAAGGTGTAGAACCGACAATGGCGGCAAAAAAGATAAAATTTAATTTAGGAGTAGGAACCAACTATTTTATGGAGATTGCTAAGTTTCGTGCAGCTCGTTGGTTGTGGGCCGAAATTGTAAAAGCTTATAAAGCAAAATGTCCTCACGAGTGTGATAACCATGCTGAAGATGGAACTTGTCAATGTGCAGCTAAGATAAATGTACATGCTATTACTTCAAACTTCAATTCAACTGTTTATGATGCTTATGTAAACTTATTGCGCACACAAACTGAAGCAATGTCAGCTACATTAGGAGGAGTCGATTCGCTAACGGTTCGACCATTCAATCATGCTTATCAAAGTGCAACAGATTTCACCAATCGTTTAGCTGTTAATCAGCAACTATTATTGAAAGAAGAAAGCCATTTCGATAAAGTAATTGATCCAGGTGCAGGTTCATATTACATTGAAACATTGACCAAGTCACTTGGAGAAGAAGCTTGGAGATTATTCTTAGAAATTGATAAGGAAGGATTTTACAATTCATTAAAAGCTGGAACAATACAAGATAAAATAAATGAATCTGCCGAAGCTCGTTTTGAAGCAGCTGCTAAAAGAAAAGAAGTTCTATTAGGAACCAATCAATATCCAAGCTTTGGAGAAAAAGTAAAAGAGAAGTTAGAAGAAAACTATAGCTCAATGGATGAGTGTGGTTGTGGAACTAATGAAGAAACTCCATTGAAGAAATTAAACACGGTTCGATTGGCTCAGCCTTACGAGGAAGTTCGTTTAGCAACTGAACGTAGTGGTAAAACTCCTAAAGCTTTCATGTTGACCATTGGCAACTTAGCCATGAGATTGGCACGCTCTCAATTTTCAGGAAATTTCTTAGCAAGCGCAGGATATGATATCATAGATAACTTAGGATTTGACACTATAGAAGAAGGTGTGAAAGCAGCTCGTGAGAAAAATGCTGACATCATTGTTCTATGTTCAAGTGACGATGAATATGCAACATTGGCTCCTGAAGCTTACAAGCTTATTAAAGGTAAAGAAATATTTATTGTAGCAGGAGCTCCAAAATGTGCTGATGATTTGAAAGCTCAAGGAATAGAATATTTTATTAATGTTAGAAGCAACGTATTAGAGATGTTGACTCAGTTCAATGCTTTATTAGGAATAAAATAAACAATGAACAAAAAGCAACACATAAAAAACTGGTTAATTGCCATGCATCCTTGGTCATTTCCGGCCTCTGCTATGCCTGCACTTATAGCATTCACTTTTGTCTTTTATTCATACAGTAGAGGTGTCATAACTGACATAAACTGGATTAATGGAGTACTGGCAATAGTGGGAGCAGTTATTTTTCATGCTGCAGGTAATTTAATTGGAGATTACTATGATTTTATTTATGAAGTTGATGGTGAGAAGAAAACTGGACCTGTACGCCTATTAGTAACGGGATATTTTAAACCAAAAACTATCCTGATTTACTCTTTTGTCGTACTTTTAGTAGGAATTATTTTGGGTATATATTTAATCACTCAATCTGGTTTCTCTCTTTTTTATATCGGTTTGGCAGGTATACTTAGTGTATTTTTCTATTATAGACTAAAATACATCGCATTGGGCGAGGTGGTTATTTTTATATCTTTCAGTCAGCTTGTAGCCCTGGGAGTTGTGTATACAATGACCAGCCAAATTATTTGGAGTAGCCTTTTGGTTGTAGCACCCGTTGGAATGTTGATAGTAGGTATTTTACACGCAAACAACACCCGCGATTTGGTCTTAGACAAAGCAGCTGGCATTCATACTCAAGCAATAAAACTGGGTATAGAAGGTTCAAAAATTCTTTATCAGTCATTATTATTAGCTCCCTATGTATTGGTTGCAATCATTGTAATGGCTGAATTGCTACATTCTCTTAGTTTTCTTGTGTTGCTCTCCTTTCCAATAGCGCTTTCTAACATAAAAAAAATAAAGCAGGTGCGTTTAGACACATTGCACGAAATCAAAACATTAGATGTTGCGACCTCAAAGTTGGTTGCTATATTTAGTATATTATTGATTCTTGGAAATGTGATTGGAAGCATCATATTAAATTAAAATATTCAAAAAGACTATAAGCTTATTATCAATCTCAATTTTGAAAAGCTTAAAACAAAATCTACAAAATAATGAAACCAAATTTTAAAGAAATAGATATAAATTCAGACAGCTTTGCACAAAAAACAAAAGTGGCAGAGTGGACTGAAAAAAATGAAACAAATCCTGATTGGTTAACGGCAGAGTTAATTCCAGTAAAACCATTGTATACAAAAGAAGATTTGGAAGGGATGGAGCATTTAGAATATGCTGCTGGTGTTCCTCCATTCTTGCGTGGTCCATACTCTACTATGTATGCCATGCGTCCATGGACAATTCGTCAATATGCTGGTTTTTCTACTGCTGAAGAATCAAACGCTTTTTATCGTCGAAACTTAGCAGCAGGACAAAAAGGATTGTCAGTTGCATTTGATTTGCCTACTCACCGTGGCTACGATGCCGATCATGAACGTGTTACGGGCGATGTTGGTAAAGCAGGTGTTTCTATCTGCTCTATCGAAGATATGAAAGTACTATTTGATCAGATACCTCTCAACGAGATGTCAGTATCAATGACAATGAATGGTGCAGTACTTCCTATTCTGGCATTCTACATTGTTGCGGCACAAGAGCAAGGAGCTGAATTGCATGAAATGACTGGTACAATTCAAAATGATATTTTGAAAGAGTTCATGGTGCGTAATACCTATATATACCCACCAAGTTTCTCAATGAAGATTATTGCCGATATTTTTGAGTTTACTTCTCAAAAAATGCCACGTTTTAACTCAATCTCCATTTCGGGCTATCACATGCAAGAAGCAGGTGCAACAGCTGACATTGAATTAGCCTATACATTGGCCGATGGTATGGAGTATTTGCGTGCAGGTATTGAAGCAGGTATTGATGTTGATGCATTTGCACCGCGTTTATCATTTTTCTGGGGTATTGGCATGAATCATTTCATGGAGATAGCCAAGATGCGTGCTGCTCGTTTGTTATGGGCAAAGATTGTAAAAAGCTTTGGCGCAAAAAATCCAAAATCGTTGGCTCTTCGTACACACAGTCAAACATCAGGATGGTCGCTCACAGAGCAAGATCCATATAATAATGTTGGACGCACATGTATTGAAGCTATGGCAGCTGTTTTGGGTCATACTCAATCTTTGCACACCAATGCATTGGATGAAGCTATTGCATTACCTACAGATTTCTCGGCACGTATTGCTCGTAATACTCAAATATACATACAAGAAGAAACTTCTGTTACAAAACATGTTGATCCATGGGCAGGATCATACTATGTGGAGTCGCTAACGCAAGAATTAGTTGACAAAGCATGGGCACACATTCAAGAAGTAGAAAGTTTGGGCGGAATGGCAAAAGCTATTGAAACTGGAATTCCTAAAATGCGTATTGAAGAGGCTGCTGCACGCACACAAGCACGTGTTGATGCTGGCAAGCAAACAATAATAGGTATTAATAAATATCGTCTCGATAAAGAAGATCCTATTGATATTCTTGAAGTTGACAATACAGAAGTTCGCAAACAACAAATTGCTCGATTGGAAAAACTTAGAGCAAATCGTGACGATGCAGCTGTAAAAAAAGCATTGGCTGACATCACAAAATGTACTGAAACAGGAGAAGGTAACCTTTTAGAATTAGCTGTTGAAGCTGCACGAGTACGTGCTTCTTTGGGTGAAATATCTGATGCATGTGAAGCAGTAGCAGGACGTTATAAAGCAATAATTAGAACAATATCAGGAGTGTATTCATCAGAAACAAAATCAGATCCCACTTTCCAAGAGGCAAGTGCTCTGGCAGATAAATTTGCAAAGAAAGAAGGAAGGCAACCACGTATAATGATTGCCAAGATGGGTCAGGACGGACACGATCGTGGGGCGAAGGTAGTGGCTACAGGTTATGCCGATTGCGGCTTTGATGTGGACATGGGACCATTATTCCAAACACCAGCCGAAGCTGCTCGACAAGCAGTTGAAAATGATGTGCATGTGTTGGGGGTTTCTTCTCTTGCCGCAGGTCACAAAACGTTGATACCAGAAGTAATGGCTGAATTGGTAAAATTGGGTCGACCCGACATTTTGGTTATTGCTGGTGGAGTTATTCCAGCACAAGATTACGACTTCTTGTACAAAGAGGGAGTAGCCGCCATCTTTGGTCCAGGAACCTCTGTAACCAAAGCAGCTGTTGATATTCTAAGTATACTATTAGAAGAGTAGTCTTCATTTATAAGTTAGATGTACTCAATCTATTATATTAACCGCTCTGTTTTCGAATAAAAAACAGAGCGGTTTTTTTGGTGTGCTAAAAAAAACATTAGAGATCAACTTATCTTATTACTTTCCATTTTCACGCAATAAAATTATGAATATCACAAAACATTACAGCGCAATATATGTTTCATATTGACAATTAGTTGAAGTGTGAATAATTGTCACAAAATCTTTTGATTAATAATAAAATTTTTATCTTTGTCCTATTGATATGGGTTAATACAAAAACAAACTAAATATGAAGAAAATATACAGCGTTATTACTGGAACAGGAAGTTATGTCCCTGAAAAGAAAGTGACTAATGACGATTTTTTATCTCACGAATTTTACGATTCCTCTGGAGTAAAATTAGCTAATCCTAATAGAGAGATTGTTGACAAGTTTCTTGAAATTACAACTATCGCCGAAAGAAGGCATGTAGAAGATGACCACACAACTTCAGATTTGGGTTTTTTGGCAGCTCAAAAAGCTATTGAAGATGCTGGCATTGACAAAGAAGATTTAGACTACATTATATTTGCGCACAACTTCGGCGATACGCATGTTGACAATAATCGAATTGATATTTGTCCGAGTTTAGCTGCCAGAGTGAAACAAAAATTAGGTATTAAGAATCCTTACTCTGTAGCTTACGATATATTGTTTGGCTGTCCTGGGTGGGTACAAGGAGTAATTCAAGCCGATTATTATATTAAGTCGGGTGATGCTAAAAAAATATTAGTGATTGGTGGTGAAATATTGTCACGCATTTCAGATCCACATGATAGAGACAGCCTTATTTATGCTGATGGGGCAGGGGCAACTATCATAGAAGCTCGTGAAAGTGATGTTCCTGTAGGCATTCTTGGTCACAATTCAAGAACTGATGCTTTGCACTATGCTCAAATGTTGCACCTTGAAAAATCATTTAAGAAAGAAGAAGCTGAAAAGAATAATCTTTACTTGAAAATGAATGGTCGCAGACTTTATATGTACGCATTAGAAAACGTACCTACAACTATTAAAGCAGGTTTAGACAAACTGAATATATCAATTGATGAAATTAAAAAAATACTCATTCATCAAGCAAATGGCAAAATGGACGATGCAATACTTAAACGTCTGTACAATCTCTATGGATATGACAAAGCTCCCGATGATGTAATGCCTATGACAATTTCTTGGTTAGGTAATTCGTCCGTGGCAACACTTCCAACTTTGTATGACTTGGTGTTGCGTGAAGCAGTAACTCCACATCAAATAAATGGTGGAGATACTATCGTATTTGCATCCGTAGGGGCGGGCATGAACATTAATAGTTTTGTTTACAAATTGCCTGAGGCATAAAATAAAACCCACTAACGAAATAAAAACTCACTAAATTATTAAAGATATAAAAAAGAGTGCTTTCTCTAAAGAGCACTCTTTTCTATGTTAAAAACTTTGATTTATTGTTGTTCTAAGTACGAAGCGTGACAATAGCCTTCTAATCCACTCTCAGTTTGAATTAGCCACCAATCGTCATTTACTTTTTCTACAAGTGTTAATGTTTCACCATGTGGAACTACAGCAATGACATGCTCTTGCACGCCAGGTTTACTGTGAATGTTCAACTTACCTTTACGTGTGGCAACTATCAATTGATTGGGATCTTTTTCAACAACGGGTGCTTCCACAACGGGAGGTGGTGGTGGAATTACCGTTATTTTATTTACAACCGATTTAATTCCGTCAACGGACATTACAGACGATTCCATTCTGCTTTTTGTAGCTTCGTCCTCTACTGTTCCACTTAGTGTGGCAACCTTATCAACTACTGAAACGCTAACATCAGATGTGTTTGGACTGGAATTAATTATTTGAGTAGCTGTTTCTTCAAGATCCGAATCTTTCACATTGTCGCAACTGGTTAACCAAACACCCAAAACAAATATTAAAGATAAAACGGATAATAATTTAAACTTTTTCATGACGTTTAGGTTTTAATTTTAAAATAATTACTTCTTTCTACACTTTTATAACAAGTGGGGTAGATGGATTGTTGTAATTAATTAGTGATTGCTAATATTTTTATGCTTATAATCGCAAATTAGGAATAACTTCTGAATTCTATTTAATCATAAAATGGAAGGGGGAGTAATCTATGAACTTTTTCATTCATGAATCTCTATCGGCTCTTGTTGCACCCACAATTATATCATATATTTGAGAGCAAGCGCATGTTAAATATTCGTCAATCTACACATTTTCTTGCTTTACATTCTTTATTTATTTATTTTTGAACAACTTTTATTCGTCATAGTTGTTTCAACATAGACAAGCTATATTTATATTTGGAGTATGGATATTTGGGGTATAGATATAAAAAAGCCCCAATCACAGGAAAATCAGGGCTGTTTTTTTAAAGATTAATTTAATCGTCAAATTAAATTATTATCAGATTCATAGTCCTTACTGTTTGCAGAAGGCAGTTGCGATTGTTTACACGACTTAGCAGCTGCTTTTTCTTTTTCAACAATATTTCCACTTACCTCATCTTCATTCATCTTCTCCTCATTCAGATTCATCATCATTCTTGTGGATTCTGTGACTTCATTAGATGCGGTGGGTTCTAACATCTCGTCCGACTTCTCATTTTTATTTTCAGCTTTACGTTTGTTATGCGTCTCTCGAATTTTTATTAAAACCCGATAGGTGTCTAACTGACGGTTCAGCTCATTAATTAAAGGAGAGTAGTCAATATCCCCATTTTTCAATTGTGCCAAATTAATTTCTAAAAACATGTTTTTAACAGCATCAAGAACACATTTTCTAATAAAATCAGTTTTAGCTTTAGGGAGCATGGATGTAGAAGTAATTCTACGCTTCATCACCTCTTTGTAAGTTGAATGAGTGCTTCGTAAAATATCCAGGTTGCTTGAAAAATCAAGTGTTGCAAAAATATTCTCTAACTCTTCATTCTGATCGATTTCCATAAAGAACTTATCAATTATATGGCTTAACATCACATTACTGTTTTCAGCAAGTTTGTGCAAATGTCGTTTAATAAAAATCTCTGCGATTCTTACATTCTCAGCTTTTTCAAGCTCAGCTTCTCTAACGACAATGCTCATTTTGTGACTTACATCAGAAGCATACATTAATAACTTTCTTCGAATCCATACCATCTCTTCAGTCAGGTAATGAGCACCCTCAGGTACTTTAAGAGCATCCATTTGAGGTTTTACTGCTAAAAGCATGTCATACACCTCTTTAATTTTAAGCGTTTCGGGATCATGTCTTTCAATTATCCCAATTACCTCATTAGCTAAGTTGGGAACTTCCAACTTATACAATCTCTGATAAGAGATTGATTTGATTTCTTTACTCATATAAAAAATTTTTTAAATGTTATTGTAGCGTCTTTCTTTTTACATTAAAAATTGTCCTGTACAATAAATAACTTCAAAAGCGACTAACTACATTTAAATTAAAATAGTATTGGTAAAAGAGCTACTCCTTACCAAAACGATACAAATATATGTAAATATTTATTATGAACAAACTTAAATCAATTAACTTTTCAACAAAATATAAACATAATTGCATCTTGTTTAATATATCATTGATAATGAGTTATATAAGTCTATGAGATAAAATGCATAATAATTATTATTTATGTTCTATTACATAGATGTATTATTTGTATTGCATATATATATATGAATATATTATTGTAAGCATCTGAATATAAATCGTAATTGTTTTCTAATAATAGAATATAGATTTATTCATCAATTTGAAAAATGATAATAAAGTTTATTCTGTTGCATTATGCAATGTATGAGGCAAACGTACAATTTTTATATTTATCTTATTAAACATATATAATAATAGGTAATGACAAGAATATATGCGAATCGTAGCATTAACAAATTATTATTTAATTCATGATTATAAATTCATGTTCGAGAATTACGATTATTATCCAATGAATCCGCCCTTATATTTCCAATGAAGGGACTTTTCCATCGGGCTGTAAACTTTTCAAATACTGTAATATAGTCTTTCTCTATTTTTGTGGGCTGTGGCAGAATATATACCACGCTTCTTCTACATGCTTTCCATTAATATGTAGGTAAAATTAATTTGTACTATTTTTAATCTCATAAATATTTCGAGTTGCTGCAAAAATTGGTTTAATTATCTTTCTTTTGTTCCAGACAAAAGCTTCACCCATCAATGTTTTATGCTTTTGTCCCGAACAATAACACCACCCATCAATAGTTATTGTTTTTGTCTCGAACAATAAC
>DEZB01000069.1:64963-86924 GCA_002364735.1 Bacteroidales bacterium UBA3143
TTTGTCTCGAATAATAACGCCATCCATCAATAGTTTATGCTTTTGTCTCGAATAATAAGGAGGAAAAATAAGGTTTTCATGGTTTTTTCTTCAATTTATATGGGGAAATATACTTTTTGCATCGCTTTATGCATGGATACATAAGGCATTTTTGCAAACATTTATTAGGGTTGTTTTGTATATTTGCGCAACAGATGAAATAAAAAATTAATATAACTATGATTCTAAAGCAGCTGAAACCCAGAAAAGCACTCAATAATGCACACCTGAAACTGAAACCTAGCTGAGAGGACATTAATGCAGAGGCCTAAGAAAATTATAAACACCATCCAAAAATTTCATCAAAATCTACAGAATTGACAATCAACATTCAGTAAAGACTGGTGTAGTTGTTGTTGTGCTGGAAGACTATTTTATAGCATTTCAAGGAATTATGCTGGTTTAAGTAGTGTTATTGAAATTGATATGATAACGTAAATACTAACGCTATAATTGTAGTAAATAATTAACCACTAACCTGTCCGTTCAGAAATGAGGAGGAGAAGAGTTTAAATAATATGTGAGGTATAATAAAACAAATACAGACGCAAAGCATTGCGTCTGTAAAATAGAGTAGTGTGTGATTTTAAGAAGGAATACGCCAAGCATTGTGCGTATTAGGGGGCATTAATGAATAGGCTCTAAGTAGCTCGCATAGCAATACCCTTCAACACCTTCTTGAGTACGAATGTACCACCATTGATCGTTTGCTTTCTTCAACAGGGTCAATATTTCGCCATGGGCAGCTATTCCTACTATACCTTCTTCAGTGCTTGGCGATTTGCGTATATTTAGATTTCCCGACTGTGTCACAACTTTTACTTTGTCACCTTCATTGCTTTTCACTTCTACATTTAGTAAAATTTCTCCACTTTTGAAGTTGGGATCAAGTTGATTAAATAACTTCCACAGCTCGTCTTTTGCTTCAACTGAAGCTACTTCACCTTTGATGTTTAATACACCGTTTTCTTCTTTCACAGACACATTATGTTGTTTAGCAAGAACAACCAGTGCATTGTATTTTTCCATTAATGCCATAGTAGATCTATTTTACAGTAATGTTATTCACAACCTTTTGAGGATTCAAAGCAGATACTTTTTCCATTATCATGGGTAGTTCTGATTCTTTCACCTCTCCTGTAAGATAAATAACGCCATCTCTCACTTCAGCTTGAACTGAAGGATGATCTTTTAATGCATCAGGCAAGGCAGTACGCAATGTATTATCCATCTCTGTATAATCTGGAGCAGGAGGAATAACCATAATGTTATTAACCACAGATTTTATTCCTTTTACACCTTGCACAGTAGATTCTACATAACCTTTAGTGGCATCATCATCAACAGAGCCGCTCAATGTTGCTACTTTGTTTGTCACCATAACATCCACATCTGAGGCATCAGGATTTGTAGCAAGCGCCTCAATAGCATTAGTTTCAAGATCAGTATCCTTCACATTGTCACAACTCACAAACCCCAATCCTAAGAACACCAATAAGGTGACAAGAGACATTAATCTAACTTTTTTCATAATTTTCTGGATTAAAAATAAATTTGTAAAATAATTTTTATCTAAACTCTGCAATAAAACATTTTGGCACAGTAAAAAGTTTAAGATGCAGATTAAAATATCTTCTTATAGGCATGACAGTAGGGAGTTGAGCCATTACCTTCATAATATTGTTGATGATAATTTTCGGCTTTCCAAAACTTTGGTGCTGGTCTCAGCATGGTTGCAACGCGATAACCTTTATCTACTAATAAGTTCATATATTTTTCGGCAATACTTTTCTCTTCGCTATCATTGTAAAATATGCATGATAAATATTGCGAACCAATGTCTGGACCTTGACCATTAGTTTGTGTGAAATCGTGCGTTTCGAAAAAAAGACGCACCAAATCTCCATAAGTAGTTTTCGAAGAATCGTAGACCACTTCTGTTGTCTCCAAATGTCCTGTGGTTCCCGTAGATACTTCTTTGTATGTAGGATTATCTTTTTGCCCGCCCATGTAACCAACAGCTGTTTCTATAACGCCAGGGGCTTTCATAAAAAAATACTCGGTTCCCCAGAAGCATCCCGAAGCAAAATATGCTTTTTCTATAGATTCTTCTTTCTTTTCATCCATGTCATCCTTAGGAATGAATTTGAGCGAAATTGAGTTTACACAATGACGTGTATTCTTATCGGTAAATTGCTCACCTAAAAAAACGTGCCCCAAATGTCCACCACAATTATTACAGATTATTTCTGTGCGTCTTCCATCAGCATCCACAACACGTTTTACACTGCCCTTAATTTCATCATCAAAAGATGGCCACCCACATTTAGCATCAAACTTATCAGAGGAGTTATACAAAGGAGCATCGCATCTTTTACAAACGTATGTGCCTTCCTTTTCGTTGTTTAAGTACTCACCAGTGAAAGGATGTTCGGTAGCTTTATGTTCAATTACATTTTCTTCAGCTTGTGTCAATTTATTAAATTTCATCATCTTGTTGTCTTTTTCTTTGTTGTTTTGTCCGCATGCTCCAAATATGCTGGAGAACATTACGATATATAAAAATACTATTCTCATAATTATTTGGTGTTATAACGTTTAAGTTCAATAATTGATTATTTTTTCGCACACTATTTTAAATAGCTTAGAAAAGCAAAGCGTTTTCTGCTTCTCAAGTACTCCAAATTTGCATCATGACTGAAAGCCTCCTTTTCAAAACAAATAGTTTTGTATGCTTTCTTGAAATTTCTACAGTAAATTAGTCTCAGAAACCATTCGGTGAGATACCACATATAAAACCCAACAAAAAACAACTCTTTAATTTGATGAGAATGGATGATTTCGTGATTAATAGTTTGCCTTGAAAGTGGAAAGCACTCTTTACGGACTACAATTATGCCAAAAAGATTAATGGCAGTAAAACCTTTAAATGGTAAAAACGTTGAACTTATTACTTTCATTGAAATTATTTGAGGAGTGATACCAATCAGTTATCTACTTCAAAGATACATACATTCCGTAAAAATGTTATCTTTGTGTACATATAGTATATTTATAAAAGAATAAAATAATAAAATGGACAAAGAGTTATCGACTGAATTAAAGTATAAAGTCGCTGATATATCATTAAGCGATTTTGGCAGAAAAGAAATAGAAATAGCTGAACACGAAATGCCAGGCTTAATGGCACTTCGTACTAAATATAAAGATTCATCTCCATTGAAAGATGCACGCATTATGGGTTCGTTACATATGACCATACAAACTGCTGTGTTAATAGAAACATTGGTGGAGTTAGGAGCCGATGTGAGATGGGCAAGTTGCAATATATTTTCAACTCAGGATCATGCTGCTGCTGCAATTGCTGCTGCGGGCATTCCTGTTTTTGCATGGAAGGGTGAAACATTAGCGGAATACTGGTGGTGTACTGATATGGCTCTCCGTTTCTCTGACGGTAAAGGCCCTCATATGATTGTAGATGATGGCGGAGATGCATCATTGTTAGTTCATCTGGGATATCAAGCTGAAAATAACCCGAAAACTATAGATAGAAAAGGATCGAATCGTGAGGAGCAAACAATATTGGATACGTTGACACGTATTTTAAAGGAAGACAATAAACGTTGGCACCGCACAGTAAAAGACCTAAAAGGTATTTCTGAAGAAACCACAACAGGCGTTCATCGTTTGTATCAGATGATGGAACGAGGTGAACTGTTAGTTCCTGCAATCAATGTAAACGACTCTGTTACAAAGTCTAAGTTTGACAATTTGTATGGATGTCGCGAATCATTAGCCGATGGAATAAAACGCGCCACTGATGTAATGATTGCTGGCAAAGTAGTTGTAGTGTTAGGCTATGGCGATGTAGGCAAAGGCTGTGCACACTCAATGCGTTCTTATGGTGCCAGGGTTATTGTAACCGAGATTGACCCAATATGTGCACTGCAAGCTGCAATGGAAGGATTTGAGGTGAAAACCATTGAAGATAGTTTAGACGAAGGCAATATATATGTTACCACTACTGGAAATCGTGATGTAATTACAATAGAGCATATGAAACAAATGAAAGATCAAGCTATTGTTTGCAACATTGGTCACTTCGATAACGAAATACAAGTAGAAAAATTGATTGATCTACCCAATGTTGTTCACACTAATATCAAACCACAAGTTGACAAATATACATTTCCCGCTGGTAATTCTATTTTCCTTTTGGCCGAAGGCCGATTAGTTAATTTGGGTTGTGCTACTGGGCATCCATCATTTGTGATGAGTAATTCATTCACCAATCAAACATTGGCTCAAATAGATTTGTGGAAGAACGATTATGAAGTAGGGGTGTATAGATTGCCTAAGAAGTTAGACGAAGAAGTTGCACGTTTGCATCTAAATCAGATTGGTGTGAAGCTAACTAAACTAACTAAGCAGCAAGCTGATTATATTGGTGTATCAGCTGAAGGACCCTACAAACCCGAACATTACCGTTATTAATTTAATAATTCAAACTGAAAAAACATGCCAATAATTCAAAGTGTTTTAGATACTGATTTATATAAGTTCACTACAAGTTATGCTTATTCTAAACTTTTTCCACGTGCCTATGGTCAGTTCGAGTTTGTCGACAGAAGCAACGAAGACTATCCAGAAGGATTTGATGATTTGCTTAGACAAGAACTTAAAAGCATGGAAATGCTATTTTTAACCGAAGATGAAGAGAAGTTTTTGAAGAAAAAGTTGCCCTATCTTCCACCCACTTATATCGACTTTTTGAAAGGATTTAGATTTAACTCTTCAGAAGTGAAAGTGTGGATGGAAAAAGGAAAATTGAAAGTAAATGCTACTGGATTGCTTTATCGAGTCACTTTGTGGGAGACACCCATATTAGCTACCATATCGGAACTGTACTTTAGACTAACCAATCAACTGCCCGATCTAAAATATATGGAAGCTTCTGCCATTGAAAAAGCAAAACTGTTGAAACAAAACAATGTTACTTTTTCGCTTTTTGGTATGAGACGCAGATTTAGTTCTGAAGTAGAAGATAGAGTTACTGAATTGCTGAAAGCACATTCGAGCGATAATTATTTTGGAACAAGTAATGTGTACATGGCTTATAAACACAACGTGAATGTATCGGGAACACATCCACATGAGTGGGTGCAGTTTCATGGTTCTATCTATGGCTATAAAATGGCTAACTATATGTCTATGGAAAACTGGATAGATGTGTATGATGGTGATTTAGGAACTGTATTGACCGATACATACACTACTGAGATATTCCTGCAGAACTTCAGCAAGAAACATGCAGCACTTTTCACCAGTTTGCGCCATGATAGTGGTGATCCTATGGAATTTGTAGATAAAGTAATTGAACGTTACGAAGAATTGCGGGTTAACCCCCAAATCAAGTACCTCGTTTTTTCAGATAGTTTAAATGTGGAGAAAGCAATTGCCATTAAAAAGTATTGTGGTGATAAGATAGGGGCAACATTCGGAATTGGCACAAACCTTACAAATGATGTTGGCAACAACATTAAAGGTATGAATATTGTAATGAAACTATTCAGATGTAAGATGACTGAAAAAGAACAGTGGCATGAGTGTATTAAACTATCAGATGTGGAAGGGAAACACACTGGCAGCAAGCGCGAAATTCATTTGGCGCAAGAGACATTAGGGCTGTTGTAGATATTTATGGTAAAGGGACTGGTCGAGGCCTGTCCTTTTAGAAAATAAACAAAAGGATTCGGCTTATTAATAGGTTGAATCCTTTTGTTAATAGGGAGGTAGAGGTTTGAGAGCTGTGACCGTAAAAGAAAAGCACAGGTCTGAGAGCTGCAACAACTAAAGGCACTAATTGCCTCACAAGAGAAAAATAAGTATGTTTGTATCTTTGTATTGAAAAATTGTTTATCAAAAGAAATTAGAATAAAAAAATGGCAGGACACAGTAAATGGTCAAATATTAAGGCAAGAAAGGGTGCTCAAGACAAGAAAAGAGCTAAAATATTTTCGAGGGTAATTAAGGAAATAACAATAGCAATAAAAGAAAATGGGAATAATGGAGATCCAGAAACTAATCCAACACTGCGAAATGCAATTCAAAATGCAAGAGGTGCAAATTTACCGAAGGATAACATTGAAAGAGCTATAAAGAGAGCTACTGGTGCTGATGCTGAAAACTATAAACACATCAATTTGGAGGGCTACGGACCTCACGGAATTGCCATGTTTGTAGAGTGCACCACCGATAACAGTAACAGAACGGTTGCCAATGTAAGGGCTATCTTCAATAAATATGGAGGAAGCTTGGGTACGAATGGTTCATTAGAGTTTTTATTTGATAGATTTGGCGTATTTACTATTGAAAAAGAAGAGTTGAACATAGACTGGGATGAGTTGCAATTCAAATTGATTGAACATGGTGCCGAATCCTTTGAAGAAGAAGATGATGTTTATTTAATATATTCTGATTATAAGAGCTTTGGTAATGTTTCTGAAAAACTCTATAAGTTGGATATTAAAATACAAAGTGCAGCAGTGGAATTAATACCAAATCATACCGAAGTGTTACCTCTGGAGCAAGCTATGACTATTGTTACTATGATTGAAGCATTTGAAGATGACGATGATGTGCAAAATGTATATCACAACCTTGAATTGACCGACGAGTTAAGTGAAGAACTTGGGAAGATGTAGTTTTTTTGAGCTTTTAGCACTCAGCTTTCAGCAGTTAGCAAGTCCAGTCATAGGGGCATGGATACTCATCTGTGTCACATAGCAAACAATGAATAGTCAAATGAAAGAATTACAATTCAACGATTTAATAAATGATTAGTAAAAAAGGGAAAGGTCATCTTGCCATGTTGGGGGCAAATATTGCGTGGGGTCTGATGTCTCCCCTTTCAAAAAGTATTATGATGTTTGGTTCCATAGGCTATTTGTCTCTGGTATCATTTCGTTTGGGAGGAGCTGCAATAGCATTTTGGATAGCCTCTTTCTTTGTTAAGAGAGAAAAAGTGCCACCACGCGATCTATTATTGATATTTGTAGCCTCTCTTTTTGCCATTGTTTTCAATCAGGCCATCTTCATAACTGGCGTCTCCATGACTTCTCCCATCAATGCCTCTATTGTTACTACTTTTTTGCCCATCATCACCATGGTTATATCTGCATTTTATTTGAAAGAGCCCATCACTTTCAAAAAACTTTTGGGTGTAATAGTAGGTGGTGCGGGTGCAGTACTGATTATTGTAAGCAGTACTCAATTAGATGCTGGGAGTAACTCATCCAATAGAAATCTGCTGGGAATTATCTTGGTCTTTTTGGCACAAATCAGTTATGCAATCTATTTTGTATTCTTTAAAAAATTTGTAGAAAAATACTCACCTGTCACATTGATGAAGTGGATGTTTCTTTTTGCTTCCTTGGTTTACCTCCCTTTTGGTCAAGCGGAGTTTCTCCACCTTGATTATTCTGCAATTCCCTTCTCTGTTTATAGGGATATAGCTTTTGTAGTATTGGGAAGCACTTTTTTTACTTATCTGATGGTTCCTATTGGGCAGAAAAACTTACGTCCAACAGTTGCCACTATGTACAACAACGTTCAACCCATAGTAGCTACCATAGCAGCAGCCATCATGGGGATTGATGCGTTTGGACCATTAAAAGGAATAGCCATTGCGCTGGTTTTTATTGGTGTCTATATTGTTAATAAGAGTAAAGAAGTGAGTGGGTTAAAATAGTAAAGGAGAACCGTATACTTATTTTGTGAGAGGATTATATAAGCAATAAAAATAATTATTGAGAAAATATTAATGTTACTATTAGCAGTTAACTGAGATAGAATCAAGGAAATTCTGCGAAGTAAGGTTAAGACACAATTATTAGTTACTCTTTTTATAGCTCAACACTGCCCATCCATTAAACACAAGTCCAAAAACAACCAATATACCCAATGGTTGCAATAGGTCTTTAAACGAATTAGCTTTGAGATATATCAACCGCATGATTTCGATGAAATGTGTAAGTGGATTAACATAAGCAATTATTTTTGCCCAAAGCGGCATGCTTGATACAGGAGTAAACATACCACTGAGGAGAATGATGATGAGGATGAAAAACATAACTACGAACATGGATTGCTGTAGTGTGTTGGAGTAATTGGAAATGACGATACCCAGAGCGGTTATTCCTACAATGAAAATAACTGATGCTACGTACAATGCGATGATACTTCCTGAAGGATACAGCCCATAGATAATCCAGGTGATGAAAATGGAAATAGTTAAAATAATGAGACCTATAATCCAGTAGGGAATAACTTTTGCAATTATGAAATTGAACTTGCTAACCGGGGTGGTATTAATTTGATTGATGGTGCCTATCTCTTTTTCTAAAACAACATTCATGGAAGGCAGTATACCACAGATCAGAGTGATCATTAGCACTATAAATGCAGGCAACATAAAAATTTTATAATCCAACGTCTCGTTGTAGCGATAGCGAGGAACAACTTCTAAATTTTGTGCTTGCCGTACCTTTAGGATGGGTTGAATTTCATACCGCATATCTGATGAGAAATCGGTAATGATTTCTGTGAGGTAGTTGCTTCCTAACAATCCTTGGGTGGTGTTAACCGCATTGGCAACAACAGAAAGGTTGGCTTTTTGTTCTTTCACCAAACTTTTATCAAACGATGCAGGTATTTCAAGTATTATATCACATTTTCCATTTTCTAAATCTTGTAAGGAGGACTCATAGCTTGTAGTTATGTCATTTACAATAAAATAAGCTGAAGCATCAATTTTATTGATGAGTCTTTGCGAATAGGAGCTTTTGCTTTGGTCAACTATATTCAACTGTATGTTTTTGACCTCGAAGTTGATTGCCCAAGGAAAAATAAGCAACACCATTATGGGATAGCCTACTATCATTTTTGGTATGATAGGATTGCGCCATATTTGTTTAAATTCTTTTTCAATCAGAAACTTAAGTGTTTTCATTCCATTCTTGGTTTAATATTACGGATACTCATGATAATTAATACTACAATCATACTGGATAAAATAGCTATTTCTTTTGCTACGGCCATGAAGCCCAATCCTTGAATCATAATTTTTTTGACTGCGGTAATAAACCATCGGGCAGGCACCAAAGTGGAAAGCCATTGAAGCAATACAGGCATATTGCTTATTGGAAATATCATGCCAGAAAGAATAAGTACGGGCATCATTAAGCCAATTCCTGAAATAATGATGGCAACTACCTGTGTTTCTACAAGTGTTGAGATTAATAATCCTATTAAAAGTGATAAAAATATAAATAGAACGGACACAAACAACAGTAATGTCAAGCTGCCCACAATGGGTACTTTCAGAACAAAGTAGGAAAGCAGCAGAATGGTTATTAAATTAACGATTGAGAGTGCAAGATAAGGAACGGCTTTAGAAAGTAGTATGGTGGCTGAGTTGACTGGGGATGCCAAAAGCACTTCCATGGTGCCCATCTCTTTTTCTCTAACAATTGAAATGGAGGTCATGATGGCACAAATGATCATCAACACCAAACCCATAATGCCTGGAACAAAAGTATAGGCAGACTTCATTTCTGGATTGTAGTGAAGTTTGTTTGTAACGTTGATGTTGTAAGGTATTTCTTGCAGACCCATCCACTCTTTTTGTTGCTCTCCAATTATTGCACGAATGTAATTGGTAGAGATAGATCCAATGTTCGGATCAGAGCTATCAGTGATAACTTGCACTTGAGCCCCACCTCCATGCACAATGTCGTTGTGAAAGTTATTGGGAAATATGAGAGCCATATCTATTTCTCCTTTGCGCAGCAATTCGTCAATTTCCTGAATGGAGTGGGGTGCCTCTTGGGCAATAAAATAGGGGTTGGGTTCAACGCGCGCTTTGATGTCTTGGGTGTAAACATCGGGATGTGGTTCGTAAATGGCAATGCGGATATTTTGAACTTCCATGTTGATGGCAAATCCAAATATCAACATTTGAACAACTGGCATTCCCAGTAGGATGAGCATGGTACGCCTATCACGCGATATGTGGTAGAACTCTTTTTTTACAAATGCAAGGAATTGTTTCGACATTAGCTTTAACGTAACATTTCATTTTTACACGAAGATATAAAATGTTTTGAAAAAAATGTAATGAAGGGGGATTTATTGTGTGGTGTTTAACAGGGCGCACCTACGACGCTATAAATCTTAAGGGAGATAAAGTGTTTACAAAAGAAATTATTGCATCTATGGTGCGCTAAAAACCTGTGTACTTAAAGGTTTTCTTAATTTATTGATGTGCTGAACTCTTCATATTTTATATTAAGCCACACTGATGGACTCTTGTCGTACTTTTGCCTTATTTGTTGAGGGAGAGGATAGGGCTAAACTGTTATAAAATTTGTCGTTTTTAAGTGTTTCAAATGTTTTTACCCGTATTCCTTTCAAATTTATTTTGTGGTGAGTTTGCTCATCAATTTCCGAAAGGTAGATTTGATTGATCGATTTATTAGATAACCAATTTACGATTGATTCTTTGTTTTGTAGTTCTATAGTTGTGTTTTCCACACCAACTACTTTATCTTTTTCCATGTTAAATATAACTACTCGAATCATATCTTCATGTAAAGCAGTTAATTCATTGTTCTTTATAAAAATCGCTACTTTCATCATTTCATCAGTTTTTAAGAAGGTTAATTGTATTGTTTTTCAAAATACACTGAAAAAATCTGGTTTTATACACATACCAACGCGCAGCTTTAAATCATAATTTTTATATTCAAGCAAACTATCACCTCGTCCATTGTAAAGCTCAAAGAATAGATATTGATTGAATTTTTTTGAGACTTGAAAAGCAGCACTCAAAGTTGTATTCATTGTTATAACGTTGCGCCGTGGTGTAATGTTTGCATTAAACCACCATCTTTCGTTTTTAGTTCTGTAGTCTACCGAAAAGTTGCCATATCCTTTATATGTGAGCAAATCTGTATTGGTGTCATCCATTAATAGAACTAATGGGAGCCACACTTTAGCTCTTAAGAAAAGCCTGTCATTGAAATAATACTTTCCTGAAAGACTTGCAAAATCCCAAGAGCGGGAATTTAAACTATCTTTTCCGTTCGACTCATGTTCTAATTGTAGAAACACGCTACCCATATAGTTGTTATCATCCGAAATGAGGTATCGTCCAAATCCAATTCCAGGATTAAAGTTAGTATCACGAAATGGAGATGACTTTTTATAAATATTCCAAAATGATTTTTGCGTGTAAGAGATAAAAACAAATGTATTGAAGGGCAAATAACTATTGGTTAGACGTTGTCTGAAACTAATTTGATATTTTACATCTGCGTTATCTACATTAATTGGTTTGTTTAATGGATTACCAGTAATGAAGTAGTTCTCCTTTAAGATGCCAAAAGAGTGTGTAGAGTCTAACTTACTTCTTACATCATCTTCTGATATATCCAATGAACTCCTTTCTTTTTGAACTCTTTCTCTAATTAGTAAGTCAATTCTTTTTGGAGGCTCGGCAATGGTGTCTACTCCCTGTTGCTTATCTTGTCCATTTATATCAAACAAGCATAGGAAAAAAGCTAAAAGAACAAATATTGTTTTTGAGATATGTTTCATTTATATTTTACATTTTATGAGTCTACTCTGAAAGGTTAATATCACTTGCTTCCGCCCCTAAATCCCCTTCGAGGTGACTTTAGCAGAGTGCTGATAATTAGGCTTTTCCTTTTAAAGGTGGAGGATGGAAAAGGATTCATTATCGGCATTAAAGTCTTCTCAGGGTGATTCGTCTTGTCTAATTCTTACTCTTGCTATAACTCAAAACAGCCCAGGTATTGAATCCAACTGCAAAACCCAAAAGAGAAAGCAATGGAGCCGCAATGCCAGTGTATGAACTACCTTTCAGGTATATCATTCGCATAATTTCCATGAAATAGGATAGGGGGTTGCTTCGTGCCACTATTTGTGCCCATTTGGGCATACTTGCTATGGGCGTGAACAGACCACTCAACAAAATGATGATGAGAATAAAGAAGAAAGCTAAAAACATGGCCTGTTGCAATGTTTCTGAATAGTTGGATATAATTAAACCAAATCCTGAAATTCCAATTATGAAAATAAGCGAACTTACATAGAGAGGTAGGAAACCACCTGCAGGCCAAATTCCGTATAACAATCCAACAACTACAAACGCAATAGATAATATTATAAAACCAATAATCCAGTAAGGGATGAGCTTGGCTAAAATAAACTGATATTTATTGACGGGTGTAACATTTATTTGTTGGATTGTTCCGTTTTCTTTTTCGCTAACTATGTTCAAAGCAGGCAATATTCCGCATATCAATGTAACCATCATTACCATAAGTGCTGGAATCATAAATACTTTGTAGTCTAAGTTTTTATTGAATTTATATTGTGGTATAGCGCTTATGAAGCTCATCTTCTGCCGTGAAGGTACTCCTGTATGTGCTAACTCTGAACGAAGTTCTGCTGAATAGTCATTAAGTATTTGAGACAAATAGGCATTGCCTAACAAACCGCGTGTTCCATTCACAGAATTAGCAGAAAGCATCACTTGTGCCGTTTTATTTTTCACAATATCTTTATCAAAAGATGGTTGAATTTCAAGAATTATATCGGCCTTTGATTTTTCAATGTCAATCATTGCCTCATTATAATTGGAGGTAATATTGTTGATTATAAAATACTTTGATGCATCTACTTTTTGAATCAAACGCTGTGAGTATGTGCTGTTGTTGTGATCTACAACACTTACCTTTATATTTTTCACTTCAAAATTGATTGCCCATGGAAATATAAGCATTACCATTATCGGGTAACCAATTATTAATTTGGGTATAATAGAATTTCGTAGCGTTTGCTTGAATTCTTTCTCTATAAGATATTTTAATGTTCCCATTGTTGTGTTTTTGTTATTGTTCTGTTATTCAAGTCTTTTCTTAGTGTTAATCATACTAAGAGTCAATATTAAACCTGTCATTCCCAAAAGGATGCTTAACTCTTTTATGATAGAGCCAAAGTGAAGCCCTTGAATCATTAGTTTTTTTATAATGATGATATACCACCTTGCAGGAACTATGTGAGTGAGTTTTTCTAATACAAAAGGCATGTTCTCTATTGGAAAAAGCATTCCAGAGAGTAGCATAACGGGCATGGTAAGTCCTATCCCAGACATAATTATTGCTTCTACTTGTTTTTTTGCGAGGGTTGATATCAATAATCCAAATAGTAGTGATAAAAAAATGTAGAGTGTAGATATAAATACAATTAGAAACAAACTACCTCTGATGGGAACCCCTAATAAATAGTAAGCTAAATAGAGAATGGTAACCAAATTGATAAATGAAAGTGAGAGGTAGGGAATGGTTTTAGCAATAAGTATTTGACTCATTCTTAAGGGCGATGCTAAGAGCACTTCCATTGTTCCGCGTTCTTTTTCTCTGACTATTGATATGGATGTCATCATTGTGCTAATAACCAAAAGAATTAAACCCATTACGCCAGGAACAAATGAGTAGGAAGATTTCATTTCAGGATTGTACAACAATCGTGTGGTTGGTACAATCTGGTAAGGAGGAGTGCCAGAAATATTATTAATCTCTTTCTGATAGTCTGCTATAATGCCAGTGGCGTAATTGACAATGATGGTTCCTGTATTGGGATCTGATGTATCTGAAATTAACTGTACTTCTGATTTTCCAGATTGGATGAAATCTTCATTAAAGTTGCTGGGAAATACAATGGCCAAATCTATTTTGTTTTGCTTGAATAGTTCATCTATTTCATTTTGAGAATGAATGGTGTAATCAACGTGAAAGTAACTATTTGCATCTATTCTTTCTACAATTTGATTGGTATATGTATCAGGACTTGGGTTTAATACTGCTACAGCAATATCTGTTACTTCCATATTGATGGCAAACCCGAAGATCAATATCTGAGCTACTGGCATTCCTAATAAAATTAGCATGGTTCTTCTATCACGAAAAATATGGTAGAACTCTTTTAATACAAAGGCTCGAAATTGTTTCATTTATGTAAATGTTATTCTGTTTTGGTTTTCATTTCTAAATGCCGACTTACTTAATTGTTGGATAAAATCTTCATTTATTTCAATCTCGTGTTGCTTTACGAGCAAGTTTACGAAACACTTCATCCATATCTTTGGCTTCAAAGTTAGCTTTCAAATTAGTAGGAGTGTCCAATGCATCTATTCGTCCATCCACCATTATGGATACACGATCGCAATATTCGGCTTCGTCCATGTAGTGGGTGGTTGCAAACACTGTTATGTTGTCTTCTGCGGCTTGGTATATCATTTCCCAAAACTGTCTTCTTGTTGCTGGATCAACTCCGCCTGTTGGCTCATCCAAAAAAACAATCTTAGGATTGTGAAAGATGGCTACCGAAAATGCCAGCTTCTGTTTCCATCCCAGTGGTAGTGATTTTACCAATGTGTTGCGTTCACTTTCAAAATCCAAGCGTGCCAGTAACTGTTCGGTTTTCTCTGCAATCTCTTTATCTTTCATTCCGTATATCCCAGCGAATAGTCGTATGTTTTCCCAAACTTTTAAATCTTCGTACAAGGAAAATCTTTGGCTCATATAGCCAATGTTCTTTTTTATCTTTTCGCTTTCGTGCCGTATATTAAAACCTGCAACCATGGCTTCACCAGAAGTTTGTTTACTCAAACCAATGAGCATTTGCATGGCAGTTGTTTTGCCTGCACCATTGGCTCCCAAGAACCCAAATATCTCACCTTCTTTTACATCGAAAGTAATATTATCAACAGCAGTGAAATGGCCAAACTTCTTAGTGAGACCTGATACTTCAACTATTTTGTTATTTTCCATCTTCTTCTTCTTCTTTTGTTAATGCTAAAAAGCAATCTTCCACAGTTGGGGTTATTTCGTTTATGCTAATGTTCGTATATCCTTTGTCTGAGAGATAAATGTTTAGCTCTTCTTTTGTTAGGTTATGATCTACAGTTATGTGATGCTCGTCTCCAAAAGCAAAAGAAGTTTGCACTTGTGGGAAAGCACGAATATCAGCCAACATGGACGACAAGTTATCTCCTTTCACAGACCATAATGTTTGCTCATAATCGGCAATTACATTGGCAGGAGTGTCTATGGCTATGAACTCACCATTTCGCATGAGGGCTATTCGATCACATCGGTTTGCTTCGTCCATATAGGCAGTAGAAACTAAAATGGTCATTCCTCCTTCTTTTAGTTTCTTGAGCATGTCCCAAAATTCTTTTCTGGATACAGGATCTACACCTGTGGTTGGTTCATCAAGAATGAGTATCTGAGGTTGGTGTATGAGTGCGCACGATAGTGCCAGCTTTTGTTTCATGCCGCCTGACAGTGCACCTGCACGTCGGGTTTTGAACGGTTCAATCTGTTGGTAGATATCTTTAATGAACTCGTAGTTCTCTTCAATAGTTGTATCAAAAACAGTTGCAAAGAACTCTAAGTTTTCTTCTACTGATAAATCGAGATAGAGCGAAAACCTGCCTGGCATGTATCCAATAATTTTTCTAATCTCTTTGTAATCTTCTACCACATCCCAATTGCTCATTCGTGCTTCACCCGAATCTGCCAGAAGAAGGGTTGCCAGTATTCTGAATAGTGTGGTTTTGCCAGCACCATCTGGACCAATCACGCCAAAGATTTCTCCTTTAGGAACGGAAAGAGATATTCCTTTCTCCAAATCATCTTTAGTGCCAATTCCGGCATATTTGCCTGACTTTGCTGAGTGGTAGTTTTTGCGTAAGTTTTTTACTTCAATCATTGTATTATTAAATTGATAGTTGACTATTGATAATTGACTATTGATAATTGACAGTTGACAGTTGACAGTTGACAACGTCTTGTTATTTATTCTTTGTTTAGGTATTAGCGATCAGCGAACAGCGATCAGCGATCAGCAATTAGCGATCAGCGAATAGCAGTGAGCATCATATTTCCTTTTTTGTATTGTTCAGCTTCATATATATTCATCTTTTTATGTTAGGCTTCCAGCCCTCTAATGCATCTCTACGACTATTTCCCTTTGGGCGTCACAGTATATCAACTTCGATTTCACATTCTTCTTTTTTGCTTAATTGAAAATTAAATTCGGAATCAGAATAACAAGCTACTGCTAACTGTTCACTGCTAACTGCTGACTGCTGACTATTCACTGCTCACTATTCACTGCTCACTGTTCACTGCTCACTATTCACTATTCACTGTTTACTGCTAACTGTTCACTGCTCACTATTCACTGCTCACTATTCACTGCTCACTATTCACTGTTCACTGCTCACTATTCACTGTTCACTGTTCACTATTCACTGTTCACTGTTCACTATTCACTGCTCACTCCTCATCATTGTCAATTGTCAACTGTCCATTGTCAATTGAATTTCACTTCCCCATACATCCCAATCTTCAAATAGCCATCATTTTTAACCGACACTTTCATGGCATAAACCAAGTTGGCTCTTTCATTTTTCGTTTGAATGGTTTTGGGCGTAAACTCTGATTTATCTGAAATCCATGTTACAACTCCTTCATACATTTTTCTGCTTTCGTCATTTTGAATTCCTTGATCTACAAAAACTTGCACTTTGTTATTTAATTTGATGTTAGAAAGTTGGTCGTTGGTTACATAAACACGCAAAATCATATTATCTATATCAGCAATTTTGAACAGTGGTGTCCCCATATTAGCCAATTCTCCTTCTTCTGCATATTTGTTAAGTACGGTGCCTGTTATAGGGCTTGTGATAATTGATTTGTTTAGTCTATCTTCAATTTGCTCAATTTGAATATCCATTGCAGAACTTTGGGCAGTAATGTTTTGACTGCTTTTTTGTAAAGTTGACTCTGAAGCAGAAAGTTGTTTTTGCAACACTTCCATTTGTCCATTTATATCGTCCAATTGTTTTTGAGTTGCAGCATTTGCCTTTATCAAATTAATGGTCCGTTGCTTTTCTCTTTCCAGTGTGCGTATTTGCTCTTTGATGGATGCTGTTTGTGTAGCAATGTTTGGTTGCTGTGCACGAACTCCTTTAATATTGGAAAGCAAGTTCATTTTCTGTAGGTAAAGTTGCGTAGTATCTATCAGTCCAACTTGCTGACCCTTCTCAAGTTGCTGTCCTTCCATAATGGATAGGTACTCTATTTTTCCAGTTGCCTCCGATGAAACTATAATTTCAGTAGCTTCAAACGAACCCGATGCATCATAATCTCCGTCTTTGTTGGAACACGAGGCAAATAGCAATATTCCTAATCCGATATAAAATAAAAATGTAGGTTTCATATTCTTTAATTGTTTGTTAGTTAGTGTCTGTTTTAAAATCCGAACTTTGTATCTTTGATAAGAAAAGGGCAAAGACAAGGCTTTCAAAGTTTTTGAAATTAAGGAGTTTACTCTTAGTAAATGACTGTTTCAAAAACGAGGGTAACGTGATATATTGAGCCTGTCGAAATGCAGTATTTGCACTTTTATTGCTAAAATTAGTTAGTGGTGTTCTTGAGTGTATATATCGAATTAATATGCTGTATTTCATGCAATAGCTTAGCTTGCTTGGCCATCTCCAATGCTGTTAATTCTTTAAGCATATCGGATACAGTCATTGCTCCATTTTCAACTTTTGCTTCAGCTGCATCTTTAATTTCTTGTTGCAATCGTATTATTTCATTGTCATCTATCATCGTTTTTCTATACTTTTCTATTTCGTTTTGTTGTTGCGAAATCTGCATATCCAAATTGTAGATAAAAGTATTGCGCTGCGTATCGATGCTCAGTTTTTTTAATTCATTGGTCTTGACGCTATTTTTGAGCGTGTATAAGTTTCCAAAATTCCAGGAGAGCTTAACTCCACCTAAAAAGAAAGCATCGAATTCATTTTGTAGCATATTCAATCCGGGTTTGCCGTAGCCACCTTGCACAAAAGCTCCAATGGCAGGCATGATGTCAGATTTAAGTGATTTTGTTTGTGCATCAATAGTTGCTTGTTGTGCCGAAAATAGTTCTAACTCTGGTCTATTAATAGTTACAAGTGAATTGTTATTTGAAACCGATGGTTTTACAAACTCCGTTTCTTTGCTTAACTCTTCACCCACCAAAATAGAAAGCATTTGCAAATAAGCCGTTTGTGCCGACTCCATTTGAATGCGTTGTTGACCCGCTTTAAGCATCTCTATTTTCACAGCACTCAAATCGGCCTGATTTGCAATGCCATTTTCAACATAGCTCTCAACTTTGTTGTGATTGCGTTGCAACTCCTCTTCCAAAACAACTTGCTGTTTGAGTTGTTCTTGCATTAGCAAAATGCCAAAGTAGAGGCCATTAACTCTTTCTCGAAGCGAATAGAGTTCTGTTTCCAATGCTTTTTCTTCTACTGCGGCTCCTGCTTTAATCATCTCTTTTTTAGCAGCTATTTTTCCCCCGTCCCATATAATCTGATTTGCTTGTGCTACTACTTGATATTGATCTTTATCAGGAACAGGTATTTCCAGTCCTGGCATATCAAGTGGTATTGTAATCACATCAGACTGATAGGTTGCTTTGGCTTCCAATGAAAATTGGGGCAAGTAAGCTTTGTTGGCATTGGCCAAGGTGTAGTTTTTGCTCTGTTCTATGATAGAATACCTCGAAATAGCTGGATAGTTGTCTCTTGCCATATTTTGACATTCATCTAACGTAACTATTTGAGCTTTAGCTCCCATTAGAAATGAGAAGAGCATTACAAAGATTAAAAGAACTCTCGGTTTCATAGATATATTATTTTAATGTGTTCATTACCCAAGTGGGGATATGTTGTTTTCTGTCCATAACGAAGTTGGTAAACTGCTCTTCTTTTACTAAACCTGATGATACAAACAACGGTTTGGATATAAAAGGAAACATAGTCATGCTCACTACATTCATAATAAAATTGAGGGTTGAAATAGTGAAGCCTCTTTCTTTTAATTGATTTTCGATGATTGGTTGAGATAGCATTTGTGCATTTCTTTTTACTTTCTCTAAAATGAATTCATTTGTCTTCAACTCACTCAAAACAAAAAAGGGTAGGTCTTCATTTGCTAAAAGCAAATTGGTGTAATTTGTAACTAATGTCTCTATTTTCTCTTCTAATGTTATGTTAGGATCAGATAAAATAGGACCAATCATTCCAAAGAGTTCGTCAAACTTTTCTTCAATAATTATTCTGAATAAGTTTTTCTTGCTTCTAAAGTAGTAATTCAATAGTGCCAAGTTTATACCAGCTTCTTCCGCTATGTCTCTTGTGCGTGTAGCACTAAAACCCTTCTGTGTGAATATAGAACGAGCTGCATTAATAATTTTTTCTTCTGTTGTTATTTCCATTTCATTAATTTTTGGACTGCAAATATACAATTATCTTTTTGATTTAAACAAATGATTAAAACAAAAAGTTTAATTCTTTATTGTTAAAAGACATTATTGCATATCAGATTCCAAATTGTAATGCCAGAATAATTCTCTATTTTTGTAGCTATGCAAAAAATAATTACCGAAGATTTAGGCCTGATATCATATGCTGAAGCATGGGAATATCAACAAAAGCTTTTTGATGAAGCCCTCACAAAGAAAATTGCTGGAGAAGAAGTTCAGAATAAATTACTTTTTTGTGAACATCCACACGTTATAACGCTTGGCAAGAGTGGTCACGAGAACAATCTATTGTTGACAAAGGAAAAACTGATAGAAAAAGGAGTTGAGTATTTCCATATTGATAGAGGTGGCGACATCACCTATCATGGACCTGGACAACTGGTGGTATATCCCATTTTTGACTTAAATTCTTTCGATATTGGTTTGAAAAAATATATTCATCGCTTAGAAAAAGTAATTATTCAATTGTTGGCAGAACATGGCATTCATTCGGAACGAATGGAGAAAGGCACAGGTGTTTGGCTGGATTTGGATGGGCCAAATGCACGCAAAATTTGTGCCATCGGAGTACGCAGTAGTCGATTTGTAACCATGCACGGTTTGGCATTGAACGTTAACACCGATTTGTCTTATTTCTCATTGATGAATCCATGCGGATTTATTGAGAAAGGTGTTACTTCCATCGAAAAAGAGTTAACCAATGGCTCAATAGATATGGATACAATTAAAAACAGAGTAAACGAACTGTTCATCGAAATTTTCAATTAAAAAAGGATATGCGTAAATTTCTAAATCTTGTGGCATGGCTATGTGTGTCTGTGTCAGCTGCTTTTGCTCAAAACACAAAGCACACAGTAAACTTAAGTGGAAACAGCTATGTAGTATATGGCACTGATGGTGCACAAATTTCGAATAATGGTTTGACTGAGTGGACTGGTGAAAAATCAAAGATTAATACGTATATCTATTTTTCAAAACCTCAAACAGTTTCAATCACGCTGAAAGGAAAATTAGACAAAGGTGATTCAAAAATAAAATTTACAGCTAATGGGAGTAGCAATATAGTTGAACTGAAAGAAGGAAACTTTGAAAAAAGGGTAGGGAGCATTGTTGTGAAACAAGCAGGCTATATACCGCTATCATTAAAAGGAATAAGCAAAACAGGCCATCAATTCGCTCAGGTGGAATCATTTGTTATTGAGTCGGAAGATGATAAAATGGTGTATGTGCACGATTTTTCGGATTATTGGGGCAGAAGAGGTCCATCGGTACATTTAAATTATGAGATGCCGGACGACACCATCGAATGGTTTTACAATGAAGTGACTGTTCCTCTGAACAATGATGTGCTTGCGAGTTACTATATGGCCAATGGGTTTAGTGGAGGTTATTTCGGCATGCAAGTTAATTCGCCAAGCGAACGACGGGTGCTTTTCTCTGTGTGGAGTCCATTTGAGACACAAGATCCGAAATTAATACCTGATAGTTTGAAAATTAAGATGTTGCGAAGAGGCGAAAATGTTCACATTGGGGAGTTTGGGAATGAAGGTTCTGGTGGGCAAAGCTATCTTAGGTATAACTGGAAAGCGGGAAACACGTATAAGTTTTTGACTCAAATAAAACCAACTGGAGAAGGAAATACTGTTTACACTTCCTATTTTTATGCTACTGATGAAAACAAGTGGTTATTAATTGCCAGTTTCTTACGACCACAAACAGATACATACTACAAACGAGCACACTCGTTTTTAGAGAACTTTAGCCCTAATCAAGGTTATATTACACGCAAAGTCTTTTTTGGCAATCAGTGGTACAGAAGCAAAAGCGGAAAGTGGATAGCAGGCAGTGTATGTTCGTTTTCGCATGACGCCACCGCTAAGGCTGGTGTAAGAATTGATTACAAAGGTGGTTACGATGCTAAAGAAAATAAATTTTTCTTGCAAAATTGTGGTTTCTTTAGTGATTCAACTCCTTTTGGAGAAAGATTCATATTAGAACCTTCACTTATACCTCCTCAGATAGATTTCAAGCAGTTGGAGAATTTATAACTCCTTGCAATTTATCTCTCTTTTTTACTTCACTATTCTCAGTTACGGATTTACTAACGTCTGGCAGTTGCATTAGCTTAGACAACCTTTTAGGTCTTTCGATTTCTGACAATGTAAATTTAGCAACCTTTTTATCAACTGTGGGTTTGTCTGATTTTGTTGCAATCTCTTTTTCTTTAGGCTTTGCAGACATTACGCCCGTCTCTTTTCCATTCACCATTAAAACATGACTTTCTGAAGTTGTAGCATTTTCCTCAGCTTCCTTAGTTGCAACAGCTATTTCAGCTCGTTTCTTATTATAAGTCACACGCCTATTAATCTCTCTTGAATATTGAACCAAAATGGTGTTCAGCTCTGCAATCAGTTTTGTGTAATTCGTGTCAGGATAAAGTATTTGA
>DEZB01000018.1 GCA_002364735.1 Bacteroidales bacterium UBA3143
TAAAAGCGGGTGCAAAGATAATGCATCTTTACTTAACAGCCAAATATTCTAACCAAAAAGATCAAGCCTATTGTAAAATAAAGTAACAAATGAAAATAAGAGGCTTGTTTAAAGGGGGTTAACGGGGAAAAGAAAAAAGCTTCTTTTTCACAAAACAATTAATGATTGATATTCCGTCTCTCAAAAACTATAAGATATCCCATTTTATAAGTACATTGCACCCTCAATTATGTAAACACACAAAGAAACAAACACTCATTTATAATTAAAAACTGACGAACATGAACGGCGTAATTAAAATTGCAAAAAGATTTCTACCCCCTTATAAGAACTATATTGTTCTCAATTTAGTATTTAATGTGTTGAATGCTCTACTAAATGTATTTTCATTTGCACTCATTATTCCCATATTACAGATTCTTTTTAAAGCAAATCCTGAAACATATAATTTCATACCATGGAATACGTCAGATATTTCTATGTTAGACATTGCGAAAAACAATGGATATTGGTACATAGGAGATGTTATTAATACCTATGGTGCGGGTTTTACCTTATTCATATTAGCTGTTATATTAATATTAATGACTTTTCTGAAAACTGGGGCAGCTTTTTTCAGCACCTATTTTATTGTACCTATTCGCACTGGAGTAGTCAAAGATATTAGGAACAACATCAACGATAAAATACTATCTCTACCAATCAGCTTTTTTTCAGAAGAACGTAAAGGAGATATTTTAGCCCGCATGTCAGGCGATGTCAACGAAGTAGAAAACTCTGTCATGAGTTCTCTTGAAATGATGCTCAAAAACCCAATAATGATTGTAGTGTTTCTCACAACAATGTTCATTATTAGTTGGGAACTGACATTATTTGTTTTTGTCTTATTACCAATTATGGGATATGTGATGGGTGCGGTTGGAAAAAAACTTAAACGGAGCTCTCTTGAGGCACAAAACAAATGGGGAGAACTGATGTCACAAATAGAGGAGACCTTAGGTGGTTTGCGTATAATCAAAGCATTTAACGCAGAGCAGAAAATATCAGATCGCTTTCATAAAGGGAGTGAAGAATTTAGGCAAATGTCCAATCGCATAGCTCGACGCCAATATTTAGCTCACCCAATGAGTGAATTGTTAGGAACAATTACCATTGCAATTGTGCTGTGGTTTGGAGGCTCTTTAATTTTAAAAGATAACTCTCTATTGGACGCATCAGTATTCATATATTACCTTACAGTGTTTTACTTAATCATCAATCCAGCAAAAGATTTGACAAAAGCATCGTATGCCATACAGAGAGGTTTAGCATCTATGGATCGTATCGACAAAATATTAGGAGCTGATAATGATATCACCGAAAACCCGAATCCTCAACCAATAAAGTTTAATAATGAAATAGAGTTTAAATGTGTTTGGTTCAAATACCAAAACGACTGGGTTATTAAAGGAATGAATTTAAATATTGAAAAAGGTAAAACCATCGCTCTTGTGGGTCAATCAGGATCAGGTAAATCCACGATTGTGGATTTATTACCCCGTTTTTATGATATACAAAAGGGAGAAATTACTATTGACTCTTTAAATATTAAAGATGCTTCCTTATTTGATCTGCGTTACTTAATGGGAAATGTAAATCAGGAAGCAATATTGTTTAACGATACCTTCTACAATAATATTGCATTTGGTGTAAAAGGAGCAACAAAAGAACAAGTTGAAGAATCTGCTAAAATAGCAAATGCTCATGAATTTATTATTTCGAGTCCAAACGGATATCATACAAACATTGGAGATAGAGGTGGAAAACTTTCGGGAGGTCAACGTCAAAGAATAAGTATTGCTCGTGCCATACTAAAAAATCCGCAGATACTAATTTTAGATGAAGCAACCTCAGCATTAGATACCGAATCGGAGAAATTAGTTCAAGAAGCTTTAGAGAGGTTAATGAAAAATAGAACTACAATAGTGATTGCTCACAGACTTTCAACTATAAAGAATGCTGACGAAATTTACGTAATCCACGAAGGTGAGATTGTGGAGCAAGGATCACATATATTTTTATACGAAAAAGGTGGTTACTATACAAAACTATATAATCTACAATTAAGTAATTAAACAGATCAACAAGAGTTTACATGGAAATATTAGAACCTTAGAACTTAACTTAAAAATTATATTAGGGCTTGTAAAGTAAACTTTTATGCCCTAATTTATTTCCCATGCTTCTTTTTAGCTAATACAGTTGCATGACAGTTTATCTTTAAACATAAATCTATGAGACGTTCACTTCATTCATTTTATCTATGCTTTCAAAAGGAGAGTTTATACTTTTAAATTCTGGTACAATCTCTTTCATGGCTGCTACATTCTTCATATCGTCATAATTAAAAGAATTTTCTACTAACTTTTCAATATGTTTATGAACCTCTTTATATTCGTACTCACGAACATTCGCAACCAGTATTTTATCATTATGTGTAGGTTTAGAATGTTCTGCACAATTTAAAAGCTCCTCATACAACTTTTCTCCATGACGTAACCCACTAAACTCTATTTTTATATTTCTACCTGGCTCCGATAAACGGATCATCCTTTTAGCTAAATCTAAAATCTTAACAGGCTCCCCCATATCGAATATAAATATTTCACCTCCCTCTCCCATCGACCCTGCTTCTAAAACTAACTGGCAAGCCTCTGAAATTGTCATAAAATAACGTATAATATCAGGATGAGTAACAGTTACAGGACCTCCCTTTCTAATTTGTTCTTTAAACAAAGGAATAACAGATCCATTTGAACCAAGTACATTACCAAATCTGGTAGTAATAAACTGTACTGAGCTTATTTCTTCATCTTTAATGTGTTTTGCCAAAGCTTGCACATATATTTCAGAAATACGCTTAGAACAGCCCATCACATTTGTTGGGTTAACCGCTTTGTCTGTCGAAATCATTACAAACTTTTTTGCATGATATTTAACAGCCAAATCAGCTAAGTTTTTTGTACCTTGAATATTGGTTTGTATTGCTTCAGACACATTCTCTTCCATCATTGGAACATGTTTGTAAGCTGCAGCGTGAAAAATATAGTCAGGTTTTGTATCACTAAATATTTTTTCCATGCGTGATCGATTGGCAACATCTGCTACAAGTGTAAGAGCTTTTAGCTCTTTCCACTTATCCCTTATTTCAAGACGTAGTGAATGCAAAGGTGTTTCAGCTTGATCGATAAGAATTAAACTAAATGGATTGAAAGCTGCTACTTGTCTTACTATCTCACTGCCGATTGACCCAGCAGCTCCAGTAATCATGACTCGTTTACCTTCCAGGTTAGCAGCAATTCCTCGCATATTTACTTTAATTTGCTTACGAGGTAAAAGATCTTCTATTTGGATATCTTTTAATTGATTCTTTGTGATTTTTGTGCTGCTCCATTCGCTAAAAGGTGAAGTAGTCGTAAGAGAGATAGAGTTTTCTAAAAATTTGTCTAACAAATGAGAGTCTTTTATTTCTTGCAGTTTATGAGGAGATACAATAATCTTTTTAATGTTCATCTGCTCTATCGCTCTAAAGAGATCGTTATCTGTGCCATATACCTTAACACCCAATATATTTTTACCAATCATAGGCTCTTCATCAGAAATAAACCCTTTGATTTTAAATTTAAACTCATTATTCCCCTTAAGCGACTTGGCAATTCTTATTCCTGGCTGTTTTGTTCCATATATTAATACATTTGAAGATTCACCATATTGATTGGTCAACAGATCGTAGGTTTCCTTTATAATAATTCGAGAAAAAACCATTACAACAGCATTCATAATGTATGCCAATATGAATAATTGATTGCTGATTTGAAATGAAGCATGTGAGAAACCTAATACTTTAATAAAAAGATAAGTTATTGTATAACCAACTGTAAGCGCATAAATTATTTTCAACAAATCTTCAAATGATGAAAAGCGCAATATCCCACTAAACGTTTTAAAAAAGAAAAAAGTTACAACATTAAAAAAAACAAGCAATGCTAAAAGAATAGCCATTTGTCCAAAAGATGCATTAACAGTCTCATATTTGAACCATAAAAGATAGGCAATTAATACGGATACTATTAGCATTAAAACATCTAATAATAAGACTGTTGTTCTTGAAAGAACCCTTTTAGCTAAAAAATTTTTAAGAAATTTCATTTATCACTCTAATGTTAAATTACGAGATCAATTATATAGTCTAATAAATCAATAAAGAACTTCATTTTCAGCATTCATTATTGTTGTATAAGCTACACCATAATCTATTGAGCTTTGTTTATAATTTGATTTTGCGAAATTACGCAATTCATTGGTAAGTCATGTGATTCAATAGGTATTTTTTCTTGTAATTGAAAAGAAAAACAAACACCAATCAAAAAAGTATCAATTTGAGACAATAGCTTGTCATAATATCCTTTTCCTCTACCAAGTCGATTTAAATTTCGATCGAAACCCATTCCTGGAACAATCGCTAAATCAATTTTAGAAAAATCAGTAAACTCATCCCCTGTTGGCTCCAAAATGCCATAAGCAGATCGCTTCATCGCTTCAATCCCCTTAAACTCTTTGAGAACTAAATTATCCTTTTGAACAACTGGGAGGATTATTGTTTTATCTTTTGCATGTTTTTCAATAAAGTGATGCGTAAACACTTCCCCTGGAAAGCTGTAATATGCAAGCACATATTTTGCGTCATCAAAAGCCTGAATTCCTTCTAATTGATTGAAGATATTAACAGAAAATTGTTGGAGCTCTTTTTCAGAGTAATTCCTTTTCAGCTCTTCAATTTCAGTCCTCAATAATTGCTTTGTTAACATTTTTGTTCTTATATTCTTCGTTCACAATTGCTCTTGGGGAGGCTTTCCCCCTTTCTAAAAGCTCAACTGCTTTATTTACTAACACGTCTGTTTCGAAATATACTGGATAGTAGCCGTCATATCCCCAGAAATGTCTTACAATAAATCCATGTAAAATACTTTCAAGCAAATCTCTCGCTTCTTCTATAAGAAATGGTCTCCTACGGATTCCCTTAGAATCTGCAAAACTCACAAGATTAATAAGTAAAGGTTGCTTTTGGAGATAATCATTTAATTCACTCCATGATTCAAATCCTTCAAGCTTTGATCTATTTATATCTGTATAATATGCAGCATACTCTTGCACATAGCCTTTGTTCATCAATGAGTGATAGTAAGAATTCATTGCCACAGAATCACGAGGAATGAAAATATCGGGCATAATACCAGAACCACCATACACCTTTCTTCCACCCATTGTTTCGTAAGCAACCATATCTTCAGAATTTATGGTGTCTGAATTTACATAATCACCCTGCATGTATCGGTAAACTGCTTCCATCTCATATTCAGTATTTTTTCCTTTTTCGTAATCACGCTGAATAGATCTTCCCGAAGCCGTGTAATATCGTGCTACTGTAAGACGCATGGCCGATCCATCCTTAAACACTCGTTGACTCTGGACTAATCCTTTTCCAAATGAACGTCTCCCAATTACCAGTCCTCTATCATTATCTTGCATTGCACCAGCAAATATTTCACTCGAAGATGCACTCAATTCATCTATTAGAACCACTACATCATTTTCCTTGCATGTTCCAGAGCCTGTAGCATAACTATCACTTCTTGGAAAACTTCGCCCTTCTGCGTAAACAATAAGATCGCCTTTCGGCAAAAACTCATTAATCATAGAAGTTGCAGCGTCTAAATATCCTCCTTCATTACCACGCAAATCTATAACAAATGATTTGGAACCTTGACTTTTTAGCTTCGAGAGTGCAGATATAAATTCATTAAATGTATTCCCACCAAACTTCACTACTTTTATAAGACCAATCTCTTCAGTAATCATATAAGCAGTTTCTACACTGTTGACAGGTATATCACCACGCGTTACCGTTATTTCAACTAGTTCAGGATTTGGTTTTCTATAGATTCCAAGTGTTACCTTAGATCCTGCTTCACCTCTAAGATTATCTACAACGCCAGAATTGGTAATGCTTTTTCCAGCAACCACAGAATCATTTACAGTCACTATTCTGTCTCCAGGCATAATTCCTGCAGCTTCTGAAGGACCTCCGTTAATAGTACCCATGACCACAATGGTGTCTTGCTGCACAAAAAACTCAACGCCAATTCCAGAGAAATGACCCTCAAGTTCTTCAGTTAACCTAAGCATTTGCTCCGAGGTAAAATAGCGAGAGTGAGGATCTAACCCTTCCACTACACAAGGAATAGCATCTTCAAGAAGAAGAGGTATTTGTATGGTATCTACATACGACTCATTAATATACTTAAGAACCGATTCAAATTTATTTGAACCAGTTCTCTTAGTGCCAAAATCGAAAATGGAATAGGTATTACCAATAAATATGCCTACAGCAATACCTAAAGCTATCCATAAAGGAAGCCATGCACGCAATCTTTTTTCGGAATTCATTTAAATATATTAATGTTTTACTTTTGTGAATATATCTCGTTACTTAAATCAACAGACACGATCTCTATATTAGCTCGCTTCAAAAGCTCTGCTCCATCACTTAAACGATAGGAGTCGGCAAATACAACACGTGTTATACCCGATTGAATAATAAGCTTTGCACACTCAATGCAAGGTGACGAAGTTACATACAAAGTAGCTCCCTCACTACTGTTGTTAGATCGCGCCACTTTGGTTATAGCGTTAGCTTCAGCGTGAAGAACGTATGGTTTTGTAACATTATTTTCGTCTTCGCACACATTTTCGAATCCCGAAGGAGTTCCGTTGTATCCATCCGAAATAATCATTTTATCTTTGACCAAAATCGCTCCTACTTGTCTTCGCTTACAATACGAATTCTCTGCCCAAATGAGAGCCATACGCATGTAACGTTTGTCAAGCAAAAGTTGTTTACTATTAATCTCATCCATTTCAGATATATTATTTAAGAGCAACGAGACTCATATCCAAACCTTTCACGGAATGCGTTAATGCACCAACAGAAATATAATCAACACCTGTAACTGCATAATCTCGAATAGTGTCAATGGTGATACCTCCCGACGATTCTAATTCAACACGACCGTTTACCAGCTCCACTGCTTCTGCCGTTTCTTTGGGTGTAAAGTTATCAAGCATCACTCTGTCAACACCTCCCAATTGCAAAACTTCATTTAGCTCGTTAATATCACGAACCTCTATTTCTATTTTTAGTTGTTTGTTGTTTTCTTTCAGATATGTTTTAGCTCCTGCAATAGCATTCTCTATACTACCAGCAAAATCTATGTGATTGTCTTTTAGAAGTATCATATCAAACAATCCTATTCTATGATTTACCCCTCCACCAATTTTCACTGCCTGTTTTTCCAACATACGCATTCCCGGTGTAGTTTTTCTGGTATCTAATACTTTTGCATTAGTGCCTTCAATCAGTGCCACATATTTATCAGTAGTAGTAGCAATGCCGCTCATCCTTTGCATAATGTTTAGCACAATACGTTCTGCTTGTAAAATAGACTGAACTTTTCCTTCAACTGTAAAGACAATATCACCAGGTTTTACTTTTGAACCATCCTTGATGAAAACATCAACAATAAGGTTGGGATCTAACTTATGAAAGACATCAACTCCAACTTCAACTCCTGCCAGCACTCCTGTTTCTTTTATAATTAAGTTTGCTTGTCCAATAGCCTCAGCAGGTATACTACAAAGAGTAGTATGATCTCCATCGCCAATATCTTCAGCGAATGCTAATTCGATTAAGTCATTAATAAGATACTCCATATATAAACCAAAGACTTTAAAAATAAATTCTGTAAAACAATCTGCAAATTGAAGATCAAATGTTTCGCTCTTGATTTGCGAATGCAAAAATACAAAAAAATACCTATATTTGCCGATTATTTTTTTATTATATAAATAACCCTCATACTTTTAGATGAAAGCTGTCCTTCTTGCCATCGGTAAAACCGATATAAATGCTATTGCAACAGAAATAAATACTTACATTAAAAGAATCTCACATTACCTTCCATTTTCCATGGAGATCATCCCCGATATTAAGAAAGTAAAGAAGATTTCTGAAAACATGCACAAACAAAAAGAAGGAGAGTTCATTTTGAGCAGATTGCAACCGACAGACTATGTCGTTTTGTTGGACGAAGAAGGGGATATGATGAGATCAGTAGAGTTTGCTCAATATATTGAGAAGAAACAAAACAGCGTTGCCAAAAGAATTGTTTTTATTGTTGGTGGACCTTTTGGTTTTTCAGAATTGGTAAAGTCAAGAGCCAATGATAAAATATCATTATCAAAAATGACTTTTACACATCAAATGGTGCGATTGATATTTTTAGAGCAGCTTTATAGGGCTATGACAATTTTGAATAATGAACCCTATCACCACAATTAGTCTTTCTTAAAATTGGTCTGTCTTGATCTCTTTTAGTGCAGCCCGTTTACGCTTTCTTTTAACTTCATATACATCCTCTCGTCTGTCCCTTAGGTTTGTAACACTTCCAAACTCGTTAAGCTCTCTCAGTAAGTCAATGTCCAAATCAACAACCAAAATCATCTCAGTGTTTGGAGTTGCCTCAGCTTTTATTCCGTCAGCTGGAAAAGCAAAATCGCAGGGTGTAAACACCATTGATTGCGCATACTGTATATCCATGTTTTGAACTTTAGGTAAGTTACCAACCGAGCCAGCGATAGCTACATAGCATTCATTTTCTATGGCGCGCGATTGCGCACAGTTTCTAACGCGCGAGTATGCATTTTGTGTGTCAGTCAGAAATGGCACAAACAAAATGTCCATTCCATCTTGTGCCATGATGCGACTTAGTTCAGGAAATTCAACATCGTAACATATCAACACTCCAATTTTGCCACAGTCTGTATCGAAGGTTTGAAAGTTGTTACCTCCTTGCAACCCCCACACACGTTTCTCATCGGGGGTGACATGCATTTTCTCGTACCGCTCCGTAGTGCCATCTCTTCTGCACAGATAGCCGGCGTTATAAAGACCATCATCTTTTATCTCTGGCATACTGCCAGAAATAATATTGATGTTGTAAGATACAGCAAACTCTGAAAGTTTATGAATAATAGGTTTTGTAAATTTTGCCAGCTCCCTTATTGCTCCCGATTCTGTCAAGTGATTGTATTCTGACATTAGCGGTGCATTAAAGAACTCTGGAAAAAGAATAAAATCGGACTGATAGCGTGAAACGGTGTCAATAAAATATTCAACCTGCTCCATCACATCATCAAGGTTCCTATACAAACGCATTTGCCATTGAATAAGCCCCACACGAATAGTCTTTTTAACGAAAACAGGTTTTTTATCTGGTTTTTCGTAATAGATATTTTTCCACTCCATCAACACTCCATAACTTTCCGAAGCTTCATCCCCTTTCAAATAGTTTTTGATAATCTTAGAGGGCTGAAAATCGTTTGCCATCTGAAAATCGAAAACCGTGTCATGGATTTCCTTTCTTCGCACCTTGCTTACATATTGTTCAGGTGTAAGTTCTAATGAATAACGGTGATAATTAGAAATTCTGCCACCAAACACTATGCCTTTCAAATTTAGTTGTTCGCACAATTCTTTTCTGTAGTCATATAATCTTCGACCCAAACGTAAACCGCGGTAATCTTTTTGTATAAACACCTCTATGCCATATAGCATATCTCCATCTGGTGCGTGTGTCCCAAAGTTTTCATTATCAGTTATAATATCGTAGGTATGATGATCGTCAAATTTTTCATAATCCACAATGATAGATAGGGCACATCCTGCAACCTCTCCATTTACCTTTATTGCTATCTGTCCTTCGGGGAATATTTTAATTAGCTTCCTTATTTTATCTTCCGACCACATTTCATCAGAGATATGTTTGTACGAATCAATCATAAACGGTCTCAATTCCTTAAAAGCTGTAAGTGTAAGGTAGGTAATTTCTATATTTTCTATATCCATGAGTTTATTTTTCTATTGTTTGGTGTACAAACTTATAATAAAAACGATTAACCATTATCTAAAATATGTTTTAAATGTTCAAAACGGCAAAAATGGTCTTTATGTTCGTATTCATAACCTTAATCTTTTTCTTGCTTTTCTTCAAAACCATTCGAGAGAATTAAAATGAGCGAATGAATTTAAAAGAACAGTTTTTTATACTCAAGAAAATACATTTAAAGGCGGAGAAGCATAATCTTATCCTTTTATTGTGTTTGAAATAATAACATTTAGAAATCTATTATTTCAACTGCAATTACAAAAAAAGATTATTGAATTCTATTATTCAATGTGCGGTTTTACTCTTAGCGGATCAAAATCCATCGTCTCAACCAGGCTGTTTCTATTAGATTTCTAAGAGAATCTTATTTAACAATGATTTACTCCTTAGATTTTATTTCTCTATTACTTCCTTTCCTTACAAATTATCAAAAAAGTAATTTTAAGTTCTCCTCAACACACAAAATGGCTATAAAAAACTTCTACTATCTACATTATAAATACGTAAAACAATAAATTAAATTTTCAATAGACATTGTGAGATAAATGTGTTATAAACAGCTTTTGAAGTTTTAAAGCGAATGTTTTAGATCTATCAATTGATTTTTTTTTTCAAATCTATTTACAGAACAGTTCAAAAACTGGATAAATAATTATATTAGCCATAAGAAACATCATAATCATTTATGACTAACGTGAAACAACGCTTCAAAAGGGATGAAAAGATGAATACAATACATGTCATTACTGTTACAGAACAATAAATAGTGGAATAGTGGCTATTTATGTTTTTATATTTGTATTTTTGCTTTCACATCTATTAATCTATTATACATAGATAGCTAATCCTATCATCTTTAAAACAAACATGCTGATATAAGAAAAATCAGTAGCATAATATCTAAAACAGAAAATAATGAAAAAATTTATCCTTTGTCTTCCTTTCTTGTTGGCCTTCACTAATTGCACAAAAGAGCAAACATGGCAAAATAAAACGTCGGAGGTGTTGGAACAACAAATAATGGAAGAAGCTGAATGGGCAATGCAACAATCTCCTGAAACAATTACTTCAAAGACTTGCGATAGAAGCGAAGGCGGTATAAACGATTTTTATTCGGAAGGCGACTACTGGTGGCCAAATCCTGAAGACCCAGATGGGCCATACATTAGAAGAGATGGTGAAACAAATCCAGAAAACTTTGTAGATCATCGTTTATTAATGATACGTTTTAGCAAAATTGTAGGATCATTAGGTTCGGCCTATATTCACACTAATGATGAAAAATATGCTGCAAAAGCATTTGATCATGTAAGGGCGTGGTTTGTGAATCCAGAAACAATGATGAATCCAAACCTGCTTTATGCTCAAGCCATCAAAGGAATAGTAAGCGGTCGTGGTATTGGGATTATCGATACCATTCACTTAATGGAAGTAGCCCAAGGCATTAAACGCATGCAACAAGCCTCAACTGTTGATAAGCAGGAGTTGGAAGTAATAAAACAATGGTTTAACGATTACATAACTTGGCTCACTACACACCCCTATGGATTAAAGGAGATGAAGGCCAAAAATAATCATGGAACATGTTGGGTGATGCAGGTTGCATCCTTTGCATCGCTCACCGAGAATGAAGAAGTCCTTACTATGTGTCGCGATAGATACAAAACAGTTTTACTTCCCAATCAAATGGGCGAAGATGGTAGCTTCCCTTTGGAAATGTCACGTACAAAGCCTTATGGATATGCCCTTTTCAATCTGGATGCAATGGCAACTGTTTGTCAAATTCTTTCTACTGAAAAAGACAACCTCTGGGCGTACACTTCCGAGGCTGGATTAAGCATCAAAGATGGTGTTGAATTCATGTTTCCATACATCCAAGATAAATCAACGTGGCCCTTTCAGCAAGATGTAATGTATTGGGATGAGTGGCCTGTTGCTCAACCAAGCTTATTGTTTGCTGCAGTTAATTATGATGAGCCGTCTTATTTCCAACTATGGAAATCACTCAAACATAAATTTGATGTACAAGAAGTAGAAAGGAATATGCCAATCCGCAATCCTTTGATTTGGTTGTAAAGAGACTCTAATCTCAAACAAAAGTTGAATCATGAGAACGCTGATAAGCTTCACTGTTTTCTTTGTTGCAATTGCTACGCTTTTCTCACAAGAAATAAGCGGTACATGGCAAGGCGAATTGAATGTACAAGGTACTAAACTTGAAATTGTTTTTCACATCGAAAAACAGACTGAAGGGTACACATCCTTAATGGATAGTCCCACACAAGGAGCATTCGGAATACCAACTACCAAAACAACATTTGATAATGGAAAGATTGAAGTTGTTATTTCAAACTTAGCCGTTTTTTATCAGGGAACACTCAAAAATGATTCTATTATAGGCGTTTTTAATCAAAACGGAATGCCGTTTCCTCTATCTTTATATAAGGCAGAAAAGAAAACACAATTGCGCCCACAAGAACCAAAGGAGCCTTATCCGTACACAGTAGAAGAGATCGTTTTTGCGAACTCTAAAGAGAAAATAAAACTTGCGGGTACACTAACACTACCTCAACAAAAAGAGAAGAAATACCCTGCAGTATTACTAATTGCAGGTAGTGGCCCTAACGATAGAGATGAAACTGTATTTGGACATAAACCTTTCTGGGTATTGGCAGATTATTTGACACGACATGAGATTGCTGTTTTGCGTTACGATAAAAGAGGAATAGGAGAATCAGAAGGAGAATATTTCATGGCAACTATGCAAGATTTTGCTGATGATGCTGAAGAAGCAATCAATTACCTGAAAACGAGAAAAGAAATTGACTCATCTAAGATTGGATTGATTGGACACAGTGAAGGTGGAATTATTGCACCGATGATAGCTGCCAAAAACGGAGATGTTAGCTTTATAGTTCTTATGGCAGGACTGGGAGTTTCAGGAGTTGATTTGTCTTTGGCTCAAAATCAATTTGCTTTCAACAAAACATCGCTCTCGAAGGAAGAAAAAGAGCATTTGAATGAAATGCTTAAAGATATTTATAATTCTGTTTTGTCTTGGGGAGAATATGTAGGAACCGACATTGAACGCACTTTGTTAAAGCAAAAATTAGGGGAATTATGGGAAAATCTTCCCATGGAGATACAACGTTCAGTTTTAAAAGATGCTTTTATAGAAAAGACCAGCGCTAATATAGCTACTCCGTGGTTTAGGCATTTCTTATTGACTAACCCATCCGATTATCTGAAAAATGTTTCAATACCTGTATTGGCAATTAATGGAGAAAACGATACACAAGTAGAATATAAAACTAATTTAGGTTTAATTGAGAATGCGCTAAAGAAAGGGAATAATAAGCATTACACAATTAAATCATATCCTCAATTAAACCATCTTTTTCAAGAAAGCACCACTGGCGAGATCGAAGAGTACGGTAAAATTGAACAAACCATCTCGCCCAAAGTAATGGAAGACGTAACAAACTGGATAGAGATTCAGGTTAAATAAAAGTTTTTGTTACTTTTGTAAATAACAAAAGTGAACCAATGAAATGAGCAGAAAGAAAAAAGTTATTCGTGTGTTACTTATCTTAATTGGGTTGATTGCCGTAGCATCAGCTTATTTCTATTTTACATTGCCAGAATGGAAGGCTTTCTTCATAGCTGGCTCTGGTATTATTCTCATTCTTAATTTAGTTTTTGCAGTGTTTTTTATTAAACGAAACTTTAGGGATTAAGACCTGATAGTGAATTCGAACTGCAAGTTATCGTAAATCTCTTTCAGCATTATATTTTCAGAAGTAGAAAAATCAGCAATCTGCGTCATTATTTCCTCGCTCAACTTTTCATCTCTTCTAATTATTTGTTTAAGCACATTTAAAGCAGCTTTGCTGAGTAATCCATTATCGGAATGTACATCTAACAGCGCTTTTTCAATCACCTGTCTCAAGTTAATGCTTTGCACTAAATCCGATTTTATTAGCATCAACCTAACTAACAACCAATATCCTGTTAAACGAATTGACTCGTCTGCATCTGCCGACCACTTCTCAACCAACACATTTGCATAAGGCAAGTTTTGCAACAAATTCAGACATATGTGTTCTCTTATTTCTTGGTTAACTATTTCATCTATCCATTCATCAGCTTTTGACTGAGTAAACTGATCAACAGGATAAAGCATAGTAGCTAAAATCTTCATTTCTCGCACATCCAGCTTCCAAATCTGTTCTGCTAAAGCAGTACTTGCTTCATACTTTTGTGCAATTCCTTTAATACGTGGAACGTCAACTCCAAAGTTCATTTTGTAGTCCATCCCCTTATCACGCATGCTCGAAGAAACAACACCATTCATAGCAAGTCGCAAATCTGTTCTTATATCTCTAATTATTTCGTCCATCATAATCTACATCATAATTTATTGTGGAAACAAAATTAGCTTATTTTGAATTCAAAAAGAAGTAGTTTCCACTTAATTGGTTATTTTTGCATAAAGCTAATCTTTGAAAGAGAAAAAAATAGATAATTCAGCCTAACTTTTCTTTTGATAAAGACATTCATTTATAAAAATAAAATCAAACATCCATGCGACTACTACTAATCAGCAACTCAACCAACCCAGGTGAACCATACTTAGACTACCCAAAACAAAACATCAAAGATTTCTTAGGCGAAACGCCTATTAATTGTTTATTTATACCTTATGCGGCAGTTACTTTTACATTTGATGAGTATGAAGAGAAAGTAAATAATCGTTTGGCAGAAATTCGACATAAAGTAACCAGTATACATAAATATTCTAACCCATTGGAAGCTGTTGAAAAAGCAGAAGCAATAATTGTAGGTGGAGGAAACACGTGGCAATTGGTGAAAATGCTCCATGAAAACAAGTTGATGGATGCAATAAAAGAAAAAGTAAAAGGAGGAACTCCATATGTCGGTTGGAGTGCTGGTTCTAACATCGCTTGCCCATCATTGAGAACTACAAATGACATGCCAATTGTAGAGCCCGAAAGTTTTGCAACTTTAGGCTTAATTCCGTTTCAAATTAACCCTCACTATTTAGATGAAAACAATGAAACACATGGGGGAGAAACTCGTGAAGTGCGCATTACAGAATTTATACATGCCAATAAAGAAATTTATGTTGCAGGTTTACGCGAAGGAACTATGCTTCTTTTAGAAAATAACGGGCTTAAGTTGATTGGTTCACGTAATGCTCGTATATTCCATTATGATAAAGACCCATTTGAAGTATCGAATAAATATGATCTGAACTTTCTTCTTTAAAAAATTAGTACTAAAAGAACCAAATTGAACTGGTTTTGAGATTTTAGTTACCTTTGAAAATTAATTTCATTATTTTACTGTTTTGATTATGCGTAATCGAATTACTAAGAGGGTGAGTAGCTTTCCATTTTATGGATTTTTTAGTGACTCTCGCTCTATTGGTCTAACTTTGCTTATTTGTACAGGTTTCTCACTACTTCTAACTAATTTGGGGTCTGTAGGTGTTGGTTATCATGATTTTTGGTTAACTGAAATCCCCTTTTTTCTTCAATTACATCTGCCGCATAGCATCCTCCACTTTGTAAACGATGCATTAATGGCAATATTCTTTTTTCATATTGGAATAGAGATTAAAAGAGAAACTGTAGTAGGAGAGTTATCTTCAATAAAGAAAGCCATGTTTCCAGCCATTGCCGCTCTTTTTGGAGTTATAACTCCAGCGCTTGTCTTTTTCTATATAACACGAGGATCGGGTTTTGAAAATGGTTGGGCCATTCCAACTGCTACAGATATAGCTTTCTCACTTGGCGTTTTAGCTATGGTAGGCAAATCGGCTCCTTTTTCGCTGAAAATATTCTTGACAGCGTTGGCCATTATTGATGATTTATGCGCCATTTTAATCATTGCGTTCTTTTATGGTAAAGCTCCCAATTTAATATGGCTCATAGGTGTAGCTATTTGTGTTGTAGCAGTTTTAATAGCTTTAAAAAAATATCACGACACTCAAATTGGTAAAGCTATTTTTATTTTTATTGGATTAATAATGTGGTACTGCATGTATCGTTCAGGAATACATGCCACATTTGCAGGTATTATAATGGCAATGTTGCTTCCAGTAAATAGAATTACATCCTACGAATCAACACTCAAAATACCAGTTGGATTCATTATCATACCCATTTTTGCTTTGGCCAATACAAGCCTTTACATTTCAAGTACCGCTTTTAGTTATTTATCCTCTCCTCTTTCTTTGGGAATTATTTTAGGTTTGTTCTTGGGCAAACCAATCGGAATAATAACTGCCACCTTTTTGTTGGTTAAAACAAAAATTATCAAGCTGCCCAAAGAGCTAACACTAACTAAATTCCTGGGTATAGGCTTTTTAGCTGGTATAGGCTTCACCATGTCTATTTTTATTTCCACATTAGCTTTTGATGATAAAATTTTTGGAGATACTGCCAAAATTGCTGTTTTAATTGCATCTATCCTTTCAATGATTATAGGGTTTGTATGGCTTAGATTAAGCTTCCCACCAAAACCGTATGAAGAGCATGAAGTAAAAGTAATCAATTGATTTTTAAAATTAATTAGTTACCTTTACTCCTCTACAAACATAAATTTATAACTACAAATGATAACAGTAAGACCCAAAAAAAGCCTCGGACAGCATTTTTTGAAAGATAATGCTATTGCAGAACGTATAGCAGATACGCTGGATAAGTTTTCTGAATTCCCCGTATTAGAAGTGGGCCCTGGTACTGGTGTCTTAACACGTTTCTTAATAGAAAAAGAAAAGGACTTAACTGTAGTAGAGCTCGATCGTGATTCTGTTGCATATTTAAAGCAGAATATGCCTTCACTAAAAGACCGCATCATAGAAGACGATTTTCTTCAATTAGATTTGTCCAAGTTATACACTGATAAATTCTGCATAATCGGAAATTATCCTTACAATATATCCTCTCAAATTTTCTTCAAAGTTTTAGATTATAAAAATATGATTCCTTGCTGCTCCGGAATGATTCAACGGGAAGTAGCTCAGAGACTGGCTGCATCTCCTGGAAACAAAACATACGGAATTTTGAGTGTTTTGATTCAAGCATGGTACGACATTGAATATCTCTTCACAGTGGATGAAAATGCATTCATTCCACCACCCAAAGTTAAGTCGGCAGTTGTTAGACTCACGCGCAATGATCGTGAGAAAATGAATTGCAATGAGAAGTTGTTTAAGACTGTAGTGAAAACAAGTTTTAACCGAAGAAGAAAGATGTTGCGCAACTCCGTGAAGCCTTTGCTTCCTGAAAACAGCGATGTGTTGAGTCACGAAATATTCACCAAACGTCCCGAACAGCTTTCTATTACTCAATTTGAAGAATTGACAAACATGTTAGAGCCTTATATTGTTACAACACAGCAAACTAAAGATTCCAATTAAAAAATTATTGTTCACATCTAAAGCATCTTAAAATTATGGCTGAACTCAAACTCTTCTATCACAAAGACAACGTCATACGTCTGAGCCGAAGTTTGGACTTTTTGAAATATCACTCCATAAAGAGCTTTTTGTGGATTGATTTAAATGACGTTGATGAAGAGGTTGAAAACGAACTGGAGGACTACCTGAAAATATACATTCAAGAAGAGGAGGAAATGATTGAGATTGAAATGTCTTCGCGATATATTGAGACCAATGACACATTGGTTGTCAATTCCAACTTTCTTCTCTCTAATTTTGAACGCGATCCTGTGTCGTTTATTCTAAAAAATGATATTCTTATAACGGTGAGAAGCCAAGAGTTGAGTTCTTTTCATGAATCAGTAAAAAAAATATCTGCAAACCCTAAAAACTATCCAACTGGAGCCCATGTACTGGTAGCGCTGCTGGAAACACGTGTCGAGTTTGACGCAGATATGATTGAGAGTATGACTCAGAAAATAACTCAATTGAGTAATAGTCTTACACTACAAGAAGCTGACGAAGAGTTGTTGACAGAGATAAAAGACTTACAAGAGAAAACAATGTTGTTGCGCGAAAACATAATTGACAAACAGCGAACTGTTTCTGGTATGTTGCGCAGTGAGTTTATGCCCGCAGACTTGCATCCAAAACTCACCATTATCATTAAAGACATAAACTCGCTTATAGAACACGTTAAGTTCAGCTTCGACCGATTAGATTATTTGCAAGATACCTTCTTGGGTTACGTAAATATTGAGCAAAACAAAATAATCAAAATATTTACGATTGTATCTGTTATCTTTATGCCCCCCACCCTTATTGCCAGCATCTATGGGATGAACTTCTCGTTTATGCCCGAATTGAGTGCCAAATACGGTTATCCCGTTTCTATTGGGCTTATGATTTTCTCATCGCTCATTATTCTTTATTTCTTTAAGAAGAAAAGGTGGTTATAGCATGTCTCTAATGTCATAATTTTTTAAATCAATATAGTATGAAAAAGAATCTTTCAATGTTAGTTTTTGCAAGCCTTCTATTCGTTTCTACAATGGAAGCTCAAAATTCAATGAAGCTCGATTTTATTTCAGCAGAAGTTACCATTAATAAAAACATTTATGGTCAGTTTGCTGAACATCTTGGTAGATGTATTTATGATGGTATATGGGTTGGATCCGAATCTAATATCCCTAATGTGAATGGGTATAGAAAAGATGTTTTGGAAGCACTACAAGAACTTGATATTCCTGTGCTACGCTGGCCTGGAGGTTGTTTTGCTGATACTTATCATTGGAAAGACGGAGTAGGTCCAGCGGCAGAGCGTCCTAACATTAAAAACGTTTTTTGGGGAGGGTCCATTGAAGATAATAGTTTTGGCACTAATGAGTTCTTAAATCTATGTGAGATGCTGGGTTGCGATGCTTACATTTCAGCCAATGTTGGCAGTGGAACGGTGGAAGAGATGGTTGATTGGATAACATATATGACATCTGATGAAGATTTACCAATGGTCAATTGGCGGCGTGAAAATGGAAGAGAAAAGCCGTGGAATGTAAAGTTTTTAGGCATTGGCAATGAAAGTTGGGGATGTGGGGGAGATATGCGCCCTGAATTTTACGCTGATTTATTACGTCAATATTCTTTATATGCAAACCTTTACGGACAAAACAAATTAAAACGAATTGGTTGTGGAGCAAACGGAGCTGATTACAACTGGACTGAAGTTTTGATGGATAGAGCACGTAGAAATATGGATGCCCTTTCAGTACATTATTATACTATTGCTACAGGAAATTGGGGAGACAAATCATCTGCAACTGGTTTTAACGAAGATCTTTATTTTAAGGGTCTAAAAGAAGCAATGCGAATGGATGACATATTAACGAAACATTCTGCAATTATGGATAAACATGATCCAAGTAAGCGTGTGCCATTGATGGTAGATGAATGGGGTATTTGGACAAATGTTGAGCCAGGAACCGAGCCTGGTTTTCTTTATCAGCAAAACTCCATGCGCGATGCTCTAATTGCTGCAATCAGCTTTAATATTTTTCACGAACATGCGGAGCGTGTACAAATGGCGAATATTGCCCAAACTGTGAATGTGCTGCAAGCAATGTTACTAACTAATGATAAGCAAATTATTAAGACCCCTACTTACCATGTATTTAACATGTACAAAGTTCATCAAGATGCAACTTTTATTCCCTCAACCGTAAACAGTGAGGAGTATAAAATGGGTGACCAAACACTTCCTTCGATAACCGCAACTGCTTCAAAAAATAAAGATAGTAAGGTTAATCTTAGTTTGAGCAATCTAAATCCTAACAAGTCAATTGAAATGATTGTTGACCTTACAGGTGGACAGGTTAAAAATGTAAATGTAGCATCAGTATTAACATCGCCCGCTTTTAATTCAATAAATGACTTCGACAATTCAAACACTGTAACACCTACTAAGTTTTCTGATTATAAGATTTCAAATAATCAACTTAACGTTAAGCTGCCTCCACATTCTATAGTTTGTATTGAAATGCAATAGACTCATATAATTCAAAATTACTCTCACATTCCTACTATCGCAATCTGTTATCTTTTGAATTGAGTAATCAATTTTGACTACAACACATTTATATGCAACAATGAGAAAAATAATCATCTCCCCCGACTCTTTTAAAGGATCTCTCACTTCAACAGAAGTAGCCAATGCCATTAAGGAAGGAATTAGGAAAGTATTTCTGGATTGTGAAATAATTAAAATTCCTATTGCTGATGGCGGAGAGGGTACAACTGACACTTTGGTAAGTGCTTTAAAAGGTGAGAAAGTTAAAGTGAGGGTTCATGATCCTCTCATGCGACCAATTGAAGTGGAGTATGGATTGGCAGATAATGGTAAAACGGCCATAATTGAAATGGCGGCTGCAAGTGGAATCACACTACTGAAAAAGGAAGAACAAGACCCTTCATTAACAACTACATTTGGCACTGGCGAGATAATAAAAGATGCTTTGAAGCGTGGTTGCCGATCTTTTTTGATTGGAATAGGTGGAAGTGCAACTAATGATGCTGGAACTGGCATGTTGAGAGCGTTAGGCTTCCGTTTTTTGAATAAAAACGGTGATGAAACTGATGGAACAGGCAAATCATTACATTCAATTTATTCAATAGACACATCAAATGTAATACCTGAACTGAAAGAATCAAGCTTCACAATCGCATGCGATGTAAACAATCCTTTTTCTGGACCAAACGGTGCGGCTTATGTATATGCCCCTCAAAAAGGAGCAAGCGAATTGATGACTAAAGAGTTGGATGAAGGATTAGAACACTTTAGACAATTGATTGAAACTATTAAGAAATTAGATTTAAATACCGTCCCTGGTGCAGGTGCAGCAGGAGGTTTGGGCGGAGGATTTGTTGCTTTCTTAAACGCTCAATTGAAACCAGGCATTGAAATGGTATTAGAAGCAGTTAGTTTTGATGCGCATTTACAAAATGCAGATTTAGTGATTACTGGAGAAGGAAAGATTGACAAACAAACAGGTATGGGCAAAGCTGTTAGTGGCATACTGGATGCTGCAAGCAGAAGGAATGTACCTGTAATAGCTGTTGGCGGATGTGTAGAAGATGTTGAAAACCTTAACAAACGAGGATTTGTCTCAGTTTTCTCAGTACTACCTTCTCCAATGTCGTTAGAAGAGGCTATGCAAAAAGATGTTGCTAAGAGAAACATCACACAAACCACTGTACAAATAATAAGAACGATCAAACACTTTCAAAGCAACAATTGATATGACTGCAATAGGAGCTTTAATAGGATTGATATTAGCTATTGTTTTGATTATTCGCAAAGTATCTCCTACCTACAGTCTAATACTTGGTGCTTTTATAGGCGGAGTTCTTGGTGGGTTTTCCGTACCTGAAACAGTAAGCATAATGATAGATGGAGTAAAAGATGTTACTCCTGCAATATTAAGAATTCTCACCGCAGGAGTCTTGTCGGGTGTGCTCATAAAAACAGGTGCTGCTGCATCACTATCACAAACTATTGTTCGCAAAGTGGGAACCAAACATGTTTATTTAGCTTTAGCACTTGCCACAATGCTACTAACAACAACAGGCGTGTTTATTGATGTAGCAGTAATAACAGTTGCACCAATTGCGCTTACCATTGGTCGCCAGCTTTTGATTCCAAAAGCAAAGTTATTGTTTGTGATGGTTGGAGGTGGCAAATGTGGAAACATAATTTCGCCCAATCCCAACACAATTATATCAGCAGAAAACTTCAATGCTGATCTCTCTTCTGTTATGTTTGTCAATATCATTCCTGCACTAATAGGTCTACTTGTTACCGCTTACATTGTAGTTCATTTTCTGCCAAAAGTGGGAGAAATGGTGAAAGACGATTTAAATGAAGATGACTCCACCGATAATCTCCCCTTATTTGCTAAAAGCATGGTAGCGCCGTTTGTTACAATTGGTTTGTTGGCGCTACGACCTTTATTTGGAATTGTAATTGATCCTTTACTGGCACTTCCAGCAGGAGGTTTGGCGGGAATATTAGTGATGCGGAAATGGGACAAACTAAGCATTAGCATTGGATACGGGTTAGATAAAATGTCAACCATTGCCATTTTACTTATTGGTACAGGCACCATTGCAGGAATTGTGAAAGCATCTACAATTAAAGATTACTTGCTACAGGCATTAGCAAAAACAAATTTGGGGGAAGTGCTAATTGCTCCATTTTCTGGCGCTTTGATGTCTGCTGCTACAGCTTCAACAACTGCTGGTGCAACTGTAGCATCTGCCTCTTTTGCAGAAACAATAACAGCAGCAGGAATTTCGACCGTATGGGGTGCAGCTATGATAAATGTAGGTGCTACAGTTTTAGATCACCTTCCACACGGTTCGTTTTTTCATGCAACGGGTGGTGCCACTTATATGCAGATGAGTGAGCGCATGAAAATAATTCCATTTGAAACCCTGATTGGCTTAGTATTAACTATTTGTTCTGTAGCGGTGTATTTTACTCTTGGTAGATGGTTCGGTCTGTAAGAATGATTTTAGAAAACACTCATTCCTACATATTCTATACGTTTAGGTTATCGACTTTCTAATCTATCTCAAAGCTAAACTCATCATACGCTTCTCTACGCCATGCAAACTGTTGGGTTGTTGGTGAAATTGCAAAAAAAGGAGAAAATGTTTTTACTTTAACTGTTTGGTTATCTGGCATAAATTCAAGAATTCTTAGCCAGCCATCACCGCCATTCCCCATCCATCCACCTCCAAGTGCTTGCGCATTGAAAAGCATTTGATGCACTTTTCTTCCTCCAGCATTCGTGTCTGTTCTAAAACCTACATGAGCTCTTGGATCATCTGGTTTTGCGACGTGACCTGAAACCACCAACTGAATATTGCTTGAAGGCTTAACTAATTTATCAAAAATCGCTTTTCCATAATTATAATCTTCAACGGGATAGTTCTCTTTAACAATATGTTCATTGTTTGCGTTAAGATAAGAGTGAGTGAGTATAACAACGGTATGATCCTTATATTTTTCAGAGTCCACTAACGTTTTTGCCCAACTAACAATTGTATCTCTTGGAGCAAATTCCATATTAATAAAGAGCATCTTTCTACCATGAGGAGATGTTATTTCAAAAGATGCATTTTCCAAAGTTGGAATATCTTCTGCATTTAATGCCACATCTCGTAGAATTTTCATGTTCTGAAAGTTTTTATCTACAGGAAAATAATGATTAAAGTTGGACTTACGATTTTCGATGCTTTTATAACCATAATCATGATTACCTAAAGCTGTAATATATGGCACCCTTCCATCGATTCGTTCAAAAGCACGTGACGCAGACTCCCACTGTAATTTGCTTGGTTGATTGCCTACTTTACCATCGGGATTTATCATCTCGTTGTGTTCTACTAAATCTCCAACACATAAAACCATCTTGATATTAAGATTATCGATATTCTCGCTAATCCATGCTGTCATTAATTCTAAAATAGGTTGATTACGACCAAATTTGACATAAGTCTGCAAATCAGGAAGAACAATTATAGACCAAGAATCTTCTGAACTTAATTTTGGTGCCTCATAGTTTTCCTGGCCCATAACTGTAGGCCCCAATAATAGAAAAAAAGAGACAAAAACAACTATTGTTTTTCTCCACTTGTATGCGATAGAAAAAAAGTCTTTAGATTTTACTTTCATTTTATTATTCATATTGTCAAGTTATTAAAGAGGTACTTAATTGTAAAATGCGGAGCTAAAACGATTTATAATCAAATGGTTATTTATTTATATGTTTCTCAACTATGAGAGTGAATCAATCAACAAATTTCTATTCTATATAAAAAAGAATGCTTCAAAAACACACAACTTCTTACAATTCATGCACAATATACAGAAAATATATTAACGCTTGTTTTCTACTCCATCATAAAATGCATTTGAGCCTGATGTTCAGGAAAAATATCTTTGAATAGTTCTTGTTTTTCAGAAGTATGATAACCCAAAAGAGCTTGAGCTAAATCAAATATCGTAAGATTGAGATGAATAGGAAGTTTTGATTTTGTCTCTAAGACCTTTCCTTCTTGTATTGATAAGAACAGATTATTCTGTGTGAGAATTTCGTCTGTTACTTCAAGTGAAAAAGACTTCTTGGGATATTTATTAGCAAACAATTTAAGCATAAGTGGTGCATCGACTATACGTGCCATGCCCGTGAGGCTTTTCTTAGGCGGGAAATTGTACCCAGCAGCTTCTTCCACAATTACACGAAAATCATCGAAGGTTTTCTGGACAGTCATTTCCTTTTCTCTAAACTCACTGTCGAACTCTTTATATGCCGCTGGCAAATTATCCGAATGACGTTTCATCAACTCATCAAGCAAAAGCAGATCCGATCCTGAATGAAATGTTTGGGCATATCCATATTTAGAATAAAAAGCTAACAACCATTCTTCTTCGGGAACTAAAATAGAAAGAGGAATATTCCTTTTAACTAATTCGTGAAACGTTCTTTTCAACAAAGCTGCCATATATCCTTTCTTTCGTCCCTCTGGAAGTGTGCAAGCACCAGATATATAACCTATAGGTATTTCAGTATCGCAATAAGTGAAGTTATAGGGCAAAATCTGCAATGATGCTACTGCTTTGCAGCCTTCAAAGTAAGCCAAGGTGTTTTCATTACTATACTTCTCTCTGAAGTATATATCAAAATAAGGTTGGGAATCTCCAAAACAGACCCTCCACATTTCAAGAATCTGGTCACGTGTTTCGGGAGTTATATACTGAATCATTTTCTTCCCTTTTCTTTCTCTTTCACAATAAACTTCTCCAACAATATATCAGGACGATACGACATTTTTGCTTTTCGCAACGATGGATACCCCATATCCTCTTCGCGGTTTATGTATTTAAACTCTGAGGCTTCGTTCAATACAAACTGTTGATTAATAATGGGGTAAGCCCCTTGAATATGAGCAAAAGCTTTTTCTACGTGTACAATAAATGTATCTTCATTCAACTGCGCACCCATTGAAAACGCAATAATCTCACCATCTACTTCAATAGCTCCACCTCTTAGATTAAGAGCTTCAAAATTATCTAAGTATAAAGAAGTAGATTTGAAATCCAAGTCTAATGACTCGTCCGATGACTCTCTGTTTATATCATACCATTTTTGCAGCATATCTTTACACCTTGCAGTTTCCCATGGATTTTTTGTTATCGAGATGTATTTATAATTACTGTGCTGTGCAGTAAATCGATTTATATGGTTGCGTTTGCTTTGAAGTTTCTTGCCAGAGAGATTAATCAACTTCTCAGATGTATATATATAATCGTAAACAGCACGTTGTCTTATATATTCGAAGCGTCGTGGCATTGCGGCTTCAATCTCCTCTCTCATAGCCTGAGTCACACCAGACATTTCAAACTTGATGGGACATCCACATTCATCCACCAATTCTTCAATAGCAGATGCAAGATTACCTTTGCCGAAAGGAGTTAAATAAGAACAACCACCTCTATCACTGGTAAACTTAACAAGTAAAAAATCTCGCCATTCGGCAAATTGTGTTTTATATTTGTGTGCCCATCCATACAAGTTTGAAAAGCAACTTTCGGAAGCACGATAAGGATTATTTATAAGGTATTTATCTATAATTGGTTTATCTGCTAATTCTATATCTCTGAATTCTATCATATAAAATAATTTAGTTATCTCTTGTGTTAATTAAAGAGTTGAATGGCATTGTCAGTTACTAACAAAGCATTTTAGATTGTTATATAAGAATAAATTATGATGAAAGAACAACCAAACGTGATGAATGTTTACACTCAGCCAATTTGTGTCATTTAAATAATCATAAAGTTAATCTTTTATTGAAGATCAATTATCAATTAAAGGGGTTGTCTAAAAGCCTTTAAAACCCATAATCTCTCGTACATCCCTTATAGTTTTGGATGCACTTTCGCGGGCTTGTTCCGCACCCTCACGGGCCACTTTTCTCAAGTATTCAGTATCATTTTCCAATACTATAATACGCTCCCGAATGGGAGACGTAACAGCAATAATATCTGTTGCCAATTGCTTCTTCATATCTCCATAACGCATTTCACAGGCATTCCACTTTTCTTCGTAGTGAGCAATTACTTCGTCAGTAGATACAACACGCATAATTGTAAATAGATTTTCTATGTAATCAGGTTTAACAGAATTGGGCTCTGTAGGACCAGAATCTGTTAGCGCACGTTTCACTTTCTTTTCTATTTCCTTGGGGCTGTCAGCAAGATATATGCAATTTCCTTCCGATTTACCCATCTTTCCACTACCATCCAATCCAGGAATTTTTATAAGCTCTTGTCCAAAGTTATAGGCTACAGGTTCTTTAAAATATTCTACATTATAGAAATTATTGAAACGTCTGGCAAATCGTCGTGTCATTTCCAAATGCTGCTCTTGATCTTTTCCTACTGGCACTTTGTCAGCATTATGAATCATAATATCTGCAGCCATCAATGTTGGGTATGTCAATAGTCCAGCATTCACATTTTCTGGTTGTTTACGTGCTTTTTCTTTAAATGAAACAGTCTTTGCCAACTCACCCATATATACATGCATATTTAAATATAGATAAAGTTCACTTATCTCTGGCACATCACTTTGAACGTATATTACAGACTTTTCTGGATCTATACCTGCCGCAAGATAATTTACAAGCACATTTTTCACATTCTCGTGCAACATTGCTGGGTCGGGATGAGTGGTTAGTGAATGCAAATCTGCAATAAAGAAGAAGCACTTGTTCTCTTCTTGCATTTTTATGAAATTTTGCAGTGCCCCATAATAATTACCCAAGTGCAAATTCCCTGTTGATCTAATTCCGCTAAGTACAATATCCATGATTCTATATTTTTTTTGAATCACAAAGATAGCAAACAATTACATAAATATAAAAGCAACTCTTTATATTTTAATATTGGGGCGAATGCTATTTTAGCGTTCATTAAAGCTAAATTGGAACTGATTTAAATAACGCAAATTAGAGAAATATTTCCGTAAATAATTCTTTTCTGATGTTTAAAAAGACTATTTTTGCATGAATTCATATTATATAGAAAACGCATACAGTATTACATTTTTAGTTTAAGTACTTATTCGTTTCAAAAAGACTGAAATAACTATTATCCTTTATAAATTTAAAACAAAACTTTATGCATTGGCTAATTAATTCTTCCATCGGCCGAAAATTCATCATGAGTATTTCCGGCTTATTTTTAATCCTATTCTTGATATTTCATATGTCAATGAATTTGGTGTTAGTGTTCTCTCCAGCGGCTTACGATCAAGTCACCCATTTCTTAGGAGCAAACTGGTACGCTATTGTAGGAACGCTTGTCTTAGCAGCTGGCTTTATTGTCCATATTCTGTATGCAACAATTCTTACGCTACAAAACAGAAAAGCAAGAGGCAGCGACAGATATGCAGTTTCAAACACGAAAGATGCATCATGGTCTTCAAAGAATATGTATGTGTTAGGATTCGTTGTATTGGCTTTTTTAGTGTTGCACATGATTCAATTTTGGTATCAAATGCAATATAAAGAACTCGTTGGTATGGAACTTCAATATACAAGTAGCGCACAGTTTGTAATAGATGTATTTAAACAACCCCTTTATGTAGGAGTATACTTAGTTGCATTTGTTGCTCTTTGGTTCCACTTAACCCATGGTTTTTGGAGTGCTCTTCACTCAGTTGGATGGAACAATAAAGTATGGATGAAACGTTTACAAACTATTTCATACGTTGTTGCTACTATCATTATAGCAGGTTTTGCATTTATACCTGTTTTCATTTACTTTTATTACTAATGTACTAAGCACATTAAAATAAAAAATGATTATTTTACCTATTAAGAAAAATTTTGAATAATGAATAAAATAGATCCAAAAATACCGGCTGGACCTCTCGCCGAAAAATGGTCAAATTATAAAAGCAATCAGAAGTTAGTAAATCCCGCCAACAAGCGTCGTTTAGATGTAATTGTTGTTGGTACAGGTCTTGCAGGTGCATCAGCAGCAGCATCACTTGGTGAATTAGGTTTTAAAGTACACAACTTCTGCATCCAAGACTCACCCCGACGTGCTCATTCTATTGCAGCTCAAGGTGGAATCAATGCTGCAAAAAACTATCAAAATGATGGTGACTCGGTTTATCGTTTGTTTTATGACACCATCAAAGGTGGTGACTACCGTGCACGCGAAGCTAACGTATATCGTTTAGCTGAAGTTTCAAATAAAATTATTGATCAATGTGTTGCTCAAGGGGTTCCTTTTGCGCGTGAATATGGAGGCTTGCTGGACAACCGTTCATTTGGTGGAGCTCAAGTTTCACGTACTTTTTATGCTCGAGGACAAACTGGTCAGCAACTACTATTGGGTGCATACTCAGCATTGAGTCGTGCTGTTGAGAAAAAACAAGTAATGTTGCATACTCGTTATGAGATGGTTGATTTAGTGTTGATCGATGGCCGTGCACGCGGAATTATTGCTCGAAATCTTATCACAGGAAAATTAGAACGCTTTGCTGCTCATGCAGTAGTTATTGCTACAGGTGGTTACGGAAACACATTCTTTCTTTCTACAATGGCCATGACTTCAAATGGATCAGCTGCTTGGCAGTGCTACAAAAAAGGCGCCATGTTTGGCAATCCTGGAATGGCACAAATTCACCCAACATGTATACCAGTTCACGGTGAAACACAGTCTAAACTAACTTTGATGTCCGAATCATTGCGTAACGATGGTCGTATATGGGTGCCAAAGAAAAAAGAAGATGCTGTTGCTATTCGCGAGGGGAAATTAAAGCCTACTGAGATAAAAGAAGAAGATAGAGATTACTATTTGGAACGAAGATATCCCGCATTTGGTAATTTAGTGCCCCGTGATGTTGCATCACGTGCGGCTAAAGAGCGTTGCGATGCTGGCTATGGAGTTGGAACAACTGGATTAGCTGTTTACTTAGACTTTGAAGACGCTATTAAACGCTTAGGCAAAGATGTTGTAGAAGCACGATATGGTAACCTTTTCCAAATGTATGAAAAGATTATAGACCACAATCCTTACGAAACTCCAATGATGATTTTCCCTGCTATTCACTATACGATGGGTGGAATTTGGGTTGATTATGATTTGATGAGTACTATTCCTGGTTTGTTTGCAATTGGCGAAGCCAACTTCTCCGACCACGGAGCCAACAGATTAGGGGCATCAGCTTTAATGCAAGGCTTAGCCGATGGATACTTTGTATTGCCTTACACTATTCAAAACTACTTAGCTGATCAAATTAATGTGCCACGTTTTAACACAGATCGTCCTGAGTTTGAGAAAGCCGAAAAAGGTATTGAAGAACGTATTCAAAAACTGATGAATATAAAAGGGAAACACTCTGTTGACTACTTCCACAAAAAACTGGGTAACATTATGTGGGACAATGTTGGAATGGGCAGAGAGGCTGAAGGCCTTAAAAAAGCAGTGAAAGAAATTGATGCTTTGAAAAAAGAGTTTTGGTCTGATTTGCGCATTCTTGGCGTTGCAGATACAACAAACCAAGAGTTAGAGAAAGCTTTACGCTTAGCTGACTATTTTGAAATAGGTCAATTAATGGCACGCGATGCATTGGACAGAGAAGAATCTTGTGGTGGACACTTTAGATTGGAACACCAAACTGAAGAAGGAGAAGCCCTCCGTCATGATGATGAGTTTGCTTATGTTTCTTGCTGGGAATATATGGGCGAGGAAAAAGAACCTGTCATGTATAAAGAACCGTTAGATTATGAATTCATCGTTCGCGAACAACGAAACTACAAATCGTAAATAAATAAACAATCATGGATATAGATATAAATATTAAAGTTAAAGTTTGGCGTCAAAAAGGTCCAAAAGATAAAGGCTTTTTCGAAACACATGCACTAAAAAATATTTCTCAAGGAAACTCATTCCTTGAGATGATGGATATACTTAACGAGCAACTCATCAACGAAGGTAAAGAACCTGTAGTTTTTGATCACGATTGTCGTGAAGGTATTTGTGGAATATGCAGTTTGTACATTGATGGATATCCACACGGACCAGATGAAGACATCACTACTTGCCAGTTGCACATGCGAAAATTTAACGAAGGTGACACTATCACAATTGAACCTTGGCGCTCGGCGGGTTTCCCTGTTATAAAAGATTTGATGGTAGATCGTACAGCTTTCGATAAAATAATTCAAGCTGGAGGATACGTATCAGTTAATACTGGTGGTGCACCCGATGCTAACTCAATACCAATTCCAAGATACAACTCAGAAGCAGCAATGGACGCAGCAGCTTGTATTGGATGTGGCGCTTGTGTTGCAGCATGTAAAAATGGTTCAGCTATGCTATTTGTTTCAGCTAAAGTAACTCAATTGGCTTTACTTCCACAAGGAAGAGCAGAAGCTATGAAGCGCGCTAAATCAATGGTAGCAAGAATGGATGAACTTGGATTTGGCAACTGTACCAACACAGGAGCTTGTGAAGTAGAATGCCCTAAGAATATCTCAATTACCAATATTGCACGTCTTAATTATGAGTTTTTGAATGCAAAAATAAGAGACTAAGCTTTTATATAAGAAAAGAATAATATAATTCTAAATTACGGCACTGACTATTTAAATGGTTAGTGCCGTTTTTTTATTAAATAGTAAGAGGATACAGAATATTTTCTGGTAATAAATAAAACAGAACCTTTTTAGTGTCATTAGCCACTTATTTTATTTATTATTATTGGTTAAAAGAGTGGAACTTGAAACCTTATCTGTTACATTTGTTGTTATATTAATTTACAGGGTACTAATGTTTAACTAAAACAAAAATGAATATGAAACCTCCATGATTTA
>DEZB01000073.1 GCA_002364735.1 Bacteroidales bacterium UBA3143
TTTTTTTGTCATGTACTTAGAAAAAGTAGTAAAAAAATATTTTCACTTTTGATACAGTTTATTTTACAGTTTCTTTCTTTTTATAAATACCCCAGCTTTCCGATAAACATTTTCCTGTTTTATCAAACGTGATATTATATCCTTCGTATATGAATGAACTTCTCAAAATAAATCCTTCTCTGTCCCCATATTCTCCAACTTTCTCAGGTTTACTAGTACTAAATAAGGAATCATAATCAAGTATCAAAGGATACATTTTATTCTTGATAAGAATAAAACGGTTTGTGTTATTGCCCCAATAGCTAAAGGATTGTTTTTTATAATAAGAATATGTTAACCTAAATTTATTTATATCTAAAGTTTGGAGATAAAATTCAAAATCGTAACCATCTGTATAAATAAGTTCTTTCATTTGTTCATATAACTTCTGCTCTATTTTATCAGGGAAAATATAGATTATTGAATCTTTTTCTTGAGAATAGATACTTATATTTAAACCGTATATCAGAAGAAGCAAGATAATAATTCGTTTCATATACTTTAATTTTTCGTTTAACGTCTTTTTCCCCAAATTTGCATAGCATCTCGCCCTATATTAAAGCCACTAGAAGTTTTCCCGACATTATTCATTATTACTCCATTTGGTGTAACCCTATGAATCGCTGTAGGAGATCCATTTGTAGGTCCATCCATAGCATCTAAACCATAAATAGGAATATTGATCGAAGCGGAAGTCTGTACATCAAAATCACCAGACATTGTTTTCGCTGTTACTGATCCTGGAATATTCCCTGGCGGATGTCCGTGTGCTTGACCTATCAACACAAGCCCTCCAGGACGATCGACGTAATTAACACCTATCGATGGCGCAGGATAATAACTTATTGTTGTTTTATCATGAGTTCCCGGATCTCCAACATAAGACGAAATTGTAGCCGTCTGTCTATCTAAAGTAAGAAAAATTTGATGCTCTTGATATTCACCATTTGCATTAGGTGTAGATGACTTATCTGCTACTGTCTGCAAATTGGATTGTATTTTAGCATCGTCTATTTTTATTTTGGTTCCTTCTGCTTGTAAAGATAGTCCTTTCTGAAGAATATTATTACCCACATCATTCTTTATTTGCTTGAACTTGTCATCATCAATTAAACGCATATTCTTTGATATCATATTATCGCTACCTAAATAAGCTCCATTTAAAGAACTATAGTAATCATCATAAGACATCCCATCCGGATCAATAAACCTCACAGGATTATTAGCACAATAAACATAAGGGCTCATCGAATAATATTTCTCCCCCAGCGGATCCACAGTTCCCCAACCCCCACGAGCTGCATCATACATTCTCGCCCCATAATCATACAAATCCAACCCCTCAAAGCGGTCCAGTTCCTTTCCGTTATATTTATACGGTTGATTGGATGTTTGCAGTCCTTCGCCAAAGAGTCCGCCGAAAGGATAGTAATGGTTTACCTGCTCTACCGTTCCACTTTGGTTCATAACAACCCGATTATTGCCCTGATGGTCTTTCAGGTAGTAATGATAGGTGGGTGTTGCTCCCGAAAAGGTGATATAACCCTCTTCGGTATGCATCATGCTCAATGTTCCGTTTTTGTAAACCTTGTTGCCTACGTAATCTATTTTACCAAAATTGCTAACGGCTTTATAAGCTACGCTTAGCTTATTGCCCGAGCCATCATAGGTGTATGTTATTGTATTACCGTTCCTGAATGTTACTACCTTTGGCAAATTTAATACATTATATGTTACTACTACAACTATAAACACGATAGAATCGTACGGAAGCGAAGGAAAGAGGTTTTAATGCGTACACACATTATATCACTCCAGCAGCTATATTTCCGTACCCAATCCAAGGATTTAAATAAATACTCATTAATTTACCTTCTTTAAAATCGAATAAGACCTGTATATTTGGCTTATCTGTGTTTAGCGTAAAGCCCTTCGAATCAAATATTTCTTTAAACCATATTTTAGAAGGAATTGAGGCATGACAAAGAATTAAAGTAAAATTTTTCCTATCTAATTTTATTTTAGGTAAATTCAGTTTAAGAAAAACTTCATCTTTACTCATTCCGACTTTAACACCTGAGAAAAAACTCAGAACCGTATCTTTTACGGTAGCTTCTTCCCAATAAAATACCCCTCTTCGATTTCTTATTATTTGCACACTATCTTTATCATTCTTTAAATACACTATATATGGTAAATCGTCATCCACAACCACATTATAATATTTTGAATAAAAATTTTTAACTAAAGAATCACTCATTTCTGGCAAATTCTGATTAAGTTGGTTGTGCAACAATTCATTATTTAAAAAAACAAATATTGTATCATCAACTTTCTCAACACTTATAATATCAGACTGCATCAATTCAGCAATAGCTTTATCATCAAAATCAACTGTTGTTGGATATAATCTATTTGCCAAATAGATAAACTTTTCATTACTCGTTTTAAAAACAATACTATCTATTGTTTCTATAGCCTTTTTTGTTTCTTGTGGTTTCTTATTCTGCTGACAAGATACCATACAATGAAATAAAATCATCAATAATATTGAATAACTTAATCTTTTAAAAACCATCTTTTAAAATAAGTTTATGGGTTAAGTTTGTAGTGTTAAACCGAGCTCCAATACGTCCAGAGCCATTATATTTCTTTGTCGCGTACCTGTAAACGGAATTCGCTCCCAAATGAAAATCCATCCAAATAGTTGCACGTCTAGATTCTCTAAAACTGTATTGTATATTGCTCCCATTCTTTGTGTAACTACTAGAAAGGATAAAACACCCTTGAGTCCAATCAGCTGGACTTGAACCTCCAAAATGAAATTTAATTCCTCTGGCACTAACATTGCCATTAGCTTTTCCATTAGTTACCCAAATTTGCCTCCAAGAAGCAGTTTCTGGTGAAGACTGTAAACCATAAATGTCTGCAGGTAAACGAGCACCAGAACCTACTTCAGTACTAGCATCTCCTCCAGGGGTAACATAATACCCAGTTCTCCCATTTTTCCATTCAGCCCCAGATACATGATAAACACCTAATGTGTAGTCATCATTGGTTTCTAAATTTAGCATGTTTACACGTTCCCCATATTCTCCTTCTGAAAATATATGGGTTGTAGTTTCACCATCTCTTGTAATCCGAAAAACATCATCACCCTCTACTATTTGGGAATTTGTAATTTCCCAGATTTCATCATCATTATAATTAATATCAATGGTATCTAACCCCATTACATCAATAAATCTTACTGGATTATTATAAACGTATGCATATCCAGAATAATCAAAATGCTTTTCAATCATCGGGTCCACAGCATTCCATCTGGCGATAGCAGGATCATAAAATCGGAATCCATAATCATACATATCCAACCCTTCAAAGCGATCCAGTTCCTTCTCGTTATATTTATACGGTTGGTTGGATGTTTGAAGGCCTTCGCCAAATAATCCACCGAATGGATAATAGTGATTCACCTGCTCTACTGCTCCACTCTGATTCATTACAACTCGGTTATTGCCCTGATGGTCTTTCAGGTAGTAATGATAGGTGGGTGTTGCTCCCGAAAAGGTAATATAACCTTCTTCGGTATGCATCATGCTCAGTGTGCCGTTTTTGTAAACCTTGTTGCCTACGTAATCTGTTTTAACTGTAGTGCCACCTGCGGTGTAAGCTACGCTTAGCTTATTACCCCCGCCATCATAGGTGTAAGTAATTGTATTGGCTTTACCAAATGTTACTACCTTTGGCAAATTTAATACATTGTAGGTTATTTGGGTTATGTTTTTGTTTAAATCTTTTGTTAAATTTCCGTTGGCGTCATAGGTGTATTCGTTAGTAGTATTTGCACCGTTCACTAAATGAAAAGCTCCTGCAACAAGTTGACCAAAAAAACCGGTATCGCCACCCCTCCATTCAACAAACCCTCCTTTTGTTTCACTTCAATCCTCCTAATTACAATAAAAACACCTTTCGTCTATGAACAAACCGTCTAATTATTTTAAAAGGAGCCAATTTAGACGTACGGAACTTGTGATTTATATAATTTCAGTAATTGTACGTTGATTAAGCATCCATTCTGATAAATTACACCTTTTGTTTGCCGCAAAAACACATAATTCTAATATTCTCCTCCTTCGTTTGCGAACGAAACCTCAAAATATAATATTTACACCCTTTGTTTGCGAACGAAACCTCTAAATATAATATTTACGCCTTTTGTTTGCGAACGAAACCGATAAATATGATAATTACGACTTTCGTTTGTGAACGAAACCAATAAATATAATAATTTCGACTTTCGTTTGCGAACGAAATCAATAAATATAATAATTACGACTTTCGTTTACGAACGAAACCAATAAATATCATATTTACGACTTTTGTACGTGTACGAAATCAATAATTATAGAAAACAGGACTTTCGTTCGATTAAAACGCCTTGCACTTTATGAATATAATTTTTTCATATTGAAAAATTAAAAACAAGTGTATGGTATGACATAAAGTCAGATGTATGTTATAACATAAGTTCAGACACGACAGATAAGGGTGGCTTGTATTCGTTTTATCAACAAAGTTACTGTTTAAAGTAAACTATTCATTAACAACACGAATAAATGGTTTGTAGGGAGCTGAAAATCTGACTTCGTCGAAAAGCGAAAGTTTTTTTAATTTACTATAACTAAACGGTTCAGTTTAATTATGGAGTCACCAGCTAAGACTACAAAAGCGAAAAGTTCTACACGGAGAGCGTTTTTTAAGCCTACGAAAGTAACAACTTGTACATGGAGTGACCTCCGTAGCCTACAGAAGAGAAAACTTGTTAAGGGAAATGCTTCTGTAGTCTACGGAAGAGAAAACTTGTTAAAGGAATGAGTTTTGTAGCCTACAAAAGTAACAACTTGTACGTGGAGTGAGTTTTGTAGTCTACGTAAGCATAAACTTGTACAAGGAGTAGCTTCCGTAGTCTCCCTACAAATATAAGTTTTTGTAAAATGTGAAGGTAATGTTTCTATAACCTCTTCAATGCCTCCTTAATAATAGCCTCTACAGTTGACGATGGGTTTTCTTTGATAACTTTTTCTACCACCTTTTGAGAGTTTGACTGCGCAAACCCTAACATGACTAAAGCAGAAACAGCTTCTTTTCCCAATAATGGTATTGCTAAACTTCCTTTGGTAGGTATAGCACCCTCGGTGTCAGTAAATTTGATTTTGTCTTTCAAGTCAACAATTATTCGTTGAGCTGTTTTAGTTCCTATCCCTTTTACCGATTTAAGTATGTTTACATCTTCGTTCACAATGGCGGCTTCCACTTCTTTTGAGCTGAGGGACGAGAGCATAACTCTGGCAGTGCTTGGGCCAACCCCCGAAACACTGATGAGATGAAGAAACACTTCACGCTCATGTTTGTCCAAAAATCCAAACAACACGAAAGCATCTTGACGTACTGATTCATAAATATAAATCTTCGCAGTTTTTTTATTGTTCAGTGATGTGTATGTTTGCAGCGTTATATTGGCAAGGTAGCCAACGCCATTGCAATCTATGGTAACGGATGCGGGCGTTAATTCCGCTATCTCTCCATGTAGGTAGTCTATCATATCTTTTTAGTTTTTATATTATTGTGAATGTGTATGCAATAGTTTATAATGAGTGGTAAGAACTTATTGTCAAAGGTCGTTTTATTCAAGATCTAAAACTCGTGTCCTAATGCCAATCCACCTTCGCTGGTTTCTTTGTAAAGCGATGGAATGTCGTGACCTGTTTGTTTCATTACTGCTACAACGCGATCAAATGAAACGCGGTGTATGCCATCTGTGAATGATGAATAAAGGTTTGCATCCAATGCTCGTGCTGCTGCATAAGCGTTGCGTTCTATACAAGGTATTTGCACCAAGCCGCAAACGGGATCGCACGTCATGCCCAAATGGTGTTCCAATCCCATTTCGGCAGCATATTCTATTTGTGCGGGGCTACCGCCAAACAATTGATTGGCTGCCGCTGCTGCCATGGCACAAGCCACACCAATTTCGCCCTGGCAACCTACTTCTGCTCCAGATATGGATGCGTTCTTTTTCACTACATTGCCAAACAATCCAGCCGTTGCCAAAGAGCGTAATATACGCATTTCGGTAAAGCCACGCGTCTTTTCCATATGATACAAAACAGCAGGAATTACGCCACATGAACCACAAGTGGGTGCCGTAACAATTACTCCACCATCAGCATTTTCTTCAGACACGGCTAATGCATAAGCAAATACCAATCCACGCGACTGCAACGATGCTTTGTATCCACGTGCTTTGATATGGTAGGATGCAGCTTTGCGGGCTAATGCTAAAGGACCAGGAAGTACACCTTCGTTTTCCAAGCCTCGCTCAACAGCTTCTTTCATTGCATGCCATATTTCACGCAAATAGTCCCATATTTCTTCACCTTCACACGCTTCCACATATTCCCAATAGCTTTTGCCAGTGGCGTCACACCAATTCATAATCTCGTCGATGGAGTTCATGTCATATATTTCCCGATTATCACTATCAGAGAGCCCAATAATTTGCTCGCCGTCTGACAAAGCACCACCTCCAACGCTATATACTGTCCAATTGTTGGTTACTTTATTCTCCTTGTTCAAGCTTTCGAATTTTATTGCATTGGGATGAAATGGTAGAAATGTTTTTGGAAGCCACTCAATTTCTGTTGGAGCAAAAGTCTCCAAAACTTTCAATATGGCTACATCAGTAAGATGTCCCTTGCCAGTAGCTGCAAGACTGCCATAGAGGGTCACTTTAAAAGATGCACTTGCGGGATGTTTTTCCGAAAATAGTTCGGCTGCATGTTTAGGTCCCATTGTGTGACTGCTTGATGGACCATTACCGATTCGGAAAAGTTCTTTTAGTGATTTCATTCTGTCTGCTATGTTTATTGTGATTTGAAAGTAAGCTTTTTAATCGTATATGATAAGTAAGCTAATTGGGTAATATATTATTCTGTTTTGCTCTGTGCAAAGTTAACTAATTAAATCAAGAATTTCTTATGTCAATCATCACTCCTATCCAGGGGACAAAAAACATAAGAATTCATTTGTAGTATTAAAAGAAATAGCTACATTCGCTTATAGGTTTGTTAATCTATATCAATGGATCTATATATTAAAGAGATTATTAATAAAATTAGAATTAGAGTATTCACTTTTAAACAATTACAATTATGTCAATATTTGGAAAGTCGTATGCTGATATTATCAGCGAAGTAAGAATTATGATAGATGCGCTCAATAGAGTAGGGAGTCTGCAAGAGGATTTTCCTATGGGATTGGGCGAAACGTTCATTGATGAATTAACTGCATCACGAGAAAAAGTAGTTGCTTATAACGCAGAGGTTGAAAAACTAAAAGCTGAGCTTGCAGCAAAAAACATACAACTGGATGACGAAATGAAAAAGATGAGAAAACTCTATTCGGAAGCCACGGATCGCGTGAAGCAAGATGCTCCTCAAGAAAAATGGATAGAGTTTGGAATTACTGACAAGAAGTAATTTTGCTGCATAAAAAAAATATATGAATATATTTGAGTCGATTGATTTAAGACAGACAATTGAGATAATTGCCGTAGTCTTTGGCGTATTGAGTGTATGGTACGCTCACAAAGAAAATATTTGGGTGTTCCCCTTGGGGATAATCAATGTTTTAATCTACATATATATATGCATCTCGGCTCGACTGTATGCCAATGCAGGTATCAATGTGGTTTACTTTCTTACCAATGTATACGGATGGTACAATTGGTCGCGCACAAATGACGAGCAAGGTACATTGCAAATATCACGCAACACAAATAAGCTAAACATTCTTTGGTTTTTGTCTGCCATAGTGTTGTATGTAATTATTGTATTGATATTACGAACAGCGCATCAAAACGACCCTGAATACTTAAACTCTATATTGCCATGGATTGATGGCATGAACACCTCTTTTTTCTTGTGTGCAACTGTTTTAATGACAATGAAGAAGATAGAGAACTGGTGGTTTTGGATTGCTGGCAATGTACTATCCATTCCTGTATACTTTTCGCAAGGGCTCTATTTCACCAGCCTACAATATGCCCTCTTTTTGGTGATAGCCATTATGGGGTTGAGGGAGTGGAATGTGCGGTGGAGAGAAAGAGTGGGGGGATGAGGTATGAGGTTAATTAGTAATTAGTAATTAGTAATTACTAATTACTAATTACTATTACTTACTCCTTACTCCTTACCCCTTACCCCTTACTACTCACCCCTACTCACCCCTTACCACTCACTGTTCACTGCTCACTGCTTACTCCTTACCCTTCACCCCCTCACCCATCTATCACAAAACGCAATGTTTACAGCTAATATTTGTACAAACCTCTACAATTATTGTATATTTGTGCGATTAAAATTAAAAAGTAATATTATTATAAATCTAAAAAATGTCTGAACAGATTAAAGAAACACTGAGAGACTCCAAAGTTGCTCGATGGACAGCATTGGCAATTGTCTCTTTTACAATGATGACTGGATATTACATCAACTATGTAATATCCCCACTTAAACCTCTTTTTGAAGAGTTTTTCAATTGGAGCAGTACCGACTTTGGTTTTTGGAATTCTGCCTACGGCTGGTTTAATGTTTTCTTCCTCATGCTTATCTTTGGAGGAATTATACTTGATAAAGTAGGTATTCGTTTTACAGGATTAGGAGCAACCATCACCATGCTTATTGGTACATTCTTTCAGTTTGCAGCAGTTCGTGAGCTTTGGCCCATGATGGGTGAGGTGTTGGGTGTGAATATGCAAATAGCTGTTGGTGCGTTAGGCTTTGGTATTTTTGGTGTGGGTATTGAGGTAGCCGGAATAACGGTTTCAAAGATTATTGTAAAATGGTTTAAAGGAAAAGAGTTGGCATTGGCCATGGGACTTGAGATGGCTACAGCACGATTGGGTACGGCATTGGCTTTGGCAATTCCTGCACCTATTGCAGCTTCGTTGCTTGCTGGTGGAGCAACTCCACAAGTAGCACTTTCTGCACCCATCTTTTTAGGTTTAGGTCTGTTAGTTGCAGGTTTTCTTGCATTCGTGTTCTATACTTTCAAAGACAGACAACTTGACAAATCTTTAGCCGCATCACGTGGCTTGAATGAAGAGCTAGAAGAGGAGTTTAAGGTAAAGGACATATTTAAGGTGATGAATAACAAAGGGTTCTGGCTGATAGCATTACTGTGTGTATTATTCTACTCTGGTGTTTTTCCTTTTCTGTTTTATGCAGCAGATTTAATGGTTAACAAGTATAATGTAGATCCAAAATTTGCAGGACTGATTCCAAGCTTACTGCCATTTGGAACAATATTCTTAACCCCATTTTTTGGCAACTTATATGATAAGAAAGGAAAAGGAGCAAGCATCATGCTTATAGGATCAATCATGCTTCTTTGTATTCACATATTGTTTGCTATACCCGGTATTAATGCACCTATTTTTGCAGTTATATTAGTTTTATTATTGGGTGTAACATTCTCTTTGGTGCCTTCGGCAATGTGGCCTTCAGTACCAAAAATTATTCCCGAGAGACAATTAGGAACAGCTTACGCACTAATATTCTGGGTGCAGAACTGGGGACTAATGGGTGTTCCACTGCTAATTGGATGGGTTTTAGATAAATATAGCATCACAAATCCAGATGCAGTGCTTGCGGGAGTAAAACCACATTATAATTACACAATCCCCATGTCAATATTCGCCGCATTAGGTCTGTTAGCTATTTTTGTTGCCCTACTACTTAAAGCAGAAGATAAAAGAAAAGGATATGGATTGGAGTTACCCAATATTCAAGAATTGAAAGACGTGGTTATTGAAAGTGAAATAAGAGATATATAAGCGAGCCTACTCTGAAAACCCTCCACTGCTGATTATTAGGCTTTTTCTGCCCTTTGTCCCTGAAGGGAAAAGCCTAATAATCAGCATTCTGCTAAAGTCCCCTTTAGGGGATTTAGGGGCGGAAATAAGTGAGATTGACTTTTCAGAGTGGAATCATAAATAAAAAAATATAATTTATAAAAAAGCGAATCCCCTCAAGGCTTTTGCATTGTTCTCTGTTTTTGATATTGCTTCAATCTTACAAATAGGCTCTCTCTTCTTAGGATGGTTAGGGGGCCATAGATACAATGTGCTTCTACAACATGATTCTTCCATAAGTTTGCACGTAAAACATATCGATAATCTCTTTTATGCAATAAAATTTTAGAGTCGAAGCAATAAATAGCTTAATTATCCTTCTTTTGTCTCAGACAAAAGCTTCACCCATCAATGTTTTATGCTTTTGTCTCGAACAATAAC
>DEZB01000010.1 GCA_002364735.1 Bacteroidales bacterium UBA3143
TAAATCATGGAGGTTTCATATTAATAATTCGAAATTAATTAGTCTAACACTTTAATTTTAATATTTCTAAACCATACATCATCACCATGATCTTGGAGACCAATGTATCCTTCTTGATTGTCTCCACCAGCGTTTATGAAGTTTTCCCATCCTTTAAATTTACTACCTTCAACCATTTGCTCCCAGTCTGGTGTCCATAAATGATACTCTACAACATTTTCACCATTTTGTGAGTGTATTACAGTTCCTTTGTATACCATAATCCCTCCAGTATTCCATTCTCCAAAAGGATTAGAATTTTGAGGAACTGCAGGAATCAAATCATACAAAGATGCCGATTGACGGTTATTGTCTTTTCCTAACTTAGCATCAGGGTGATTGGCATTATCCAATATTTGATATTCTGGCGAAGATTTAAAAATGGGTTCTCCTTCGATTTCTTGAGCAAGGTAAAAAATACCACTATTAGCGCCTTTTGCAACTTTCCATTCGAAAGTTAGCTCAAAATCCTTAAATTTCCTATCATAAATAATGTCTCCACCGTCTTTAGCACCAGCTTCACCTCTACCTGAACCATTAATTTTTATTGCTCCATCTTCAATTGTCCAAGCACTTGGCATGTCTGTACGATTATATCCACGCCATCCATCAAGACTATTACCATCAAATAAGGTAATCCATTCATCGTTTGCTACTTCTCCCATAGTGTCTGTATTTGCAGTTTCATCTGTCTGCTTTTTAGCATTTGTACATGCGCTAAATAAAAGAGTCGTAATAAATAGACCCGATAATAAAATTATTTTTTTCATAAAATACAACTTTTTAATTTAAACTTACTCTTCAAAAAAAATTAAATTGAAGTGATATTAATATTTTAATATCACTTCAATTACTTATAATACTAACTTAATTAAGGCATTGATGGTAATTTCCAATCACCACGATACGTATGTTTAATCATTTCTTGAGCCATTTCTTGCGCATTAACAGGTTCGCTCATCTTCTTATCAAAAGAAGGATGACCATCTGTTATTTTAAAACCATCTTCAATAATAGCTCTAATTTTTGCATCTGAAGGAATGTTAGTGAATTCCATTTTTGGTCCATCCCAATCCAACACTTGATTCAAATTTTGCAATCTAACTCCCAATACACCTAAAACTACCATTTCATTGAATGGTCCTGCTTCTTTAAAAGGAGAAGCAGTTTCAACTCTATTTTGAGGACTTTCCTTACATGCACGCACCCAGTCCATTTCATGAGATAAAGTTACTTCACGCTGTGTTTTTGGAGCATTTGGTTTACGACCAGATACTAACCATGGATCTTTTCCGTAACATCCGCAGATAAGGATATCTTTGGTTCCGTAAAATATTACACCACCACCTGCATCGTTTAAGTTAACCCCAGCTGGAACTCCTTCGGGTCTTGAAGGTTGCAATCCACCATCATACCATGTAACATCTACTTCGGGCATTGCCACTTTCTTCATATTGTCGCGTGCAGGGAATGTATATTTCACAAACTCTGCATTAGGAGCACAATCTGTCAACAACATAGTAGATGTTGCTTGAATTTTAGTTGGATATCCTAAGTTTAGACCTTTAAATACAGGATGAAGAATATGACAAGCCATATCTCCTAAAGCACCAGTTCCAAAGTCCCACCATCCACGCCAGTTCCATGGAGTGTAAATGTGATTAAATGGACGCATTGGAGCAGGTCCAACAAATAAATCCCAATTTAAAGTATTTGGAATTGGGTCTGTTACACTTGGACGTGGAAGTCCTTGTGGCCATATTGGTCTATCTGTAAAAGTTTCAACTTTAGTAACTTCTCCTATTTCTCCATTCCATATCCAATCACACACTTGACGAACACCACTACCAGAAGCTCCTTGATTACCCATTTGTGTGGCAATTTGGTATTTGTCAGCTAATTTCGTTAATAAGCGTGACTCATATACAGTGTGTGTCAATGGTTTTTGAACATATACATGCTTACCCATAGTTATTGCATCAGCTGTTACCACAGCATGTGTATGATCTGAAGTTGCAACAACTACTGCATCGATTGATTTACCAATCTCATCATACATCTTCCTATAGTCATAATACTTTTTGGCTTTTGGATAATGGTCGAATACACGTTTACTGTATTTCCAATCCACATCAGCTAATCCAACTATGTTTTGCGTTTCTAAATTTTTTAGATTTGCAAAACCCATTCCCCCTACTCCAACACCAGCAATATTAAGTTTATCGCTGGGTGCTGTGTGTCCAAAACTCTTACCAAGCACCGCCGAGGGTACTACAGTTAATCCAATAGCAGCGGTAGCTCCTGATTGTAGAAACTTTCTTCTTGAAATTTTTGATGACATAAGCTTTATTATTTTCTGATTAAAATGTCTATTGATACAAATAGCTCCAAATTTATACAATAAATGTGTAGAATCAAACAAAATCTTCCTTTTTTAATAAATAATTAAATATTTAAATGCGTATCCCACTATAAATCTCAAATAGTGACTTAAGATACTAATACTAACCTCATCAATTGAATCTAATGTTTTTTAAAGAAACAAACGCTTATTTTTTAGATACAAAAACCCGCTCTTTATACAAGTTCTTGCTTCTGTAGATATCAAAATCTACTTGTTTTGAAGGTCTCCCTATAATATATGAGAGCATACAAAGTTAAATATGAAGAATATACAGCAACATTGAACTTACTACAATGTCTTTTTGTATATTTACACAATAAACTAAATATCATCACCGCTATGAAAAAAATTACACTCTTATTAATTGCTTTTGCGTTAATTTCTTGCGCTAATAGTTCAGCTGAAAAGAAAGCAGAAAAGGATGATGCTCAACCGAAAACATTTATAGTTTCAGAATTGGAGAAACTGTCTGGAGGTTTTACTTTCACAGAAGGACCTGCCGTTGATTCACAAGGAAATGTTTACTTTACAGATATACCAAATAACCTGATTTTGATATGGACATTAGAGAATAAACTTGACACTTTTCGATTAAACAGTGGTAGAGCAAACGGATTGTATTTTGACAAAGACGAAAACTTATTGGCTTGTGAGGGTGAAAAGGGGCAGATAACCTCAACAAGCCCTGATGGTGATTATAAAGCCATTGCAACTCAGTATGATGGGAAAAGATTTAATCAGACCAATGATTTATGGCCAGACGGAAAGGGTGGTGTTTACTTCACTGATCCAAAATACGGAGGGGATGATACAGATCTTCCACAAGATGGTATGCACGTATATTACATTACACCCAACCGCAGCTCAGTTATTAGGGTGTGCAATGATCTTGAAAAACCAAATGGCGTGTTGGGAACTCCCGATGGAAAAATGCTTTATATTACAGACTCACAGGCTGGAATAACATACCGATATGATATTCAAGATGATGGTTTATTGACAAACAAAACAATTTTTGTTGAATATGGTTGTGACGGGATGACGTTAGACAAAGCAGGAAATGTGTATTTAACCACTAATGGAAAACAAGCAGTAGACATTTTTTCACCATCAGGCAAACTATTGGAATCCTTCGAAGTACCAGAAAAACCATCCAATCTTTGTTTTGGTGGAAAAGATAGAAACCAACTATTTATAACTGCACGTACATCACTTTACAGGGTGGAATTGAATGCGGTAGGGGTGGATTAATGATGTTTTCTTTACAATGTTATATATATTCCTTCTTCTGTCTGAACCTTGATATGGATGATTGTCTTAGTTACTGTAGCCTAAGCGGAGTCGAAGGGTGATTATGTTTAACTACACTACATATCATTGTCATCATTCAATCTTTTAATCATGATAGACTTTCTCCACTACCCCCAATCTCCTCCAATAATATTCTCATCTTTTCTTGCGGAAACAACCATCCTAATTGCTTATATGGTATGCCATTTACACGTCTGTTTATATCTCTAAAATCCCAATTCTCAAACGGACCAAATTCATATTTCCATACATCAATGTTCTCAAGTATATAATTTTGAGTTCCAATTATGGCTCTATTATTATCTGTTGGGTGAAGTGTTATTTCTCCAATTAGTTTCTTGATGTTATGTTTCTTGCTTGTGATGTTATCTCTTTTCAATTGCTCGAAAAGTGTATTAATAAATATTTCCGACAAGTTTTTAAAATCAGATTTTCTTATTCCTGGTATAAACACAGAATATCGAGTGATAGAATTTGTTACTAGAAGACACTTTTTATGACTAACAAAGAAAACAGTTGCACTCCATTTTCCAAGTGGATTATACTTTCCACAAGGTTCTTTTTGCATCAATGTTTCAGGAACAATTGTTTCTAATTTTCTTGAGGTATATATCTCTGTGATATTCATTTGTGTTTGTTTTTATAATTTAATTGTGAAGGTATTTCTTTCTAATTGTCTGAGCCTTGATGCGCTTGATTGTCTTGATTACTTGATTATGTTTATTTGCACTACATATCAGGCCCATCTTTTAATCCTTTAATCATGGTTCAGATTTTTTTTTACTGCGGCACTTTATCTGAACATCCGTGGAGTAAAATGAAATTCTTTTTCGCCTTTTCGTGCTTCTACATATTCCCATCGTGCAACATCAAAATCAATTCCAACGGTGGAACAGGTAGGCATATCGCTCCCTAAATCCTTTAGCAGGTTATCCACAAAATATTGAAAGTCGGGATTGTGACCGAAGAAGAAAACTGTTTCAGCGGATTCGTGCAATTCATGAATGAGTTTCAAAAACTGAGAAGTAGTCATCCCGTCGTACATATCTTTCACCTCGGTGATTTTATTATAGTCAAAACTCAGGTTTTCTGCAAAAATATGAGCCGTCTTCAATGCACGTTTTGCTGGACTTGAAACCATTATATCCACTTTTATTCCGCGCTGTTGAAGTTCCGAACTTATTTTTGATGCATCCTTTTCCCCGCGTTCAGTGAGGTTGCGGTTAAAATCATCTTCGTAGCCGTAAGGAACGGACTTTGCGTGTCTAACAATTACTGCTCGTTTCATTGTGTTTATATTTTAAATTACACACTTTTCAATACTTCTACCTCCTACCCCTCGTTTGCAACTGTCTGTCCCGTCAGCATTGCGGGAAGGGTTTTATGGTCAATTGTTTGCAATAATAAACTCTTTCGCTGGCGCAGGTTTCCAAACTTGTGCCTATTGTTTGAACCTTGATGCGCATGATTCCCTTGAGTTCCTTGATTATGTTTAACTGCATTGCATATCAAGGCCATCAATCAATCCTTTAATCATGGTTCAGAAATTTTCTTATAATCGTCTGAATTAAGATTTTAGGATTACAAGATGAGTGGAATTGTCGGAAAAAACTACTTTAAATTACAATCCACATAAAATCACATAATTTATAATGCTTATGATATTAAATAATTTGCTCTAAATCTAACAAGACCTTATTGTATTTATCCATCTTTCTCTTTACTTCTTTATTTAAGGTATATGGGAAATTTGAATCATTATACAACCATACACTCAAATAACTAAACCCTTTAACTGTTTCTTCCGAATAACTCATGCCATATTCTTTATTTGCTTCTGCAAAATCTTTTATCTTTTCAATAACAGATACATCTTTGAGTTTACCATCAAACTTGTAAAGTTTCTCCCAAGGTAAATACTCCTGTGTTTCATCATATAATTCTTTGTAGTTTCGATTAAACCAACTGTATCTCAAATCAGAAAGTCTGATAATAATTCCATAAGGTGAGTTAATTCTAAAAACTTGATAACTTGCTCTTTTCATGTTATTTGTTGTTTAATAATTTATGTTTTTTATTACTTCGTAAATACATCGGCAGCATAAATAAAGCCATTTGTTTTTTATATTTGGACGCTTATTTTTTTTTGTAAAAGTAACAATCCAAACCTATTTCCTCCATTAATCATACAATTCATTTCAATCACATTCAACCAACACTTCAGACAGCTCCCCCATACAAATGCCTCTGAAACCCCACAAAAAGCGAACTAATACTCTCCACCGTCCCCAAATAACTCATAGCATCGGGTAGCGATTGATATTTTGCAATAAGCAATGTAGGTAGTTTATCTTGGTAGAGTTCGCCAATGCCAGTTTCGACGTATTTGGTCAATACAAAATCGATAAACTCCTGTTGTTTTTCGTTGAGCGATGTATAGATGGTTGCTTTTACTTGTTGTGCTCTTTCTTCTCTCGAAATGGGTTTGTTGTTACTATTTGCCACATACTCCAACACATCATAAAGGTCGCTATTCTCAGCATTGATAAGCTTTTGAAGGGTTCTCAAATCATCGTTGCTATATCCTGCATCGTCCAACTCTTCTAACAGTATTTTTCGAGTGGCAGGATTGCTCCATATCTCTCGCAACTCATTCTCATCTTTAAAGAAATTGGGTAGTTCGCCAAACAAACTTTCCAAAAACTCTTTAGAAGAGATGGGGTTGCCATCGGCATCATAAAACATGGTAGAAATCATGTGCTGTATCTCTCGTTCTTTACCATCAGCCAATCTCACTCTCACAATTCTAGGACAAGTGCAAGGCACATTACCACATTCCGAGCAAGGCTCTACTGGGGGCTTTTCGCAAGTGCAACGCAAATTGCCACATACCTCACAGTGTTTGAGTTCTTTCGGTTTCGTTTGCTCATCACATTCACAGGGAGCTTTACCACACACTTCACACAAGTCCTCAACAGTTTCGGCAGGACCATCCCATTCGGGGTCAGAGAATTTTTTGTAAGCCTGTACAAAGTCATACACCGTAAAGTACTCCTTGCCCTCATACAAACGTGTGCCTCGTCCAATAATCTGCTTAAACTCCACCATTTGTTTCACAGGGCGCATCAATACAATGTTGCGAATATTGCGCGCATCCACTCCCGTTGAGAGCTTTTGTGATGTAGTAAGAATAGTTGGAATAGTTTTATCATTGTCTTGAAACTCGCGCAGAAACTGCTCACCAATCTCCCCATCATTGGCAGTTACTCGCACACAATAGTTGGAGTTGGTGCTCTCTTTGTTTTGATTAATCAAATCTCTCACCAGTGCAGCATGTTCTTGCGAAGCACAAAAGACAAGCGTCTTTTCATGTTGGTCCATTTCATTCAAGAAAGTCCTTACTCTGTGCTGTTCACGTTCTACAATCTCAATGGTTCGGTTAAAATCCTCCTCTAAATAAACCTTCCCTTCTTCTATTTCGCCCTCTATCACATCATCATCACTGGTATATACATAGTCATCAAGCGTAGTTTGAATCCGTTTTACCTTAAAGGGAGTCAAGAAACCATCATTGATGCCTTCTTTCAGCGAGTAGATATAGACAGGATTGCCAAAATATTGATAGGTGTCCACATTGTCCTGTCGTCTTGGAGTAGCAGTTAATCCCAATTGCACAGCAGGAGCAAAATATTCCAGAATAGAGCGCCATGTACTCTCATCATTAGCCCCTCCACGGTGACACTCATCTATAACTATAAAGTCGAAAAAGTCTTCTGGGTATTCTTGATAGTTGGGAGTTGCCATTCCTTCATCGTCAGTCCCTGTCATCAATGTTTGAAAAATAGAGAAAAAGATACTGCCATTCATGGGCGCTATACCTGTTTTGTTTATTGCGCTTGGTTTGATACGCACCATTGCATTTTCGGGAAATGCAGAGAATGAGTTGAAAGCCTGGTCTGCCAATATATTACGGTCGGCAAGAAATAGAATGCGAGGACGGCGCGAAGCATAGTAACCCGATGATTGAGTTGCAGAAAGATTCCAACGAGTAAGGAAAAGCTTCCATGCAATCTGGAAAGCGATAGCAGTTTTTCCTGTTCCGGTAGCCAATGTAAGCAGAATGCGTTTCTTCTTTTGAGCAATAGCTTCCAATGTTCTATTCACAGCTATCTCTTGATAGTATCGTGGCTGCCAAGTACCAGAGCGGTCCTCGAAAGGGATAGCTGCAAACTTGTTGCGCCATTCATTTATATCGCTATACTCCTCGTCCCAAAGTTCTTGTGGAGATAGAAATCTGTCAACCAACTTCTCAACCCCTGTTTCTCTATTTATCTGATATATCTCACGTCCATTGGTAGAATAGGTATATTTCAACTCCAACTTCTCAGCATACAGTTTTGCTTGCGCTACTCCCTCGCCTACTGGCAACAAACTACTCTTTGCTTCAACAACAGCCAATTTGATGCCTTTGTATTGCAGAATATAGTCAGCAATGAGTGGTTTGCCTCTTCCGCCACCCACCTTAATTCTGCCATCGGTTATTTTACACACATCACGCTCACGCAACACCCTTGCATCTTCCACCACACCCCATCCACTCTCTTTTAGCTTAGGGTCTATCAGTTCTGCTCTTGTTTCGGCTTCGTTCATAGTTTGTTTATTTTTACGCTGCCCCAACGCGTTGCATTGGGCTGAATTGATATGTCCTTTCAGGACGTTTTTTTCAAATATTAGTGCGTTAGTTCTCTAAAAGAGTGCATACTATTTATGTTTCTTCGTTTTTACTCTACCCAATGTTTCCGAAAACCCTTTATCTATAGTTTTATGGCTGAAAGCCATTATTAATTCAGCCCGATGGCAACGCCTCGGGTGTTCATATTCCAACTCCTCCAGCGTCCTGAAAGGACAACTAATCTTTTCATAGTTTTAACCTGCCCTTTCAGGGCGAGGTGGTTTTATCGTTATATAACCCCAACGCGTTGCGTTGGGCTGAATTGATATGTCCTTTCAGGACGTTTTTTTCGAATATTAGAGCATTAGCTCTCAAAATGAGTGCATACTATTTATGTTTCTTCGTTTTTACTCTATTCAATGTTTCCGAAAAGCTCTTATTTATAGTTTTATGGCTGAAAGCCATTATTAATTCAGCCCGATGGCAACGCCTCGGGTGTTCGTATTCCAACTCCTCCAGCGTCCTGAAAGGACAAATTAATCCCTCCACAAATAGTCTTCATTATAATTAATTCCATACATCTTCAAAAACAGCAAATATTCTTCTTTAAATGTTACTTTCTTATGGTGCTGTTCCTGATTTTCAATATAGCGCTTTGTTTTATCGTGTAAAGAGGGACTAACCGAAAAACCCCCATATCCTCCTTGCCAAGCAAAATTTGTGTAATACTGATTTTTTGTTTTTATCCATCTGCTACTGTGGCGTTTTATTTCTTCAATTAGCTTAGCCAATGCAATGTTCTTAGACATTACACATAGTATATGCACATGATCTTTGGTGCCGTTTATCAAAATTGGTATTGACTCATTATCTTTTATTATGCTGCCCATATAGGCATAAAGATGTTCCTTTTCTTCGTTGCGAATGATGCATGAATTGTTTTTGATGTGGAAAATAAGATGTACAAACAATTGAGATAATGATTGTGCCATGTTTTTTAGTTTTAACCTGCCCTTTCAGGACGAGGTGGTTTTATTGTTATATGCCCCAACGCGTTGCGTTGGGCTGAATTGAGATGTCCTTTCAGGACGTCGTGCTATTATTATTTCATGTTACAAACGCTGAACCATTGGCTCCTTCCCACAATACTGACGCTACAGGCTGTTCGGAAAAGAGTGCAGCGTCAGTTGTAAAGTAATTATTTACAACTGAATTTCCTCCAACTCCTCCACCATCTTATCAGTTTTCAACTCTCCTGCAAATGCTTTTTGAAGGATTGATTTTTTGAGTTCTTCTAAGTCGTCAAGTTTCGTTTGGTAATAGGATTGGAGTTCTTGGGTTTGGGTTTGTAATGCATCTAACTTAGATACTATATCATTCTGTTTTCTAATTGAAACAATAGGTATCGGAAAAGCTCTCAGCTTTGTCAGACCTATAAATTCTTGTGCTCCACCACTTGATGCATCTTTCACATATTGTTGAGCTTTCCTTGATAATAAATAATGAAGAAGATATCTGTTATTTATATTTTTATTTGATTTAATCAATCCTACATTTTTTATGCTAAAAACGATTTCATTATCTACTATTGCCGCCATACCTCTATTAGCGCCAATCATAGAAATAAGTATATCTCCAAATGCAACATTTGACCTTTTATAAAACTTCTCGTGATCAACATCATTGATAAATTTTGTATCTTCTAAAGTAAGTCCTGTCAACCTGATGTTTTTTTGTGTAACAAATGGTATGCCTTCTTTTACATATTTAGGACTATCATGAGTTCCGTCTTTGACTTCAGTTATTTTATTGAGTTCAATTATTTCCCCATTACTTTCTTCAAAAACATTTTCCAAATAACTCTCAAACAACTCCTTCGCATTCTGCAAATTTTGCTCGGCATTGGCTTTTGCTTTGTCTATGGCTTCAAAGCAGTGGTCTAAGATGGAGACGATGCGTTGTTGTTCGTTTAGATTTTTAGGATATGATATTCTAACTGGCTCTAAAGATTGTCGAGTTATTTGTGGTTGAGCAGATCCGGTAATTATGTTAGACAAGTCCACATAACCTCTAAACATGTACTCCAAAAACCGTCTATTAATTTCTTCTTTTGGTTTAATAACCATTGCATTTCCATTAATCCATGATTTAGGTTGAGATATATTAACACTACCACAAGTGGCACCTCGACAAGTAATTAGCAACTGAGTCTCTTCATGATTATATTTATCATATCTTCCAATTATACCATTTGCACCATATACAGGATAGTCACCATCATCAATCATTTCTTTTTTAGAAATAGTTTTGGGTTGATACATTTCACATAGTGTTCCTAGACTTCCTATTTTCCAATCCTTTGGTAATTGAGTTTGTCTTATCTTCATATCACCTCCAATATAGCATTCATAATCTCCGCACTCTCTTCGTCCAATGCCTTCATCTCTTCAATTATAAGGCGAGGGTCGCGCAATGCGGCAGCTTCGGGTGTGTTGGGGTTTTTTAGGCCTAAATCGAAAGTAGTTGGATCAACATCTTTCATATCCACTGACCAAGAGTTTTCGCTTTCGGCAAAGGTTTTTTGCAACTCCACAAACTCAGCTAAATCATTTTCGTTGAGCGGGTTGGTTTTACCCAAGTTTCTACCAGGGTTCAACTGATAGAACCAAGTCTTCTCTGTTTTTACACCTTTCTCGAAAAATAGCACCACTGTTTTCACCCCTGCTCCTGTAAATGTACCTCCTGGCAAATCTAACACGGTGTGTAAGTTGCAACTCTCCAAGAGTTCTTTACGAATAGCAACAGTAGCATTGTCGGTATTGCTCAAAAAGGTGTTTTTGATAACAATACCTGCTTTACCACCTGCACGCAATATTTTTATAAAATGTTGCAAGAACAAGCTGGCAGTTTCGCCTGTTTTGAAGGGAAAGTTCTGTTGCACTTCGGCACGTTCCTTTCCTCCAAAAGGAGGATTAGCAAGAATGATATCGTAGCGGTCTTTCTCTTGTATGTCGGTTATGTTTTCGGCCAATGTGTTGGTGTGGATAATGTTGGGAGCTTCCACTCCGTGCAATATCATATTCATTACCCCAATGATGTAGGCAAGCGATTTCTTCTCCTTGCCATAGAAGGTGTTGCGTTGTAGTGTTTCTATATCTTTTGTAGAGAGTCCCTTCTTGTTGAGATAGTCGAAAGCCTCTACCAAGAAACCTGCCGAACCCACAGCTCCATCATAGATTGTCTGTCCAATTTTGGGGTCAACTACCTTCACGATGGTTTTAATGAGTGGACGTGGTGTGTAATACTCACCACCATTGCGACCTGCATTGCCCATTTTCTGTATTTTGGCTTCATAGAGGTGACTCATCTCATGCTTCTCGGCATGGGTGCGAAAACGCAATTGGTCAACCAAACTAACTACACCACGCAGGTTGTAACCATCTTGAATACGGTTTTTGAGTTCGCTAAATATCTCACCAATTTTATATTCAATCGTATCGGGGCCTTTTGCACTCTCTCTAAACTTCATGAGGTAGGGAAAGAGTTCGCGGTTTACAAAATCTATCAAGTCGTCACCCGTCATGGCGTTATAATCTATTTTTCCATCAGCCAATTTGGGTGCAGCCCATGTAGTCCACCTATATTCGGGAGCAATTATCTTTTCGTAAGTTTTGCCCGACAATAGCGCAGCAGTCTCTTTGTCCTTTTCTAAATCGTCCAGATACTTCAAGAACAACACCCAACTGGTTTGCTCTACATAATCTAATTCACTGCCACATCCAGCATCTTTGTGCAAAATGTCGTCTATATTTTTAAATACTTGTTGAAACATCTATTTTTTCTGTTTTCTTTTATTGATTGTGTCAACGGTTTCGTCACCGTTATGATTGGTTTATTTTAATAGTTCCAAATATACAAATTATCTCTCAGGTACTTACAAAATATTAAGCATAATGTTAGGTAAATACAATAGGAGGGCGAATATTCTTATTATTTAGGGAGTATCCTCATAAATTTAATCTCAGAAAGAACTCACCTACTCCCTACTCTCTCATCAATTAAATCCCATTTCCACCTTTCACCACCCACACTCCCTCCAAAAATATATAAACCATCCCCTCGAATAGATGCTCAACCAAAATCACAAGTTTTTCCTCCTTTCGCCAATGCAATAAACCAAAAAACAATTATATTTAATCCATCGGACGAGTACATAACCAATATCAAAATTAAATACATCCTTCGCCAGCAGCAACAAGTGATATCATTATTTTTTTCTACCATCGAACGAATGCTTAAGCAAAAGGAAAATAAAACCGAGCTATCGGACGTGTTCGAAACCGCAAAGGAGAGTTCCTTTCTACTATCGAACTGGTTCGAAACCGATATACATTTATTTTTCTACTTTCGGATGCGTTCGAAACCGATATTCACAATTCCCTCCTACTTTCGGATGTGTTCGACACCTCAAAGAAGGTATCCTTTCCACTATCGGACGTGTTCGAAACCACAAATAAGAGTTCCTTTCTACTTTCGGATGCGTTCTAAACCAATATTCACAATTCCTTCATGCTATCGGACGGGTTCTAAACCAATATTCACAATTCCTTTCTGCTTTCGAACGCGTTCGAAACCAATATAATTTTATTTTTATACCATCGGAGGGGTTCGAAAGCAGGAGGGAGTTTTTTTGTTAGTAAGACATTTATGAATGATAAAATGAAGAAACTTGATACATTTGTTTAGTTGACGCTACATAATTAAGTGTAACTCACAGATTATCAGCGGTAGTAATTTTACTACAAGAAATAATTCCAGTTAATGCACCTTTATATATTAATTATATTTATATTTGTAAATATCTACTGCAAGGGTTGTAGTAGAGACATTTTTCTATCTTTCTTGAGGATTATATCAACAGGAAGATGTAATAGGATGAAGGATAGATTGTGTCAACTAATTTTAATTTTTAAATAATATGAAATTATTAAGTTTAAAGTTTTCAAAATTACTTAAGCTTGAGCGACCAAAGTTTGCTGAGGATGTAATTAGAATTATTGATGAGCACGACCCTGAAGTGCTCAAAGTGAAAGAGTTGTTTACCTTATTAGAGGCGACAAAGCCAGAAATTGATGAGCTTATTGTGTGGTATAGGGCCCACCCTTTGACTGCGGCAATAAGGCATGGACGTGAAATGCGTAAT
>DEZB01000012.1 GCA_002364735.1 Bacteroidales bacterium UBA3143
CTAAAAGCGGGTGCAAAGATAAACCTTTTTTATATATCCGCCAAATGTTTTCCCTTAGAATCTGCTATCTTTTTCAAAGATAATTCTATTTCATAGCCCATTTGCAATATTTCAAGACTATTAATAGAATAAAACAAACATTCTTTGTTCAATAAATTAAGATAGAAAGCAGTCAATTTATACCTGTAATCAGAAAAACTCAAAACAAGATTTATAACAAATTGTGATGATTCTCGTTATTTATAAGTCCATTACTACAGGCTAAAGAGAGTTCAATTCGAAGAAACTTTAACAAGATGTTTACTCCCAATGAACTCATTATCCATCAAATGAGAATATTTAAATGCTCTAAGTTTTTGAGTTATTGCCAACAGAATGTTGACTTCAGATGTGTACAAATAATCTTATGCTTTTATTTGATGAACTTCAACTGTATATTAACTGGGTAATATTAACTTAGTATAAAAGAACTCTTGAAGTAATTAACAAAATTAAATATGTTAAGAAATTCTTATAATTTTATTGTGTTTACTTATTTGTATGTCCAGCTTGAATCTTTTAAGATTCAAATATTAATTTCTTAAAACGAGTTGTGTCAGGCAACAATGTATAAATCAAGAGATTTATAATCATATATTTCACAATCATTTAAAGAATACAGAGGTGAGTAAAAAATAGCTGATAAATCATCCCATATTATTTGCAAGTGTGGAAATAATTTCATACTTTTGAATTGTGATTAGATGAAGCAATTTTGCCGCATTGGTCGATTGGGAAACTCATCAATTACATCTATGAAACGAGTTAAGTTTTTGCTGCCAATGGCGGGTCGCATCCTTCGGGACATGCATTTTTTAAATGCACAGCGAATTACAGAGACAGCGAAGCACTCAAATCCTGACAACAGGAGTTTCGTCTTATTCCACCGGTGCGGCTTTAATATAGAGAAAGCAGATATGCAATTAATTTTTATGCATGCTGCTTTCTTTTTTTATTTCATTTAGACCATCTGGAAACATGAAGTATTATTGGGAGTTATTTCTTGTGTTTTTTAAAATTGGCGCTTTCACTTTTGGTGGAGGTTACGCCATGTTGCCACTTATTCAAGATGCAGTTGTTGACAAAAAGAAATGGTTGGGCGATAAAGAGTTTATAGATATGTTAGCCATAGCACAGTCGATGCCTGGACCAATAGCACTAAACACTGCAATTTTTGTTGGCAACAAACACAAAGGTGTGAAAGGTAGTATCTTTTCAAGCCTTGGTATCATTCTTCCTTCTTTCATTACTATTCTTTTATTAGTAATTGTTTTCACACAATTTCGTGAAAACAAAATTGTTGAATCTGTTTTTAAAGGTATACGCCCCGCAGTAGTTGCGCTCATCTTTGCACCATTGTTGAAAATGGGCAAAAACGCAGATATTACCTTAAAGACCCTTTGGATTCCAATAATGGTTGCAATTGTGGTTGGATTGCTTCATGTATCCCCCATCTCGATTATTGTTTTGGGAATTGTTTCGGGAATATTATACCAAATGGTTATTAAAAAAGTAATTGATAAATAATATGGTATTATTTCAACTATATCTTTCCATGTTTTTCTCTTTCTTCAAAATTGGATTGTTCGGTTTTGGGGGTGGATATGCAATGTTGCCACTTATTCAGCAAGAAGTGGTAGTGACAAACGAATGGATAACGGTGGGTGAATTCACAGACATTGTTGCCATTTCTCAAACAACACCAGGGCCCATCTCATTCAACTCTGCAACGTTCATTGGCTTTAAAGCAGTTAATTCGGCTGGTCACACTACACTGGCAAGCATTTTTGGTGCAGCTATCTGTACCCTTGCCGTAAGTTTACCCTCGTTTGGCATCATGACGTTAGTTGTTACATTCTTTTTCAAGTTCAAAGAAAACAGGTATGTGCGTGCTGCATTATTTGGTATAAAACCGGCAGTAATTGGGTTAATTGCCGCTGCAGGAATTATGTTGATAAATGGATTTAACTTTATTGATCACAAAAGCTGGATTATCTTCGGGGTTGTGTTTTTAGCCTCTGTCAAAAAAATTGACCCAATTCTGTTGATTGCCATGGCAGGTTTGGCTGGTTTTCTGCTGTATTGAAGCTAATAAATAATTAGGTTGCTAAACATTAGGCGTTTTATGTGGATGATGTACCATTTTTCAAACATTTTGTTATCATACAAAATGTTTAAAACAGTTGAAACTTGCTTCCATCGTCTACAAAATGTTTGAAAACATAATATCTTTCATTATGTTGCCCTAATTTCACCCATTTACGCCTGAAATTTCAATTCCCAATGTAAATATTCTATTATTATCTGTTGATTCTTCAATCTGGGGCTACTTTTTCTTTTTTAAGACACTTCTCTCCCATTTTGATGAAGAAAACATCATTTTAATGATTCATAACATTTCTACAGCCGTAGATTGCGTTTTCAACAGATAAACGTTTAAACTACCAGAGAAGATTTGATTTAGTCTTCCTATAGTATCAAAACAAATAGAGTTACCAAGGGATGATTCCATTGAAAGATTTATAATTGAGTGAAAGGAAATAACTGAGACAATAATATTAAATCAAATAGGAAATAAAGAAGTTAAAATAAGAACAAAGTTCGATTTTAAATTTATGTGAGATATCTTTACTTTGCCACACTAAAATTGGACATGTAAGGATAAATTTATTTCTCATCTCATAATTATTTATTGCTAATTGTTTGATGTAATTTTCACACATATAACAACTAAAAGACTCTATCATAGGTCATTGATATTTGAACAGATATGCGTTTAAAGTTACAACAAGAAAGTAATATCTATTAAGTGATTACTTTTGTACTGTACAAAAGTTTAAATTAATTTGGATTACCGTTTTGTAGGCTACGAAAGTCTAAATTCTACGTATTCTGCGTTGTGAAGCAAGAAATAAATTTATTCAATAAAAACACTTTTAAGAAGTCTTTATCTCAAGCTTGAATGTCTATTTTTTATTTTGAACTGAGTATGCTTCGATTAATCATGCTCAACATCTTCATCCTTTAAGTCTTCACGTTTAGTTTTCTTTCCTCCGCCACGTATCAAAGCTATCAAGATAAGAAGGAACACGAATCCAATTAGAATCCAAAACCATAATTCGGCATAAAAAGGAGTTTTATTAATATCAGTTGTAACTATTTCAATATCAGTATTGCTGATTGCATCTTGTGCAAAAGAAGCAAGTGTGCTTAACAAACCTGACACCATAAATGATACTGCTTTGCCTTTTCTTGATATTCGATTCATAACATTAATTATTGTTTAAATATGTGGTAAAGGAAGTATGAGTAAACATACAGTTATAAAACATAATTAAAGAACAAAAGTTCAGNNCTGAACTTTTGTTCTTTAATTACTGTGCCGTCAAAATTGACTTTCCATAAACAATTATTCTTTTTCTTTTTTTGTGGTATCCGCCTTTGTTTTAGTTTTTGTTGGCTTAGCTTTTGATTTAGCAGCAGTTGCTTTTGCTTTGGTTGCTGCAGTTTTTGTTTTAGCGGGAGTCTTTTTTTCAGTTTTTGGTTTTGCTTTAGCTTTACTTGTTGTTTTTGCCTTTGCTTTTGCCTTAGTTCTTGACTTGGAAGGTTCTGTATCTTTGATTATTTTTCTCACATCTTCAAGTGACAACTCTTCAGGTTTAACCCCCTTTGGAATTTTATAGTTTTGTTTTTCGAAAGTGATGTATGGACCGTATCTGCCATGTTGAACAATTAAACCTGGCTCTTCTTCAAAGGTTTGAATAATCTTCTCTTTATCCTTTTTAATCTTATCTTCAATAACGACTATTGCCTCGTCTGCTTTCACTTTGTATGGATCTAACTCTTTCGGTAAAGAATAAAACTTACCGTCATACTTGATGTATGGACCAAAACGTCCAACGTTTGCGATCATCTCTTTCTCGTTATATTCGCCAACAGTGCGTGGCAAATCGAACAGCTTCATGGCTTCTTCAAAAGTGATAGTTTCAATGGATTGATCTTTTTGCAGTGACGAAAACAGTGGTTTCTCCTCTTCTTCTTTCTCGCCTATTTGAACCAAAGGACCATATCGTCCTATCTTGACAGAGACCTGGCGCCCTGTTTTTGGATCTGTTCCCAAAACACGCTCACCTGCTCTGTACTCTGTTTTCATATTGATGGTTTCCTCCACTTTCGGATGAAACACATTGTAAAACTCTTCAATCAGTTTCTTCCATTCAACTTTACCTTCAGCAACTTTATCAAAATCTTTTTCAACTTTTGCCGTAAAGTTATAGTCTAAAACCGAAGCAAAATATTCAACTAAAAAATCATTCACCACAATACCCGTATCTGTTGGTATAAGTTTGTTCTTATCAGCTCCGGCTATTTCTTTTTTAGTAGTGTCTTTTATTATATTATTCAATAATGTAATAACGTTATAAGCTCGCTCTACTCCTTCAACATTTCCTTTTTCAACATAACCTCGATTCTGAATTGTTGATATTGTTGGGGCGTATGTAGAAGGTCGACCAATGCCTAACTCTTCCATTTTACGAACAAGTGCCGCCTCTGTATAACGTGGTGGCTTTAGAGTGAAACGCTGAGTAGCTGTAGTTTCTTGCATCACCATTGTCTCTCCTTCTTTAATGGGAGGCAACAAGCCCTCTTCCTTCTCTGTGTCTTCATCATCGGTACCCTCTAAGTATACACGCAAGAAACCGTCAAACTTGATTACTTCACCAGTAGCAGTGAATCTACCCTCAGCATCAGAAGCGCTGATATTCACAGTAGTTCTTTCTAATTGAGCATCTGCCATTTGCGAGGCAACAGCTCTTTTCCAGATCAGACTATATAATTTTTTCTCTTGTGCAGTTCCGCTCACTTCATGTGCATTCATAAAAGTTGGACGAATAGCCTCGTGAGCTTCTTGTGCACCTTTTGATTTAGTAGAGTACTTCCTAATCTTCACATACTCGTCACCATATTGCGATTCAATCTCAGTTTTTGCGGCATTGATAGCCAGTCCTGATAAATTTACTGAGTCGGTACGCATATATGTTATCTTACCAGATTCATATAGTCGTTGTGCTACCATCATGGTTTGTCCAACTGAAAATCCAAGTTTTCTTGAAGCCTCTTGTTGCAAAGTAGAGGTTGTGAAAGGTGCTGCTGGAGTTTTTTTAGTAGGACGCATTGTAACATCAGCCACATTGAAGTTTGAAGTTTTCAATTTCTCCAACAAATCCAACACCTCTTTTTTCGATTTTAGTCGTTTGTTGTACTCGGCCTTTAGCTCATATGTTTGTCCATTTTCTTCTTTTGTGAATACAGCAATAATGCGGTAAGCTGCTTCCGATTTAAACTCTCTAATTTCTCGTTCGCGTTCCACAATCAACCTTACAGCTACTGATTGAACGCGACCTGCCGAGAGAGCAGGTTTAATTTTTCTCCACAAAACAGGAGAAAGCTCAAAACCAACAATGCGATCTAACACACGACGTGCTTGTTGTGCATCTACTAAATTAATATCAATGAGACGTGGATTTTCAATTGCTTTTAGTATAGCAGGTTTAGTTATTTCATGAAATACAATACGTCTTGTTTTCTCTTCAGTCAACCCTAATACATCATACAAGTGCCAAGAAATTGCCTCTCCTTCCCTATCCTCATCCGAAGCGAGCCAAACAACTTCGGCTTTCTTTGCAGCTGATTTTAGTTCCGAAACAACTTTTTTCTTATCCGCTGGAACTTCATAGACAGGTATAAATCCATTCTCTATATCAATGCCGAAGTCTTTTTTCTTTAAGTCTCGGATATGTCCGTAACTCGACATTACATGAAAATCTTTCCCTAAAAATTTCTCTATGGTTTTCGCCTTTGCAGGTGACTCCACAATTACTAAATTTTTCTGCATGCACTTCCTCTCTTTATTCTAAACGTGTTGTAATGAAATATTTCAGGGGGCAAAAGTACAAATTTTGTATTACTATTGCGACTAATTGGGTTAATTAGTTGTTAAATGAAATTATTCCATGACTTGATTCTCTGAGTTAATCACGGATACACCATAGATTGATGACAACGTTTTTACAAGCTCTTGCGACTGTGATTGACAGATAGAAATCTCCATTTCGCAACTCTCTGTGAAGTTTTGTGTCCATTTTGATTCCTCATATTGATTCAAAACACGCATTACTTCGTTCAACAATCGGTATTCGAATTTTAGTGTAAATTGGTCATTAATGGTTTTTTCAACAATAGTAGCATTTTTGATTGCATCTGCTGCAGCTTCTTTGTAGGCCTTTATCAAACCACCCGTTCCCAACAGGGTGCCTCCAAAATATCTAACTACTAATATTAAAACATTAGTCAATTCAAATGAGTTTATTTGTCCCAATATTGGTCTTCCAGCAGTGCCAGAAGGCTCTCCATCATCATTAGAACGATATTCTTCGTAAGCCTCGCCTATCATATACGCCCAACAAACATGACGGGCATTATAATACTTTTTTCGGTACTCGTCCAAAATATTTTTCACCTCATCTTCGGTTTCTACTGGAAATATATAAGATATAAATTTACTCTTTCGCTCAGTAATATATCCTTCGGCTATACTTTCTATGGTTTTATAACTATCATCCATAAATGCAAAAATACAATCATTTATGTAGAAACGAGACTATTAAAGGAAATATCTTGTAAAAACGAGACACACAGATAAAATTATCAGAAGTTTATTTTTACTTAAACAAAGAAAAGCAACACCCATTATTAAGGCATTGCTTTTCTATTATCTAATACTCGCTGTGGCGAGATTTGTGCAGTTAGTTGTTTGTTGCGGTTTATTTATCCGCATTTTGAAGCACCACAATTGCGACAGGTCAAACATCCCTCTTGATAAATAAGTGTTTCGTGATTACAAACTGGACATCTCTCACCCTTAGCCTCTGTATCGCTTGGCAAATAGTTTTTCAAAGCTCTTTCCACACCATTTTTCCATGTGTTTATGGTTTCGTTGTCTAACTCCAATCCCGAAACAAGCTTCAAAACCTGATCGATGGGCATGCCATAACGAAGTACGCCTGATATAAGTTTTGCATAATTCCAAAACTCTGGATTAAACATCCCATCAAGACCTTCAATAGTAATTTTGTAACCTCTACGGTTTCTAAATTGGAAGTCGTAACGTTTATTTCCTTTCTCATCATAAGATTTTATAACTGTGCCCTCAGTTACTTTTTTAGGCAATAAAAGACCGTCATCTTCGTCAGCTATACCAGTAAATATTTCATAAGGTCTATTGTTAAGTAATCCAATCACAGCAATCCATTTCTCTTTATTGTTTTGAAAACGAATAATTTCAGCAGGAAGCTCGGTAGGACGAGAAGTAACTACCTTTGGAAGCTCAAAGCAAGGTTCTTCTTTTTCTTTTTTCTCATCATTTGCAATTAATACACCTGCTCGCGATCCATCACGATAAACTGTACAACCTTTGCAACCACTCTTCCAAGCTTCTAAATATAGTTTTCCTACAAGTTCTTCAGTTGCATCACTGGGTAAATTAATAGTTACACTAATCGAATGATCTACCCATTTTTGAATACGACCTTGCATCTTCACCTTTTGTAACCAATCAACATCATTTGCAGTAGCCTTATGATAAGGAGATTTTCTGACCAGTGCATCCAATTGTTCAGTAGTATATTCTTTATGAACCGAATGACCATTAGCCTCCATCCAAGTTTCAAACTTATGATGATATACAACATATTCTTCCCACGAATCTCCATTTTCGTCAACAAAGTCAATTCTTGACTTCACATCGTTAGGATTCACTTTGCGGCGACGTTTATACATTGGCATAAAAATGGGTTCAATACCCGATGTAGATTGAGCCATCAAACTTGTTGTACCAGTTGGAGCAATAGTAAGACAAGCTATGTTACGGCGACCATACTTCACCATATCATCATATAGCTTGCTATCAGCTTCTTTCAATCTATTTATAAAAGGATTATCTTTTTCTCTCTCTGCATCATATATTTCAAATTTACCACGCTCTCTGGCTAACTCAACTGATGCCGCATATGCGCTCAATGCCAAACTCTTATGTACTTTTTCTGAAAAGTCTGTTGCTTTTTCAGTACCATATCTTAATCCCATTGCTGCCAACATATCTCCTTCGGCAGTTATTCCCAATCCTGTTCTACGTCCTTGTAAAGTTTTAATCTTTATTTTCTCCCATAAATGACGTTCCGTGCTTTTTACTTCTTCCGATTCAGGATCTTGATTAATCTTGTCAAGAATTACATCAATTTTCTCAGCTTCCAAATCAATAATATCATCCATTATGCGTTGCGCTATATTGATATGTTTTTCAAACAGTTCAAAATCAAAATACGCATCTTTTTTAAATGGATTAACCACATAGGAATATAAATTAACAGCTAATAAACGGCAACTATCGTATGGACACAATGGTATCTCACCACAAGGGTTAGTAGCAACTGTTTTAAAACCTAAGTCGGCATAGCAATCAGGTACAGATTCTCTTATTACAGTATCCCAAAACAGAACTCCTGGTTCAGCAGAGCTCCATGCATTATGTACAATTTTTCCCCATAAGTCTTTTGCGTTTATCTCTTTTACTACCTTTGGACTTGAGGAGTCAACTGGATACTGCTGAACGTATGTTTCGTTCTTTGATACTGCCCTCATAAAGTCATCGTCAATCTTCACCGAAATGTTAGCTCCTGTTATTTTTCCTTGCTCCATTTTAGCATTAATAAAGTCACCCGAATCTGGATGCTTAAGAGCCACAGTTAACATTAAAGCACCTCGACGTCCATCTTGAGCAACTTCACGTGTAGAGTTAGAATAACGTTCCATAAAAGGAACAAGTCCCGTAGAAGTTAATGCCGAATTCTTAACTGGCGAACCTTTTGGACGAATGTGAGAAAGATCGTGTCCCACACCACCTCGACGTTTCATTAGCTGCACCTGCTCTTCATCAACACGTATAATTGCGCCATATGAATCAGCTGCTCCATCCATACCAATAACAAAACAATTGGATAACGAAGCGACTTGATAATCATTACCAATTCCAGTCATGGGACTTCCCTGTGGAATGATATATTCAAACTTATTAAAAAGATAAAACAAATCCTCCTCATTTATAGGATTCGGATATTTTTCTTCGATCCTTGCTATCTCTTTGGCCAAACGCCAGTGCATATCTCGGGGTGTTTCCTCATAGATATTTCCCTCACTGTCTTTAAGAGCATATTTGCTCACCCAAACTTTAGCCGCAAGCTCATCCCACTTAAAATAAGCATGAGAGGCTTTAAAAGCTTCATTAAACGTGTAAATTCTTTTCTTTTTCATTGACGCAATTGGTTAGGATTTTAATTGTGAAACTTGTTTTTGATTATGATAAATTCAAACTTATGAGAATTTATCAAGTTATAGTTAAATTATATTTGTTATGTACATGATATCAAAGATATTGCAACTCTCAATTATCATAATTAAAAAGTTTACGACTTCAATTATTGTTCAAATATACAAATAAAATTTATCGAACCTAATAATTCAATGATATTATTTCTGTTAAATATATAAGCACAACTGACTATCTGATATTTAACTGTTGTAATTTAACGAACAATTTTTATTCATAAACACAATGTATCTTCATCTTTTATGCATTTTAGAACAAATGTATAATGTCTTCTACATTAATGATTGCGGTGCAAATCGCTTTTCATGAAGATTGAACACTTAAATATCGAGTCATAAACACGCTATTTTTGCTTATTTAAGCATATTATGTGACATAAAAAAGCGAAAGGACAGAAACTTAAAGTCGCTGTCCTTTCCTTGAGCGGATCAACCGAAGTTTACCGCAAATATACAATGTATAGGAATGTATTATATTTTCTTTTTCAACACATAAAAATCTGCCAACTCTCCAGTATTTAATTGACCATCTTGGTTTAACATTGTTAATTGGTTTTCTCCAACTTTATATTGAGATGTCTCGCCCTCAGATTGCAATGTAATAGTATTACCTAAAACATCGAAAGTGAAAGTACCTTCATAGGTAAATTTGTTTTCATCTTCTCGACTGCCTAAATATGTATAGTGGGCTATATAAGTGCGGTCGTCTTTTAGTTCAATAATTGTTTCAATTCCCTCACAATCTGCACAAGGTAACATTCCTTCATACACACCTGCCCAATCTAAAGACATCTCTGAAGTGTGAGAATCAATTACACCCTCATTCAAAGACGTTTCATCCTGATGAGTACCGTCTTGTTTCTTACTTTGGTTGGTACAACTTACCAAAGTAATTGCTAATAAAGCAATTAATAATCCAAACTTATTCATTTATTTCAAATTTTATTAAGTGATAGTCGAAAAAACACATATTTGTAGTGCTGTATCCAACCTTATAACTATGTAGTAATTTAACAACCATCATTTATTTTAGTTCATTGTAAATAAGATTGATATTTTATCTATGAATGATTTCTATAAATTTGTTATCTATAAATGAAATTCAAATAAAAAACGCTCACCTTTTCTATTATTCAAACTTTGCATCATTCTTAATCTTCTCCAATTGTTTTTTAAGTGTAATGTTCTTATTGCGGCTATATTTTGTATAACTTAACTGAAGCTCTTTGGCCAGTGAGAATATAATCATCAACAATATGATAGAGAAGGGCAGACCGAGTATCACAGTGGCTGACTGAATAGTAAAGAGTGCTGCCTCACCTCCAATTAATAACACCGAAATTGCGATTGTTCCCTCCATAAAAGCCCAAAACACTCTTTGCATCTTGGGTGGAGTAGATCGCCCGCTACTTGTGAGGCTACTTACCACAAGCGAACCACTATCGCTACTGGTGACAAAGAATATCATAATAGCTATAACTGTTATTATCGATAGTGTCATTTGTAATAATCCTGAGTCAGTAAGGTACTTATACATTTCGAACAGAGAAGTAGCTACATTACTCTCTACTGCTTTTTCTATCACACCATAGTGCAACTTATTAAAGTAGATAGCAGGTGCTCCCAGCACTGTCATAGCAAACGTTACAGCAATAGTTGGTAAAGTTATCACTCCTAAAGCTATTTGTCTGATAGTTCGTCCTTTTGAAATACGCGCAATAAATGTTCCCACAAAGGGAGCCCAAGAAATCCACCATGCCCAGTAAAACACAGTCCATGCTCCTTGCCAAGCCATATCGTTTGATTGAATGGTTGTAAAAAGTCCTATGTTTACAAAATCTTTTATGTATATACCCATACCTGAAAGATAAGTTGACAATATATATCCGGTAGGTCCAATAATGATTATTCCTAAAAGTAAAAGAGCACTTATGTATAAATTGGCTTCGCTCAACCATTTAATTCCTTTTGAGATACCACTCACCACAGAGATGGCTGCAATAAGGGTGATAAAAACAATAAGTAATGCTTGAACATTGGATGCATCGGGTATACCGAAAACATAATTAAGACCAGAGTTGATTTGTTTTGCTCCAAGACCCAAAGAAATAGCCAATCCAAATAAGACTGACAAGGTAGCTACAGTATCAATTATGTCGCCCCATATGCCATATATCTTCTCTTTCAGAAGAGGATAAAACAAACTGCGGATTGCAAAAGGAAGCCCTTTGTTATAGGAAAAATACCCCAGTCCAATTGCAAGTAAACCATATATTGCCCAAGCATGAAAGCCCCAGTGAAGATACATTATTTTAAAATTGTCAAAAGCCGATCCACTTTGTAATGCCGTAGGAATATTTAGATGATAAATCGGTTCTGCAACACCATAGAAAAAGATACCTATACCGACGCCAGCGCTAAACATCATGGCAAACCACGATAAATCACTAAATTCAGGTTTGACAGTATATCCTCCCAATTTGATATTGCCAAATTTAGAGAATCCAATAAAAAGCAGAAATATGATTGATGCATTGATGGTGAGAACATAGAGCCAGTTGAAGTTTCTATTGATGGAGATGTTGATGTTTGCAAAAAATTCTGCAGATAAATTTGGCTTTAAAATGGTGAAGACACTAAAAGCAAGAACCAATAGGGCAGTAACAACAGATACAAACACGTTCATGTCCATGCCAAACCTTGTATAGTTTCGGGTATAAAGTTTTTCTTTCTCTTTTTTTAAATCCATTCTTTTCATATTATCTTTTTGTTGAATTTGTGCAAAGAGTCAAGAGTTTTTTTAAATTAAACCATTAGGCAATACACAAAGATATAATAATAACTACTATTATTAGAAAATCATTTTCAATTCACAGAGACTGTTGTTTAATATTGTGAAAGTATAATCCATGTATATATTAAAAAACCTCAGTAATAGTAGCACCAAATACCACTACAACTAAGGTTTTAATTATTTTATATGATTAAAGCTTCTATCTAATTGGATATTAATTACCAATTAAACATTAAATCCGTATCATTCTTGCACAAACTTAGCATCTTCTTCTATTTTGCCCAATTGCTTTTTGAGTGTTATGTTCTTATTACGACTATATTTTTTATAGCTATGCTGAAGCTCTTTGGCAAGCGAAAATATAATAATCAAAAGAATAATAGAGAATGGTAGACCAAGAATAATAGCAGCTGATTGTAAGGTATTAAGCGCAGCTTCTCCACCAATTAATAGAACAGAAATGGCAATTATCCCTTCCATAAATGCCCAAAACACTCGCTGCTTTCTGGGCACAGTAGAATGGCCACTACTGGTGAGGCTACTAACTACAAGCGAGCCACTGTCACTACTGGTAACAAAGAATATCATAACAGCTAAAACAGCCACAATCGATAAACCCATTTGCAATATACCCGAGTTGGTGAGGTATCTAAACATCTCGAAAAGCGATATAGCTATATTGCTTTCTATTGCTTGTGCAATAGCTCCATCATGCAAATTGTTAAGGTAGACACCCGATGCGCCCAAAACTGTCATTGAAAGCGTAACAACAATGGTTGGTATGGTTAGTCCACCTATAGCGAGCTGACGAATAGTTCTTCCTCTTGAGATGCGTGCAATAAAAGTACCCACAAATGGAGCCCAAGAAATCCACCATGCCAAATAAAATATTGTCCATGCACCTTGCCAAGCCACATCGCTGGGTTCGATAGCAATAAATAAACCTGAGCTGAAAATATCTCTTATGTAAATGCCCATACTTGAGATATATGTAGAAAAAATATAAACAGTTGGACCAATAAGAGTTACTGCTATCAAAAAAAGTGTGGTTATAACAAGGTTAGCCTCGCTCAACCATTTTATTCCTTTTGATACACCACTTACAACAGAGAAGGTGGCAATAATTGTAATGAAAATGATAATCATCACTTGCACATTAGATGCATTGGGAATGCCAAATACATAGTTAAGTCCAGCGTTAATTTGCAATGCTCCAAGACCAAGCGAAACTGCTAATCCAAAGAGAACAGCAAGGGCAGCTACAGTATCTATTATGTTGCCCCAAAAGCCATAAATCTTTTCTTTGAGAAGTGGATAGAACAAGCTGCGAATAGCAAAGGGTAATCCTTTATTATAAGAAAAGTATCCAAGTCCAATGGCAAATATCACATAAATGGCCCAAGCATGCAACCCATAGTGAAGATACATCACCTTAAAGTTGTCAAAAACTGAACCACTTTGAAGACCCGTGGGAATATTTAAATGATATATGGGTTCTGCTACACCATAGAAAAATATACCAATACCTATACCAGCACTAAACATCATGGCAAACCAAGATATATCGTTAAATTCAGGTTTGGCAGTATGACCACCCAGTTTGATGTTTCCCAGCTTTGAAAATCCAATAAACAACAGAAACGCTATAGACGCATTTGCAGTGAGTATATAGAGCCAGTTGAAATTTTTATTAATTGCCGAATTGACACCTCCGAAAAACTCTGCGGATACGCTTGGCTTTAAAATGGTGAAAACACTAAAAGCAAGGACTAAAAGTGCTGTAACAACAGATACAAACACATTCATGTCGAAGCCAAATCTTGTGAAGTTTCGCGAGTAAAGTTTTTCTTTCTCCTTCTTTAAATTCATTACTTAAGTTGTAAATTTATTAGTTACTTATTTTTTAACAATCTGCAAACATACAAAAACCATAAAAATATTCACTATAATAAATCATTAAGAAAGTTATTTGCGTTTATTATTTATATAAGTTCTTACAGTAAAATAACGACCCTGCTCATTTTGGTCACTGCAATAGGTGTCAAATCATTTATTTTATTATTCTCAAAAATGCTAACCTCCTCAATATTCATTATAAAAAAGAGAAAGAGATATAGTTTTCTTGCATTAAGCTAATGTGTCGACTATAGCAATATGATTAAGAAAATGCTTAATGTATAGCAATTTGTTTTTCTATAACCACCCGATTTTCATATTACTCATCGCTTTTTGAGGTTGTTTTGGAATTAATGAGTAAAACTTCTATTATAATAATATTCAATTTTTCAGAACAATTACATATCTGAGATTATTTGTTGGTTATTATATTTTGGCATAGGAAACTGTTCATACTTTTATATTCTATAATAAGTAATCTGTTTCATACAAACAGATTGAAGAAGATTTGGAGCGGTAATAAATGTTACAATGACGGACTTGACATCTACTTGTAAAGTTATTCAATGTGAGATAGAGTAAGTGGACAAGTAGTTGAAAAGTATAAAATGGTGCCGTGAAGGACTGGACAATTACTTAAAATGTCACTCAATGTGACATTGAATGAGTGGACAACTACTTGAAAAGTGCAACACGGCGACGTGATGGACTGGACAACTAATTGAAAAGTATAAAACGGTGACATGATGGACTGAACAACTAATTGAAAAGTTACTCAATGTGACATTGAATGGTTAGACAACTACTTAGAAAGTGCAACACGGCGACGTGAAGAGGTGAACAACTACTTAAAGAGTATAAAACGGTGACGTGAAGAACTGTACAAGTAGTTGAAAAGTTTCGTAAAGTGACAATGAGTGAGTGGACAACTACTTAAGGGGGCCTCTAAAAACTAT
>DEZB01000007.1 GCA_002364735.1 Bacteroidales bacterium UBA3143
GGGCAGGAAAGTGACAATGATGTATGAGAGGTATGGGGTATGCGGTTTGGGTTATGAGGTGTGTGTATTGAATCATTCTGCAAATGTGTGATATCTGCACCATGCGCTCACGCGGTTTTGTAAACCGTGTGGTTAAATTAATTGTCCTTCGACTAAGCTCAGGGACCTTAATATTGCGCCCTTTGTGCCTTCTTTGTTGACAATTGACCCTTCGTGCTTCGCTCAGCGCAGAAAGATTTTATTACAGGCCTTAATGGCCGCCCCCCAGCCCCCTGAAGGGGGAGAGGTGCAACAATTGATCATTCTGCAAATGTGTGATAGATGAATAATTAATCATGGTAATCAAATAATCCTTTAATATGCTTCAGACAATTGGGTTATGAGTTGAAAATGCGGTATGAGGTGTGGGGGAACAGCAGTAGAGACGCCGATTTATCGCGTCTCGAGGTAAATGAGGAGGGAATAATTGACCCTTCGACTAAGCTCAGGGCAGGAAGATTTTATTACAGACCTTAATGGCCGCCCCCCAGCCCCCTGAAGGGGGAGAGGTGCAACAATTAATCATTCTGCAAATGTGTAATAGCTGCACAATGCGCTCGCGCGGTTTTGTAAACCGTGTGGTTAATATAATAATTGTCCTTCGACTTCGCTCAGGAACCCTAATATTGCGCCGTTTGCGCCTCCTTTGTGAACTTTGTGGTTAAAAAAATCATCAAAATCAATTAATCAACGTTTCAAACAATCGATTAAATACAAACACGCTACAATGACAACCTCCTAACACCTAATCCCTAATTCCCTAATCCCCAGTTCCGAGTCCCTAATCCCGAGTTCCACTATTCACTGCTTACTATTCACCCCTCACCCTTCCCCAGTCCCGAGTTTCGATTTCCGAGTTTCGAGTTCCGAGTTCCCCCTTCTCTTTTTCCATCTTTTACCTCTCTACATTTCCTATCTCTTCATTTTTTTTGTAATTTTGCTTCGTTTTTTTGGAAGAGTTTCAATTAACAGTCCACTCTGTATAGTCAATCTCCTTTATTTCCGCCCCTAAATCCCCTAAAGGGGACTTTAGCGGCGTGCTAATTATTAGCTTTTTCCCTTCAGAGACGAAGGGCAGAAAAAGACTAATAATCAGTAATGAAGGTTTTTAAGGGTGGGTTCAATTAACAAACACATACGCAACACATAGAGCAATAATAATATACGTACAACATGAATATTTCTTACAACTGGCTAAAAGACTATTTAGATTTCGATCTTTCTCCACAAGCTACTGCCGACGCACTTACATCAATTGGTTTGGAAACGGAGGGATTGAATGAGGTTCAAACCATTAAAGGAGGTTTGGAAGGATTGGTAATTGGCGAGGTTCTGACTTGCGAGCCACATCCTAACTCTGACCACCTGCATTTGACTACTGTGAATGTCGGCACGGGCGAACCACTAAATATTGTGTGTGGTGCGCCTAATGTAGCTGCTGGTCAAAAAGTGGTTGTAGCCACTGTGGGAACTACACTCTATACAGACGATGGTGAATTTAAAATAAAGCGTTCTAAAATAAGGGGTGAAGAGTCACTTGGCATGATATGTTCTGAAATTGAGATTGGTATTGGCTCTTCGCATGCTGGAATTATTGTTTTGCCCGATGATGCACCTGTAGGAATGCCTGCCAAGGAGTATTATAATGTGAAGAGCGACTATGTGCTGGAGGTAGACATTACGCCAAACCGTGTGGATGCTACTTCTCACTTTGGTGTTGCACGCGACTTGGCTGCTTATTTACAGCAAGCTGGCTTGAGTTACAAACTAACAAAACCATCGGTTGACAATTTTGTGATTGATATGCCTGAAGGAGGAATTGATGTGGAAGTGGAAAACACGGAAGCATGTCCACGCTACTCGGGTCTCACCATTCGCAATGTGAAAGTGGAAGAGAGTCCCGATTGGCTTAAAAATAAATTGTTGCTTATTGGCATTCGACCTATAAATAATGTGGTGGACATCACCAACTTTGTGCTTCACGAAGTGGGACACCCATTACATGCGTTTGATGCAAACCGAATAAAAGGGAATAAAGTAGTAGTACGTACTTTACCTCAAGCTACCAAGTTTACGACGCTGGACGAACAAGAGCGTGAACTACACGAGCGCGACTTGATGATATGCAATGCCGATGAAGGAATGTGTCTGGCGGGTGTGTTTGGCGGAATAGATTCTGGTGTGACGGAAGCAACAACAGATATATTCTTAGAAGCTGCTTATTTCAATCCTACTTGGGTGCGTAAATCGGCCCGTCGCCATATGTTGAATACGGACTCATCCTTCCGATTTGAAAGAGGATTAGATCCCAACAATACGATATACGCATTGAAACGTGCAGCATTGTTGGTAAAAGAAATTGCGGGTGGAATTATTGAAGGAGCTATTCGCGATATATATCCAGAGGAAGCAACTCAACCAGAAGTGACATTGAGCTTCAAGAAAGTAAATTCACTAATTGGTAAAGCAATTCCAAAAGATACCATTAAAAGCATTCTGAAAAGTTTGGATATTGTTGTAAACAGCGAGTCGGAAGAGGCTTTACAGTTGAGCATTCCTACTTACAGGGTGGATGTGTTGCGCGATGTGGATGTGATAGAAGAGATATTGCGCATATATGGGTACAACAATATTGAGATAAACGAGTCGGTGAAATCGAACTTGTCATACGAAACCGAAACAGACAGGAAACACCGATTGCAAACGCTCATTTCGGAGCAACTAACTGCACATGGTTTCAATGAGATAATGAACAACTCGCTTACGGAAAAGCAGTATTATAAAAAATCGGAAGTCTATCCAGTTGAGAACAATGTGCAATTGTTGAATCCATTGAGCGGCGACCTGAACGTGATGCGTCAAACATTGCTGTACGGTGGTCTCGAAAACTTAATTCACAACATCAATCGTAAGCATGGCGATTTGAATATGTATGAATTTGGCAATTGCTATTTTTTCGATAAGGACAATTTAGATCCTGACAATACTGTGGCTCAATACGCTGAAGAAACTCATTTGGGAATCTGGCTTTGTGGTAAGCGTAATTCTAAGAACTGGGCAGTAACGGAAATACAAAGTACTGCTTATGAACTGAAAGCGCATGTTGAAAACGTACTTAAACGATTGGGATTGCTTGACTCGAAACTGTTTCACGAATCTTTTTCGAATGAACTGTTTGCATCTGGCAGGAGCATTCGTACGCAAAGCAACGAGTTGGTGAAATGGGGAGTTGTGAGCCAACAAGTTGTAAAGGGCTTTGATATAGAAACCGAAGTCTATTTTGCCGAGTTCAATTGGGATGCCATCATGAAAGCTACAAGAAAGAATGTGGTTAGCTTTGCCGAGCTACCAAAATTTCCATCAGTGAAACGCGATTTGGCTCTACTTATCGATAAAAATATTACATTTGCTGAGATTGAAAAGATAGCTTACAATTCTGAAAGGAAATTACTGAAGGAGGTATCCCTCTTCGATGTATATGAAGGCAGACATTTGCCCGAAGATAAGAAGTCGTATGCTGTGAATTTCATTTTGCAAGATTACGAAAAGACATTGGACGACAAACGCATTGACAAGATTATGCAAAAGATACAGGCTAACCTTGAGAAGCAATTGGGTGCGCAATTGCGCTAATTAGTCTTTAAAAAAAGACCAAAGATAGAGTTACCTTCTTGAAGTCGCTATATTTTAAACAAAAATTACAGAGTAACAATAATAAATATTTAAACAACCTCTTATCACTACGTATCTTCATAATTTCATAAAGGAGTGCGCACACAATGCAGGTTCATAAAAACATTATGGGAAGAGCATTTGAATATCGGAAAGCAAGAAAGATGAAACGCTGGGGCAACATGGCGCGCGTATTCACTAAGTTGGGGAAAGAGATAACGATTGCAGTGAGAGATGGTGGTCCTGACCCAGAGACAAATCCTCGTTTGCGTGTGCTTATTCAACAATCGAAAAAGGAGAATATGCCCAAAGAGAATGTTGATAGAGCGATAAAGAAAGCAACAGATAAAGACTACACCGATCTGAAAGAAGTTTTATTTGAGGGGTATGGTCCTTATGGAATTGCCATTGTGGTGGAAACTGCCACTGATAACAATACACGAACTGTGGCCAATGTGCGTAGCTATTTCAACAAGCACGGAGGTTCGTTGGGCACTTCGGGAAGTTTGGAGTTTCTGTTCGAACATAAATGTGTGTTTAAGATTGATGCGAAAGAGGGTGTATCAACTGAAGATTTAGAGTTGGAGCTAATTGACTACGGCGTAGACGAAATAGAAATGGACGAAGATGGCATTGTGCTATACGGTGAATTTAAATCGTATTCGGACATTCAAAAGTATTTGGAAGAAAATGGTTACGAAATACATTCCGCAGAATTTGAAAGAATTCCCAACGACACGAAAGAGCTGAACGAAGAACAACGTGCTCAAATAGAAAAACTATTGGAGAAGTTTGAAGATGATGAAGATGTTCAAAATGTGTTTCATAATATGGGGAATGAGGTTTGAGGTGTGGGATATGAGGTTTGTGTTATGGGTTGTGAGGTATGAGGAAATTAATTGACAATTGACCCTTCGACTATGCTCAGGGCAGGAAGTTGGCAGTGAATAATTGACAGTGGACAATTGACAGTTGACAGCTGCTTACTGTTCACTATTTAC
>DEZB01000008.1 GCA_002364735.1 Bacteroidales bacterium UBA3143
TAGTTTTTAGAGGCCCCCATAATAATTTCATTGTTTGTGCAGGTTTATAACCCGTGTGCCGCATTCATTGAAGAGACACAATGCATCGCTACTTACAGCACCACCGATTTGGAATCTATATTCTATCAAAGACGCCCGTGTAGGGCGCCTCTCAGGGTGCATCTCCAAACATTTGTGTAATATTCAAATATCGTCAACCGCCCCAAAACCCATATCACACACCCTACATCCCTGTCACAATTTCTTCGACCTCAACCGCAAACTATTCGTCACCACACTTACAGAACTCAATGCCATAGCTGCACCCGCTATCATGGGGTTGAGCAAAAACCCATTGATGGGATAAAGAATACCTGCAGCAATAGGAATGCCAATTATGTTGTATATAAATGCCCAAAACAAGTTTTGTCGAATCGTTCTTACTGTACTTTCAGACAACCTAATGGCTTGCGGAATCTTCAACAAATCGGAAGAGATGATGGTCATCTTTGCCACTTCCATAGCAATATCACTTCCTTTACCCATTGCAATACTCACATCGGCTTGAGCAAGGGCTCCACTATCATTGATGCCATCGCCCACCATTGCAACCGTATTGCCTTGTTGTTGCAGCTCCTTCACCAATGCTGCCTTCTCTTCTGGTAATACATTGCCTTTATAGTTTTTAATGCCCAATTCTTCAGCAAGTGCTTTTGCAACCATCTCATTGTCTCCCGTGAAAATGGCAGTGTCTATGTGCATCTTATTCAATTGTTTGATGGCTTCTTTTGTGGTTGGTTTCAGCTTGTCGGTTATTGATATCACACCCAATGCTGCTTCTTCATTGGCAAAAACAGTAACAGTGTGTGCAGCATCTAAAGCAGTTGCGATAGCTTGCTCCAATTCTTTCGAAATATGGATGTTTTTAGAACGTACATATTGCGGATTACCCACAAAATAATGTTTGTTGTTATAGCGACCATCAATTCCTTTTCCACTGACTTGTTGCACATCAACACCGTTCAATAATTGACCCTCATCTTTCATGCTTGCCGTGATAGCGTCGGCCAACGGATGCTCAGATTGTGCTTCAATGCTGTATAATATATTTTTCTGTTCTTCCGTTATATTGTTATCCCAAACGATTGTACTCACTTCAGGGCGTCCTTCGGTTAATGTGCCAGTTTTATCAAGCACCACTATATCAATCTTTCGACTTTTCTCCAAACTTACAGCATCTTTAATCAATATGCCTTCTTCGGCTCCTTTGCCAATGCCCACCATAATGGCGGTGGGAGTAGCCAATCCTAAAGCGCATGGACAAGCAATAACCAACACCGTCACCATAGCCAACAATCCGTGAGCAAGGTTCTCATCTCCTCCCAATATCAACCAAAGCACAAAGCTCAATAGGGCAATGCCCATCACCACTGGTACAAAAATGCCCGCAATTTTATCCACCAAGTTCTGCACGGGTGCTTTGCTTCCTTGTGCTTGCTCTACAGTTTTAATGATGTGTGCCAACAGGGTGTCTTTCCCAACTTTATTTGCTTTAAATCTAAAACTACCTTTTTGATTGATGGTGCCTGCAAACACTTTTGAGTCTATAACTTTCTCTACAGCAATAGGCTCTCCACTTATCATGCTCTCGTCTATGAAAGATGATCCTTGCGTTACTACACCATCTACAGCTATTCTATCACCAGGCTTCACCAATACGATATCGCCAACCTGCACTTCAGAGATGGACACCTCTGTGGGAACATCATCTTTGAAAATGATAACCGTATCGGGTTGCAGTCCCATTAGTTTTTTTATGGCCGAAGAAGTATTGCCTTTGGCTCGCTCTTCCAACATTTTGCCAAGCAATATAAATGCAATAATAACACCCGATGCTTCGAAATAGACATGGGCCTCTAAACCTTTGCTTTCCCATACTTCGGGGAAGAATATATTGAAAACACTAAACAGGTAAGCAATACCCGTACTCAATGCGACCAATGTATCCATGTTGGCCGAAAAGTGTTTGGCTTGCTTCCATGCTCCAACAAAAAAGCGTTGACCAAAGATAAACAATATAGGAGTAGCCAATGCCCACATAATGTAGTCAGCATAAGGCATATTCATAAACACCATGCCAATGAGCATCAATGGTGTGGCAAGAGCTACTGCACTGATGGTGTCTCGTTTAAGTTTCTTATATCTTTCTACTTGTAGTTGTTCAAGGTTCTCGCGCGACGACTCTTTCTCCTCAATCAACAAATCATAGCCTACTTCTTGTAAAGCAGATTTCATTTGTGTAGGATTGGACATCTCAGGTAGGTATTCTATCTCCGCTTTACCATTGGCATAGTTTACTGCAACATTGAGCACACCTGGCACAAATGACAATACATTTTGCGAGCTCGATGCGCAAGCTGCACAAGTCATGTTCATTACTGGGAAGGATTGTTTAATAGACTCAATCTCCCCACCTTCTTTACGCAATTGAGTTGTAACTTCTTGAATTACCTCGGCCACATCATCCTCATATTTATCTTCAATAGTAAGCAATAGCCTGCTATTGTTATCCTCAAATCGGGCATCAGCAAGTTCTGAAACGCCTTTTAAAGATGTAAGAAATGTATTGGGCGAGGCGGGTGTTTTCCTCAATTGAATTATATGTATATTATTTTTATCCATAGCTTTATATAACAAGTTAATCACAAAGTTAGTTTAAAAAAACAGATCCCCAACTGTTACTTTATTTGTAGAAAGTGTTTTTTTATTGTACTTTCGCTTTGTTTAATTATAATAACTACATACACCTCATGAGTAACTTTAAAGCATTAGCAATTTTATTAGTTTTTTCTTTATCAACTTCACTCTCTTTCGCTCAGAAAAAGCAGTTAGATCACACCGTTTACGACGACTGGAAAAGCCTCACCAATATATCTATCGATGACAATGGTCGCTTTACAGCCGCCATTATTACCCCTCAAGAGGGCGATAGTAAACTGTTTATTCAGGATTTAAAAAAGAATAAAAACTTTGAATACAACAGAATATCAGGCTATTCACTTTCACCCGATGGTAGTTACACTGTGGCACTACTGAAAGCTCCCTTTGCGGATACACGCCAAGCCAAAATAGACAAGAAGAAACCCGAAGAGATGCCGAAAGATTCGCTGATAATTATTAATAATGAAACTTTCACATTCAATATATTGCCCAATGTAAAGTCCTACAAGACATCACAAGAATTGGGTAACTATGTAGCCTATATAACCACTTTGCAGAAAGATACAACTACCGCACCAAAAGATACGGCTTCGGCTGCCATTGATACGCTAAAGAACAACACGAAAAAGAATGATAAGGATAAGGACAAAAACAAGGAGTTGCTTGTATTGTACAACATAAAGACGAACAAGAAAGACACTTTACGTAATGCAACCGACTTCATTTTCAATAAGTATGGCAATGCGTTTGCCACTATTATTTCACCAGACAAAAAGGACTCGACTGACACACCTGGAGTGATATATATAGACCTCAACAACTATTCGAAAAAGAGAATCTCTAACGAAAAAGCAGAATACAAATCATTGAGCTTTGATGAAGCAGGAGATCAATTGGTGTATCTTGCAACGACAGACACTTCGAAAGTGGAGCAAAAAGTATTTGATGTGCGCTACTTCCTTAACTCTGCCGACTCTGCCACAATTATTGCAAAATCAAACACAGTGAGTCTTCCAGACAACTGGATATTTAACGAACACAGCTCTCCCAACTTCAGCAAAAATGGGAAAAGAATCATTCTTGGCACTGCACCCAAACAACCTGCTAAAGACACAACAATTGTTGATTTTGAAGTGGCATCGTTAGATATTTGGCATTGGAAAGATCCGTATATTCAACCTCAACAATTGAAAAACTTGTCGAATGAATTAAAGAGAACCTATCCTGGTATTATTGAATTGGATAAAAATAACCAGTTCACATTGCTTGCGAATGAAGAAATGCCTTATTCAAACATTTCAGCTGAAGGCAATGGGCGCTTCGTTTTGCTTTTCTCTGACATTCCCTACCGCTTAGAGAGTCAGTGGGATCCTGCTCAATATGACGCTTGGGTATATGATACCGAAACGGATAAATTGAACTCAATTGCTACTGCTTTACCTGGCAGGCCATCAATATCGGAACAAGGAAACTACACCTACTGGTTTGATATAGACAAAGGAGATTGGTACACTTATGATAATCAAACTGGTTCAACTGCCAATATAACCGAAAACATAGACGTTAACTTTTGGAACGAAAAAAATGACACGCCCAGCAAACCAGGCTCTTATGGCATTGCTTCATGGGGTGTAAATGATGACTATGTGTTGGTGAATGATGCTTTTGATATTTGGAAAATTGACCCACAAAATAAAACAAAAGCTCAAAACATTACACAACATTTGGGCCGAAAAGACTCTATTACTTTCCGTTATTTAAGAACCGACAGAGAGAAACGTTTTGTTGAGCCCAACGAAACCCTATTATTAACGGCATTTGACAATAAAACGAAGGAGCATGGTGTGTACTCATACAATCCTAAACAGAGAAAAAACACTGTTAAGCAGCACCTGTTAGACACTTATCAGTTTACGTCCATCACAAAAGCGAAGGATAAGGATGTGTTTGCATTCTTGAAAAGTAATTTCAATACATCGCCTGACCTGCACGTTACCAAAAATATGTGGAAATCAAGTGAAAAACTCACTGATATTAATCCACAAATGAAAGAGTATGTTTGGGGAGTGCCTGAGTTATTCTCTTGGACTTCAGAGGTGGGAGTTCCACTGAAAGGCCTTTTGTATAAACCTGACAATTTTGATGAAACCAAAAAATATCCAGTGATGATATATTTCTACGAAAAACATTCTGATGAATTGTATAGATATATGCCTCCCGCACCAAGTGCATCTACTGTAAGTATTCCTTTCTATAGTAGCAGAGGATACATTGTTTTCACACCCGACATTGACTACACTGTTGGTCAACCCGGACAAGATGCCTACAACTCCATTGTAGCTGGTGCGAAAGCGCTTGCCAAATATGAATGGATTGACAAAGACAACATGGCCATACAGGGACAAAGCTGGGGTGGATATCAAGTAGCCTATTTGGTGACCAAAACAGATATGTTTAAAGCAGCAGGAGCGGGTGCACCAGTTTCAAATATGACCAGTGCTTATGGAGGCATTCGTTGGGGAACAGGCATCAGCAGACAGTATCAATATGAACGAGGACAATCGCGATTGGGAGTAACCTTAAGTGACTCGTTGCAACCATACATTGATAACTCGCCCGTGTTTTTTGTTGACAAAGTGAATACTCCTTTATTAATTATGCACAATGACAATGATGGCGCAGTTCCATGGTATCAAGGTATTGAGCTTTTCGTTTCATTAAGAAGGTTGGGCAAACCTGTATGGATGCTTCAATACAACAAGGAGGAGCACAACTTGATGGAGAGACGCAATCGCAAGGACCTTTCAATACGGTTGCAACAATTTTTCGATCATTATTTAAAAGGTGAGCCTGCTCCATTATGGATGACACGCGGATTGCCAGCCACGGACAAGGGTAGAGACTGGGGGTTGGATTTAGATTACGACAAACATTAATAATTCACTTGATTACTACAAATAAATAAAAATGAAAAAAGCAACAAAAAAGACATTCCTATTTCTTTTCGTACTGTTAGTAGCAATTAGCTGCACTCAACAAGCTGCAAAAAGAGACTGCTCCAACTACGAAGAAGCAATATTGCCAGTAACAGTTACAACCAATTGGGGTGAAGTAAAATCTGGTCTTCAAGCAACAATGGGTGACATTAACAGTGTGTATCTGCAACATGAAGTGCCCAATGTGACACCCACAAACAACTGGAGTGGTTCCGCCTGGAAGGGAGAAAGAACCTCTGCTCAAATTGTACTATGGAGCAAAGACAGTGTACAAAATGTAGAATTGAAAGTATCGGATTTTCGTGGTGATAATAATGCAACCATTGCTGCATCAAACATTCAAACACGATTTGTACGCTATGTCATAACAGACGAATTTGCGGGAGGATGCGGCTATCGCAAACCTGAAGACTTTGCAGAATCGTTAAGTCCAGATGTGCTCGACAATATTGACTGCATGCATATAAAAGCAGAAACAGTGCGTCCTGTTTGGGTTACTATTGATGTTCCATCGGATGCCGTTGCAGGTACTTACGAAGCAACCATTGATGTTGTGGCTAATGGAAAAAAGAAAGAAAGCTTCAAACTTTCACTTAATGTAGTTGATGAAACTTTACCACACTACACTGAATGGGCTTTTCATTTAGATTTGTGGCAAAATCCTTATGCAGTAGCTCGCACCGAAGGTGTTGAACCATGGTCGGAAGCACACTGGGAAGCTCTGAAAGCTCCAATGCAAATGTTGGCCAATGCAGGTCAAAAAGTGATTACTGCTACGCTCAACAAACGCCCGTGGAACGGACAAACCGAAGACCCATTTGACACCATGATTGAATGGAAAAAGCAAACAGATGGCACTTGGGAGTATGACTACACGGTTTTTGATAATTGGGTAGAGTTTATGATGGGCTTGGGCATCACCAAGCAAATCAATTGCTACTCAATGGTTCCTTGGGGTAATATCTTCTTCTATTTTGATGAAGAAACTAACGAGGAAGTAAAAATTACTGCTGCACCTGGAACTAAAGAGTATGAAGCACTATGGAAACCATTTCTCACAGACTTTATTGAACACCTAAAAGCCAAAGGTTGGGAAAACAAAACGTTGATAGCGATGGACGAACGCTCCCCCGAAGAAATGAAAGCTATGCTAAAGCTGTTGAACGAAACTGCACCATCACTGGGTGTTTCATTGGCCGACAATCACAAAAGCTACAAGCTATATCCAGATCAATTAGTTGATCTATGTGTGGCTCATGGTGCAACTGTTGATGCTGAAGACAGAGCGTATCGTGCCGAAAAGAATTATGTTACCACTTGGTATGTATGTTGTGCTGATGTATTTCCAAATAACTTTACATTCTCTCCTCCTGCCGAAGGTGCATTTATTGGTTGGTACACCATGGCTGCCGATTTTGATGGCTTCTTACGTTGGGCGTATAACAGCTGGGTGAAAGAACCACTTATCGACTCTCGTTTTAGAACATGGCCTGCTGGAGATACTTACATTATCTATCCTCAAGGACGCAGCTCCATTCGATTCGAACGTTTAATGGAGGGTATTCAAGATTTTGAGAAAATTAGAATTATGAAGGCAAAGCTTGAGCAGAATAACTCACCTGAAGCAAAAGAAAAGCTGAATGAGCTTAATGCAATGCTTGAGCAATTTAATGTATTGGAGAAGCCTGATAATTTAGAGGGAATGTTGGCGAAAGGGAAAGAGTTTTTAAATAATCCGAAGTATTTAAACAACTAATATTTTAAAGCAAAATCTATAAATTAGACTCAATTAAGATGTCCATTCGTAGTTTTTTTCATTAAAGAAAACGGATGGATATCTTCTTTTTATGTAAAAACGACTATATTAACTACCAATTAGTTACTACATTGCAAATATTAATCAAAAGGATTTTAAAAGCGACAATATCATTCACATGAAACTAATGAAACATTGGATAGTTCTATCCGTGTTATTGTGCATTGCCTCTTTGAGCTATGGCCAGAAATATCGCAACTCAGGCTTATACTTTGAGACGCACATTACGCAGGGTAAAGTGTTGCAGTCAAATGATTTTGTGAGAGGAGACAATAGAGAGGGCATACCGATTAGCAACTTTTCGGCTACAGACATTCGAATAGGATGGCAAACAACTGGATCTAAACCATGGCATAATGCACACAAACTACCGTATTATGGATTAGGCATACACAACATAGTGCTTTCAAATGAAGATGAAATAGGATATCCCGCAGCTCTCTATTTCTTTTTTGGAGCGCCCTTTTCACGAGGAGCGAAATCATCATTCGATTATGAATTTAGCTTTGGATTGAGCCACAACTGGGAGCCCTTTGACAAAGTAGAAAATCCTTTTAATCTGGCAATTGGCTCTTACAGAAACGCATACATTGATGCAAAAATAAAGTATGCATGGTATTTCAGCAAAAAGGTGAGTATGGATGCGGGCATCAGGTTAACCCATTTTTCAAATGGAGCAATGAGGATGCCCAATGCAGGCATCAATCTTATTGCGCCTTTTGTAGGACTTCGCTACGATTTGATTGCGAAAAATCCAGTCCCCATAGATCAACTTGCAACACGAGAAGTGGAAACAACAGATGAGTTCAACATCTATCTTGCCTCTGGCAAAAGAGCCGTAAAAAACACCCTCACCCCTAATCATCAAATGGCATCACTACTCAATCTCTCCTTGGAATACTTGGTGCCGGCAGGTCCTATTTTCAAATATGGAATGGGGATAGATTTGGGCGTTGATCAAAATAGAAATCTTTCAATAGATGGAAATGTGGTGGATTTTGCGTCCACTCCAAAGCAAATTTTTTCGGCACTTTCAGCTATTGGACAATTCAGGGCCAATCGACTTGCAGTGCAAATAGGGATTGGCTATGAATTGGTAAACAATGGCAAGTTTCACTTTAGCAATGATATCCATCAGCGGGTAGGTCTCCGTTTCTATCCACACAAAAACATCTTTGCGGGAATAGCCATCAAGGCCAACAACTTTAGCGTAGCAGACTATATTGAGTGGAGTGTGGGCTACAGTATTTCAAGAAAATAACAATTGCATCAATTTACAATTGAAACTAAACATCAATAATTTTGTAAATTAAAACAATAAGAAAATGAACAAACAAAACATTGCCAATCTGATTCTTTGCTGTGCACCATTGTATGCATGCAATACAGCAAAAGAGGTACACCCTCAAAAGCCAAATGTAATCTACATATTGGCAGACGATTTAGGATATGGAGATATAGAGCCTTATGGGCAACAGATTATCAAAACCCCGCACCTCAACCAGATGGCGCGTGAAGGAATGCTATTTACACAGCATTATGCAGGAAGCACAGTAAGTGCACCTTCAAGAAGCTCCTTGATGACAGGCTTGCACACTGGACACACACAGATAAGGGGTAACAAAGAAATTGCTCCCGAAGGACAGCAACCCATGGAGGGAGACACTTATACCATTGGTAAAATGATGAAAGAGGCTAACTATTCAACTGGTCTTTTCGGGAAATGGGGCTTAGGTTATCCCGAATCTCCATCCATCCCAAAAACGATGGGTTTTGATGAGTTCTATGGTTACAACTGCCAAAGGGAAGCACACAGCTACTATCCCGATCATTTGTGGAAAAACGAAGAGAGGGTCATTTTAGAAGGTAATCAAAATGGTGAACGCAATACTTATTCACAAGAATTGATACATCAAGAGGCTTTGTCCTTCATTCGCAACAACAAAGACAAACCCTTCTTTGCAATGCTTACTTACACCTTACCTCATGCCGAATTGAATTTGCCTCACGACTCTATTTATCACCTATACGAAGATAAATTTGAAGAAACCCCTTACACAGGAGGATATCACGATAGTGAAAAACCCCGCGCTTCTTTTGCTGCAATGGTTTCACTGTTAGACAAGTATGTGGGTGATGTGTTAGCTGAATTAAAAACACTGGGCATTGATGACAATACCATTGTGATATTCACCAGCGACAATGGCCCTCATAAGGAAGGTGGTGCAGACCCAGAATTCTTTAATAGCGCTGGTCCACTCCGAGGAGTTAAACGAGATTTGTATGAAGGTGGAATTCGAGTGCCAATGATTGTGCGCTATCCAAGCCACATAAAAGCTGGAACAACAACTGATCACATCAGTGCATTTTGGGATATAATGCCCACATTGGCTGATTTGACTCAAACTACTCTACCCGCTAATGCCAATACAGATGGAATTTCTTTATTGCCTACTTTATTGAATAAAGGAAAACAAAAAGAACACACATATCTTTACTGGGAGTTTCACGAAGGTGGTGGTCGATTAGCTCTTCGTGAAGGCGATTGGAAATTAGTGGTGCTGAATGCAAAAACTCCTGAAAAGGAAATTATAGAACTATATAATCTTGCAGACGACCTGGGCGAAACTGATAATTTGGCAGAATCACAACCTGAAAAGATAAAGGAGATGAACGCTAAAATGAGATCGTTGAGAACAGAATCTGACATTTTCCCTTTCTATTCTAAATAGTTGAATAAATTAATAACCTGATTACAAGTGTTGTCAACTAAATAAAATTCATCATAATCTAATTGGTCATACTTTCCGAAAGTCGGAAACCTATACAAAGTGAATTTGTCATACTTTCCGAAGTTCGGAAACCCTCAAAAGTGAGTTTGTCACGCTTTCCGAAACTCGGAAACCCTCAAAAGGGAGTTTGTCATGCTTTTCGAAAGTCAGAAACCTTGAAAAGTGAGTTTGTCAAGCTTTCCGAAACTCGGAATCCTTCACAAAGTGAATTTGTCATGCTTTCCGAAGTTCGAAATCCTTGAAAAGGGAGTTTGCCATACTTTCCGAAACTCGGAAACCTTCAAAAGTGAGTTTGTCAAGCTTTCCGAAAGTCGGAATCCTTCACAAAGTGAGTTTGTCACACTTTTAGAAAGTCGGAAAGCACCAAAAGTTAGTCAATTAGCAGCTTCGAAAAACAAAAGTTCTTTAATTTTGTAAGAGATACTAAGATTAATAAGAACTTGCGATAAATGAAACAGAACAGCACGTAATCAACGATTTAATAAAATAGATTGAGTTGTTTTCTATAAATAATGGACTTATCTTTGTTTCATCAAATGCTGCAATCTTGTAGTTGCTTTATAACTTATTTGCCCAAGAGCATCTTATAACTCAAATAAATAAAACTATTTGTTTGATAAATAGATATTTTGGCAGGTATCCAATTAGCGATCAAACCATAATTGATATCTATTTACTCATAATAAAAGTTCATATCACAAAGGAAACTCTAAAATTAAACCAATAAAACAAATTAATCAAACAATGAAAAAGTTATTCAATTTACTTTTGTTAGCTGTTTTGTTTACTGGATGCTCAATGCCATCTGGAGACACAAACAAAGCTAATGGAGAATTTAAACCTTTAAGCACCGAGGTAACAGAAAGACCTGATGGTCAGAAGGATGTATTGGGATTAACAGCACCCAAGATCGAGACTGTTCGTGTAGGTTTCATCGGACTGGGTATGCGTGGTCCGGGTGCTGTGAATCGTTTCACTCATATTCCAGGAGTAGAGATAGTTGCACTTTGCGATTTACACCCCGAACGTGTTGAAAAAAGCCAAGCTATTCTTGAAAAAGCTGGTCTACCTGCCGCAGCTGGTTATAGTGGACAAGAAGAATCATGGAAAGAGCTTTGCCAAAGAGACGATTTAGACTTAGTTTATATTGCAACTGATTGGAAACACCATGCTGAAATGATGATTTATGCTATGGAACAAGGCAAACACGTAGCTTGCGAAGTTCCTGCTGCTATGACAATGGAAGAGATATGGGATGTAATTAACACAGCCGAAAGAACTCAAAAACATTGTATGCAACTTGAAAACTGTGTATACGATTTCTTTGAATTAACAACATTGAACATGGCTCAAAAAGGAGTATTTGGAGAAGTGCTATATGCTGAAGGTGCTTACATTCACCAATTAGAAAATTACTGGAATTCATATGAAGGCGACTGGCGTTTAGAATACAATAAAAACCACCGTGGAGATATATATGCTACTCACGGCATGGGGCCTGCTTGCCAATTACTTGACATACACCGAGGTGACAAAATGAATTATTTAGTTGCTATGGACAGCAAACCTGTTAGCATTCCAAACTACATAAGAGAGGTAAGAGGTGAGGAAGTTGGAGATTTCAAGAATGGTCAACACACCATGACAATGATCAAAACAGAAAAGGAAAAAACTATCCACATCCAACATGATGTGGCCTCTCCACGTCCATACAGTCGCATGTACCAAGTTACAGGTACTAAAGGTTTTGCAAACAAATATCCCAATGAAGGTTATGCTTTAGAGGCTTCTCAAATTGATAGCGATGTAGCAGCTAATCATGAAGATCTAAGTGCTCACTCTTATGTACCTGAAGAAGTGAAGAAAGCTTTGATGGAAAAGTACAAACACCCTATCCACAAAGAATTGGAAGAACAAGCCAAAAAGGTTGGAGGACATGGTGGCATGGACTTCATCATGGACTACCGCTTAATTTATTGCTTGCAAAATGGTCTTCCATTAGATATGGATGTATATGACCTTGCAGAATGGTGCTGTTTGGCTCCGCTAACTGCTTTGTCTTTAGAGAACAACAGTGCACCAGTTGAAATTCCAGACTTCACTCGTGGCGGATGGAACAAGGTGCAAGGTTTTAGACATGCATTTGCTGAATAAGAAATAAAAATTAAGCATTATAGCTTATTGACTATTTACTTATTAAACACTACATATAAAAACCCTTTTCTCTTAATTGAGAAAAGGGTTTTTGATGTTGTAAGTGGAAATAAGTCAAAAAACTACTGTTTAAAAATCACTGCTACCCATTGTTTATTGGAAGGTGTCCTAAGAAGAACTTTTTCCTCACCAATTAGCTTGTTTTCAGAATGCCATTCCCCCTTCCTCACATTCATCCACCTTAGAGTAAAGGCGGCGTTATATTGTAACCATTCGGTAATC
>DEZB01000049.1 GCA_002364735.1 Bacteroidales bacterium UBA3143
ACTGTCAACTGTCAACTGTCAATTATTAAATTATTCTCCTAACGTTTCCTCACCAATAACCCCGGTATTTCACTTGGTTCTTTCGCTACAGGCACGCCCGCTTTTTCGAAAGCTGCTATTTTCTCCGCTGCAGTGCCACCGCTACTTGAAATGATTGCACCAGCATGCCCCATTTGTTTTCCTGGAGGTGCAGATTGACCGGCAATAAATACGGCTACGGGTTTGGTGATATGTCTTTGTATGTATTCGGCTGCTTGTTCTTCTGCATCGCCACCAATCTCTCCAATCAATGCAATGGAGTCGGTTTCGGGATCGTTTTCGAACATGGTTAATAGTTCTTTGTAATAAAGCCCAACAACAGGATCACCCCCTACACCAATGGCGGTGGATTGACCCATACCTTTGGCAGTTAGGTTGTAAACGACTTCATAAGTAAGTGTGCCGCTCCTACTAATCACGCCAGTGCCACCTTGTTTGAAAATTTTTGCAGGCATTATCCCCACCAAACTTTTATCGGGTGAGATAAGTCCAGGACAATTTGGTCCTAACAGATATGAACCTTGTTTTTTAATATAATCATGGGCTGCCACTACATCTAAAGTGGGTACACCTTCTGTGATGCAAATAATAAGTTTGACGCCAGCTGCCGCAGCTTCCATCATAGCATCTTTGGCAAAAGGTGCAGGTACAAAAATAATTGAAGCATTTGCACCAGTTTCATTAACTGCATCTTGCACAGTATTGAATACGGGAACTCCGTTTACATCTTGTCCTGCTTTGCCAGGAGAAGTTCCTCCAACAACGTGTGTTCCATATTCCATCATCTTAGACGCATGAAAACCGCCATCGCGTCCTGTTATACCTTGTACAAGCAATCGTGTGTTTTTATCTATTAGGATACTCATATTTTATTTCTTTTTGAATCGTATTGGTTATATTTGAAATAGAGAAGATTGTTTCTTTTTTAAAAGTGAGATTATTGACTAATAATTTGCTAACTCTACTGCCATTCGCGTAGCTTCACCCATGGTTTCTGCTGTGTGAAACTTGGTTCCTTTCAGAAGAGCACGTCCTTCGGCTTCGTTTGTTCCAGTGAGTCGTATCACAATAGGTATATCTGTTTCAATCTGATCAAACGCCTGAAGCAAGCCATTTGCAACGTCGTCGCAACGTGTTATTCCTCCGAATATATTTATCAAAACTACCCTCACATCTTTGTCGGACAATAGCAATTTCATGGCTTCAATTACTTTAGTGGGATTAGAGCTACCACCAATATCTAAGAAATTGGCAGGATTACCTCCATATAGCTTTATCATATCCATTGTGGTCATGGCCAAACCCGCACCATTTACCATGCATCCTATTTCGCCACCTAAGTGAACATAGCTAAAGCCTTTGGATTTTGCTTTTTGCTCTTTCTTTTCTTCTTCAGTGGGTTCAAAAAGGGCCTTTATTTTTTCTTGTCGATAAAGAGCATTGTCATCAAATGTCATTTTTGCATCAATAGCAATCACCTTTTTATCGGGAGTTAGTATCAATGGATTAATTTCGGCTAACGAAGCATCTGTTTCAAGAAACAACTTGTACAGTTTCTGGAAAATAGAGGCAGCTTGACGCACTTGTTTAATATCATCAAAAAGTAAGAACCCAGCTTGACGCGCCAAATAGTCGGGCATGCCTATAGTTGGATCTATCGCTATTTTATGAATTTTCTCAGGTGTTTGTCGGGCTACTTCTTCAATATCTACCCCACCTTCTTTACTTAGCATTAGCAAAGTTGACTTGGTGTTTCTATCAATAACAAAACTAACATAGTATTCTGCTTCTATGTCCTCTGCTTTGGCCAAGAGTATTCTGTCAACTATATAACCCTTGATATCCATACCTAAAATAGTGGCAGCATGGTTGCGCATTTCGATGGTGTCTTTTGCCAATTTTACGCCGCCTGCTTTGCCTCTACCACCTGTTAAAACTTGCGCTTTCACTACAACCAAATCGTTGTCCATTCTATCATATGCACTTATGGCATCTTCCACACTATGGCATATATAGCCTGCATTGATAGGTATTCCGTACTTTGCAAAAATGTCTTTAGCTTGATATTCATGAATTTTCATGGGCCTGTTGTTTAAATATGTATTAATGGATTAAATGAGCATATCGGATTTTTGTTGATACTACTATTAATTGAAAATTGCTTTGTCTTATTTAACGTATCTATTGTGCAAAAAGTTTTAAATACAAAGTGATTTGTTGAGAATAAGGAGTAATGGATATGTATACTGATTAAAATCAATTTTTATGACTAAAGATCAAGTTGCTTTATTCATTTTAGTTACAATGTTTATAATATCGTATAAAGTTGCTATCACCTATCTACATAACTTTTTAAAAGGAGAGACCACACTTTATTATAAATTTTCAACTATTTAACATTGTTAGGATAAACTTTTATAGTTCAACAAAGATAAAATTTAAAACAATTGTTATACATTTGTCAAATACTTTATTATAGTTACTAACTATAATAAAATTATTGTTTTTATCTACTTATTGAAATGATTTACAACATTATGTTGACTTTGGTTTCTTATTATTTACTATTAAACATGATTCTATGAAAGAATTTAAGAGTTATTATTCTTTTTCTCGTATGAGGAAAAGACACAGTAGATTATTAGCACTCACATTGGGTTGTCTTTTAATAGCTGTAAACATTAGTTCAGCAACAGCTAACACGATCTCTGATGCGGATACCAAGACATCCGTTAATCAGCAGAATCGTACTATCACTGTAACTGGATTTGTTACTGATAATTACGGTGATCCACTTCCAGGCGCTACTGCAATGTCATTAAGTTAAGGAT
>DEZB01000066.1:0-32402 GCA_002364735.1 Bacteroidales bacterium UBA3143
AAATATTCAAGCAAAGTGAAGAAAATAACTTAGAAATAAAGAGGAAAAGTGAAAAATATACCTGAAAAGAAATTTGATGTATTTTTCAAAGCTCTCCTATTGTATAACCTGAGAATTTACGTGGGAAATTAGAAACAGTGTACATTCCGTTAGGTCCTTCAGTCATTGGCACAGATGAAGCTCCACTATAAGAAGGCTTAGCTGTCACTGTCATTCCTGAAGTACCTCTTAAGATAACTTGAATGTCACAATCTGTTGATGATACCTCAGGTTCACCATCAATATCAACAGGAGTTAACTGTGGTATCTCAAGTAAATCCTTGAGAACACTACATCCGTCATCATCTCCAATTGCTTTAAAAGAGAGTGTCTGAACAGTCGCTATTCTTTCGTAAGTTTTATTGAAAGTTTTACCATCAGCTGAAACTTCCCAACCTGTACCATCTTTAGCTCCATTGATATTATCATATACCAAAGTTGAATTTACATAAAGCTCAACAGGAGCATCTACAAACGTGATTGATGCAACATCTTTCTCTTCGTCTGTTACTTTTTCTACAGATGCACTTCCGAACTTAACATATTTAAGTGCAGGAATTCTTGCATTCTTACTTATCTGATCGGCAGTTTCACCTCCAGGTAAAGTATTTGTAATCATCACAAATTGATCTACCGAAGTGCGTGGTATAGTGAATTTTACTTCACTGGTTCCAGCAGCAATGGTCTTATCTTGTGTCGTGATACCATCTCCGGTTATCTGTACTTTAGTACCCACTTCTGCACCCACTGTGAGTGTTGCATAAGGAGAGCCTATTACATTTCCACTTGCGTCTAAATCAAGACAATCATTTGGAGCAAATACCACAACAGTGATTCCGTCACAATGACAATCAAACAGAGCTTCAATAAATGCTTGCAAATCGCCTGTATTACCTTGAGACAACCAGTATTGGTGCAACACTGAAATATCACCACCTTGTAGCCATTTCAAGAATGCTTCCCAGCTGTTTCCACCTGTATATTCAGAACCATCTTTGTTAGTCATCTCACCTTTATCAACTGCTTCTTTCCACAACTCATAAGATGTTTTACCATCTACTCCGTCGCTTCCATCAGCACCCTCAGCACCGTCGTTTCCATCTTCACCTCTGGCAAGAACACCTGTGTCTTCACCATTGATAAACCAGTTACCGTTGGGTCCTATTTCTGGTGTAACACCATCGATGCCATCAATTCCTTTAGCAGGAACATTCGTGTCTATACCTTTGATCCACCAATTACCGTTTTCTCCAATGATAGGAGTAACGCCATCTACGCCATTTACACCGTCTTTACCGTCAGCACCCCTTGCAGGAACCCCAGTATCAACACCATCGATAAACCAATTGCCGTTCCATCCAACTAATGGTGTAACGCCATCTTTACCGTCTTGACCATCAGATCCATCTTTTCCTTCTGCTTTAATACCCGTATCTTTTCCGTCGATGTACCAGTTACCATTAGATCCAATAGTTGGAGTAACGCCATCAATACCGTCTAACCCTTTTACAGGCTGTCCTGTATCTTTACCATCAATCCACCAGTTACCGTTTGATCCAATTTCGGGAGTAACGCCAGCAATACCATCAGCACCCTTGGCAGGTACTCCTGTATCTTTACCATCGATAAACCAATTGTTGTTGGCTCCAATAACTGGAGTAACACCATCAATACCATCGGCACCCCTGGCAGGTACGCTGGTATCTTTACCATCAATCCACCAATTGCCATTACCTCCAATGATAGGAGTGATACCTTTTGCTGGTACACCTGTATCTCTACCATTTATATACCAATTGCCATTGCCACCTATTGTAGGAGTAACGCCATCAATACCGTCTATACCTTTGGCTCTTACACCAGTGTCTTTTCCATCAATATACCAGTTACCATTACTACCAATGATAGGAGTAATGCCTTTAGCTGGCACTTTTGTGTCTACGCCATCAATGTACCAATTACCATTGGCTCCAATTGTAGGAGTTACACCTTTTGCAGGTACACCCGTATCTTTACCATCGATATACCAATTGCCGTTTGCTCCTATTTGTGGAGTAACGCCATCGATACCATCCTGACCATCTTTTCCTTTTGCAGGAACACCTGTATCTCTTCCATTAATAAACCAATTGCCATTACCACCTATTTGAGGAGTAACGCCATCCTGACCTCTTGCTGGAACACCAGTGTCTCTGCTATCTATGTACCAGTTACCATTGGCTCCAATAGTGGGGGTTACACCATCAATACCGTCAGCCCCTTTTGCAGGAACGCCAGTATCTTTACCATCAATGTACCAATTATTGTTGGCTCCAATCATCGGAGTAACACCTTTTGCTGGAACGCCGGTGTCTTTTCCATCAATATACCAGTTACCATTACCGCCAATATCAGGAGTAGCGCCATCTTGTCCTTTAGCTTTAACTCCCGAGTCTTTACCATCGATGTACCAATTACCGTTTGAACCAATTGTTGGGATTGATCCGTCAGCACCGTCTTTACCTCTGGCAGGTACCCCTGTGTCTTGTCCATCGATATACCAGTTGCCATTCCCTCCTATTGTAGGGGTAACTCCTCTTGATGGAACACCAGTATCTTTGCCATCAATGTACCAGTTACCATTTGCTCCTATTCGTGGAGTGATGCCGTCAACACCAGCCTTTCCATCTTTTCCTCGTGCAGGTATACCGGTATCGCGACCATCTATAACCCAGTTGCCTGATCCCCCAATTACTGGAGTAACGCCATCAACACCGTCTTTACCATCTTTTCCTCTTGCAGGTATGCCAGTATCTTTACCATTAATGTACCAATTGCCATTACCTCCAATTTGAGGAGTAACACCATCGATACCATCTTTGCCGTCTTTTCCTTTTGCCTGAACACCGGTATCTTTACCATTGATGTACCAATTACCATTACCACCTATTGTTGGTGTAACGCCATCAGCACCATCTTTACCTTCAGCTTGAATGCCAGTATCTCTACCATCGATCCACCAGTTGCCATTTTTGCCAATTTGGGGAGTAACACCGTTTATGCCATCCTTACCGTCTTTACCAGTAACACGAACACCAGTGTCTTTACCATCTATCCACCAATTTCCGTTACCTCCGATTTGAGGGGTTATGCCATCAATACCGTTTATACCATCTTTTCCTCGTGCAGGTATGTTGGTATCTACACCATTGATGTACCAATTGCCATTTGCACCAATAACAGGAGTATGACCATCTGCGCCATCTTTTCCACGTGCTGGAACTCCGGTATCACGACCATCTATCCACCAGTTACCATTTTCTCCAATCTGTGGAGTCACGCCATCTTTTCCATCTTTCCCCCTTGCAGGAATTCCGGTATCAACTCCGTCTATCCACCAATTGTCGTTTCTTCCAATTACTGGAACAACGCCATCTTTACCATCTTTCCCTCTCAAAGAATTCATAAACTCTTCGAATGATGTGTTAGGATCCTTCTGGTAAAATATCTTCCAAAGGTCAAAGGCCGATAAACCATCCTCGCCTTTGTCACCTTTATCACCTTGAGGACCTTCAGGCAAGATCATCTCTAAGTGATTTTCACAACCCAGCATAAAAATAAATGCCAAGCTTAGAATTAAATAAATTTTTCTCATACTTATTGTTGTTTAATGTTGCTATATAAATTAATTTAGTTGCTTTTACATGTTTTTATTGACTAATTTACTGATTAGCCAATTATTAAGTATAAAAAAATAGTTCGTTTGAAAATAAATATATTATTGGTTCAAGCTAAGTGGTTATTTTTAAAAAACCCGCCCAATTTCGACATGCGTTAATAATTCTCAAATACGATACTTTTTTTTACTTAATATGAGTGCTTTTTTTGTTGCTGTGGGTTATTATGTATTACTTTATATATCAAAGTGAATTAAGTTAATACATTTTCATCCTCTACTTTTCTAAATAATCTTTTTGAATTATGAAGAGTTCGATTAAGTTTTTTCTGTTCGACTGGATGAAGTTGCATTATAGTTGATTCATCTTGTCAAACACTAATAGTAAAACAAAGTTGATAAAATCAGCTGAGAGAGTCGTATTTTAAGCTATCACATAGCTATCACATAAATGCTACTCATTGATTATTAGAACTTAAATAAGAGAAAAAAAATACATGCAGCATCAATCTGTATCAACTATCATTCTATATATTGTTGTTTTTATTGCTTAATATACTTTCATTGTCAATTTAAGTAACACAATTGAGTTCAAGAAATATTTAATTTTATGAGGTTTAAAAACTTTGTTATTCAACTCTTTCTTATTCTTCCCTTATACTCTCACAACAAAACATATGTTGAAATTGACAGTATATTGAATGAGTCTTTTCAAAAATTTACGGAGCTCCAATTTATTGAATCATCTAATCTTGCCAATAACGCACTGGAACTATCCATTTCATCGAATTATTCTAAAGGTAGAGTAATGTCTAATTTATATATTGCCAAAGTTTTGTTAGAGATTGGTATGAATCTGGAAGCATTTAATTATATTCAGAACATAAACGAGGAGTCTTATTTTAAAGAAACCATTATTCCTCAGGTAGAATATCACAGACTAAAAGGAAGAGTTTATGGAAGTCAGCAGATTTATACTTTGGCTAAAGAGGAATTTAATAAACAGCTATCTTTGTCTGAACAAATATCAGACCAAAAAAAGAAAGAACTATCAAAGCTTTGGGCATATCAAAACATTGAACATCTTTACGCTCTGCAAGGAATAAATGACTCAATTGTAGCCTACCAAAATCTTCAAGCACAACAGCTATCATATTTTGAAGAGCATGAGGTTTTCTATAATATAGGTGCTCTTTATAGAAATAAAGGAGAACTATATTTAAAAAAAGAGAAATTTGATGAAGCAGCTGTGCAACTTCAAAAATCATTCGCAATACTCGAAAAATATGACACTCCGTATAAATATAATATTCTGCAAGCATTTGGTGATCTGGAAGCAGGTAGAGGGAATATTGAAAAAGCTATTTCTTATTATTATGATGCGTTGAATAATAGCATTTCTCTTAATGCAAACCAAACTACATGTGAACTACATAAGAAATTAGCCGATTATATGCTCAAGAATGACACATTAATAGATAATGCAAGGGATCATGGAAAAATGTATGCTTTATTGAATGACTCGCTTCAAAGGCACAATAGCATGGTTGTAAATACTGTATTAGAAAATATTATGAATGAAAATAAAAGAACTTCTGCTCAACATGTCGTATTGTTTTGGCATATCGTGATTAGCCTTGTATTTATTTCCATATTATTAGCAGCCTTCTTAATTGCCAGAAACAGAAGGAACAAAAAGAGTTTAAGTGAAAAGATTCGTATGATTGGTACTAAAGAACAAAAAATAGAATTCTTGGAAGAGGAACTTGAAAGTAATATATTTCAAGATATTATAGAATTGGCAAAGAGCAATAGTCCTGAGTTTCTTCCCCTATTTGGAGAAGGATACCCAGAATTTATAGAAGCGATGAAACAATTAGATCCTAACATTAGAAGCTCGGAACTCTATTTCTGTGCGCTTGCTTATCTCAATTTTTCAACAAAAGATATAGCTAACTTTACTTTTGTGACTGTGAGAGCTGTTCAGGTAAGAAAGAATAGAATGAGAAAAAAATATGATATACCATCAGAGGTCGATTTTAATGAATGGTTTAGGAATCTGGAAAATAGAGGTGTTTTTATTTATGAAACCAGTTGAAGGATATGTCGAGATGTTAGTCCAGTCTTTTAAAACAGAATCTCCTGTAATCTTCATGTATTTAAAGTAAACTCAATTATGAGACTAAAAATTATAATTATTCTGTGTATTCTAATTACTCCTATATTAGCTCAAAATGATTATAAAAAAGATGTTGATAGTTTAATTGAATCATCTTATTTTAAGTTCATAGATCTCCAGTTTATTGAATCATTGAAATTAGCCAATAAAGCATTACATATTTCCACTAAAACTAAATATGAAAAGGGTGTAACCTATTCGAATCTATATATTGCCAGGGTGTTACAAGAAGTAGGACTGAGAATGGATGCAATTAAACTGATTGAAAAGATTGAAGAAGACAAATATTATAAGAAAGATGACTTTCTTCAAGCAGAGACACATAGACTAAAAGGTAGGATAGCTTCTTACCATCGACTTTATAGCCTCGAAAAAGAACATTATCTGAAACAACTGAAAGTATCCCAGCGTATTGCTGATGAAAAGAAAAGAGATATGTCAATAACAATGGCTTATTTCTATATTCAACATTTATATGTTAAGCAGAACAATCTCGATTCAGTTGAGACATATCAAAAGCTATTGAAGGAACACTTATCTAATTCAAAAGATAGTAGCGTTAGTTACTATTATATATCAGCATATATTGATAAAGGATTACTCTACACTAATCTCGGAAGGTTTGATGAAGCAGTTGAGCAATTGGATAAATCACTTCAGTTAATACAAAATAGCAATACTTCTCTCTTATTTTATTCTTTACAAATTTATGGCGACCTGGAAATGGCAAGGGGAGATACGTCCAAAGCTGTTTCATATTATAAAAGAGCATTGAAGCATAGCAAAGATTTAAATATCAATCATAAAACAATGTATCTTCATAAAAAGATATCTGATTGTTTAATAAACGATGAGGCAACAATTTATGAGGCAAAGAATCATTTAAGGGAATATAATATCATAAATGATTCGCTTAAGGTGCATAATAAAATGGTAACCGATGTGATCTTAAGAGATATTATTAAGAAAGCTGATGATGCTTCAACTCAAAAAAATAGATCTTTTTTTTATATCGTAATCGGTATAATTTTAGTTTCACTCATAATTGGGATATTCTTAATTATAAGAAATAGAAATAGCAAAAAGAATCTTTTAAAAAAAAGCCAACAACTTATCTCTAACACAGAGAAAATAGAGCTATTGGAGGAAAAGCTTGAGAATAATATATTTAATGATATTATAGAATTGGCAAAAAGCAATAGTCCAGAATTTCTACCGTTATTTAGTGAAAGCTATCCACAATTTATTGAGCTATTAAAGCAATTAGACCCTGCTATTCGAAGTTCTGAACTCTATTTCTGTGCGCTTGCATATCTCAATTTTTCGACAAAAGATATAGCCAACTTTACTTTTGTCACTGTTAGAGCTGTACAAGTAAGAAAAAACCGAATGAGAAAGAAGTTTGATATTCCATCAGAAGTTGATTTTAATGAATGGTTTAGAAATGTGGAAAATGGTAGCTTTGAAAATAAATGAAAATCTTTTCAAAGATTGAACATTTGTGTTACTTTTATAATATCGAAAATAAATCACACTAATAAAATAAAGTATTTTAATTTGCACCATCTTCTTTCTAATATAAATGTATATATTTGCTTTAAATTTAATGATTGATTAAGTTTCTGACTAACATTTACAAAAGATACAGCCATCATGAATAGCTATTGTGCACAATATTTTACACAACCTTATGAGTATAGATAAAATTGAACTCGAAAAACAATACAAAGTTGAACTATTAAGTAATATTATTCCTTTCTGGCTGAATAAATCTGAGGACAAAGAGTTTGGAGGTTATTTCACCTGCTTAAATGGTAAAGGAGAGATATTCGATACCGATAAGTTCATTTGGCTCCAAGCACGACAGGTGTGGATGTTTGCTAAGCTATACAACGAGGTAGAAAAACGTCAAGAGTGGTTAGATTGCGCCATTAGAGGAGCGGAGTTTCTTGAAAAATATGGACACGATGGCAAGTACAATTGGTACTTTTCAACCACGCGTGAAGGTACACCTTTAATGGAACCATATAACATCTTTTCTTACACTTTTGCTTCCATGGCTTTTGGTCAATTGCACCTTGCTACGGGTAATGTGGTTTACTCACAAATTGCAAGAGAGACTATAAAACAAATTCAACTTCGTAAAGAAAATCCCAAATCGAAATGGAATAAAACACATAAGGGCACGCGTGATCTGAAAAACCTTGCTTTGCCAATGATTCTATCTAATCTTTCTCTCGAAGTAGAACACCTAATTGATAAAGACTTTTTAGAAAAGAGTATTAACCATTGCATTGACGAAGTAATGAATGTATTTCGTCGTCCCGAACTGGGAAGTCTCATTGTAGAGAATGTGAATTTAGACGGTAGTCTTTCAGATTCATTTGAAGGTCGATTAATTAATCCTGGACATGGCATAGAAGCAATGTGGTTTATCATGGATTTGGGAGAACGCATGAATCGCCCAGAGTTAATAGATAAAGCAATTGAAACAACCCTTGCAACAATTGAGTATGGTTGGGATAAACAATATGGTGGTATTTACTATTTTATGGATCGATTGGGTCATCCTCCTCAGCAATTAGAATGGGATCAAAAACTTTGGTGGGTTCACATAGAAACTTTGATATCATTGTTAAAGGGCTACCAATTGACTGGCTCAATAGAGTGCTTGCAATGGTACGAAAAAGTACACGAATATACTTGGAGCCATTTTAAAGATCAAAACAATCCTGAATGGTGGGGATATCTTAATCGTCAAGGTGAAGTATTATTAGATTTGAAAGGTGGAAAATGGAAAGGTTGCTTTCATGTTCCTCGCGGCATGTATCAGTGCTGGAAAACATTGGAGAAGATTAATAAACAGAAGAGAAAATAAGACGTTAACTGCAACACAGCATCGAGACACTAAGATAAAACAGAGGCTACATTGTGCATAAGAATTAATATCTTTTTAATTCTATAAAGAAATATAAACATGAAACCTTTTGCACCATTCATCATTCTTTTATTATTTCTATTGTTGAACCTGGACTCCTACTCTACTGGTATTAATCATATAGATCGCAGACAAGTATGGAGCATGAAGCAATCCCCAGAATCTTCACTAAAAGAAGGATTGTCAGGAAGCTTTTTCGGTAAGCAAGATGATTGGTTTATTTTGGCAGGAGGTGCAAACTTTTCAAACGGAAAACCATGGGAAGGTGGCTCAAAAACATTCTCTGACAAGATATTTATTTTCTCCGAAAACAGCAACAATCAATTCCAACTTATCAACACTTCTAAGACCATGCCTTTTGCTTTAGCCGAAGGTGCTTATGTTTCCACTCCAAAAGGTTTGTTATGTATGGGAGGACAAACCCCGAATGGATTATCTAAGCAAGCGTTGTTGATTAATTATGATGGTCATAGGATATCAATGTTGATGTTACCAGAATTGCCATTAGCAGTTAGAAATGCTACGGCTACTATTGTTAACAGTCATGTTTATTTATTGGGTGGTCGAAAAGAAGACGGCAAATCAGTCAATCAATTCCTAATGCTCGATTTAAACTACTTAGATAAACAGTGGCAAGCTTTGCCCGATTTCCCAATACCTGTCTCAGGAGCAAGTATGTCTGCCCAACAAGATGGAGAAGAAATTTCGTTATTTGCATTTGGTGGTAGAGCTTTGGCATCTTCCAACATTACAACTTTTTACTCTACTGTTTATAATTATAAGCCATCAAAAGGCAAATGGACAGCCAAAAAGAATATTCAAAGCATCGATAATCATCCGTTACGCTTATCAATGTTTGTTTCTGCACCCATTGGCGCATCACACATTGCTTTAATTGGGGGTGACAATGGTGAAATATATAATCAAGTTGAAAGCGCAATCTTATTAAATGATTCTAATAGAAGAGATAGTCTGTGGATAAATCATGCTGGATTTAATGACAAAATTCTTCTTTATAACACAGTTACTGACAGTTGGTTTGAGTTAGACAATCCTCGTAAAACACCCTCAGCGGTAGCTGCTATTGTATCTGATGGTAAACATTTATATATATCGGGAGGAGAGACTACACCTGGCATAAGAAATCCTGAAATTGTAAAGATGACCACAACCGTGGTAAATAACTTTGGCTGGCTAAACTACACCGTCCTGATAGTTTATTTTGGAGGAATGCTGCTTTTGGGATTCTTTTTTATGAAAAGGAACAAGAATACAAATGATTTCTTCAAAGCAGGTGGTCGCATACCATGGTGGGCTGCTGGGATTAGTATATTTGCTACAACACTTAGTGCCATCACTTTCATCTCTATCCCAGCGAAAAGTTATGCAACGGATTGGCGAATGTTAATATTTAATCTTAGCATTATACTAATTGTCCCAATAATCATTCGATATTTCTTGCCATTCTTTCGTCGTTTCAACTTTGACACGGCTTATGAATACCTTGAAGCTCGCTTCAATAGATCAATCAGGTGGATTGCTTCAGCTTTGTTTGTTTTTTTCATGGTTAGTCGCATTGCTATTGTTTTATTTCTTCCCTCGTTAGCGCTTAATGCGGTTACGGGAATCAATATTTACTTTTCAATCCTTATTATGGGTATTGTCACTATTATCTATTGCACGAGTGGTGGTATGGAAGCAGTAATCTGGGGCGATGTCATACAAGGTTTTATATTAATAGCGGGAGCGCTTGCCGCTTTTGCATATATGGTGATGGGAGTGGATGGAGGCATTAGCACCTTTTGGGAAACTGCAACGGTGGATAATAAATTGAATTGGCTTGATTTTCGATTCGATTTCAGTCAACCTGTCTTTTGGGTCGTTCTAATTGGTGGTGTAGCCAACTCTCTTATAACATATACGAGTGACCAATCTGTTGTGCAACGCTATATGACAACCAAAGACGAAAAAGCAACTGCCAAAAGTATTTGGCTCAATGGCATTATAAGCGTGCCGGTGAGTATAGTGTTCTTTTTGCTTGGAACGGGGTTGTACGTATTTTATACTGCAAATCCGGCCAACATGGCTATAACTAATCCTAATATAGATTCAGTATTTCCACAATTCATTGTTTCGCAAATGCCTGTGGGCTTTGCTGGACTGCTGATTGCAGCAATTTTTGCAGCAGCTATGTCAACATTGTCGTCCAACATCAATTCGGTGTCTGCTGTAGTAACTACAGATTTTTACAAAACACTTTGTTCGAAAACTACACTAAAACGAAGCATGCAAGTGGCACGCTGGGCAAGTATAATTGTGGGAATCATGGGAATAACCATGGCGTTGATATTAGCAACATGGGATATTGCATCATTATGGGATCAATTCAACACTTTTTTGGGATTACTTACGTGTGGCTTGGGTGCACTCTTTTTCTTAGGTATATTTTTCCCAAGAGTTAGTTCTTCATCTGCGCTAATTGGATTACTCTTTGGTTTAGCGGTGTTACTAATCGTCAAAAACACTACTGATATATCATTTCTCCTATACGGATTTATAGGGATGGCCTCAAGTATATTAATAGCATATCTTAGTAGTTTTGCTGTGCCCAATAGGAAGGAAATAAAGAATTTTACATGGAGCTCAATTAAAAAATAAAACAATCAAATTACTTCAATTAAAATAATGGAAAAAATAAAAGGATTAATCAATGCTCCGTTTACCCCTTTTGACAGAAAAGGAGAGGTGAACTTAGAGCCAATAGCATCTTATTCAAACATGCTTCAGAAAAATGGTCTGGTGGGTGTTTTCATTAATGGATCTTCGGGCGAGGGATATATGCTAACTGAAACGGAAAGGATGATGATTGCTGAACAATGGATGAAAGTATCCCCTAAAGAATTTAAAGTAATAGTTCATGTTGGCAGTACTTGCGTAAAACAAAGTAACAAGTTAGCAGCTCATGCTCAAGAAATTGGAGCTTATGGTATTGGTGCAATGGCATCACCTTTCCCGAAAGCTAATAGAGTGGAAGAGTTAGTGAAATATTGCGAAGAAATTGCTTGTGGTGCTCCTGGCTTGCCTTTCTATTTCTATCATATTCCTGCACTGAGTGGAGTTTTCTTACCGATGCTCCCATTCTTGAAAGAGGTTGATGGACGTATTCCTAATTTTGCTGGTATTAAATATACATTTGAGAGTATATATGAATACAATCAATGCCGCTTGTATAAAGACAACAAGTTTGACATGCTTCACGGTCAAGACGAAACTATATTGCCCGCTTTGGCAATGGGTGGAGCACAAGGCGGAATTGGTGGAACAACAAATTATAATGGTCGTGAACTAAATGGCATTATTGAGGCATGGAACAATGGAGATATTGAAACTGCACGCGAAAAACAAAACTTCGCACAAGAGGTAATAAATGTGATTGTAAATTACAGAGGAAATATTGTGGGCGGCAAGCGCATTATGAAACTTATCGGTCTTGACTTGGGTATCAATCGCACTCCTTTTCAAAACATGACAGATCAAGAAGAATTGAGTATGAAAAAAGAGTTAGTTGAGATCAACTTTTTTACTCGCTGCAATATTTTTTAAATCTCGACCCCTTTTTTTACTTGCATAAAAAACAATAAATGAAAAAATCGCGGTCTTCTGTATATGTACAAAACCAATAAATAAAGAAATCTTGGACTTCTGTACGTGTACGATACCTCGCAAAAAACGTCATAAAACCTCTGAGCATAGCGCTAAGAACCTTTTCATAGGGTTTTCTTTCAATCTCGTCGGTCTATTTTGTGACAATAACAAGGAATGCTATCACCGTAAATTTCCAGTATTGAGAAATTAAATTTAAATTTGTGAATTAAATACACATTCACACCAAGAAGAAATATTAATCAGTTTACATGAAAAAGTTAGCTTTGTATTGGCAGATTTTAATTGGAATGCTCTTAGGTGTGCTTTTAGGCTTAGTTTTATCTCAATTTGCTTGGGGAAGTCAATTTGTGCAAGATTGGATAAAGCCTTTTGGGAACATATTTATAAACTCGCTAAAGCTAATTGCTATTCCACTTATACTTGGATCACTTATTAAGGGTGTGTCTGATCTGAAAGATATATCACAGCTTTCTACAATTGGTTTAAAGACCATCAGTTTATACATCCTCACAACATTTGTTGCCGTATCTATTGGATTAACAATAGTGAATCTCGTTCAACCCGGAAGACATATAGCAGAAAACACTCGAAATGAGTTGTTGACAGAATATGCTGGAGAAGCTTCCGAAAGAAAAACGGATGCACAGCAACAACTTGATGCAGGACCACTGCAAGCATTAGAAAACATTGTACCAGATAACATATTTGGAGCGGCTACCGACAACACGAACATGTTGCAAGTGATATTCTTTGCCATCTTCTTTGGGATCGGAATGATATTGATACCAGAAAAACAGGCAAGTCCTGTAAAGAAATTTTTCGATAGTTTCAACCACGTTATTTTGAAAATGATAGATCTCATTATGATGACTGCACCGTTTGGCGTCTTTGCACTATTGGCAGCTTTAGTTACGGAGGCTCCAAGTGGTGATTTGTTTATAGCTTTAGGCATGTACGCTGTTAGCGTATTGTTGGGTTTATCAATGATGATAGCTTTTTATATTTTAGCTGTTTGGCTGATTACTAAAAAAACACCCTCTTATTTCATCAAAGGAATTGCACCAGCTCAACTGTTAGGTTTCTCAACCAGTTCGAGTGCTGCTACATTGCCTTTAACTATGGAGCGTGTAGAAGACTATTTAGGAGTTGATAAAAGCATTGCGAGTTTTGTGTTGCCCATTGGCGCAACTATAAATATGGATGGCACAAGCTTATACCAAGCAGTAGCAGCAGTATTTATTGCTCAAGCTTTTGGTATGGATCTAACACTGACAGCACAATTAGGCATTATAGTTACTGCTACGTTAGCATCTATTGGAAGTGCAGCCGTGCCTGGTGCAGGAATGGTGATGCTGGTAATCGTGTTAGCGCAAGCTGGAATCCCTGAAGCAGGTTTAGCCTTAATATTTGCGATTGATCGTCCTCTTGATATGTTTAGAACCACAGTGAATCTAACGGGTGATGCTGCCGTTGCTATGATTGTCAACAAGTCAGAGACTAAAAATTTATAGAAATTTACACATTATAAATTGTTGTTTTTTTATCCTAAGTGTAAATTTAATTTTAAATAGCATTTCTTTTACTAAGTATCTGCGATAAAGAAAGATGATAGAAGAAATGATTGTTAAGATACGCAATAATGCCAAACTTGTTAGAATCATGAAGCAGCGAAAAATACAAAAACTACAACCAGAAATCTTGATTACAATTAATTGAGACAATAGAACAATTTACACCTTTACATAATCTGTTTTAATAATTGACTTACCGATTGTTAAAAGTGAAAAGTAAGTGAAGATATACAAAATCACACAACTATAAACCACCTTTTGCGTTACAAGCTTTAAACAGAAAGCTATACACTAAAAAATTAAAATCTTATTCCAAAATGCTTTTTAACTCACTTGATTTTGCTGTTTTCTTACCTATTGTTTTTCTGCTTTATTGGTTAGTAATAAAGAAAAACTTGAAACTGCAAAATTTGCTAATCCTTATAGCAAGTTATGTATTTTATGGATGGTGGGATTGGAGATTTTTATCTCTAATAGCATTTAGCACACTTGTGGATTATACAGTAGGGCTAAGATTAGGAGTTGAAGAAAAGCCATTTAAGCGAAAATTACTACTTTGGACAAGTATTTTAGTCAATCTTGGTTTTCTGGGGTTCTTCAAATACTACAATTTCTTTTTAGATAACTTCACGCAAGCTTTCACTTTCTTTGGACGAGATATAAATGGCAATTCACTTCATATTATATTACCAGTAGGTATCAGCTTCTACACCTTTCAAACATTGAGCTATAGCATAGACGTTTATAGACGTAAATTAAAACCAACAAAAGATATTATTGCCTTTTCGGCATTCGTTAGCTTTTTTCCTCAGTTAGTAGCTGGTCCGATTGAGAGAGCAACCAATCTATTACCTCAATTTTATAAAAAAAGGACATTCGATCATTATAAAGCAGTAGACGGATTAAAACAGATATTGTGGGGTTTGTTTAAAAAAGTTGTGATTGCCGACAATGCTGCAGAATTTGCAAATTTAATCTTCAATAACTCATCGGATTATTCTGGAAGCACTTTATTGTTAGGAGCTCTCTTTTTTACATTTCAGATATATGGAGATTTTTCAGGATATTCTGATATTGCTATCGGAACATCTCGGCTGTTTGGGTTTGATTTGATGAGAAACTTCCATTTCCCCTATTTTTCAAGAGACATTGCGGAATTTTGGAGACGTTGGCATATATCTCTTTCAACATGGTTTAGAGACTATCTTTATATTCCATTGGGTGGAAGCAGAGGTAGTACATGGATGAATGTGCGGAACATATTTATTATTTTCGTTGTAAGTGGCTTTTGGCATGGAGCAAACTGGACTTTTATTGTTTGGGGAGCATTAAATGCAGTATATTTCTTACCTCTGTTGTTGATTAATAAAAACAGAGTGCATCTTGGACCTATTGCAGAAGAAAAAAGATGGCCAACAGCTAAAGAGACAAGTATGATGCTTGCTACTTTTAGCTTAACTGTGTTGGCTTGGATTTTCTTCAGAGCTGAAAATGTAGGGCACGCAATCAGCATTCTTGGTGAAATATTTTCAAGTTCTCTACTAACATTTCCAGCATTTGAAGGTAAACGAAGAGCCTTGTTTGTATTGGCATTTATCGCAGCTTTTATGCTAATTGAGTGGAATGGACGTGATGAGGAGTATGCGATTGCCAACTTAGGAGTGAGATGGAGACGTCCTCTTCGCTATGCGTTTTACTATGCTATTATGTTTTCTTTAGTTTGGTTTCAGGGTGAACAGCAAGAGTTTATTTACTTTCAGTTTTAGAATATTATGCGAGAATTTTTAAAAAAAATAATCATATTTCTTTCATTTCCTCTCTTTGTTATACTCGTTATGGATTCTTCTCTCAGAATGCTTAACACTTTATATAAGGTAAAATATGAAGGTGCAAAAAAATCGCAAGACTCCATTGAAATTGTAATATTAGGAACCTCACGTGCTACTTATGGTGTCAATCCAGAAGCATTTGACTTGTATGCATACAATTTAGCCAACTTGGCACAAAGTATCTATTTCGATAAGCGCATAACTTTGTCATTATTGCCTAACATGAATAATCTAAAGTATGCTTTTATTAGCGTTGATTATCATTCTCTCTATTTTTCCAGTCAATTCAATAGAGATTATTGGTCCTATTATGGTAATGGCATTAAATATAAAGATACAGGATACTTTTGGGCAAATCTCTCTCCTACATTCTTTGGATATACTCCCAAAGTATCTTACGCGATGTTAAAAAAGAGATTCTTGAACTATTGGAAATATGGATCAGAAATTGTGGATTTTGAAGTTCAAAATGGTGTTGACATGCACAAACCTATTATTAAGGGATATGTAGCATTTGAAGGAAGAGATACAACTAATTTTAATCATGAGGCTTATGTTATTTCAAGCACTTGGTACACCGATATAATAAATAAATCAGAAGAAAGAGATGAAGTTATAGATGATTTAGAAGGTTTTATAGAAATCTTGTTGGCTGAAGGAGTGACGCCCATTTTATTTACTCCCCCAACTTATACTGAATTTAATACTTACTTGAACCAATCATACATTGAGAGAAACATAGAAATCAGTGAATCTATTGCTCAAAAATATGGCATAAAATATTGGGATTTTCATGACTCACAAATTTTCTCCATAGATGATTTTTATGATATGGAACATCTGAATAGAAACGGGGCACTAAAGTTTAGTAAGATACTTAATGATTCTATTAATAAAATAGAGAGTAGATCTTTTGTAATCAATTAGTTTTTATTTTGGATAGTAAAGTGTAATTTTAGGGTGCATTTTAGAAAATAAGAACTAAGAGTTAGTTGTCATTATTGAATTTTCAAATTAAAATCCAAAAAAATGAAATATTTATCATCCACTCTATTTATTACTATCATTTTTTTAACGCTATCCATATGTACTGACGCTCAAATAGTTTATACAGATGCTTCTAAATTTCCTCTGATTGGAAAAATTACAACAGAAACAGAAACAAGATACGAGCGACTTCCAACATACCTTAAAGATAAAGTATCACGACCAGCTATTTGGACATTAGGCAAAAACACCTCAGGTCTTGCAGTTTTATTTAACAGCAATTCCACATCAATATCTGCCAAATGGGAGGTGCTCAATAATGTGAAGATGAACCACATGACAGATACAGGGATAAAAGGGTTGGATCTTTATTGCTGGAAAGACAATCAGTGGCAGTTTGTTAGAAGTGCAAGACCAGAAGGTAAAGTTACAGAGCAAGTCATAATTTCGAACATGACTGCAGAAGAAAGAGAGTATATGTTATTTTTACCCCTGTACGACGGAGTCTCAAGTTTGTCAATTGGTGTAGATTCCACAGCTTTTATTGCTTTACCTGGTATCCTCTATACGGATGTTGAAAACCCAATTGTCGTTTATGGAACAAGTATTACACAAGGTGGCTGTGCTACACGCCCTGGTATGTCGTACACCAATATCCTTACACGTTGGATGAATAGAGAGTTCATCAACTTAGGATTTAGTGGAAATGGTCAGTTAGATTATGAAATTGCAGAAGTAATGGCACAAAGAAAAGATGCTGGGTTGTTTATACTGGATTTCGTTCCTAATGTAGATGAAGCGAAAATAAAGGAAAGAACCAAGCACTTTGTGAATATAATTAGAAAGAAGAATCCTCTTACACCTATATTATTTATGGAGTCTATTATATATCCACATTCGGTGTTTGACATGCAGACTGCCCGAAATATAGTTGCTAAGAATGCTGCATTGCATACAGAGTTTGAAACTTTAAAAGAAGATGGGGATAAAAATGTATATTATCTGAAAGGTGACAATCTAATAAATAAAGATGGTGAAGGTACGGTTGATGGTATTCATTTGACAGACTTAGGTTTTCAACATATAGCAAAAACACTTATGGAGAAGATAAATTCTATACTCCAATAAATAAAAGTTAGTTGATCACAAACGATGAAGCATGGATTAGCTCTAAAATAATAAAAGCAACTNNAGTTGCTTTTATTATTTTAGAGGAAAAAGTGAAAACGCATTTAATCTCTATTTATTCTTTTGATATATCTTTCACATTGCTTAATTCGGTCATAGCCAAGCATAGTACCCAGTATGAAATCCTCTTCATCTGAATAGTCCGAAAGTAACCTATCTCCAAAAGATTCTATTATTTTTATACAAACTTCATCACCAAAAAAAACATTCATCTTATTTTCGTTCACCTTGGATATAAAATAGCAAATTCCTTTGCTTGAAAGAAGCTCTAAAATGTTGGGTAATTCTTCAGAATTTATTGTATACAAAACAAGATTTCGCAATCCTTTATTGTACTCATAAATATGATGAGTCAGTATTTGCATTGTTACTGTTCTAAAATCGGAAACCGATGTAGACATCTCAATAGTTAATTGAATTCATCCCTCAGTTGCTCAACCCAATTCTTTATTCTTTCGTTAGTTAAATCGCCTTGATTTTCTTCATCTAATGGAAGACCTAAAAACTGTCCATCTAATTCACCTCTCGATTCATCATAGTCATAGCCTTCAGTTGACACCTTCCCTACTAATTCACAACCCTTCTCTTTAAGTATATCATAAGTTATACCAATACTATCAACAAAAGAGTCGGGATAGGACTCTTGATCGCCCAAACCAAAAATAGCAACTTTTTTGTCTTGTAGATTTGCAGCTTTAAGCTCTGGCAAGAAATCTTCGAAATCATACTCTAATTCTCCAATTTCTAAAGTAGAGCAACCAAATATAACGTTTGAATATTTTTCTATATCAGCAGCTTTGGCACTACTCACATCGTAAATAGTAGCTACTGATTCTCCAAATTCTTTTTGCATTTGTTGAGCGGCGGCCTCTGAGTTTCCAGTTGATGATCCGTAAAATATTCCTATGTCTTGCATAATATGAATGTTTTAAAATGTTAGTAATAAGAAGAGTCTTTGAATTAATGCGAATCGATAGACTGCATATTTTCAATAATCTATAAGTATATAACGTATGCTCATAACAAAATGTTTATCTATCAGAGTAAATGAAATCAACGCTTACAATAATAAACATCTTAATTAAACCCGACGGTGTTTTGATTTAAATAATTGTTCATAGCTCTGTTTAGATCTAAAAAAACGCAAAGGAAAAAATTTCCAATGCGCTTTTAATTATAAAACACCTACTTAATTAAACTTGAGATTTACAATGCTATATAAATTGAATACCTTAATCAAACATTTTTCTAAATTTACTGAACACTGTTTTTTTCGCATTCTTAGAAGGTTCGAAATTAGATGATTTTTCCCAACCTTGAAGAATCTTGCGCTCCTTGTCCGAAACAGATTCAGGCACATAAACGTTCACATTAACCAATAAATCACCCGTACCATAGCCATGAACCGAAGGTAGTCCTTTGTTTCGCAAGCGAAGCACTTTGCCAGGCTGAGTGCCTGGATCTATTTTCACTTTTGCAACTCCGTCAATGGTTGGCACCTCTACGGAACCTCCAAGCGTTGCAGTAGGAAAAGTGAGAAAAAGATTGTAGATCAAATCATTTTCATCCCTGATCAATTCAGGATGTTGCTCTTCTTCTACAGCAATCAACAAGTCACCACTAATGCCACCCCGACGTGCTGCATTTCCTTTGCCTGTCATAGAAAGCTGCATGCCATCGGCTACACCTGCAGGTATTTGTATAGTAATTATCTCTTCATCCCTGATAACACCTTCACCAGAACAATGACTACATTTCTTAGTTATAGTTTTGCCTTCTCCATCACAACTCGGACAAGTGCTCGAAGTTTGCATCTGACCTAAAATTGTATTGGTAACACGCGTCACTACACCCGAACCTCTACATGTATCACAAGTTGTGTATGAGTCTCCATTTTCGGAACCATTACCACTGCAATGAGAGCAGGAAACGTACTTCTTAACTTTAATTTTTTTGTCAACGCCGTTCAGTATTTCCTTCAGGTTGAGCTTTACCTTTACCCTAAGGTCAGATCCTCTGTTGGCTCTTCGAGCACCACTGCGACCTCCTCCGAAACCACCAAATCCGCCAAAACCACCAAAAATATCCCCAAATTGCGAAAATATATCATCCATAGACATACCTCCACCAAAACCACCTCCAGCAGCTCCACTCACTCCTGCATGACCAAATTGATCATAACGAGAGCGTTTATTTTCGTTGCTCAATACTTCGTAAGCCTCAGCTGCTTCTTTAAATTTTTCTTCAGCAGTTTCGTCACCTTCATTTCTGTCAGGATGATACTGGATGGCTTTTTTGCGATATGCTTTTTTTATCTCTTCAGCGCTTGCATTTTTTGCTACACCTAAAACTTCGTAATAATCTCTTTTCTTTGACATTTTTATTTTCCTACAATTACTTTTGGGAAACGAAGTACTTTTTCGTCCAATTTATAACCTTTTTGGATGCAATCTACAACCACATCTTTTTGCGATTCATCTTCAACAGGTATTGTTGTTATCGCTTCAAACTTATCAGCATCAAACTTCTCTCCTATAGCTTCAATTTCTTTTACACCATTTTGATTTAAAAATGCAATAAACTTTGCGTATATAAGTTCCAATCCTTCAACTATCGCTTCCTTGTTATCTGCTTTTTGCACAGTTTCTAATGCTCTTTCAAAATCATCAATGAGAGGTATCATATCTGATAATACTCTTTCGCCTCCAGCTTTGATGATTTCCATTTTTTCTTTTGAAGTGCGCTTCCGATAATTATCAAACTCTGCGTGTAAACGCAAATGACTGTTGTTTAATTCATCATATTTATCTTGAAGATTTTCCACTTCATCTAAAACCTGTTCAGCTAAAAGCTCTTCTTCGTCTGACAAATTGTCATCTAAGTTATCTTCAAAAACAGAGTTTTCCTGTCTAAAAGTCAGATCCTCATCATCTAAAAACTCTTCCGAGTAATGCTTATTTTTGTTATCCTTTTTCATATCTATTTATTTAAATCATACAAACACATTGATTAGACTCATTTAAAGAACCATCTCACTAATTATGTTATATCATTTGTATAGTTGTTACCTTATTATTAACAGCAAATTGTTTGCCAAAGTATAGCGTTTGACAGAATAAGTACCGCATTTATTGCTAAAAGGCTTATTTGAGCTCCTTTTTATATTATAAAAACATTTCGCACCACTCATCAAACAGTTTTATTTGATGCTTACCATGTTTTCCTAATCCAGAACGTATTTTTTTTACGGACTTCTCTTTACCTAACTTCGATTTTGAATAAAACTTATCTGCAAAACAAATTATTTTCTCCTCCATAGATTGAGGTCTCATATCACGGTGAGGAATGGGCAGTTTGCGTTTAATTATGGTTTCAATGCTAAGTCCCGTTCCAGTATGTCTTTCACACACCAAACCATGTTGCGGATACCCCTCTTGTGTAAGAATATCCCTGCCCAAATAGCCATGACATATATATGGATATTTCCCTTTGCATGCTATTTTCGGAGCTTTTGTTAGATATATCCCAATGTCGTGCAACATACCTGCTTCTTCCAAGAAATGCACATCAATGGCAAGTTCTGGATGTTTATGAGCAATAGATAAAGCTTTATTAGTTACATCGGTGACATGCGAAATATAAATATCGTATAGTTTAGTTCCTTTTGTGTAGTATTTATCTATAATCGTGTGTGGATCCATTGTTTGAAGTTCGCTCTTATATTAATAACAACATATATGTTACTTATAACAATAATCGTTACATGTTGTTGAAAAAAAACTTGAATGCAAAAGTAGTCTAAATATTATAATTGCGAACTATACCGTTAGATCTTATAAAATTTTGATTTTCATGATTCTGATAGATTGTGATTTAAATCATCTCATTAAATCGCTCACTATTTTTTCATTAAACAAATATTTCCCTTAATTTATTATTATACCACATGAACAATAAAGTATAGAATAGTACAACATGAAAATTCACTCATTCTAATCCATTACAGAAATTTTTCTTTAAAACCATTGCTACATCCTATTTAAATATCTATTTTTGCATTATTATATGAGAGAGAAAGTTTTACATCAATCAATTATATGGCTCTTGCCTTTATTGTTTATATTTTTTATAAACGGTAAAGCATTCTTTACTCACACCCACTATATAGATGATACTATTGTTGTTCACTCACATCCATTCAAAAAAAGTGATACATCAACTCACAGTCATACTTCAAAAGAAATTCTTGCTATTGAGTACATAACTCATGGCTACTCTACTGATGCAATTGTACCTCATATTGAGATCAAAACCCCTTTCTTTAATTTATCGGTAGATGATAATATCCGAAGAGACAAAATGTTTTTCTCTGAGGAAAACCTCAGCATTCTTCTACGAGCACCTCCTCATATTTCATAAATGGATGTTCCTGTTCCATATATGAACAAGCTTAAAAAAATTATTTCACTCCACTTTTAATTTAGAAACTGCAATTGTTGACAAGTATACAACTAATACTTATTGGCAGCAATAGAACAGTACTTCATAAACCTATGATTTGCAGAAAACTACATATTCTGTAGCAATCATTCAAAGATCAAGCAATTAAATGAAAACTATATATATATATTGGGCATTTCTATGCCTTTTACCCTACACTATATTAGCGGAAGAACCGAAAGGTACTGATGCCAACGTATTTGGCCATGTCTTAGACAAAACTACAAACGAACATTTACCTTATGTTACTTTTATCGTGAAAGGAACCTCATTAGGTACTGCCACAGATAATACAGGACACTATTTCTTAAAACACCTCCCAGTTGGTGAACACGATATAGAGGTGAAAATGATGGGTTACAAAACTATTGAAAAAAGAATAAATGCAAAAGCAGGCGAAACGATAGAATTAAACTTTGACTTAGAGGAGAGTTCTATTCATTTTGAAGATGTTGTGATTTCGGCCGACCGGAATGGCAATACTCGTCGCTATTCTCCTTCATTGATAAGCATCTTAGACATGAAAACATTTGATGTAACCAACTCTAACACACTTTCGGAAGGTCTTAAATTTCAACCCGGATTGCGTGTAGAAAATAATTGTCAGAACTGTGGATTTAATCAAGTAAGAATAAACGGACTGGATGGTCCCTACTCACAAATTCTTATCGATTCCCGACCCGTGATTGGATCTCTTGGTGGAGTTTATGGATTAGAACAAATTCCAGCAAATATGATAGAAAAAGTGGAAGTAGTGCGTGGCGGAGGTTCCGCTCTAATGGGATCGTCAGCTATTGGTGGAACAATCAATGTCATCACCAAAGAACCGCTACGCAACTCAGCTGAATTTTCTCATACAATATCCAATTTCAACTCTTCTGGAGCTTTCGAAAACAATACATCATTTAATGCATCAATGCTTACAGAAAACAGAAAAGCAGGCATGATGATTTACGGGCAACATAGAGCACGAGACGGGTATGACCACGACGATGATGGATTTACTGAACTACCAACCCTTAAAAATCGTTCGATGGGTTTTCGCTCATTTTTAAAGACTGGTCTTTATTCGAGAATTACGTTGGAATACCATAACATGCACGAATTTCGTAGAGGAGGAGATAGACTGGATCTACCGCCTCATGAGGCTTTCATTACTGAGCAAGCAGAACATTATATAAATGGTGGAGCCTTAAAATTTGATCAATCGTCGGCCGATGGTAAGAGTAAATTTAGTATGTACGCATCTGCTCAACATACTGATAGAAAAAGCTATTACGGTGGAGGTGATCCAGCAGTAGGAGACTTACCAGGGTTGAAACCTGGAATGACCGAAGAAGAGATAGCCGAAGTTAATGAACAAATAGCCAATTACAATAATCGTTTGAATTCTTACGGACTATCTTCTGAACTCACCTACCAAATTGGAAGTCAATATAATCATAAGTTTGATCACTTCATTTTTATGCCAGCCAGTTTAACTGGAGGATTGGAATACCTTGGTGCCGAACTTGATGATGTGAGTGGATATAGAAAAGTATCTATTAGACAACGTTCCAGAACAGCAACCGCATTTGCTCAAAATGAATGGATCAATAATGAATGGAGTTTACTTATTGGTGGACGGTTAGATAAGAATAACTTAGTTGATAATCCAATTTTTAGCCCTCGTGCTAATATTAGATACAACGCAAACAATGACATTAACTTTAGAGTAAGCTATAGCGAAGGCTTTAGAGCACCTCAATTGTTTGATGAAGACCTGCATGTAGACATAGCCGGAGGCGAACAAATCGTAAGAAACCTGTCTGATGATTTGGATGCTGAACAATCACAAAGTCTTAGTGCCTCCATGGATATGTATCAACAAGTAGGAAATGTCAATCTAAATTTGTTAATAGAAGGATTTTACACCCATCTGAAAAATCCTTTTGTTGGGGAACAAAAAGGTAACGTAATCACCGTTGTGAATGCTGATGATGGAGCAAAAGTGTATGGTTTTAATTTAGAAGGTCGTGCCGACATATCCTCATGGTTAAGCCTACAAGCGGGAGCAACTTTTCAAAGAAGTCTGTATGGTACTGAAAGAAAATGGTGGGAGCCTGAAAACAAAGACGAGCAAGAGTTGGACAAAGTGGAAGCTACAAGAGAAATGATGCGTACACCAAACTCATATGCCTATTTTGTTGCAACGTGGACACCCGTTAAAAAATTTACAACATCGCTCTCTGGCAACTATACTGGAAGCATGTTAGTGCCCCATGAAGCAGGAGAGGGAGTTGAAGGAGTTGACAGATTCTCAAAAGTGAATATCACCGAAAAGTCTCCCTCTTTCTTTGAATTAAACACGAAGGTATCTTACACTTTTACTATTAACGAATATCTGCAACTTGAACTGAATGCTGGAGTTCAAAACATTTTCAATGCATATCAAAATGATTTTGACACTGGGGCAGGACGTGCTTCCTCATATATATATGGACCAGGATCGCCTCGTAGCTTTTTTGCAGGATTCAAAATAAGTTTATAAACAGCAGTTTAAGCTATAGTTGATTATTTAAATAAGAGCAGGGTGTTCAAATAGGACACCCTTTTCTAATGTTATTGTTTTAGCTCACTTTTAGAATTGATAAGAGAAAACTGTGAAACTCTCGGTAGGTACAAAAGCAGGTCCATGTACATGGTGTGACTTCTGTAGCCTACAGAAGAGAAAACTTGTTAAGGGAACAGCTTCTGTAGTCTGCGGAAGCGAAAACTTGTTAAAGAAACAACTTCTGTAGTCTACAAAAGCGATAACTTGTACATGGAGTGACTTCTGTAGTCTACAAAAGTAGTTCATTGTACATTGAGTGAGTTTTGTAGTCAAGAAAAACATAAACTTATACAATTTATAGGCTCTGTACCTGTCCCAATTCACTTTTTATTGTTCCATGTTATCAAAATCAAGTTTTTGTAAGCCAAATTTGATTTTTTATTTAATTGATAGAAGCTTTGCTTTATAATATATAAGATAAGAACAAATAAACATTACATGATATTCATGAACCTATTTAACTACTTCACACCTATTATAAAATCGTTTTCTAATCAACAATTTATCCACGTAATTGGTTTATAACTACTTTTAACCACGAACTTATTTGGCTACTACACGATTATGGTTACTTTTACAATCGTTATTTTTTAAAACATAAAACGTTACTATGAAGGTTTCTGTGAAAATTATAATTTTGTTTCTTACCCTCGTTGGCTTTCAGCCTCTTTTCTCTCAAAACAATGTTGTGGAGGAGATTGTATGGGTAGTCGGTGACGAGGCTATCTTTAAATCTGAAGTGGAGGAGGCACGCCGCGAGATGCTTTTAAACAATACGCGTATTGATGGCGACCCTTATTGCTTTATACCTGAGCAAATTGCTGTAAGCAAGCTATTCCTGCATCAAGCCAAATTAGATAGTATTGATATTCCTGATGCAAATGTGAACCGAATGGTAGAATATTATGTCAATGAAACCATTGAACGTGCAGGATCGGTTGAGAAATTAGAAGAATACTACGGTAAAAAAATACGTGCTATTCGTGAAGACATAAGAACACAGTTACAAGAAAGTGAACTTGTGAAAGGAGTTCAAAACAAATTAATTGGAGAGATAACCCTCGCTCCATCAGAAATTAGAAAGTTTTTTAACGATATCCCCAAAGATAGTTTACCCTTTATCCCTACAGCTGTTGAGGTGCAAATAATTACACTTGAACCCAACATTCCTCTTAAAGAGATTGATGATGTAAAAGCTCGTTTGAGAGACTTTACAGAAAGAATCAATAAGGGAGAAACCGAATTTTCTACTTTGGCTCTGCTTTATTCTGAAGATGGATCGGCCGTTAAAGGTGGAGAGCTTGGTTTTATGGGAAGAGCCATGCTTGCTCCAGAGTTTGCCAATGTTGCATTTACACTGAATGACCCTGCTAAAGTGTCAAACATTGTAGAGACGGAATTTGGTTACCACATCATTCAGCTGATTGAACGCCGAGGCGATCAAGGAAACTTCAGACACATCTTATTAAAACCCAAAGTTCCACAAGAAGAGTTGGACAAAGCAATTAACCGTTTAGACTCTATTCAAACAGCATTGGTAGAAGAAAAACTTGACTTTGAAGAGGCTGCAACTTACATTTCGGCAGACAAAGATACTCGAAACAACAAAGGCATTATGGTTAACATGAACCAAGAAAGCAATTATGCAGGAACTCCTCGTTTTGAACTGAATGAATTGAATCAAGACATTGCTCGTAAAGTAGGTGAAATGAAGAAAGATGAAATATCTAAACCTTTCATTATGCGTAATGCAAAAGACAAACAAGTTGCAGCTATTGTGAAACTAACTAACAGAATAGAGGGCCATAAAGCGAATATGAACAATGACTACCAAACCATAAAAATGATGGCTGAAAACAAAAAAAGGCAAGAGATACTGGACAAATGGCTCAAAGAAAAAATAAGATCTACTTATGTAAGAATTGATGAGAACTGGAAAAAATGTGATTTTAAATATGAAGGTTGGATAAGATAATAGCTAACAAACCCTCAATGATCGGTTCTTTATAAAAATGAAAGCTACAAAACAACATAAACTTTTTTCGATAGAGAGTGCACTCATTATTAGTGTGCTCTTTGTATTTATATTAGGAGTTACCGCCCAGCAGCCCGTTGTGGCTCCAAAAATTATTGAATTGCGCCAAGCTGACGAATTAAGAAAAGTAGCCAATAGAGAAATACAGATACTAAAAAACAATGTAGTATTTTATCATGAAGGTGCTTTTATGTATTGTGACAGCGCCTACCTTTATGAACAATCTAACATGTTTGAGGCTTTTAGCAATGTAAAAATAAATCAAGGTGACACTCTTTTTGTTTATGGCGATTATCTACATTATGATGGACACACACAACTTGCAAAGTTGAGAGACAATGTGAAAATGGAGGATGATGAAGCAACCCTCTTCACAGATAGCCTCAACTATGACCGCCTAATGAATTTGGGATATTACTTCGATGGAGGTATGCTGGTAGATGAGCAAAACGAACTTACATCATTTTGGGGACAATATAATCCCGATAGTCATGAAGCTTTGTTTAGCGACAGTGTAAAATTAATAAATGAGCAATACACCATATTTGCTGACACATTAAAATATAATACAGCAACTAAAATTGCTGATATATTGGGACCATCTACCATTGTTTCCGATAGTGGATATATTGAAACCACCCGCGGGTGGTATAACACCATAACAGATGATTCCCAATTACTTGACAGATCAATTGTGTATAGTAGAAATAAAGATAAAACACTTACTGGCGATACTATCTATTACAATCGAGGGCGTGGTTATGGCATCGTTCACGGCAATATGTTTTTGCAAGACACAACCCGTAAAGTAATTCTGAAAGGAAACTATGGATATTACGATGAGAAAACTGAGTTTGCCCTTGCAACCGACTCTGCATCAGCAATCGAGTATTCACAAAAAGACAGTCTTTTCCTTCATGGTGATACACTCACCATGCTAACTGACTCCGTTGATAGAGAAATAAAAGCCTATTACAACGTTCGCTTCTACCGTATCGATTTGCAAGGTGTTTGCGACTCAATGGAGTTTATCTCTAAAGACTCTATCCTATACATGTTCAAAGATCCTATTTTATGGCACGAGAACAATCAAATTATTGGTGAAGAGATGAACATCTTCTTAAACGACTCCACGATAGAGAAAGTGCATGTAAAAAACTATGCTTTCAGCATACAAGACAGAGAAAAAGACGAACAATACAATCAATTGAAAGGGCGTGACATGAACGCATATTTTCGTGATGGAGAGTTGTACCATATATTAGTGGAAGGTGATGCTCAATCGCTGTATTACATAGAAGAGGATGACGGAACCATGATTGGTTTAAATAAAACTGAAAGTGCTTACTTATCAATGGATATATTAAAAAACGAACTGCAGAAACTAAAATTGTGGTCATCAACTACTGCAGAAACAAATCCTTTGAGTATACTCAAGCCCGAAGACAAGAAGTTGAAGGGTTTTATTTGGTACGATAATGTAAGACCACTTAACAAATTAGACATTTTCAGAATACCTGAAAAGAATCTTAATGAAGCGAGACCTACACCACGACGTTTTGAACGAGAATAAGAGCGTGTTATATTTTTTATTATATTTGTACGAAACCAAAAACTTAAAAGATTATGTTCTTCTTCTATAACAATCGAAAACCGCGACAATTTAATTATAAACCCATTCTTTATAATCCCGACAAAGATGAGTTTAATGAGCGCGTGATAAAAGTAAAGAAAGAGATGGGTGTGATTGAGGATAGTGAGATGAAACCTACTATAAGAGGTGAATTCATTAGAAATACAAATCACGTGAGAAGAAAGATAAGCAAAGAAGAAAGTACGGGTAAATCCAATACGAAACGCAATATTACGCTTATTATTTTTCTGGTAGTACTCATTGTTGTTGGCTACGTTCTATATTTCCAATAGATTATAATGCTATAAGAGCATATAAGTCTTTAATTATATTGAGGACTTTATAAACAAAGGAAACAAACACACAAAAAAAGAAAATCTTTGTCACGTAGCAAAACATTTTAAATACCTAATTTCAAAAAATGCCCGATATTATACATTTGTTACCCGACTCTATAGCAAATCAGATTGCTGCCGGTGAAGTAATTCAACGTCCCGCATCTGTAGTGAAAGAGTTGGTGGAGAACTCCATTGATGCAAATGCAACTCACATTCAAATAATAATTAAAGATGCAGGTCGTACAATTATTCAAGTAATTGACAATGGGAAAGGCATGTCGGGCACTGATGCCAGAATGGCATTTGAACGACACGCTACATCCAAAATACAAAAAGCAGACGACTTATTTGCACTTACAACAATGGGCTTTAGAGGTGAAGCCTTACCATCGATATCTGCCATTTCGCAGTTAGAGATCAAAACACGTACAAGCGACAGTGAGCTCGGTACTGAAATTATTATATCTGGATCGAAAGTAGAATCACAAGAACCTATTTCAACAGCTGAAGGTACATGCATTACGGTCAAAAATCTTTTTTATAATGTTCCTGCACGACGAAAGTTTTTAAAATCGAACGAAACGGAACGACGCAACATTATTGTGGAGGTAGAAAGAATTGCGCTCGCTCATCCCGATATAGAGTTTACAATGTATGACAACAATGTTATACTTTTGCAACTGCCTCCAGCAGGGTTGCGCCAACGTATCACCCAATTAATGGGAAAGAACATTGATCAATACCTGTTAGAAATAGACATTGACACAACCTTAGTGAAAATATTTGGATACATCACAAAACCCGAGTATGCTAAGAAACGACGTGCCAATCAGTTTTTCTTTGTCAATGGTCGCTATATGCGACATCCTTATTTTAACAAAGCAATATCGGTTGCTTTCGAGAACTTGATACAGACTAATGAAAATCCAGAGTATTTCATCTACTTTCAAGTAGATCCCAACTCTATCGATGTAAACATACATCCAACAAAAACTGAGATAAAATTTGAAAACGAACAGGCAATATGGCAGATTCTAATGGTAAGCATCAAAGAATCATTAGGTAAGTTTAATGCTGTACCAAGCATCGATTTCGACACCCAGGATGCTTTATCAATTCCTGTTTTCGATAAAGACAAGCATTCGCATTCACCTCATGTAAATATCAATCCCAACTACAATCCTTTTAAACAAGACACCAACCGACGTCCACCAAACATGGACTGGCAAGCCCTTTACAACGATTTTGAAAAAGATTTAGATGAGGAGATTGGCGGACAACAACCTACAGATTCGCTCAATTTTAGAGATGAGAAAGATGGTTTATCGGAATTAGGAGTTGATGCTTTTCCGGATTATTACCAATACAAACAAAAATATATTTTCACTTCGGTGAAATCTGGCCTTATGATTATTGATCAACATAGGGCTCATGTTCGCATACTATTCGATAGATATTTAGAAAACATTGTTCAAAAGAGGGGCTTTTCACAACGTGTACTTTTTCCCGAAATGATTGAACTAACAACCTCAGAAGCAGCCATACTTCCAGCTATCAAAGAGGATCTTGAGTCACTTGGCTTTGAGTTGAGCAACTTGGGTAGCCAAACATTTGCCATACAAGGCGTTCCATCTGAATTAGAGAATCCTGATGCTGTAAAACTAATCAAGTCGATGCTGGAAAACATTACAGAAACAGGACTGGATGTAAAATCGGAAATACAAGAGAAGCTGGCTATGTCATTTGCAAAATCTGTAGCTATCAAATATGGAAAACCATTGACAGTAGAAGAAATAACTGATATTGTAAATAAACTCTTTGCTTGTCCAACTCCCAACTATTCACCCGATGGAAAAAAGATTATAACGGTGATAAACGACGATGAAATGGCAAAGAAACTTAAATAAATTTATGGGGTTCTTGTCCTAATACTGATAATACTATATAATACAGATATGCTCTTTATAAATAATTAATCACTAACCTATTTTAAAACATACACTTATGAAATATTCATATTGCGGACTAAGTGGTTTACAACTCCCCATACTTTCCTTGGGATTATGGCATAACTTTGGGTTGAATGACAATTTTGAAGAAGCAAAAAAGATGATTTGCTATGCTTTCGAAAAAGGTATAACTCATTTTGACTTGGCTAATAATTATGGACCTCCTCCAGGGTCAGCAGAAACAAATTTTGGAAAAATACTGAAAGAGAACCTTGTATCACATCGCGATGAAATGATTGTTTCTTCTAAAGCAGGACATCTGATGTGGCCAGGTCCTTATGGCGATGGCTCATCACGAAAGAACTTAATAGCAAGCATCAACCAAAGTTTGAAACGAACTGGCTTAGAATATTTCGATATCTTCTATTCGCATCGCTATGATGGTGTAACGCCTATAGAAGAAACAATGCAAGCACTTATTGATATCGTTAAACAAGGAAAAGCGCTTTATGTAGGAATTTCAAAATATCCTCCAGATGAGGCAAAACGAGCGCTACAAATCTTAATAGATCAACACGTGCCTTGTGTGTTATTTCAAGATAAATATAGTATGCTAAATCGCACACCTGAAGATGATATCTTTAATGTTGTTCAAAAATATGGAACTGGTTTTATAGGCTTTTCTCCACTTGCTCAAGGTGTTCTAACTGACAAATACTTAAATGGAATTCCTCCGGAATCAAGGGCAGCCAATCCAGATGGTTTTCTGAAAGAGGAGCAAATTACGCAAGACATTTTATCCGTTGTAAAACAACTTAATCTTATCGCCGAAGAACGCAATCAGTCGTTGGCTCAAATGTCTTTGGCTTGGGCTCTGCGAAAAGAAGTTGTTACTTCACTTATTGTTGGTACCCGCTCAATAAAACAATTAGAAGATAACTTAAAAGCCATCGATAATCTGAGTTTTAGTGACGATCAACTCAATCGAATCGACACTGTTTTAGATGGTATTGTATTGTAAGTTATTCCTGGTTTGTTATTATTTTCCTTACTGAATAAGTAGCTAAAAGAGATAATTATTTTTAATTTAATTTCTGAGTGTAATATCCAAGTTGAGACCAATTTTTAGTTTTTATGCATTACAATTTGGAGTTAATACATATATTCTATCCTTAAGAGTCATAGTTTGAAGAATATTATTAAAATTAATCACTTGTTTTCGTTCATTTTCTTTGTATAATAATGAAAACATGCTTACATTTGCAATCGCAAAATAAGAAAATTGCGAAAGTAGCTCAGTTG
>DEZB01000066.1:32479-239894 GCA_002364735.1 Bacteroidales bacterium UBA3143
GTTGGTAGAGCATAACCTTGCCAAGGTTAGGGTCGCGGGTTCGAGTCCCGTCTTTCGCTCAAGGTCTGCTCGGATGGTGGAATGGTAGACACGCAAGACTTAAAATCTTGTGACCATAATGGTTGTGCGGGTTCAAGTCCCGCTCCGAGTACGATTTTAGAGAATATCCTTGCCTATTGGCTGATAAGTAAGGATTTATTAAAAGCACCTTTCGCAAGATTGGTGCTTTTTTTGTGTGCCAACTTCTGAGATAACTCTTTCGTTCTGTTTCCCATTTGCCAGTCATTTTTAATATGACAAATCTAATCTTTCCTTCGATCACTGGCAGAAATATGTGTTTAAAATATTAGCCTTGCGCCACTTTCAAGGGGCTTGTGATTCTTAATTTCATACTCATGGCGATATATTCTTTGTGATTTCAGAACTAATTTGCTTAAAGCAGAAATCCTTACATTAAAATTCATTTTTGTTATATTGTAACTTCAAAAATAGGATGGAAGCTAATGTGTAGCGTTTTGAATACAAGTAGAAAATTATAAAGTGCGAAAAAGTTCAAAGATAGAACTAACGAAAGTAGGAACCGGTAACCTTCTCAAAAAGCTTTCTGTGAGAATCAAACCTTTCACAAATATCAATTCGTAAATAACAAGAGGTTATTCATTTTAAATCTAAAGAAAATGCCTCGAAAAACAGGTGGAAATTAAATCCACCGCGGTGAATTGGACTTTCATCTGATGAAAACGCAATCCACCGCGGTGAAAATGTTTTAAACGGCTAAAATGGTCTTTTCTTGAAGTAAAATGAAAAAAAAATGTCATTAAGAAGGAAAAAACAGCCAATAATTGAAGCTTCAACGAATAAAAAGTAGATTTCACATCGGAAATTGAATTTTTATGGCATAAAATGTCAAATATAAGAGCAGTAAAACGACTAAAATCTTTTTCCAAACATTTTCACCGCGGTGAATGCAAATTTCATCAGTTTGAAACATTTTCACCGTGGTGAAAATGTTTTGAAAAGATATCGTATAAAATTTCTGCATCAATAAAATGCTGCTGTCGACAGTTTCTATAAAAACACTTAAATTGTTGTATAGCCAACCTTTTTTCTTATTTTTGTAGCATGTTAATAAAATTGTATGAAGATAATCCTAATCAGCGCGAAATCGATAAAGTTATCGAAGTGCTTCGCAATGGTGGTATCGTTATATATCCAACAGACACATTGTATGCTTTTGGATGCGATGCTTTGAATGTGCGCGCCGTGGAAAAAATATGTGAGTTCAAAGGAATCAATCCACAAAGAAATAACCTATCTATAATATGTTACGACTTGAGTGACATTAGCGAGTATGCTAAAGTTGACACAACAACTTTTAAATTGATGCGCAAGAATCTTCCTGGTCCTTTCACTTTTATCTTGAACACTACCTCTACCCTACCCAAGATTTACAAAAACAGAAAGACTGTAGGAATTCGCGTGCCAGATAATAATATAATAAGAGAACTGGTTTCACAACTTGGCAATCCTATACTTACGACTTCATTAATCGCCGATGATGATGAAGCTGAAGAATACAAAACAGATCCTGAACTTATTCATGAAAAATGGGGAGATATTGTGGATATAGTGATTGATGGAGGCTATGGAGGTTTAGAACCCTCAACGATAATTGATTCTACAAATGACCTACCAGAAATAACCCGTCAAGGTAAAGGAGAATTACTCTACTAATAACTTCTTCTATAATTTCGAGTCTATAAAAGCAATAGTTTTTAAGTGTTTGCGTTTAAACTATTGAATAAAAAAGTATTCAAATACTCTATATTAAATTAAACACTTAAAAGCTATGAGAAAATTATATTCTCTTCTCTACATATCACTCATTGTGTTGTTTGTTGCAAGTTCTTGTTCTGACAAGGAAATAACAACGGTTGTTGAAAAAGCTGTTGAAGAAACTAACGATAACAAATACGTGAATGACTGGATATATAAAAACATGGTAACATCCTACTACTGGACCGATGATATCCCTAAAAAACCTGATTTCTCATTAAAACCAAATCTATTTTTCGAATCCCTTCTTAGTAATAAAGACAAAAACAAAGATGGACGTAGATTCTCTTGGATTGAAGAGAACTCTGACAACAATTCTAACAACAAAGAAAGCTCAGTAAGTGCAACTAATTCTACTGATATTGGATTTGAATATATTCGTGTAACCCACGAAAATAGCAACCTCGAATACTTTCTTGTGCTCTATCCCAAAAAAGGATCAGATGCTTATTCAAAAGGCGTTAAGAGAGGTCGGTTTATTACCGCAGTTAATGGTAAAGCAATAACCAGTTTTAACCAAGAAACCATTTTGTCGGGTTCTGGAAATAAAACTCTTACCATGGAAGATTGGATGTATGACGACAAGAACAAAAAGTATATATTGAAAAAAGCAGAAGATATAACCATACAAATAGAGAAAGATTTTGTCGAAACACCTGTATATATGGATAGTGTATATACTAACTTTGGTGATAAGAAAATTGGCTATATGGTTTATAATTTCTTTGAGACTGGTGAAACTGATGACTCCCATGAATACGACGAATTGCTAATGGAAACATTAGCCCGTATAAAGGCTAAAGGAGCAACGGAGATGATATTGGATTTACGCTATAACGGTGGGGGCAAAGTATCTACCGCAATAGCGCTGGCAAGTGCTTTGGTGAAAAACAGATCAACTAAGTCTGTTTTGGCAAGAGCTGAATACAATGATTTATTGCAAAGGGAATATAAAGAAGATTATGGTGCCGACTATTTTAATGATTATTTTATTGATAAAATAGAATACGGAAGAAATAAAAAAATTGATGTTCCAGCATTAAATTTACCTCGGCTTTATGTGCTTGCTACTGAATGGACTGCTTCAGCAAGTGAATTTATTATTAATGGATTAAAGCCTTACATGGATGTAATATTAATTGGAGAAACCACTTATGGCAAGAATGTAGGTTCTTGGAATATCTCTGATAAAGAAGACCCTAAAATCAATTGGAACATACAACCCATTACTGTTAAATTTTACAACAGTGAAGGTAAATCAGATTTCACTAATGGATTTATTCCAGATTTCGAAGTTGATGAATTTGAGACCCTTCGTTTGGTAGAGTTCGGTAACACTGAAGACCCTTTATTGAGCGTTGCTATAAATCAAATAACAGGAAATACATTACGAACTCGATCAATAAGTATGCCAAAGGTTGAATCAAAGCCCAATATGATTAAAATAGACGGTTCTAACTCCATAATGAAAGATAGAAGTCGTTTCGAAATGTATGACGATGTGCGTAACGATAAAAACAAATAGCCTTTAGGATTTCTATCAGTTATCTCTAAATTACTTCATTAATCAAGCATCCATATTGGATGCTTTTTTATTTTCTTTTTATCAATGGCATCGTATTTAATGAATTGATCGAGCCTCATAATCTCTTTTAGTTGCTCTTCTTTCTTAGTCTTCAATTTTTCAATCCGTTTCTTGGTGTTACACCACCAACAATTCTCTGCTGAGTTCACCTCCAACAGAAAATTTAACTCCACCTTTTTGAGCTGTTTAGCTTGTTCATCATCTATATCAATTACTTCTTGCATCGATGATATTTTGTTTTCAACAAACTTTTCAAACACATCACTTATTATAGATTCCTGTGCCGAAACGTTTAGAAAAAATGCAAATAGCACTGTGAATAACAATATTTTCTTTTTCATAGGGTTCGAGTTTTAGTATTATCATCGTTTGATGGTTAGAATAGGTATTCGTTTAATGCAAATTAAATCGCTCACCAATATTATCCATTATATCGAACAGTTCGGCAACAGTAGTTGCTCTCAACATAGCAATGCGGGTTGATTTAAAATCGGGAATTCCTTTAAATAAAGGTGTATTGGCAAGATGTCGGCGAATATGGAGAATGCCCCGTCGCTCATCCAGCAATTTCACTGATTGCAACACTTGCTCTTTGAGCACATCTAAGTACCACTGAAAAGGTTCGACCAATAATGTTTCTCCTGTTTCTAAAAAGTGTTTCACTTCACGAAAAATCCAAGGTGCCCCAAAACAAGCACGCCCTATCATAACTGCGTCTACACCCGTCTCGTCAAAACGTTGTTTACAAACCAAGGACGAATCTACATCGCCATTCCCAATAATGGGAATGTACATGCGAGGATTGTTTTTCACATCCGCTATAAGTGACCAATCTGCTTCGCCCGTATACATTTGAGCACGGGTGCGACCATGAATAGTAAGGGCTTGAATTCCGCAATCTTGCAATTGCTCTGCAAGCGATACAATAATTCTGGAATCGTTGTCCCATCCCAATCTTGTTTTCACTGTAACGGGGATGTTAACTGCCTTCACCACACTCTCTGTAATCTCTAACATCAACTCGGGAGTGCGCAACATGCCAGAGCCTGCACCTTTGCCTGCAACTTTCTTTACTGGACATCCAAAGTTGATATCAAGAATATCGGGATTTGCCTCTTCACAGATCTTTGAAGCCTCAACCATTGATTCTACGTCACGACCATATATCTGAATAGTTACTGGTCGCTCTTCTTCGCAAATCGCCAACTTTTGATTTGTCCTTTCTATGTTACGTATTAATGCATCGCTTGACACAAACTCAGTATAAACCATGTCTGCACCAAACTTTTTGCACATCAACCTGAAAGATATATCTGTGACATCCTCCATGGGAGCCAAGAACACAGGATATTTCGGGAAGGTGATATTACCTATTTTCATTTATATATTATTCCTCTACTTTTCTTCTTTTACTTAGTGTACTTTTATCTCAACATTATTCAACTTCAATGGAGACACTTTAGAGTCAGGCTCTGCTAACTTTAAAGAGATATGGTGAACATTATCCCTATTCAATGTCACTGGTTGTAACTCTTGAGAAAAAACCTCCCAACTATTCAATGGATTCAGACTGTAATTTAATGTATCTTCAAATCGATTGAAATGTTTAATCAATAGCTGGTTCATTCCTTTCTTCAAAGACAAAAAAACAATCTCCTTTTGCCACTCCTTCCTTTCTGGTGAAAAGTGCGCAGTAATATACTCTCCATTTAGCAGCATGTAGACAGCATTTCCACTCCCTACCTCAATAGCAATGGTTTGCTCTTTTGTTGATTCTAACTCTTGTAGGAAAATGACACTACCTCTTGGATTAAGCTTCACTTCTTGTTTTTCTCCATATTTAAAGACTTCAACGTTATTCCAATTTGCTTCTTTCTCTTCAGGAGTAATTTGTTTACCATTTTCTTCTTCAACAAAGCCAAACACACCCCTGCCTCTTTTGGTGTATAATCCTCCCCACTTTACAGTACCTTTTGTGAGGTTAACAGATTTCGGTTTACCTCCCGCTAAAAGTACTTGTTGTTCATTATCATCTATAACAATAGAAACAAGTTTATCTTTTTCATTATCTGAAAAATAGATGATAGGCTTAACACTCTTTTTATTGGTTTCGAAACTCCAATTGTATGATATCAAGCTTTTGTATCCACCATAATAATCGATACTGGAATGTCCATAAGTAGGAGTAGCAGATTGAGTAGTCAATAATCCAGACTTTATCACCGTCTTAGGTCTAACATTAAATCCATCACGAAAAGAAACCTTTAAGACAGGAATATTATCCGATGTTAAGTTAGTGGGTAATTGTATTTTCAATCCTTCCTTCGTTTCCTTGAAATTGCAAGTACGGTTATCTGAAAGCAACTTCACCCCACTCACAGTTCCGTCATATCCAGTTAATGTTATTTCTTCTGATTGTGGCATATTTTCAACTAAGAGATAAAGTGCATCCCCCTTAGTTGTGATATCACCCCAATCAAATATTTGATGAAAAGGATTGGCAGTCGTTCCATATATTGCCTCCTGATTGGTCTTCACCCAATTTCCAATTTGTTTCAATGCTTCGCTCTCAAATTCTACTATCGAACCATCACCCTTTGGACCAATATTTAGGAGGTAATTACCTCCACGACTAATTACTTTTATAAGACTCTTAATCTTCTCGTCCACCTTCTCTTGCAAGCTGCCACGCTCTTGCCAAGAGCGATAACCCCAGGTTTCATCGAAAAAAGAGGCTGCTGTTTGCCAGGGCACACCCAGTTTATAGTCTGGATATTCGTTGTCTGCCATAACACTAAAATCGACATAGTCGTTACCAAGACGTCCACTTATCATACAATTAGGTTGTAGCTCATTGACCAGTTGGTAGAGTTGTTTACTTTGTTTAGGCAGGAGCGAACCCATATCAAACCATATTTCGGAAATGTCACCGTAGTTTGTCATAATCTCTCTTACTTGTTTCATGTTATACTTGAAATGTTCGGGTGTAATAGGGTCGGCATTATGACTGGAGATGGGATAAGCCTGAGGAAAACGCCAATCTATCAAGGAATAATACACTGCAAACTCTATTCCTCCACGGTGACAAGCATCTGCAAGCTCCTTCATTAGGTCTTTACCATAAGGTGTAGCATCTACGATATTAAAATCGGTAAATTGAGAATGATACATACAAAAGCCATCGTGATGTTTCGAAGTAAACACAATTGATTTCATGCCCGCCTGTTTTGCTAAAGAAACAATGCTATCGGGATTCCATTCTGTAGGATTAAACTTATCAGCAGTTGCACCATACCAATCGCTAAAGATACCCGCAAAAGATTGTATTTGCTCGCTATATCCTCTCTTCACAGGCTCTCCTTGATAAACACCTCCATACTCGGAGTACAATCCAAAGTGAATGAACATAGAGAACTTCTGATCAAGCCATTGTTGAGAAGGTTTGATTTGTGCCGATGAAATGGCTACAATAGACAGAAAGAATAGTAAAAACTTATATTTCATAACTCATATCGTAAGAAGATTAATCCACTGAAGAAATAATTTTAAGTAGGTGTTTATTAACGATGCAAATATAGCTCATTTTTTTATTAAGGGGTTTATGAATCATGGTAATAAGATTTCACATCTCTATTGATTGATAACATCTCAAACCAAAAAAACCGACTCCTCTTTAGAAGAATCGGTTTTTTTAGAATGTTCAAATATCTTATTGATTACAAAGGATACTCTTCTCTAATGGGGTCATCATATTGCTCTTGCAATCTTTTCAACTCTCTCTTTAGTTCTTGGGTAACTTCCTCGTATTCGGTTTGACCGTATAAATTGTGCATCTCACTGATGTCATTTTTCAAATCATATAGTTCCCATACATCAATATCATTATAGAAGTGAATCAACTTATATCTCTCTGTTCTAACTCCATAGTGACGTTTAACCATGTGCTCGGCAGGAAACTCATAATAATGGTAATATAAAGATTTGCGCCAATTGTCTTTATCTACTTTGTCAGTTAACAATGGCAACAAAGATACACCCTGAATGTCAGCAGGTATTTCTACTCCCGCAATGTCCAACATGGTTGGAGCAAAGTCAATATTTTGAACCAGTTGCGGGATGTCTCCACGTTTTTTGATGTGAGAAGGCAGGTGCATCACCAAGGGTGTACTCATCGACTCCTCATACATGAATCGTTTGTCAAACCAGCCATGCTCACCCATATAAAAACCTTGATCAGAAGTGTAGATAATGATGGTGTTTTCCATCATATCATTCGCTTCCAGGTAATCAAGTACACGACCAACATTATCGTCCATCGACTTAACTGTTTTGGCATAATCGCGCATATATCGTTGGTATTTCCATTCTGCCCATTCTTTGCCTTGCAAATTAGCGGCATAGAACTCATCAATAATTGGTTGATAGTGCTTATCCCAAGCAGCTTTTTGTGCTTCATTCATTCTGCCATAAGTATTGTTGACATATCCACCCGAAAGTCTTGTTTCTACGCCTTCACGCATCATTTTCAGATCGTTCACCAAGTCCATATCATGATTGCTGGCAATACTCATCTCTTGTTCTGCGGCGGCAATACGACCTTCGTAATTGTCATAAAAATTGTGAGGCAATTCAAACGTTTTGTCTTCAAATAGAGCAAGGTCTAAAGTATCGCCCATCCAGTTGCGATGAATGGCTTTGTGGTGAATAAATAAACAGAAAGGATCTTCCTTTTTTCTTTTATTCTCCAACCAGTCAAGACTCATGTCTGTTATGATATTTGTTACATATCCGTCATACTGGGTACGCCCTTGAGGTGTAATAAACACAGGATTATAATAATCTCCTTGCCCTGGAAGTATTTCCCAAAAGTCGAAGTTCGTTGGTTCACTATCCAAATGCCATTTGCCAATCATTGCAGTTTGATAACCTGCCCCCTTTAGCAATTGTTGTACGGTTTGTTGATCTCCGTCAAATGTGGTATGATTGTCCAACTTTCCATTTTTGTGACTGTGTTTACCAGTAAGCAAGCAAGCACGGCTTGGTCCAGAGATGGAGTTGCAAACAAAAGCATTATTAAACAGCACGCCTCCTTCTGCAATTCTGTCCAAGTTAGGTGTTTGGATGTGACGGTCGTCATAGCTACTCATCATTTGACGGGTGTGATCGTCCGTCATTATATACACAATGTTAAGCGGCTTTGTAGGCTCCGCTTTTTGTGAAGATCCACAGGAGGCTAACACTGCCATTCCTGCTATAGGATATAGAAGTTTGGTATTAAAGTGTTGCATAGAAAGAATTGTTATGGGTTGTATTATAATAAATAGTCTTTACAAGAAAACTTTTGTGGTTTCTCGCAAAGACTATCGATTATTAACTTAATGTTTAGAATTTATTTTTCTCTGACTCCAAAATGCTTTTTAATTCATTTAGCTTTTCTTGATTTTCAAGATACAGATTATTCTTTTCGCCAATATCGTTTTTCAAGTTATAGAGCTGTGGAATTGTGTCATTGCCTAACTCAATATTTACCCATTTATTGTAACGTGAACCTTTGCTGGGCTCAATATACTTCCATTCACCAGTAGAAACTGAAAGAGAATGGGCAGCTTCAATAACATAATCGCGCCCTTCTTTGCTATTACTTAACAAAATATCCATTTGATTTCTACTATCTTTGCCACCACTTTCAGGAACTTCTACACCTGTTAAGTGTGCAAAAGAGGCTAAGAAATCGATGTGAGAAACAAGCGCATCTGATACTGCAGGTTGTGTATAGCCAGGCATTGTTACAATCAGAGGAATACGAGTACCAGCTTCGAAAATACTATACTTCCCACCTCTAAAATCGCCCCAAGGACGGTGATTGCCCAATAGTTCAACTGCTTGATCAATGTATCCATCGTCTATAACAGGACCATTGTCACTGGTTATGATAATAATAGTATTGTTTTCGGCACCAATATCTTTTACAGCTTGAACGACTTGTCCAACACTCCAATCAAATTCTAAGATTGCATCTCCACGAGGTCCCATTCCGCTTTTTCCAACAAAACGAGGATGTGGAACACGTGGAACATGAATATCATTTGTTCCAAAGTATAAAAAGAATGGTTCGTCTTTATTGTCTTTAATAAAAGAAACTGCATGAGCGGTGATGCTATCTGCAATGTTTTCGTCTAACCAAAGAGCCTTTTCGCCACCTTTCATATAACCAATACGCGAAATACCATTAACAATGGCTTGGTCGTGACCATGACTTGGTTTCATTACAGTAAGCAGTTCGGGATGATCTTTGCCCAATGGTTCGCCAGGAAATGGCGTGGTGTAACTTACTTCTACCGGATCGTTTTCGGCATCGAGGTTTACAATCTTTTGATTCTCTAAGTACACACAAGGCACTCTATCACCAGTTGCAGCCATCAAGTAAGAATAATCGAAACCAATTTCACGCGGACCGTAATCAATTTCGCCATTCCAATCTTGCTCAGCTGTTTCTTTTCCCATTCCTAAGTGCCATTTTCCAACGGCAGCGGTTTTATAACCTGCATCTTGAAAAACTTGGGCGACAGTGTATTCGTGAGGCTTAATTATCATTCCTGCATTGCCAGCTGCCACTCCAGTATCATTCCTGCGCCATGAGTAATTCCCAGTCAACAATGAATATCGGGATGGAGTGCTTGTAGCTGCCACTGCATGCGCATCTGTAAATCGGACGCCTTGTGCAGCAATATTGTCCACATTGGGTGTATTAATGGTTGGTTCTCCATAGCAACTTAAATCTCCATAACCAATATCATCGGCTAAAATGATAATAACATTGGGTTTAGTGGGTAGTTCTGCCGTTTTAGTCTCTTTTTTAGTAGTGCAACTCGCAGTAAGTAGGCACATACTTGAAAGACCTAATAGTTTAAAGTGGGTTGATTGTAACATAGTTCTATTGTTTTTACGATTGTTAGTTTCGTTAATACATACAAATATAGCATAATCATTAATGCAAACCTGCGTTACTAACAATTAAATGCATGCATTTAACCTTTACAATAAAATGATATTAAGGGAGATGGAATCTATTGTTGATTAGATATAGTAATGTTTGTAGAAGTATTCGAACTCAATATCAAAAGTGTCTTGTTGTCTGCACAATATGCCTTTGGGATTCCCGAAAATCTCTTAAGAATAATTGGAAGACCTTTCGGGTTTCCCGAAACTTCAACAGGAAAACATTTTGCACTTTTGGGATTCCCGAAAACCATTTCAGAAAAACATTTCATGCTTTCGGGTTTCCCGAAACCTCAACAGAAAAACATTTTGCGCTTTCGGGATTCCCGAAACCTCAACAGGAAAACATTTCATGCTTTCGGGATTCCCGAAAACCATTTCAGGAAAACATTTTGTGCTTTCGGGAATCCCGAAACTAACAGAAATTTTGAAGTTATTCTTTAAAGATTGACATTATGGGTCGTCCAATCCACACTTGAGGCTGATCTACTCCAAACATGTAACCAATAGTAGCCGCAATGTCATATACCATAGTGCTTTCAGGTATTTCAAAATCGTTTTTTATACCTTTTCCATAAAAGACAATTGGAGTTTCCATTTCATCCAATGTTGGACCACCATGCCCTGTTCCTTTTCCACCATGATCGGAAACTAAAACAAAAACAGTTTCATCCATCATGCCTGCATTTTCCACAGCATCAACAATTGTTTGCATAGCATTATCAAGATGATTGAGCATATTGTAGTATGCTTCCGACTCCCAACCTTCACTATGACCTGCCCCATCAGGTTCATCAAAGATAATAGCGCAAAAATTTGGCTTTTTTGATGTAATATACTCTATAGCAGGAGCCACAGAACTCTTTATGTCAACACCAGAAAGAGTTGCTTGTCTTATGTAATCAATAGACTTGTTATCAGCAAGGTAATACATACCTCCCCAATCATAGATATGCCCTATTTCGGCTTTGGGCATTACTTGACGAATGAGATAGAAAATATCGGGAAAAAGATTGTTCTCAGTTAACTCACGTGACGGAAAGTCAGGCTTTTCGCTTCCCCAAGTATTGAAGCCATGAAGTTCTGGAGACGCTCCCATAAACATTGATGCCCAATTAGCAGCACTTGAAGATGGAAGAACGGATCTGTTTTTTAGTGTATAAGATCCCTTTTTCATCATTGAACGATAGTTAGGCATGGCAACACCATTTTTCAAACTATTGGCACTCATTCCATCAAAACCAATTAAGATGACATGTTTTGGAGGTTTACTCATTTGTGGATATTTGCTCTTATTGCAACCAGATGATACACCGATAAACAATATAGATAAGAGTATTACAAAGTAAAAAGATAGCTTTTTCATTTTGAGTTAATTATAAAGAGTGTTTATATTGATTTTTTATGCCAATTATAAAGATAATACATAAATTTAGATTTAAAAGAAAAGAGCTATAACTCTAACCAAACTAAGTAGGAAGTATAAGATAAATAGAAAATTAATAACGTTGCAGCTCCCCATCTATCCAACTTATATCTTTTGCCAACAAACATCATAAGAAAAAGAAATAGCGTACCACCCAACAATATGTAAAGATCAATATTAAAGGAAAGGTTATAAGAAATGGGAGCTATAAGAGAGCTTACAGACAATATGAGGAAGATATTGAATATGTTAGAACCAATAATGTTCCCAATAGCAATTCCTGTATTCTTTTTTGTTGCAGCCACAACTGAAGTTAACAATTCGGGTAACGAAGTTCCGATTGCTATGATAGTTAGACCAATAATTTTTTCACTAACGCCTAATCTTGTAGCAAGCTTAACGCCATTATCTACCACGAGTTGTCCACCAATTATTAGTCCTGCTAAACCAAGAATGATAAGACCCCATATTTTGAAGTTCGATATATTTTGTGGGAGAGCTATTTCCTCTATAGTTTCTGCACCTGATTTCATTTGTTTAAAAACATAGAAAAGAAATGCCGCAAAACAAAACAATAGAATTGCACCATCAACTCTTGATATACCTGAAGTTCCATTGAAAAAGAAATTATTCGCTAATAGCAACATAGCTAATGCAGCTATAAGAGATATCGGAATTTCTTTAAAAACAGTAGATTTCTGCACCCACATCGGATAGATCAAACCTGCAATACCAAGGGTAATAAACAAATTGAAGTTGTTACTGCCAAGTATGTTTCCTAATATAATATCGGAATACCCATTTACAGAAGCAACCGAGTTAACAACTAACTCTGGTGCAGAAGTGCCAAACGATACAATGGTCAAGCCAATGATTAAATCGGACACATTATATTTTTTTGCCAAAGCCGAGGAACCATCCACCAACCAATTTGCTCCAAATATTAAAGCAGAAAAGCCTGCTATTATCAAAATCATTAAAATAACCATGTACTTCTTTTTTTTTTTAATGCATGCACGTAAACTCTATTGTGCAAAAGTACATAATAATCTTAGGCTTTAAGAGAGAATTGGAATGATATCTAAAATGAAGACTACTTAAATAATACTGTAGGATATTAAACAGAGAAAGTATAAATTACTTTTTAGAATTGTGTTAAGAATCAAGTGCTAATAATAGAGGATAAGCATAACTAAAAGACAAATTTTATTTATTATCTTACTCTCTCAGCTGCTTCAAAGCTCTCTTTCATTTCATAAGGCATTTTATATATATTTCCATCGAAATCGCCAAAGTACAATTCAGATTTACTAAAGTTATGAGAATCGCCATCTGCCCAGAAAAAACAAAATGGTGCTTTGTAGTTAACCGGACGGCGCACATAAGAATGACTAAACTCACTCCCTTTTGTCAAAACCATCTTTCGATTCCAAGTCTCGCCCTTGTCCTCCGATTCCCAAAGTGCAACTTCTCCACCTACACCCCAAGCTTGAGGACTCTTTTCAGTTGGCCCAACTATTTTCCAATCCCCATCAGAAATATACAAACTGCCCATATCATAATTGTGGTCCGACTCACATACAACGTAGGTTTTCCAATCAAATCCATCCCATTTCGTTATGCACCATTCATAAGGTGCACTTTTAGGTCCTGGCTCGTGCCCGTTACTACGTATATAAAGACATGCAGGCTTTCCCTCTGAATCAAAACCCATATCTTTTACATACAAATTCATCCCTTTTGAGGCATACTCAACAGCTAATGCTGGAGTGCTCATCTGTGTAATTGGAAGGTTAAGGATATCATCTTTAATAGTAGTCCAAGTTTTACCCAAATCAGATGATTGAACATAGTATAGATCGGTACGCCTGTCAACGTCTCCTTGTGGATGACGATTAAAAAAAGTACCCAATGTTTTATTATTGAAAACATTACTGGTTTGGTAATGCCCTGAGTCTTCCCCCTCATTTTCGGCTATTGATACAAACAACTTATCCGCTGTCCAGTTTACACCATCGCTACTACTTTCAATATACAGTTCGCGATTCCCAGTATATTTAGTGAAAAAGTGAAAGTATCCCAAGTCTGTTTTCCATGGCTGAGGATAGGTGAACTCTTCTGTAGTGATCTCCTCAAACTTATCAATACACAAAGGCTTTACACTTCGAAACTTAAAGCCAGGACGTTTTTGTCCACGCCCACTTACAAACACCCAGATATAATGATTATTATCAATCATAATAGAAGGATTGTCGTGAGGATCATTCACACCTTGCTTATCATATACGACTGTTGGCTTTGAAACCATTCCCGTTATATGATTAAATTCACCAATCATGCAAAGCAAGTATCTCTCACCTTCAGACTTTGTGCCACCATACACAAAAAATGTTTTATCTGCCTCTGGCGAATAAATAGCCAAAGGAACATGTTTAGCAGTATAAGTGCCCAGTGCTCCAGAATACTTATCGCCATACTCATATTTTTGACCAAGCTCAAACCAAATTGGTCGGTAGCCGTCCATTTTTGTATTGTTGAGAGATTGGGAGTTTGAAATCAATGAAATTGATAGTAAACAAATGATAAGAAGTAGTTTTAGTATCTTCATTATTTCCAGAGTTTATATTACATTATCTGTTTGATTATCAGGAATTGCTCAATTAATCGTCCTAATTATTGGTTTACCAATTTAACTGTAACTGTTTTTCCCTTGTTGTCCCCATCGGGCAACACAACTTTAACCATTGTTTTACCATTTTCAATAGTCGTAGAATCACCTTTATATTCTCCTTGAATGAGTAAATTCAATTCTTTTAATTGTTGAGTTGGATCAGATACCGACAACTCGAGATTATCGCCATCCCTTTTCATTAAAACTAAACAAGGATTATCCACCTCTATCCCTCCAAGAACATCAGATTTCCCGCGTTCGTAAAACACTACCCCACCAAAAACTCCATCAATAGAAGTCACTTCTTGTCTATCTTTTCTATTTGTAATATTAAAGGGGAACTGACTTTCCATTTCTTCTAACTTTGTTTTCGAAGCATTGGGAACAAGTACGTAGTTGTAAGAGGCATCTTTGGGGCTTTTACCATGATCAATCCATAATTTAAAGATATCTGCTATAATTATTTCTTCAGGATAACGCATCGCAACCCAATGCCAAGCTCCTTCGATCTCTGATGCTTCGAGCTTCAGACTGCCACCTTTTGGAAAGTAATAGCCAATATTATCGTGCAAAACCCATGCTGGATTCACCAAATCTTGTTTGCTTTCGGCTTTATAAACATTGCTCTGAGATTTAACAATCACATCCCCTTGTAAGTATGACTGGTTTACTGATGTCGTAGTTGTCAAGCCTGCATTTGAATTGATTCCTGCACCCAAACAGACAATAAGCTCATCAAGCATAAACCATGACTTTTGAGCACTTAGCCCTTTTCTTTGGTATGACATTGCAGCAATACCATTTTCACCATTTGAAACACCTCCTACGAAATCACTTTCAATGCGGTAGCCACTGGCAGTTAACACAGGTAGCACATCATCATCTTGCTGAATGGTTGTTCCTGGAATTTTCTTCCAATCCCAGAAAGGGAATATATTACGATACTCATCTCCAGATTGATAAAGAAATGTTACTCCATCCCCCATATAATAACCCTTAACATTTTCTGAGTTACATGATTCAGCTCCTATTACCCTATTAGAATTCATCTTAACTGAGAAATAGTACGCTGGGGAGCGTTTTACTTGAAAATCAGAGCGCCAAAAATGTTTATTCCCTGAAAGAGATTCATAATTGTTTGCCGTTCGATATTGCGACGCATATTGAGGATCAAGTTCTTCCATTTTTTCAAAGGAATGACTTATGCCTTGGGCTTTTTCTTCAATAGAATTAGGAAATAATTGTCTTCCACTGGCACTAATGTCATAGTGATTCTTCCAAGTCACCCACTGTTGACCATCCAACATATAATTACGAAGGATTGAAACTTTATCCTCATCGAAAGCAAACGGTGTTTTACGCAATATTGTAATCCATTGAATCATATCGCTAACATAAGATAACCCATAGTTACCAAATTGCAATTGTGGTCCGTGCTGATGATAAGACCCATCTACTTGAACGCCTTCGCCGTTACTCACTACCAACTCTTCTTTAATAGAAGCAGCCGCCTTTTTAACCATCTCAACATCACGCTCAAGCAATGAAGTATAAAGCACATTACCCGATAGCCAAACCTTATTTTGTCCAGTTCTTCCAATTTCAGAACGTTTCAAAATTGGCATTGCCTTTAGCAATTGCTGCTCTAATAGTTCTGGCTCCATTAATAATAATATTGGATTCAAAATCTTTGGAATGCCTATTTCTGGATACCACCAGTTAGGACATATTAAATCATTTTCAAGCCAGTAATCAAGTGATAAATGAATCTTATTTGACACTTCTTTTTGCTGATAAAAGTCAGTGCCTAAAGTTTGATATGCTTTTGCAATTTCTAAGAGATTGGCAACATGATCACGAGGAGGCCATCCTCCTCTTTCTTTACTTGTATAGTCAATATTAGCCCACGTTCCATCAGCTTGCATCGCATCCAAAAGTTCTTTCACATGTTCTCCATTGACTGAGTCATTTAAAATATAAGTTACCACATTGTGATGTAATTGCTGTAGTTCTTCAGGGTAGTTTTTTGTTGTTTCATATATTACCGCAGTTGGAGATGAATTACAAGCAAAGAGACATGTAATTAATATGAACAGCGTATAGTTTTGCAGTTTCATGTTGATTATTATTTAGCTACAAATTGATTATATTATTTATTTTACTTTCTATTGAATAATCTGAGCATTCTCACTGTTAGAAAAAGGTATTGTTAATTGCCATTTCTCATTAGCACTATTAGAAATATCAAGCTTTATTTCATCTTCATTTTCCGAAGTTATTTCAGCTTTATATACAAATGACTCAAATTCTGATGGCACTAAAAGCCATACAAAAGTAGTATTTGTATTAATCGTAGTTGAGTAAATAGCTGTTGTGTTCGGCTCATATATGTTGTACTCTTCACTATACCAACCTTGAATTTCGGGTTTCTCTTGTCCTTTTACAAAATCAACCTGCCAATCTGTTTTTTGAACAGGTATTACTTGTAAGTTCCCCTTAATATTATTAGTTGTAACAATTCCTTCTGTCTTTTTTTCAACTTTACAGCTTGGATGGAAATGCCAAAGTGCTTCAATCTGACGTGGTTCATTGGTTTCGATATTATCAACCACTACCCAAAAGCCATCCCGAACATAAAATAAAGCACGTTTATGAGTTACATCTTCCAAGTCAATAAAATTAGACATTGAGTTCGAAGCATAATCGAATTGTGGAGTAATTTTATATTGATTTTGAGGAAGAGGTTCGTCAGCTAATAACGGACCTGGCCCTTGCCCCTTATTGTCAATGAGAATTGCATTATGCCCTTGAGTTCCTTTAGCATAAGGTCTGAACTTTTCAGCCACTTCTCCTGTATAAGCAAAACGACCTGCGTCTACTAACAAGTCACGGCCGTAAGCTGAAACAGAAATGTGTAACTTATCGTTGTGCTGATGACCACTTCCCCAAGGTCCAATATCAAAAAAAGACCAATGCGCATTTGAGTCAAAACTGCTACGTGAAATAAGCTGACCTGCCCAAGGAAATAAATAAGAAGGACCATCCTCTGGCTTTACACCCGACTTACCATTTGTAGCTATATACTCCCATTCAGGTTTATTGTAAGATTTTGCTCCTGCTAAAATTAATTTTCGGTCGCTCCCTCTATCACCATCATTATTCAAAATTCTGTTCCCGTCAGGCCTCACTGCATGCGCTATATATGAGTACATATCTTCGAGTGTACGATTATAATAAGCAGGTAGAGGCTTGTTAGCTCGCTCACATATTTTTTGAAAAAGATCAAAATTATGCAGTGAAACATTATGGTAGTGAGATGTTAATTCGGTTTGAACTCCATCAGGATAAATTTGTTCTCTCATACTTCTCACCATGGTTTCAATTGAATAATCCAGCCATTCATCCGATTTCCTAAATTCAGGAAAATTAGTTGCAACAGTTGCTAATGCTGAAATTTCCATAGTAAGCCAATTGTTTTGAGCATGAAAATTACGATTATAATGAGCATGATCAAGCAAACTACTCAGCATTAAAAGATGTGTAGCGGGAGAGATATATTCATTGTTTATCATACCATAAAAAATCTCGGACCATACTTTAGCACGAAAACTAACCTCTAAACCACGCCAAATAGATCCACTGCCCTTTATTGCAGGATAAGGCATACTTTTGAGAATGAAATCACGCAGAAATAAATCAATATATGCTGCATATTTAGGATTACCGGTCTCAATATAAGCATCGAAAACTTGAGAAAGTTGGCTATGACGATTAGAAAGCCAAGCCCATTCACGATCTTCATTCGGCCCCTTATAGTACCAATCCCGGTGACCATCTTCTCCCCAAGGAACTACTCCCCTAACATTTTGGATAATAAATACATTATTTAGCGTTGTGTCTGCTTTTGCAATAGTTTTAGTTGTATTTTCTGGTTTAGCTTTTCTCAAATAGTTTGCAGTCTCCCCATTTTTATAATATTCCAAAAGTTTCGAGCAAGCTTCAATTATATCTTTATTTTCATAAGCTTGTTTTACCTCCTTCATACTTGGGAGCTCAAGATTGAGCTCGTTAAGCATTTTAGACATTTCTTGTGGATATGCTTTACAAACATCCTCAACAGATTCGATGTCTCTCCAACTTTGCGATTGTAGAAGAACTGGAGATAAAAAAATAAAACAGAATATTACAATTTTTATTTTCATGTCGTTTTTTATAAATTAAGTTGCCTAATAAGGAGAAATATTTAATCTAAAATTATAAATCAGAATTGTAACTATCTTTTACCAATATCTTCCAATCAGTTTTCATTCTTTCATAAAAGACATTCTCCCAAAGCTTCTTATATGATTCATCATCATAAACTTTGGCGGCTCTTCGGACTAATAGTCCCAAACTATTCTCAACACCTTTCCACCCATCAATTTGTTCGTAGGGCCACTCTTTTTCTTTACCTATAAAACCTATTAAATAATCAAGGGCTGTTTTCAAAGACGCTCCTTTAGGATTGGTATAATGATAAATATCCACACCAACTTTTAATCCCAAATCTGCAGTATCAAAAAAATTGGCGAGATTATGTACCGAATATCCAAACGCTTTAGTGCGTATAAGTTCATGAGGTTGACGCCCATCAGCCTCAATCATTGGATCAATTCGTCTGGAAGGCATTTCCTCTACCTTACGTTTAACGTACTCATCATTACCAATGAAATAAGCTATTGAAGTTGCCTGAGCATCATATGCTACAGAGTGATTGTTTTTATAATTATCTTCATCTTTTCCAAATTGACTTTCTGTGAGCCATTGAAAATAATCTTGAAACCATTTTTTGATTGCTGTCTCTTCTTCTGGGGTGAAAACCTTTGACATTTTAAGTAAAGCAATAGCGTCCACTAAATCATAAAAAGAACGACCGTCGATTATTCCAATAAATCTTCCTTCTGTAATACCTGGTATTGATTGTCCGTACTTTAAATGTGGATTCATTAAAGTTTCAGGATTGAGAAACCATACACGAATCAACTCCGCTGCTTTTTGAGCATATTCTTCATTTTCAGAAAAAAACCAACCCAAAGATAATGAGCGCACAGCGCTAATCATTTTACCTTTTTGCGCACTATCTAATTTATCACGTTCTGGGTTTACCTCTCCATCGCGACGAATATAAGGTAGTCCATCAGGTTTTGTTGGATCTGGCCACCAATAAGGACCCATACTCATATAATCATTTTTTGTCCCACCTATTGGAGTTAGTGATTTATAAGTTACAGAGTAGACACCTCCTTCGAGGGCTTTATTTGCATTGGAAAGCAAATTATTATATGCAGGTAAAAACTCTTGATCGTTTTTAGCTATTTCCTTCTTTACTTTCACCATCCAATCATAATTCCATCCACCAAGCTTTGGGCTCTCTTTTGCATTACTTTTATTATCACAAAATGTAAATAATGTCACCGCACCTAAAACAAAAAACAAGTACCTTAAATTTTTCATAGCTTATTTTGTATTTAATTCTATAACTTTATTGTCACACTGCTTCCTGTGTAATCTCCATCAGGAAGATCAATAGTTACGTCTGTCATATTGGTTCTTTCGTTCCAAATCATATTAAAATTATTACCAATCTGTTCTTTTTTTGTTGATAAAGAGAAATGCATTTTACGTAGCTTTCGACTTGGGTCAGCAACAGACATTTCGGTTATATCGTCTCCGTTGGTTTTTATCATTATTACTCCCTGATTATCTGAAATCAATTTCAAATCCTTTGCAATTTGAACTTCACCATCTTCATAGAAAACAGCTTGAACAATATTCAAATTTCTATTTTTCACTGCTTGAACATTGGGTGTATTACTCAAAATTTGAATATTATTTTTAGATATATTATTTTCAATCTGTTCTTCAGTGGTTGCTGGAACCACAATATATTCATAAGACTCTTTACTTGGACGCTTCCCGTGGTCTATCCATAAAGTAAATATATCTAAGTTCACTTCTTCTTTTGGTGAATCATGCTGTTTGTTGATTTCCCACCATGAACCCGTAGCATTGTTATTTTTAATATTTAAATCAGTTCCCTTAGGAAATACATACCCAATACCATCGTGAAAAACCCAATCTATATCTTTGTACGCTTTTTCATCATTCTCTATAGTAGATTTATTATTTTGCGATGAGATAATTACATCTCCTCGAAGGAGACACTGATTTACTGTTGTTGCTACATGCAACTCTTTATTGCAAGAAATGCCTGTTCCTAAACTGACATACTCTTTGTCAAAAAAGAACCATGCTTTGCGAGCCAAAAGTGGATCGTGAGGACTTTCAAAATCAAAAGCAACGGCACCATACTGTCCATCAGTAACAGCACCCACAAAATCAGTTAAGCCCAACTTTTGTATCTCGTCTGGAGCAGGCAACTCAGGTTTTTGCATAACAGTAGTACCAGGTATTTTCTGAAAATCAAACACTGGCGATATATCGTAGTATTCATCACCCTTTCTGTAAACGTGATTAGCCCCATCCCCTCGGTGATGATTTAATAAGCCCTCGCTATTGTAGGGAACTTCCATGTTGAAGTTTCGGGTCGAATACATCCTTACAGAAGTGTACCAACTTGGACATTGAAATGTAAAATGTTCAGTATTCCAATAAAAGGTTGCGTGAGATAAGGTCGTCTTTGCTTTGTTTAGTCTAACATTGGCAATTTCTTGCAACTCGTCATTTCGATAATTAGATACTATAAGCAGAGATAAAGGAGTAGATGGTCCAAAAGGACGGGCAAAGCCACTTCTTGAAATACTTCTATTTTTGGCACCCATATCTGGGTATTTACCAAAAACTGCATGTTTGCAAATTCCATCAAGATAGTAATCTACCAGTTGGTTGATTTTATCTTCAGAAAATTCATAGCTCGTTCCTTCAACGTATTCTGCCCATTCTACAAAAGAATCAGCATAACCCAAACCGTATGATAATGTATTGTTTACACCATCCCACCTGTGATGGAAGCTATTATCATACTGAATGCCACGCCCACCGTATCCTTTAGATCCTAAACCACTATCCATTTCGCTTAGTGGATAGCTATAATCCATCCCAATCCAATGTACAAATTTAATCTCACCTTCAATGACGTGAATTAGCTCATCAAATTTGTCATAATTTTTAGTAAACAACATGTTCTTTGCTTCAATTCCTGCAATCTTTATTCTATCTCCACTTGGCCGAGCTCCTGATGCTGTTATGTTACCTCTTCCTATAATGGGTTGAATTTTTTCTACTATTTGAGGATCTAATTCGTCACCCACCAACAACATCAAAGAGACCAAAGTGCTGGGTGTATTTATTTGATTGTGCCACCAATTTTCACAAAAATAATCGTTGTCTGTCCAGTTTTTCAGAGCTGACTCAATGGTTTGTATTACTTGTTTTTTCTTATAAAACTTTGAAGATTTAGTATTGTAAGAGCGAGCTAAATGCAACATATTCGACAGATGAACAGCATGCTGAAATCCTTCTCTCGACACATCCTTATAATCAATATTAGGCCATGTTCCGTCTGCATGTAAGCTTTTGATTAAATCTTCACTTTTAGCATCATCATTTGAACCACGTAAAATTGATTCAATTACTCTTTGTTTTATTTTGTTGATATCAGACTGTGAAGCATTCATATTCGTAAACAATGCACACAAACTAATTAATAAGAACACTATTTTTTTCATTTCTTTTATTTGAAGTTTTTTGATTTAGAAATATTATTGCATATCAAAGCGTCTATCAAAGTAAATAATTTCAATTATCTTTTATGATTAAAATTATAAATAAAAGGCTTTTAAAATAACAATCAATAAGAACAATATGGGCAAAGTCTTTAAAGCTTAATAGCTATAAAGACTTTGCAATTTCACTCGATAGAGTAATCCCGAAGACAATTTACATATCTTTTATCAATTAATTTTCAACAAGACGTACTTTTATTTTTGTTGACTTATTTTCTACCTCTGATGCAGGAATACGCAATTCTATGCGCTTTAGTCCTGCAATATGTCTGTCAAGTTCTAATGGAGGTGGATCAAGTGAAACCACTGACAATGTTAAGTTCGGATGAGAAATATTTTCAAGTTTCAACTGCTTGCCATCCTGAGTCAATATTGCACCTCCATTTACTAATTCAACATCTGAAGTAGTCATTAATTGCCAAGTAATTATCTCAGTAGAATCTGTAGTTTCAATATCATCTTCTATCAAAATTGATACAGAAGAGTCCTTAGTGAACTTTCGATGTGCTTTAGCCAACAATCCTTCAAAAGTTGGAGTCATATCAATTACAGCGTAAGGTTGTTCTCCATCATTAAAATCTACAATTGTAGATTTTCCATCTACTAAATGTAATTGATTATTTACTGTAATTGTACTGTGACCAAAGTTGTTTTTAGTAAGTAATGTCCACCTTTCAGAATCCTGAGATTTTGACCATAAATTAAAGCCTGTTTTTTCTAAATCATGATAAGCTTGATTACCTGGATCAATTACCCATCTTACATCATTTAATTCAAAAATGAAAGAGCCTCCATCCATATTACCATGATTTACTGTGCCAGATCCACCTTTACCTCCAAAATAGTAGTTATGCGGATCATCCTCTTTACTTTTAAATACAACAATAGGATTTGCACCTTCACCCTTCCAAGCAATAGGAACTTCATTCATATTACCTTCCTCGTATTGCGATAACCAAACCAATCCAGCTCCATCTAAACGAGATAGTTTATTCATCTTATCGGCTGGCATTAAGAACCTATCTTTTTCAAAAAATTCTTTATTCCCAGTGTTAGCCGCAAACCAAGCGAGTATTATGTCGCCATTTTTTCCTCTTTTATCGCCACAGTCGGCGAAATTATAGTACCAACCAGAAGGAGCATTACAAAGCACCCTAAAAACAGCACTTTCTTTAAATCCAGGATAATCAGCATAACCAAAATCTGAACCTAAAGCACTCTCAAGCATCGCTATTGTAACTACTGAAAAACCTGTTCCGTATCCCCAATAAGTAGAACCTTCAGGATAAACACCATCAGGCATATATTCTTCAAGCGAATAAGGCAATCCATCAAGAGCTCTTGAAATAGTTTTAGCTGCCAATTCTGGGTCTTTTTCTGCAATCATAAGAGAGGCGGCTATCATCCCTCCGTTACAAACCTGATTCCAGTTATTATTTCCTTTAGCCCAACTTGCATTTTTTTCTCCATTTATCCAGCTTGGCTCTATTCCTTTTTCAATGAGAGCTTTTTCTGCTATATTAATTGTCTCTTGAGGAAGATCAGCATAGCTCCAGTCCAATCCTATTGCAACAGCCATTGCCATCTCTGCAACATCTAAATAGTGCGAAGGATTCCAATCAGAGAAATTACTAACTTTCAATAGTTCTTGATTTATTCTATCAAGAATCTTTTCATCTTTTTCCATTGCGTAAACCATACCTAACATATTCATGCGATAAAGCATTTCTCTCGAAACAGATAAAAGTCTGCGACCTATTTTCTTTCTTTCCAACAATGGTTCATCAAGAATATTAGTTGCATTTATTTTTATAGCCTCATACATATTCTTCACCACAGGATCAGTTTCAATTTTCTGTTTCAAATTGCTTTGAATAGTAGGGTTCATTACCAATCTTGGATGTGACTTTATTAGATTCTCCTGAAGGTAGTTAACAGTAATAGGATTATCTAACTTTGGAATATCATTGTTAGGTTCTTCCTCTTTACTTGTAGTGCAAGCAATTGACATGGTTGGTATGAGTACCAACATAAAAAACAACTTTAAAGCACGGAACATATTTTTCATATTCAACTATATTTAATTAAAGCGTATAACCTATTTCTTTAGTAGTTTTACCATCATTTATCTGTAATTTAACTGTTGATAAAACATCGTTTTTTAAAACCTTAATTGAGACTTCAGGTTTTTCTGACTCAAAAGGTAAGACCAATGTTGTAAAATGAACTTTTTCATCTACACTGCTTTTTTTTATGTTATAAGCAAATGCTGGTCTTTCTTCTTTCACCGTATATTTATATGACACCCAACCCTCTTCTTCTATTAATGTCAATCCTTCTTGATCTTGTGTTTTAACTAACACATTCCATCCTTCTTTAAAATCAGTAGCAAAAGAAAAGTCTTTTTTATCAATTATAGTATTACCTGGTGCAAGTTGAAAGTGAATATCTACATTTCCCACAGCAGATCCTTCCGCTTCGTCAACTACTATAAAGTATTTTTTATCTACGAAAAACACTGCTCTTCGATGTGTTAGATTATCATAGCTATTGTTTTGAACAACTAAAATATCTAAACTATCGCTCGTATCCCACAGCAAAAGTTTTGGATCGTATATAGAATTTTCATTGTTTAGTGTAAGGGTTTGGTGCACCTTTGTTTGTCTAAACCAGGCACGCCCTTCTGGATTTCCGCTATAAATGTAACTTCCAGCATCAGGCATTAATATTCTTCCTCCTGCATACAAATCAAAAGTTCCATTGTCGGGCTGACTATGTCCTCCACCATCTGGACCACATTTAAGAGTAAGGCAAATTGCTTCTTTATTCCATCCGCTTCTTATCGAGTACAAGCCACTATATGGTAATAAGTAAGCTGTTTGCTTTGGTGGTTGACCTATCTGTCCATCAGAACCTAAGAATAAAAAATCTTCTCGATTAAAAAGCTCTGCCCATTTTAAAAATTGACTATTGTGTTGATTTGGCGAGCCAGTCCAGTCATCACCAAACTGAGCATGTGTACCATCTGGATGTAACAATTTCATTGGCACCTCACACATCTTTTCTATTGTTTGAAGATAGTTAGGAGGAAAAGCATCATTTATACCATTTAATTTTGCCAATTCATAAGTTCTAAGAAACCAATTGATACTACCAAGATGATAGCCCATAGCTAACTCTCTTTGGTGTCCATCAGGATATACTTGTAAATTGATCTCATTGTTTAACCGACGAATAGCTTCTTCCCTCCATTTTTCAGCATCTTTAAATTCGGGAAAAATGATAGCAATGGAAGCTAATCCTTCGGCTTCCATTAAAGACCAATTACTCAAGCTTCTATACTCAGTCATCAAGTAAGTAGCATGATCGTATAAACTATTTAGGAAAGAGACTAAAACTTCTCCAGTAAAATGAGGTGATTCAATAAATCCGAAGTATAGTTTTGTCCAACTATTCCCTCTTATACCTGCCTCTATAGAGCGCCAGGCATATTTGTGTGCTTCATCGTTAGGATTTTTGTACACCCAATCTTTTAATTGAGAAGCCCATTCTTTAGCATACTTCTCGTCGCCCGTGTCCAAATAAACACGACACATAGCGCTCCAAAAAGACATCCTATTTAGTTGCCACACCCATTCGTTATCAGGAACTGGACGAATACTCCAATCAATATTGTCACCCACAAAAAAACGTTGATAAGCTGGCTGTCCAACAAATATATGCTTTAGAGCATCATCAGCAACTTCAACGTCTTTTTTACTTGCAATTTTGTTTTCTACACCATTAGACTTTAATTTATCATATCCAAAATGTTTAATAGATGTACGTGATTTAAAGTAATGTAGGAGCTCGTTTTGTAATGTTTGGTTATCGCCTTTTCTATCAATTATATTATCAACGATTCCTAATGCATCTAAATTTAGTCTGTTAGCTAATAACAACAAAGAATCTACCACTTCAGGGTTATTTATACATCTGACTGGATTTGAATAAAGAAAAGACATTATGAATGTTATTATAACAATTATCCTCATTTGATTCAATTCAAATTTTTTGTATAAACTTCTGAAATGGTAGATTCTTATTTAAAATCTATCTCTAATTTAAGCTTAATCTTTAATTACGCTGGAACTGGATTATATACTTCCATTACAATGGCTCTATCTCTTATCACTAAAACCTCTGTAGCTTCATATGTATTGGTTCCATCAGATATCGTATAAGATATTTCAATACCGTCTCTTTCTTTATTTCCCCATGAATACTTTTTCGCTTGGAATTTACCAGAACCTGTTACAGTATATGCAAAGTCTTCACCAGCAGTAATGGTGCAATTATCACCAGAGAAAGTCAAAAGCAGATCAATATTACCCTTCATGACATCTGACATGAAATTGGAGCTCATTGAAACCTGATGTCTTCCAGTTGTAACTAAGCTAACGGTAGAATTTTTCTCTACAAATTCAGCTGTATATGTTGTATTTTCAACCTCATTGCCCGAAGCATCTTTTACTTTATTGCTACCATATCTAAAATATGTTCCATGAAACTCGTTGACATATTTTACAGCAAACATGGTGAAGTTTTTTGGAGCAACAACCCAATCTGAAGCAAATCGAATATCTGCATTTGGATTTGGTGAACTTCCAACCAAGATTGTATCAACATCATTTGAACCTTTTAGGCGAACAGGTACCACGTAATTATTTTTTATGGCTAATGGGTCATCAAAAAAAGCATCAGTCAGTTGAACTTCAACACCAGCATTAAGCTTGCCCTTCGGTATAGTTATTTGATTAGCACCCAACGAATAATAGTTACTTGGTAATGCTACAATAGGATCACCTTCAACACTAAATAATATATTATCACACAAACTATTATCAACTTCTATATCAAAGACTCTTTGTTTATCATTGCTGTAAACACCTCCAATTGCAGCTGAAATAAGAAATTTGTGCGCATTATCATTAGAATTATCATAGATATAATCCCCTAACACAAGCGTTCTCACAGGAAATTGATAGGGAAAATAACCCGATGTATATTTATAATCAGGATGATCAATATCAAAGTTCTTACAAGAAACAACCGTGATTGCTATAAATAATAGGAATAATATTCTTTTCATTTTTTTATCTGTTAAATTATACATTTTGCTTACCATCCTTTATTTTGTTGAATATCAAATCTAACCACTTCATTGTTTGGAATGGGTCCGTAATGCATGTAGTCGTTATTATAAACTCTTTTCTCTACTTCAAAATATGAGTATTCACCATCTAAGGAAATGCGCACTCCATTTACTGGTTCTGTTAAGTCTTCTTTCCATCTTCTTAAATCCCAAAACCTAAATCCTTCAAAACATAACTCTAATCGTCTTTCATTTTGAATTAATTTACGCATTGCTTCTTTATCATTAATTGAGTTGAGATATGCGTCAGGTTGTGTTATACCAGCTCTTTTTCTAATTGCGCCAATAACATCTTTAGCTGAGAAACCAAATTTACCTGAGTTGGATGGACCCCACGCCTCATTAGCAGCTTCTGCATAATTTAGAAAAACTTCGGTATACCTTATATGTGTCTCAAAGTGCTCTTGATCTCCACTTGCTGTTGGATTTGCATTTACTTCTTCTCTTAAGAGTTTTCTCATATAGTAACCCGTTCTTGTTGAATTACTCATTGAGTCAACTGCATTTACTCCACCCCCAACACCAGTATTAATTACTTGGCCTTTCATTTTACTCCCATCATAAATTATATAAAGTCCTAATCTTGGGTCTCTATTGTTATAAGGAGATGAAGGATCATAAGCTGAATTAGCATCCGTTATAGGATATCCATTTTTCATTGGAAATGCATCAACTAAATTTTGTGATGGGTTTATATCACCATTACCATATAAAGAAGGAGGAAAATTATTTACCTCTCTTGTTCGATTATTATAAATTGGTCTTCTCCATAACATTTCTTTGAGATCTTTTTTATCTCCACTATTTAATTTAGCTTCATCTACTTGAGCTTTAAGATAAAAAATATGTCCCTTAGCATCTATTCCGCTAATGCCACCTATATCGTCCAAAAGCTCGCCGTGTTGATTAGCTGCTTTCTCCCATAATGTAACATCATTGCTGGTATTAAAATAAGGGCTCGCAGCCAATAAAGATAAACGAGCTATCATTGCTTTAGCATGTCTTCCGCTCATCCTTTGTTGCATATAGTTACCAAATACAGTATTGTACTTATCAACATTTGAAATATCAGAAAAACCTGGAACATCGTTCATGTTACTTATATCTCCATAATCCATTGGTAAATACTCTAAAGATTTTTCTAAGTCGGCATTAGCACTACTCAAATATGCAGCAAGTGCAGCTCTTGGTGAAGCAAACTCCTCGTTTGTTAGCGGATAACTATCTAAAATTTGGGCCCCTAATAATTCATTTCCTTCACTAAAACCTCCATGATTACGTAAAATGAAATATTTAAACAAGCCTCTGAGAGCATAAGACTCTCCAGTCAATCGTCTGACATATAAATCATTTAATTCTTGATCTGTCCATTTAAATGGTACATCTTCAACAATAGATAAAAATTGATTTATACTTGTTATAGCGCGGTTTCCATTTGTCCATTCATCTTGTGGATTGTATGTAGAAGACCATTCGCCAGTTGCCATCCTTAAATAGTTGCTGAATTTATCATTCGTTACTGCATTATCAGTTGCAACATCGTCAAAAGAGTAGTTGTTTGTTGGAATTAAAGCATATGCTCTGATTAATAAACCTTCAGCAAATTCAGGATCTTCTAATAAACTTCCACTTGTTCTATGATTATCATCTTCAGGCTCTAACATCTGGCATGAAGGGAAATAAAACATTAACAGTAGCGATATTGTGAGAAATAGTATATTTTTTTTCATTTCTATAAATTTAAAATTTGGTTCTTACCCCAATGGAAAATGTTCTATAGTATGGTTGACCTCCTACTCGAGTTTCTCTAATTTTTTTGTTTTTAGCGAACTCAAATACGTTTGATGCATCAGCAAAGATATTAAAATCATTCATTAATAACTTCTTTGAAATGTGATCAGGCATTTTAAATGTCAACTGTATCCTTCTTATTTGAAAATAGTCATTGCTGTAAAGCCAAAAACTTGATCTTCTGAAGTTGTTATTATTTGTTTGTGAACTTAATCGTGGATATGTAGCTGTTTGTGCAGTTTCTGGTGTCCAGCTGTTAAGTACAATTTCAGAATATTTTTTGTTCCCATCTACCCAGTAGTAGTTGCCTTCCATAAATGTTTCAGATCCAGTTCTTCCTTCACCCAATACATAAAGAGACAAATTTTTATATGAAACCTTTGCTTGTAAACCAGCAGAAAATGGAGCTTGCCAGCGTCTTAAATAAACTTCATCTTTCGAGTCAATGATACCATCATTATTTTGGTCTTTGTATTTGATATCACCTGGTTGTACTTTACCATACGATTGCAATGGGCTATTGTCTATCTCAGCTTGATCCATAAATAGTCCGAGTGCTTCAAGACCAAAAGTTGCATCTCTTGGATTTCCCTTTCGATACTGATATGCATCATCGTAAACTTCATCCACTACCTTTCTTTCAGAAGTAGAGTAAAGCATATTTGCTCCAAAAAACAGGTTCCAATCTCCAATTGTTTTGTTAATTGTCAATGCTGCTTCAACTCCTTTATAGGCATCTTCCTCAAAATTTTCATAAGGAATATAGTCACTATAATATCCAGGATACCTTGTTGATGGACGTGTTATTAAGTCAGTGTATAAATCGTAAAAAACATTGGCTTCTAAACCAATTAGGTTATTAAAGAACAATCCTTCAAATCCAAAATTTATATTATTTCTTTTGGCAAAACCTAAGTTTAAGTTTTGTTCCCAGTTAGACCTTACACCACCTCTACTTCTTGTACCTTCGTACCAGTTATAGCTACCAGAGCCTCCATATCTGTTATCGTAATAAAAGAAACCACCAATAGGTAGATCAGAATTTATTATTCCACCTGACAATCTCAATTTTAAGAAATCGATATTCTCTATTGACTTTATAAAATCTTCTTCACTCATCATCCAAGCTAAACCAAGCGATGGAGATAGTCCGAGACGATTACTTGAAGCTAACTTGGTTGAGTTTACCAAAGCTCCACTAAAATCAACAAAGTATTTATTCTCATAATCATATCCTAATCTTAATCCTAAATGAGCTTGTTTTACACCTTGAAACTCACCTTGCTCTTCAAATGTACTACCAAAACCAATAAGAGAAGCAGATACATGATGTATATCATCAAATAAACGATCGTAATTTAACCTTCCTGAAAAACCCATTCTTCTTCTGAAAAAAGTGTTGCCTACAACTTGTGTTCCAGAGCGGGTATCTACACCATATTGTTTCAAATCGATAATAGTATCTTCGTCTGGAGACCAGATTGGTTCATACACTGAATATTGATTTGCAACAGTTTGATTATATCTTGTATAATAATCGAAACTTATATTGGTGTGGAATGATAAACCTTCTGTAAATTGATCTAAGCGGAAATTGATTCTATTGTTGAATGAAAACTTTCTTTCAACTCTTTCAAAAACTCCACCAGCATATAAATCCCCAAAAGGAGTTGATTGACGATTAATATTACCACCAATTAGGTATTGACCATCAACGTCGTTCTTTCTTCCCAAGAGTAGAGAGTTTTCAGGATCAATCATACTTATTGGAATAAGAGGGGTATACTCATATGGTTTTATGTTTGAAGCATCACCCCAATAATTACCTCTTGAACCAGAATCATTCCCAAATTGTGCGGTAGCATCAATAGAAGTATCTATCCAATCAATAACTTTTAAGTCGATGTTTCCTCTTACATTAAACGTATTGTTACGGGCATTTGCACCTTCTCCAACATTGATTAAGCTACCAATAGAATTCATTCCAAAATTCATGTAATATTTGGCAACGTCATTACCCCCACCAAATTCACCGTTTAAATCGTAAAAGGGTCGAAAGGACTTTAGGTACTCATCTGAATAATAATCTACATCTGGATACCTATATTTGTTACCATTACGATAATTATCAATCATCTCATCACTATAAAGAGGACTTAATCCATCGTTTTGCCTTGCAGTATTATTATAAGTCATATAGTCTGCCGAGTTCAAATAATTGGGTGTAGCTCTTGGCATTGAAAGACCATAATTTAAAGTGAAGCTTGAATAATTATCAAATGCTTTACCTCTTTTAGTGGTTATGAGTATTACACCATTCACTGCAGCACTACCATATAATATAGCCGCATTTGCGTCTTTCAAAACAGTAATGTTTTCAATTTCTGACAAACGAAGCGCTTCAATATCTCTGGGTAGACCATCAACAATGAACATGGCATTTCCAGAAAAGAGTCCACTACCAGTTATATCCCCCACATCAATACCAATACCAATACCTCTGATATTATTGTTACCCATCATCCCTAAGGTTCTTCCAGCAAATACGTCACTCGTCCAAATCTCGTTGTCGTACTCTCTAATTTTATCTGCGTTTAAAGTAGTAACAGCACCAACAACTTTGCTTTTCTCAATCTTTTGGAAAGCTATATTAACTGTATCTTTATCAACTACATTTTCATATGAATCAATGGTCTGATCTATCGATGCTTTTATCGACAATTCATTCCCTTTAGCAGTCGAAGCATAACTAAATGTTGAAAATAAAAGTGATATAGATATAAGTATATTAAAATAATTTTTCATCATTAACAAGCGTTTTAATTATTAATAAATTTACCAACCAGGATTTTGTGGAAATCCTTTAAATATTTTTGTAAAATCTACCTGAATTGGTAACCAGTTATGCTTTTTCTCTACAGTACGTCTAACTGATAATCTTTCGGATAAGTTAATAGGTTCTCCATCTGGTCCTCTGTCAAAATCTATTACTGTTTTGTCTAAGTATCTTGGATCTCCGTTTCTGTTCCATCTTCTAAGATCGCAAAAGCGTGCACCTTCAAATGCAAGTTCAACGGCTCTGTCTCGCACTATTTCTTCAAAAAACAGCTCTTTGTTTGCAGTATATTTTGCATTGATATTTGGGAGTCCCGCCCTATTCCTAACAGCATTGATAGCATCTTCTGCAGTTAATGAATAGTTGCCTGAAGTTGCCTTAGGACCTCCATTAGGACTGAAGTTAACAGCTTCTGCATACATCAGATATATATCTGCTAACCTAAGATAAGGAACATATGCCTGTAGACCATTTGCAACAGAAGTATTAAAGTTTGGTCCAATACCTGAGAATTTTCTTGCATAGTATCCAGTAACACTTGGAGGATTAATTTGAGATCTATGTCGACCTCCATTGTATAACTGTGCATATTTATCTTCTTCTTTATCACGATGAATTCTATCTCCATCAATTACAATGTCCTGATAAAAACGTGGGTCGCGATCAGTCCATGGAGATTGAGGATCGTAACCAGAATCAGGATCATCTAATGGAAGTCCATTTGCCATACCATAATTTTCTGTGTAGTTATGTGCTGGCACATCCGCATCTGATCCACTATTTAATCCAAAAGACGATGGAATGGTAGCACCAAGTGCCGACCACCTAACACGACCCCTATCATATATAATAGGCATCATAATACATTCATCTCCGCCTGGTCTTTGATAATTTAGTCTCCAAAAACAATCAGTACGATTGTTAAAAGACTCCAATTTGTATATCCCTGTATCATCAGCTAATTGCAAAAGCTCTCCTAAAGCCTTAGCAGCTTGATCGCTTAATGCAGGATCAAAAGCATCTGTGCCAGTGGCCTCTTCGTTTATCATTGGACTTGCAGCGTATAGCAATGCTTTACCAAGATAACCAAGAGCGTGAAATTTATTAATTCTATCCCTGTTATGACCTAACGTTGTCTGACCAGGTTCTGATACATCCCAATGATTAGGAAGCAAATTAGCAGCTTCTCTAAAATCTTTCGCCATTAATTTTGCTGTTTCTTGAAAGTTGAGTCTTGCAAACTCCTCAGTGGTGAGTTCTTCGGTAGGGTCTAATGCTCTGGTAATATAGGGCATTCCTCCCCAATAACGACTTAGTTCGAAATAGAACCAACCTCTAAAAAACAGCGCTTGACCCTTAATATGGTTTTTCTCTTCAGGAGTACCTTCAAAAAGACCTTCTTCTTCAATTTTTTCTAATGCTAAATTTGCAACCCTAATTCCATACCAAGCATATTCCCAAACTCTTCTATCACGGGGGTTGGTACTGGTTACACTTACATTTTTACCGTAAAAGTAAGTTTCGCTACCCCAATAGTTCCCATAATCGAAATTATAGGGCTTATTATTCAATGTTTCATCCGCAAATAGATACTTATTCCAAGCTCCACCTTTATCTGGGTCCATTACACAATTATACATTTGCTCTACAAATCCTTGAAAACTCCTAAAGTTTCCATATACATCTTTTTCTGAAATGTCTGCATCAGGTGCTTTATCCAAATAATCTTCACATGAAGTGGTGGAGAAGATAAATGTGAAAAAGATCAATATGACAAATGATTGATATATTTTATTTTTCATTTTTTTTATTTTTAAAACGTTAAATCAAAACCTAAACTTATCCTCTTCATGGTCGGATAGGCTCCTTCTAAGTCGTTACCTCCAGAATATGTACCTTCTCTATCGTCAGGTAAACGAGACCAGTAGAATAAATTATTCCCGTTAAGGAATAACCTTAAGTTAGATATTCCAGCTCTTTGTACCCAATTCATTCCAGTAAACGAATAAGAAACTTCTGCTGTTCTTAATCTAAAAGACGAACCATCTTTAATGAAATAATCTCCAATGTTTTCAGCTTGCGTCTTCCATCTGGGTAGATAGGAGGTTGCATTTGGATTGTCTTTTGACCAATAATCACTTGCGTGGCTAAACAAGATGTCTGTGTCTGAAATGTAACTACGCTGTCTAACGTTTCTTGTCACATTATTCACACCGTAAAGTTGTGCCATAACACTAAATCTTTTATAAGTTGCACCAAGCGTTAAGTTTGCAGTATTTTGAGGAACACCTGTATAACCAACTGGAGGTCTGTCTTCAGAGTTTTTTATGACTCCATCAGCATTAAAGTCAATTAAATTGTAATAACCAGGAAGCTTCTGCAAGTCGTTGTTTTCTGTTGGAACACTTGCATAGACTTCATCCCAATTGTTGTAAAAACCACCGCGAAGTAAACTTCTCACTTGCCCAATTGGATATCCAGCATTTTTTAAATAGTCGTATTCAAGTTCTGGATCATCTCTAAATATAACTTCGTTTTCGTTATGAGTGAGTGCTAATTTAGCATACAAAAGCACATCTTTTGTAATGTTTTTATTAAAACCTAACTCGATTTCGAAACCTGTTGATTTTACTTCTCCTAAATTCGCACTTGGAGGTGTTGCTCCAAAAAATGGAGGAACAGCTCTACTATTACCTGACATCAGTATGTCCGTTCTATCTTCTGTGTAATAATCAAAGTTCAGTGAAAGAAGATTTCTAAGCACACTAAATTCTAACCCAAAGTTATTTTTTAATGCAGTTTCCCACCTGATATTTTGATTTCCAACAACAGACTCTCTATAAAAATAATAGGGACTCCAACCGTTAGAAGCTTCATTTAATCTGGCTCGACCACCGTATGAATATTGTGAAGAATATAACCATCTACCACCACTTACGCGGTCATCACCAACAACTCCAATACTATATCGTAACTTTAATCTATCCACCCAATCGGCTTTAAAAAAGTTCTCATTGGATACATACCAACCAATTGCTACAGAAGGAAAGAAATCGAATCTATAACCAGGTCCAAATTGTTCGGAACCGTTGTAAGCACCATTGGCCTCAAACAAGTACTTTGAGTCATAGTCGTATGTAGTTCTAAAAACCCAGTCTTCACGATAGTTTTTAAACATACTTCCTCTTGCATTCTCTTCTCTTTTAAATAAACCCAAAGCTGAGACATTGTGTGGTCCAAATCTTCGAGAATAATTAACTTGAGCTTGATACATCATTCTGCGATAAACTGGAATATAACCAGACCAATTCGCATCAGTAATTGCTTCTTGTCTTATAGACCATGGTCTCAAAAACCAATCGTACTCCTCATCGCCAATAGGCAAAAGTACAGTGTACTCACTTGGATCTTGATCAGGTCCTGTATATCTATCTGGGTAAATTTGCTTAAATGGTACATTTGTTCGTGCCTCATTTGGTCTAATACTATTCTGTATATCATAGATACCACCTTCAGAGCGAATACTATTGTCGTAAAAGAATGACACCTTAGCTGTAAGACCCTCTGTAATAAATTTTAAATCTTGTTCAAGACTCAAATCAAAATTTAATTGCGTACTTCTTGTCTGTCTTATACCCAAATTATACACAGCAGCCAAAGGATTTACAGTTTCATTACCTCCTTCTTGATAAGCTCCCCATCTTCCATCATCATGCATTGGAATAAATAAATTGGGGGCTAATTTATAAGCAGAAGCCCATAACCAATGGTCGGCACGACCAGTACTTCCTTCATTGTTAAAGTTTGTATTCTTTGTGCTGTAGTGACCTGATATGTCCAATTGTAACTTAGTAGTTGGGGTTAGAGTCGCATCTATATTACTTCTAAAGTTAAAGCGGTTAAAGTTATAGTTGGGATCATATCCTTTATAATTATCATAGTTTTCAAACATATCGCCCTCATGTAGATAAGCCAAAGATCCGAAAAACTGAATAGCTTTACTACCTCCCCTAACACTTAAAGTTGCTCGGTGAGACAAACCTAAATCTTTAAACATGGCATCTGCCCAATCAACGTTAGGATAAATAGCTACGTGTTCGGGTTTTTGAGGTTTTCTGTAGCGTTGAACTATTTCATAAGGTACATAAGCACCCCAAGATGGTTCATTCATAACTCCTTCTCGTTCAATTATTTCATTTTTCAGCATCATTGCTTCATATGAATCTAATTTGTCTGGAAGCTTCGAAACCATATTACCAGTTGCAGTATAGTTGAAATCTAACTTGGTTTTACCTGTTTGTCCACGTTTTGTAGTTATTAAAATAACACCATTTGCTCCTTTTACACCAAATACGGCAGTAGCTGAAGCGTCTTTTAAAACGGAGATGCTGGCAACTTCATTAACGTCAACATTATTCATGTTACGTTCCACACCATCTACTAAAACTAAAGGTTGACCACCATTCCATGTGTTCTGACCCCTGATAAAAAGATTAGTTGAGCTCTCGCCCGTCAATATACCTCCTGGCTCACCAGAAGAAGTCATGGAAACAATACCTGGCAACTGACCTGATAAAGCTTGGGTTAAATCTGTTACAGTACCAATCTTTTTCAGATCTTCTTCGGTTGCTTGAGCTACCGATCCAACCATTGTTTCTTTTCTTTGCACACCGTAACCGATAGCTACCACTTCTTGTAAAGCAATAGACTCATCATGTAACGTAACATTAACTGAATTTTTTCCAGTTATATCTACTTCTTGGCTTTTCATACCAATAAAGGATATCTGTAAAGTTGTAACATCACTTGGAACTCTAATAGAGAATTTTCCATCAATGTCAGTTACTGTACCTTGGGTTGTTCCGGGTAAAATAATTGTTGCTCCGGGTAATAAATCACCCAAGTTATCTTTAACCACTCCGGTTACCACTCTTGTAGTCTGCATCACATCATCCACGTGTTTCTCCACCGCATAGATAGAGCTAACATGTAAGCTTTGCAGTACAAGGATAATCATAATAAAAAATAATTTGTTTTTACTCTTCATGATAAACTTAAAAATTTTTGTTACTTTAAAGGCTTATAATTCTGTTCGATTGATTTTTGTTTTAACGGTAATTCATCATTCATACATTTTGTTTTTATGCTTATTATATTAAACTCTGTTATTGGATTCTCGACTCGTACAAACAAAAGTAAAATAAATGTGGTTACTTACAATGAATGTTATCTTAATATATCTTAATATCAAAATTGGTTTAGAAGACTCTATTGATTATCAGATAGATAAGGACTATTAAAAAACTATTTTAATAAGTATATAGTAATAATGAGCGGAATTGTGAAAATAAAAGTCTTCCATCGAAAGTAATCTAATTATTGTCTTCTCATACCATTATTATTTTTAACGCACCTTCTAATAACATGAGTAATAATCACATTAATAGGGATAAAATGTCTAAGCTTGAGACTGTAATAAAATATCATACAGCTCTGTTTATCAGCTATCGCCTGTTACCCAGTATGTATATATTGGAAGATATTTTTCAACTACTGCTAACTTAGTCCATGTGACATTGAGTAACTTTTCAACTACTTGTACACATAGTCCATGTCACATTGAATAACTTTTCAACTACTTTTCCACTCCAACAAGCCGCCGTTTTATACTTTTCAACTACTTGTCCACTTAGTCAATGTCACATTGAATAACTTTTCAACTACTTGTCCACTTCAACATGGCACCGTTTTGCACTTTTCAACTACTTGTCCACTTAGTCCATGTCACATTGAATAACTTTTCAACTACTTGTCCACTTCAACACGGCGCCGTTTTATACTTTTCAACTACTTGTCCACTTCAACACAGCGCAGTTTTATCCTTTTCAACTACTTGTACACTTAGTCAATGTCACATTGAGTAACTTTTCAATTAGTTGTCCAGTTAGTCAATGTCACATTGAGTAACTTTACATATAGTTGTTTACTCCAATACGGTACAGTTTTATACTTTACAAAAACAGATAACGTCCAATAAGACATTCAGCAATACTGACGACCTTATAATATAAAGTTTTATAGTCTTACTATTAAAGAGATTTTCGTTAATTGTACGAATATCCAAAAAAGGGAATTTTTTTGAAAATATATAACACTAATAAATATGCTAACCAGTCATTAATTAGATGACCGATTAGCATATATATTAAAAAAGATAATGAAAAGAAGTACTTACCTATTAGTCCAACCTGGGTTTTGAGGTATATCAATATCTTTATTTGTATCGATTATCGTTTGAGGAATTGGCCATAGATTATAATCAAAAGTCAAAGTAGCCTGGGTTTCTGGCCAATGAGCATACTTTTTAATACGATCTACTGCTATGGTTCCACCCATACGAAGCAATGTATTCCACCTACACTCTTCATATACTAATTCGCGTGCACGTTCATCTAATATTGTATTAAATTGATCGTCCATGTCAGCTGCTGTCACCCTATATGTACATTGAGCTCTATCTCTCAATAGATTGACATCGGCAGCAGCACCAGATTTATTACCCAATCGCTGTTTTGCTTCAGCACGAAGAAGTATGGTTTCTGGAAGTCGAATAGCATACTCATCTCTAAAAAGATTACTACGATTTTCACCATCTTCAATACCAGTGTATTTATCAACAGCAATTTTACATGAAACAGGGTAAATTTCACTTGTATTATTGAGTATTGTCAAAGCATCTTTATCCAAACCATACATTACGTCCCAAGGAACTATCTGTTTGTAATAAGGAGAAGATTCAACATTGCCTTTGTACCTTCTGCGGAATACAATCTCAGAATTTCTCAAATCGTCTTCCCATTTGTCTTCATAAATCAAATCGCGTGTATACATTGTTATATTTGCCTGAGAAATACCTCGCCCACCTACATTAGGCAAAGTACCTGTGAGATGAGCTCCAGCAATGTCTCGAAAAACAGGACCATATGTACGAGAATAAGGTAGTTTTGATTTCCCGTCTTCTGCTTTATAAGCCTCATAGTCTATTTGAAGCGTCCAGATACTTTCGGTATTTCCATCTTGATAATTTACATTTCCTTCTTGAAACAAGTCCCAATAATGATTAGGAGTCATTTGTAAAGTGTCAATCTTTTCACTTTCGCTAAAAACACCTTTTTTATAAATATCAATAATTACTTTCTCTTCTTGCAATCGACTGCCAAATCTTGATTGCACTAAACTATATAGACCGCCGTCGATAATCTTATTTGCGTAAGTAATTGATTTTTGAAAAGATGCTTCTCCTGATTTGCCTTCTTCAACCATTTGAGTTCCAAGAGCAAGATACAATTCTGCGAGATTATGTTGTGCAGCAGCACGAACCAAACGACCACCCGATACAGTTGTTTCAGGCAGATCATTCTCAATAGCTTCCAATTCATCAATTGCAAATTGATACGTTTCAATGCGACTAACAGGCTCGAAATCGAAACGAGGAGAGGTAGATATCTCAGTTACAATTGGCACTCCTCCGAAAAGTTCACCCAAATTGCGATAAGCAAAAGCACGGAAAAATCTGGCTTGAGCTAAAGCATGCGCCTTCTCGGCGTCTGATCCCCACGTTACTTTAGGTAATTCTGCGGCATATAATGCTAAGTTGGCACGAGCAATAACGTAATACCATGTAGAGAATATTTCATAAAAGGTACCATTGTCTGGATTAATCGTACTGTAGTCGCTAAAAGTATTACCCCTTCTAATTACGGGAACATCATACATATCTGTTCCTTTACCTCTGAAATTAAATATCCATTGAGCTTCAGTAGGGTTTACCCACAAATCTCGTATATGAGAGTATATAGATATTAGTACCTGATCGACTTGAGCCGAACTCGAAAATGCGTTATCGATTGTATAAAATGTGGAGGGTTTCTCTTCCAAGAAATTTGCATCAGATTCACAGCCTGCTACTACAAAGAATAGCATGAATAGTGAGACGTATATATATTTTAAATATTTCATAATGTTATTATTTTTATCGTTATCTTAAAAACTAATGGTAGCTCCTATTGAATAAGTTGACATAACAGGATATGTGCCAGATATATAAGTAGCTCCTGTTTCTGGATCTCCACCGTCCCAATTAGAAAAGGTTGCAACGTTCTTAGCAGTAAGAAAGAGTCGAAGTGAATTTATACTTGAATTTTTGACCCACTGCTGATTGAAATTATAAGAAAGAGTTATGTCCTGAATTCTTACAAAGCCTCTTGATTGCAAGCCTCTAAAACGACCATCCCCTGAGAATGTAGCTGACGGATATTCATTGCTTTTATTTTCGGGTGTCCAGTATGGTTTATAAGATATGTTAGCGTTAAACAATCCCGTTCCTGAAGTCAAATAGGCTTGTGGGTTATCTTGAAGAAAATGATCATTACCTCCAAAAACTCCAGAAAGAAGCATATAAAACTCAAAATTCTTATAAGAAAGATTATTGCTCATACTTAAGCGGAAATTTTCTTTAGTATATCCTAAAATAACGCGGTCATCTGCTGTGATACCCTCCACACCATCTGTATCTTGGTATTTTGGCGCTCCAGGTGCAGCACCTGTTAATTTAATATATTCGGTATCATCTTCCTGAACTATACCAATTTGTTTGTATCCATAAATTGCTCCTAACGATTTTCCAATAAAAAGACTGTTGGCAATATCATCGTCTTCTATACCATCTCCATCTTTATCTTCACCATATAGTTTTGCTAACTTATTATTGTTCTTCCAGAAAGTAACGGAAGTAGTCCACAAAAAATCGTTATTTTGGATATTAACTGATTTTATTGTCAAATCTATTCCACTGTTATCAACTTGTCCCATCGAAGTTGTAATTGTTTTAAATCCAGTCATTACAGGAATGTTTCGTGTGAATATTTGATCTGTTGTTTTAGAAAAATAAACATCGAGATCAACAAACAATCTATTACCCAACCATGCAGATTCAAAACCAGCATTAATAGCCTCTGTGCTTTCCCATCCTAAATCGTAATTTCCGAGAGAAGATTGTACTAACCCATAATATATATTACCTGGTTTGTCTGAAAACTCATAACGATAACCTCCTGTGGAACCATTGGCTACTTTGGAAAGAGTAGTATATGGACCTATTCCCTGATTACCATTTTGTCCCCAAGAAAATTTTAATTTCAAATTATCTAAAGACTCAATACTCTCCATGAAATCTTCATTTGATATGTTCCATCCAAGACCAACTGCTGCGTAATTGGCCCATTTATTATCAGCACCAAATACAGAAGCTCCATCTCGTCTAAATGAACCGGTAAAATAGTATTTACTGTTAAATGAATAACTCAAGCGTCCCAAATAACCCACATTGGTTCTTTCATATGCATCAAGATCTACTTTTTGAACGGTAGCTTTGTGCAGACCCCACATTCCCAGTGATGTGTTACCGTTGTCAGCAAAGTCACTGCCAGTTGCGTTAATTCTCTCAAATTTCAAATAGTCTCTTGTTAGCACAAGGGTACCCTCAACACTATGTTTGTTGAACTTGTTTTTGTAATTAATTATATTATCAACAACATAGCTGTACGTTTTGTTATTGTCAAGATTTCCGTTTGCATTAGTAAGAAACCCGTTCAAGACTGAAGGTTCATACCTTTGAAGTCCTTCACCTTCTGCAACATAAAAGTCTTCATAAGTGAAGTTACCCATACGGTTCTTATCAAGGTTGGTAAGAAAATTTAATCGATAAGTTAACCCTTCAATCCAAGGAGCACTTATAATTGCGTAAGAATTAAGTCTGAAATTCTGACGAATATCCTCATTGTCTCGTGTATTGTCATTAACTCCCCATAAAGGGTTTACACCTGATTGCGTGTAAGGATATTTTTCTAAATTGCCTTCATCGTCACGATACATCACACCGTAAGGAGACATAACTTGTGCTTGATATAAATTCGCTCCAAAACCTGAATAATCTCGTCTTGTAAAACCTCCATCAATTCCAACTTCCAACCAATCAGTAATTTCTGTACTTATTTTACCCATCAATGAAATACGGTCAAAGTTATCACCAATAATTACCCCTTTATTTTCAGTGTATGCGGATGAGAGATAATAATTAATACCTTTTCCAGCTCCAGAGATTGCCAATTGATAATCTTGTACAAATCCAACTCGTGTCACTTCATCTAACCAATTTCTTTCTTTACCTTCGGCAAGGTTCTTAAGTTCTCCCGCTTTCATCCAATTAGTTGAACCTTCTGGATATTGATTTCGAGCATTTACTACTTTTATCCATTGTTCACCCTTCATCAATTGGGGTTTGTTTTGCCATGTATGCATGCCAGATGTCGCATTTAATGTAATTACAGGTTTTGGTGATCTACCTTTCTTTGTAGTAATAGCAATTACTCCATTGGCCGATCGAGATCCATAAGCAGCTGCAGATACAGCATCTTTTAAAATGTCAAAACTTGCTATATCGTTCGGATTGATGTCGCTAAGACTGCCCAAAAATATAACACCATCTAAAACAATTAATGGATTGTTTGATCCAGTTATTGAATTTTGACCACGTATTAGCATACTGGGTTCTTGCCCCGCCGAATTAGATGCACCAATGTTTAAACCTGAGATATTACCTTTTAATGATTCAAGTGCATTTGTATTGGGTAGAAGTGAAACAGGTGAGTTTTCAACGTTTAACGAGCTTACAGAACCTGTAAAGTCTTCTCGTCTTGCAGTTCCATAACCAATTACAATAACTTCATCCAGTCCAAAAGTTTCTTCTTGAAGAACCACATTTATTGTGGATTTATTACCAACAACAATCTCTTGGGTCATCATGCCAATAAAAGAGAATTGTAGCGTTGAGTTTGATGAAACTTCGCTCAAACTATAATTACCATCAGCGTCTGTTGTAGTACCTTTATTAGTGCCAACAATTAAAACCGTTACTCCTGGTAATGAAACTCCATTTGTATCTGTAACTTTTCCAGAAACGGATTGTTGCTGTTGAAGTTTTTCAATGGATTCTACTTTTTTCACTTCATCTATGTTTTCAATTGTATTTACAGCATGTACGTTCTCTATAGAAAAAGTGTACAATGCAAAAACAAGAGAAAAACACACGAATAACTTACTTAAAGAAGTGATTTTTAGCCACCTCTTATTTTGCTCATTTTTTTTCATGTTGCTCATTTTTATGTATTTTAAATACTACTTATTCACAAAAAAATACGATCAGCATATAATATGTTTAAACTATGTCTCAGTTTAAAGAATATGACAAATACCATTATATATAGTTGTGATTTACAAATATATGCGAAATCTGATCGCATAGCATTAGATATATGATATAAGAACTAAGATAAATGATACATCAAGAGTTAAACAACTCTTTTATTATTTAATAGGTAATAGTTTAATGAGGCGAGATAAAATTAAAATAACCAAATTGTTATTTAGAAACGTTTTAAATATTGATTCAAACTTGAATTAAAAAGAGGAACTAAAGCTCTAAACTCTAATTCCTCTTATAAAAAATAGTATATAACAAAGACTTATTTTTTATGCGCTTGAACAAACTTTAAACTACTCTTACATAGTTCTGAAATTTTAGACCATTCTTTGTTCTTTAGTACTTCTTTAGGAAAAAGGTTTGAACCCATTCCTACACAACTTGCACCTGCCTTAAACCAAGCAGATAAATTTTCATCTGTAGGTTCAACTCCTCCCGTAACCATTATGCGTGACCATGGCATTGGACCCATTACATTTTTAACAAACGATGGACCGCCAACATTTCCTCCTGGAAATACCTTTACTATCTCTGCTCCCAGTTCTTGTGCTAAACCAATCTCTGAAACTGATCCGCAACCAGGAGAATAAGCAACTTGTCTACGGTTACATACTTTAAATATTTCGGGGTTGAGCAGCGGGCTAACCACAAAATTAGCACCTAACTGTAAATACAATGATGCAGTTGGTGCATCCACTATTGAACCTATACCCAATATCATTTCGGGACACTCAACAGCTGCCCATTTGTTTAACTCTCCAAACACTTCGTGTGCAAAATCACCTCTATTGGTAAATTCAAAAACCCGTATACCTCCTTCGTAACAAGCTTTTACAACTTGTTTAGCTGTCTCCAAATCTGAGTGATAAAATACAGGAACTATGCCAGTGTTCAGCATAGCTTGATAAACGTCTGTTCTTAAAAATCTGGCCATTATATATTTTCTTTTATTTTTTATCTAACTACTCTTCCCGATCCATCGCCCTGCATCAGATTCTCAACTTCCTTAACTGTGGATAAGTTGAAATCACCATAGATAGTATGCTTTAAGCATGATGCAGCTACTGCAAAATCGAGTGCTTTTTGGTCATCGTCAGGATAACTGATCTGTCCATATATAAGCCCCCCCATAAATGAGTCGCCACCACCCACGCGATCTACGATGTGTGTGATATCATATCTTTTAGATTGATAAAGTTTATCAGAATAAAGACATCCACCCCAAGTGTTATGATTAGCATTAATGGAGCCACGAAGCGTTATAATTACTTTTTTAGCTCTTGGAAATTTTTGCATCATTTGTTTGCAAACAGACTCAAATTCTGATGCATCAACTTCTCCCCCTGTTTGCTCTACATCAAAACCTTCTGGCTTTATACCAAAAATTTTTTCTGCATCCTCTTCGTTACCAAGAATAACATCGCACCCTTCAACTAACGCAGGCATCACTTCTGATGCAGTTTTGCCATAGTTCCATAAGTTTTTACGGAAGTTTAAATCTGTAGATACTGTTATGCCCATCTCATTGGCAGTTTTGATAGCTTCAAGACATGCATCGGCAGCTCCTTGGGATATGGCAGGAGTTATACCAGTCCAATGAAACCAAGTGGCGTCTTTAAGAATTTCTTTCCAGTCAAACATCCCAGGTTCTACTTCAGCTATTGAAGAGTTTGCCCTATCGTAAACTACTTTTGAAGGTCTGGCAACAGCGCCTGTTTCCAAAAAATAGATTCCAACTCTTTCTCCTCCTCTAAGAATTTCATTTGTACCAACATTATATTTACGTAATTCAGAAATACACCAATCTGCTATATCGTTTTTAGGTAATCTGGTAACAAAATCAACTGGAATGCCATAGTTGGCTAATGATATAGCTACATTGGCTTCGCCACCACCAAAGGTAGCATTCAAATTGTTTGATTGTATAAATCGTGCGTATCCAGGAGTTGCTAAACGAAGCATGATCTCTCCAAATGTTACTACTTTCTGCATAAAAAATATATTATTTAATTTCTAATTTAAGTGGTTGTTGTAGTTTAGCTTCCTCAACCTTTAGGAAGTCTGTCCATTCATCAAATGTCTTAAAGGCATCTTTAGTCCATCCACCACCCGTGTAATAAATGTATTTAGTTCCTATTTTATATTCATTGATCCCTAACAAATGTCCTTGGGATGTTTTTACATCCGAAAAACCATCAGCATTTACAGCTCCAGTAAAAAGTGTTCCAAATCTCTTGTCTTCGGGTACTTCATATGCTATTATACCTTTTTCAGATTGAACAAATGTTTTATCTGAATCTTTTTGCATAACCAATCCTGTAGCTACATGCATTTGACCATTTTGATCGTCAGAGTTGAATACATTTTGAATCTTGTTTAAATAGCTATATGCATCCAACGAAATTGTGCGTGTTTCAGTAATTTCTCTCTCGCCAGCCATATAAGGTTTATATTTAAACTGAATAGCAATTCTTAGAGGTCCGTTATCTAAAACTTTATATTCTGTAAAGTTATTACCCAAACATAGTGTATCATTATGATAGGGGGCTGTCATCCCCAAACCAAGCGTTCTCCCAACTTTGTAAAAATCAACTCCCTCTCCGTGGTCTTGATGATATGATGCAATACCTGCTAAATCATCTTTATACCATTTGTCAATAACGAGAGATTCAGTTTTTTTGGCCCAATAGTCCATTCCATTACTAATTTCTCCAGTTGCTTCCAAAGCAGGTCCATATATTCTAAAAGCAGAACGGTTATTCTCCCATGTAAAATCGTCTTTTCGTTCTGGAACGAAGCGTCCATAAACCAAAGGCTCATACTCTTCGGGTGTACCCAATTTAATTTGGAATGTCAACTCTTTACCACCCTCAATGGATGCAGGAAAAATTAGCTTGGTAAAATTATCGGTATCTTCTTTAAGTAATTGATAAGGAACTTGAGAGATTGATGACTTTTCGGTTACTACAATTTTATCTCCATCTACTGATGGTCCTAACTTTGCAGTAATAGAATTCCATGGTATCTCTACCATTTCATGGTCTCTATCAATTTCAGAGTTATTGCTAACAACAACTGTAACGCTTTGTTTAGAAGCGTTACAGGATAATAGAATGCCAGCAAAAAGAAATAAAATAAGATATTTTCTCATCGCATTTATTTTTGTCTATTTGTGTTTATTTAGGTTGCTTTCCAATATATGCTAAAATTCCGCCATCTACATATAGTATATGACCATTGACAAAATTGGATGCATCAGATGCTAAAAATACTGCAGGACCAGCTAAGTCTTCGGGATTTCCCCAACGTGCAGCAGGAGTTTTAGCAATAATGAAGGAGTCAAATGGATGGGGTGAGCCATCAGCCTGCTGCTCTCTGAGTGGAGCTGTTTGTGGAGTAGCAATATATCCTGGGCCAAGGCCATTACATTGGATATTGAACTCTCCATATTCTGAACAAATATTCTTTGTCAGCATCTTCAATCCTCCCTTGGCTGCAGCATAAGCAGAAACTGTTTCACGTCCCAGCTCGCTCATCATAGAGCAGATATTGATAATCTTACCATGTCCTTTTTTAATCATGTGCGGGATAACCGCTTTTGAAACAATAAAGGGGGCATTTAGATCTACATCAATCACTTGACGGAATTCTGCTGCGCTCATTTCATGCATGGGTATGCGTTTGATGATGCCTGCATTATTTACTAAGATATCTATCACACCTACTTCTTCTGTCACCTGAGCAACAAATTTATTCACTTGGTCTTCATCGGTTACATCACATACATAACCATGTGCTTCAATACCTATCTCCTTATAGTTGGCAAGTCCTTTGTCAATCAATTCTTGTTTAAGATCATTGAACACGATTGTTGCACCTGCTTTTGCCAAGGCTGTAGCCATTGCAAAACCGATACCATAGGATCCTCCTGTAATAAGAGCTACCTTTCCTTCTAATGAAAAATTAACCATCTTGTTTCTATTTGTTTATTTAATTTATTTCAATTCTGTGATTTTTGCAAAATCTTGGTCACCATAGTCTAAGTTTTCTCCAGCCATTCCCCAAATAAAAGTATAATTACTTGTACCCGCTCCTGCATGAATAGACCATTCAGGTGAAAGAACTGCTTGATCACCTTTCATCCAAATATGACGAGTTTCTTCAACTTCACCCATAAAATGAGATACAGCTTGGTCTTCTGGAACTTCAAAATAGAAATATGCTTCCATTCTACGTGAGTGTACGTGAGCTGGCATAGTGTTCCATATACTTCCTGGTGCTAATTCTGTCATACCCATTTGCAATTGACAAGTAGGGAGCACTTGATTAACAATCATTTTATTGATATATCTGTGATTAGAAGACTCAAGAGAACCTAATTCAGCTACCTCAGCATCAGCTTTAGTAATTTTTTTGTCTGGATGGTTGCGATGAGCGGTTGCAGAATTAAAGTAAAATTTAGCAGGCTTGTTTCCGTCAACGCTTTCGAAATAAACTTCACGTTCACCAGAACCAAGATATAAAGCTTCCTTGTAATCTAATTCAAAAGTAACATCACCAACTTTTACTTTTCCTTTACCACCAACATTAAATATACCAAGTTCGCGACGCATCAAGAAAACAGGTTGCTTCAATGGATCAATTGCTTCAAGTTGTAACGCCTCAGTAACTGGCATAGCACCACCAACTACCATTCTATCATACATAGAATAGACCATGTTAACTTCATCCTTAGCAAAAACTGTTTCAATTAAAAAATCTTTGCGCAATCTTTCTGTTGTATACTGCTTTGCATCTTGTGGGTTAGCAGCATAGCGTAATTCATAATTTGTCTTCATATTGTTTTATATTTAAATTAATTTATCTCGTAGCCTAAATACAAATATAACAATATAATATGTAAATAGATAATTATTACATGGATTTATTAAGTATTTTAGAATTTTTGACCTGAGCAAACTGTTGATTTATAAGGGAATTTGCCATTTTAAATATCTTCATTATTCAATTTGTATATAAATCGAATAGTAATGCTGTAAAGTTTTAATGTAAAAAAATGTGCTGCTTGTACAAGCAACACATTTTTAAATAAATCAAAAGAATAGGTTTAAATTATTCCCATCCTGGATTTTGTTCTAAATTAGAATTTCTTTCAGTCTCAACACGTGGGATGGCCCAAGTATAATTATAATCACCTTTCCAAGAAAAGTTATAGCTTTTAGCTCCCCAAATTTCTTTGGCACCATTACCTTCGTAAAAGCTTTTTTCTTTCAAAGTTTTCCAACGCATTTCATCAAATAGATTTATACCTTCTACGGGAAGTTCCCAACGACGTTCGTTACGTATACGTGTTCGCATATCTTCTTGACCATCAACATAAGTTGGTAATGAAGAATCGTTATTTTGAAGAAGAGCTGCACCAGCACGTTCTCGGATTTGATTTACGATATCAATTGCTTCTGTTTTAAATCCTTGTTCATTAATAGATTCTGCTAACATAAGTAATACATCTGCATATCTAATGAGAGGCATGTCTGTAGGACCATACTCTCTATTATCTATATTACTAATCCCTTCATAAACCCATTTCCTCCACAAATAATAAAATTTGCTATTCGTGTTGGTTTGAAAATCAAAAGGTTCTTTACGCTCATATCCTACATAAGGCCATCTAAGGGTGTATGTAAATTCAGTGCCTCCTGCTGCTCCATCAAAAGTAGAGTAAGGGGTAATAATAGTTTGCGTTAAACGTGGATCTCTATTCGAATAGGCCGCTAATACTCGCGCTTCGTTACCATTAGGTAAATAGAGTGACATCTTAGCGCCTTTTTCTTCAAAGCTTGTAAATTGATCATTTGTGAGGTTATCTCTCAAGAAAAATACTGTTCTTTCTTTTGGAGTCATAGTTGAATACCCAGGAAGATAATCATCCCAGTTAAAAGGAGATCCATCTGCATTCTCGAACGATTCAACATAATCAATATGTGGCAAATAGGTATTCCAACCAAAACCAAAAGCAGGTTGAGAACCTAAATATTTTTGAGTAATTGAACCTAAACCTGGCAAAGAAACATTTTGCACTGAAAAAATCATTTCTGGATGATCTTCATTTACTTCTTTAAACAAGTCTGCATATTTACCTTGATATAACACAGGACCAAGAGTTGAAACTTTTTTAAAGTCTGCTTCTGCATTTTTATAGTCTTTCATATATAGGTATGCTTTACCTCTGAGCGAATAAGCAGCAGCTTTAGTTGCTCTTCCAATATTGCTATCACCTTTAGGATACGTGTCAGGTAAATTTGTTTCGTTAATACAATCAGTTAAGTCGTCAATAACAACTTTCCAAACTGCTGCCTCTGTTTCACGTGGTCTGTTGACTTCATCAGCAGGAACAGGCTCTAAATAAACAGGAACACCTTTAAATACCTGATTGAGGTTGAAGTAAAAATATGCTCGTAAGAATTTAACTTCGGCAATTAAACGAGCTGCTTTAGCATCAGAAACAGGTACTCCTGCTTCTAAGTTTAATAGAGCATCATTTGATCTATGAATTCCTTCATAATGTTGTTCCCAATACTTTCTGAATAAACCATCACCAGCAGTCATTACACCACTTTTGAAAGTTGAACTACCCATAATCCAAGAAGTTCTATCTCTCCCCATTCCTACAAAACCATCACCATCAAGTGACCATCTTTCTTTACCAACAAACGGATATCTTAAAGCATTATAAACACCATTAACACCTAAGTCTACAAGGTTTTCGCTTTCCCACATATTCCCAGATCCAATTTCGTCATAAGGTGTGGTATCCAAAAAATCGCTTTGGCAGTTGCCCAAAAAAAGTAGGGCAACGAATATTGTAATATATTTTATTTTAATCATTTTATCTGTTTATTTAAAAGGTGATATTTGTACCAAATGAAATTTGTCTCATTAATGGATAGTTAGTACCCGCTCCCATTTCAGGATCAAGACCTGGATAAGATGTAATGGTTAATAAATTTTCTGCTGAAAAATAAAACCTTACTTTTTGAGTATATATCTTATTAGCTATATGCTCAGGTAAAGTATAGCCTAACGTAATATTTTTAAGCTTTACAAATGAGCCATTGTACAACCAGGCATTACTATTTTGAGTATTTTGAGGATCACTCTCACTTAATTTCAATCTTGGATATTTTGCATTAATGTTGTTACGTGAATCGCTTGCATCTTCACTGAAAAAATAATGGTTATCCGCTATATTTTCACTAATCTGAAATCCTACACGGGTATTTGAATTATTATAATTATCTTCATTCCAATACAAATCAAAACCTGCTTGACCTGCCCATAACATACTTATGTCAAAATTTTCATAGCGTACATAGAAATTAGCTCCAAAGTTGTATTTTGGCATGCTTGAAGTTCCTGTAAACTCTTGATCAAAATTATTACCATAAATTCCATCACCATTAGTATCTGCATATATATAATCACCATACCAAATACCATCTTTTTGAATTTTTTCGTTGGGAAGAAATTTATAGCCATCTTTAACCATAGCATTAAGCCATTTCATATCATTCTCCGTACGAATCATTCCATCGCGTGGTCCACCATCAATATTTACCGATCCATCACTATTAAAATGATTTCCTGAACCTTTATATACATTGTGCACATAGTATTCATTTATACTATGTCCTTCAAGAATTCTCGTTAACCCACCACTTGATACATCACCAAGATTAGTTTTGTAAACTTCATTACCATCTTTGTCGGTGATCCAACCACGTGTTAGCTGTCCTTTGTAATTAGTTACCTCATTTATATTGTATGAGAAATTACCAGTTACAGAATAAGAAACTTTTCCTATTTTGTCTCTCCATGATAAGTTTAAGTCTATTCCTTTATTCATTACTTCCGCTGTATTGCGGATAGGAGCTCCAATAAGACCGTTAGTTAAATATATTGGAGGAACTGTAAGAATTCCGTCTGTTATTTTGTAGTAATAATCTAATTCAGCACTTAATCTTGAATTTAGAGTAGTGATATCTAATCCAAAATTAGTCATTGTTGTTGACTCCCATTCTAAAAATGGATTGGCTATGATAGTAGGTCGCAGACCTGCCACCTGAGTACCACCAAAAGAATAATCTGCACTTCCATAAACGGATTGATACGCATAGTTGTCAATACTATTTCCGCGTTTTGTTGCATTATTCCCCAATTGTCCCCATGATGCTCTTACTTTGATATTTTGAAAAGAGGGTCTCAAATCATTAAAAAATTCTTCTTCAGAAAGACGCCATGCACCAGAAAAAGAAGGGAAAATACCCCAACGGTTGTCTTTGTGGAAACGTGAGGATCCGTCATAACGGAAATTGGCTTCAAATAAATATCTTTGCATATATCCATAGTTAAGACGACCAAACAGAGAGCGCATAGAATAGTCTAATGCACCACCACCAATAGAAATCATCTCTGTGGCAGAACCTGGAGTTGATACACTTTGATCTATTAGACCTTTTTTAGTCGATTGGTGATCATAAGCAAAATATCTATTTTCATTATAACCTAATAAAGCACTAATATCATGCTTCTCTTTTATCGTAACATTATACTTCAATAAGTTTTCAATAGTATATGTTTCATTAGCCCAAGTTCTGTAGGTTGTTGTCATTTGTGTTGGATCAACAGCTGCACGCATAACTGTGCCATCGCTAAATTTAATTCTTCGTGCAGCGGCAGCATTTGTATGATGATTTACTTCATCTATTCTACGTCCATAATTGAAATTAAAATCCCATGATAAGCCTTCCATGAATTTAACACGACTGAAAAGAGTAGTGTTAAATCGAGATGATCTATCTTCTCCTTCTCTATTATTAAGAAAGCCGTATAAATTGTTAGCAGTCGAACTTTCTTCAGGAGCCTCTGGGTATCCGTACTCTCCATTGTATCTTCCAATTAAACCTGGTGTTGACTGTCTCATATAATTAAGCATAGATCCATAGTTTCCCGCTTCTTTGTCTTGCTGAATAGCATAGGTGCTTGTTCCAACAGTTAGCCAATCAGTGATGTTTGATTCAAGATTAACACGGAAGTTATAACGTTTAAGACCTGTGTTCTCGACTAATCCTGGATTATCAAGATATCCCGCAGATAACAAATAAGCAGCTTTTTTGCTTCCTCCACTTACAGATAAATTATGTTCTTGTACGACATTGTTCTCATACATTTCAGTTGTCCAATTGGTGTTTGGAAATGCCACCCAGTTAGGAACACCATTTTCATTCAAAGCATTTGGATTTTTGTTTGCTTCAGTCCATGCATCAATAGTATTTTTAGAAAAATGATTTGGCATACCCAAGTTTTGTGCACTTTCATTGATAAGACCCATATATCTTGGATAATCAGAGACAAAATCAAGTGCATTCGCAGGCGAGGACATCGAAAAGTTTCCATTGTAAGTAACAGTTGTTTTCTCACGGTTACCCCTTTTAGTTGTAACAAGAATTACACCATTAGCTGCTCGTGATCCATAAATAGAAGCTGAGGCGGCGTCTTTTAAAATAGAAATAGATTGGATATCATCAGGATTTAGTGAATCCAAAATACCTTCCATTCCATCTATTAAAATTAAAGGACTACTATCATTCAGTGTTCCAACACCTCGAATACGAATATCTGCTCCATCTTCACCTGGCTTACCAACATTCTGACGAACAGAAACACCCGAACTAAGTCCTGCTAATGAAGAAGAGACATTCGTCATTGGACGAGACTCAGCTTGCTCTGCAAAATCTATACTTGATACCGATCCAGTTAAATTAACTTTCTTCTGTACTCCATATCCAACTACAACAACTTCTTCTAAAGTTTTTGTATCTTCTCTTAATACTATACTTAATGTACTTTTTCCTTGAGTAGTAACTTCTTGTTCCAAATATCCAATATATGAAATATTTAAAACAGCATTATTACCAACATTCAAACTGAAATTACCATCGTAGTCAGTAACAGTTCCGTTGGTTGTTCCCTTTTCTATAATGTTTGCACCAATTATTGGCTCGCCATCTTGATCAACAATCGTACCGCTTATGGTTTTTTCTTGTTGTTGTTTTACAATTGAAACATCCCCTATAAATAATTCAGAGGAAGATTGTTTTGCATGTGTTTGAAATGCAAACAAGAAAAAAAGAAATAAAACCATACCTGATAGAACAGGTATTTTACTTAATGAAATGCGATGGAATCGCCTTTCATTCATTTCTGAGACATTGTTCATATTAAAAAATTGTTTATTAAAATTATATTCATTCTTAATCTTATCTTTTTTAAAAATGTGGTTTCTAAATTTGGGTGTTTTAGTATTTGACTAATTATTAGCAATATTCTTTATGATTCTAAATCATCTAATGTTCTATTTTCATCTGGAAATGGATTTAAGAAAATAATATTTTAAATTTATCAGTGTCATTATTTATAATATTTTAAAATGCAAATATAGGAGATGTTTTAAATAACTTCTTGTGTAAGTGTAAGATTAACATTTAATTTAACGCTAATTAAATTGATAGGAATATTATCTCAATTTTTTAAAATCGAGCTCAATATAATAAAATGTTGTCAAGTAATAAGTTGGAAGTTATAAAAGGAGGGTTTTGAAATAGAGCTACTAACAAATTAAACTACTGCGATGCCCAAGTTTCTCTATCAAGATTTCTATAACTAATTGCTTCTGCTAAATGACTTGGTTGAACCAGCTCACTATTGTCTAAATCGGCAATTGTTCTTGCCACTTTTAATATCCTATCATAAGCACGTGCTGACAGGTTGAGCCTTTCCATTGCAGTTTTCATCAATTGCATACCAGTATTATCCGGTAGTGCAAATTTGTTTAATAATTTTGAAGTCATTTGAGCATTACAATATACACCATCAACATCTTTAAAGCGCTCATCTTGAATTGCTCTTGCTTTAATAACTCTTTTACTAATTTCGGTGCTTTTCTCCGCAGCTGTTCTATCAGATATTTTCTCAAATGGTACAGGTACAATTTCAATATGTATATCTATTCTATCAAGCAGAGGTCCAGATATTTTATTAAGATATTTCTGTACAGCTCCTGGAGGGCACACACAATTTCTTTCTGGATGATTGTAGTATCCGCAGGGACATGGATTCATGGCAGAAACTAACATAAAACTGGCAGGATATTCTACCGTAAATTTAGCCCGTGATATGGTTATTTTTCTATCTTCCAAAGGTTGCCTCATGACTTCTAACACACTTCTATTAAATTCAGGAAGTTCGTCTAAAAATAAAACACCATTGTGGGCCAAACTAATCTCTCCGGGTTGAGGATACGTACCGCCTCCAACCATTGCGACATCGCTAATGGTATGATGAGGAGACCGAAATGGACGTCGAGCCATGAGAGCAGTATTGGTACCTATTTGACCAGCTACACTATGGATTTTAGTAGTTTCTAATGCTTCATTAATTGTGAAAGGAGGTAATATAGAAGGCATTCTCTTAGCCATCATCGATTTGCCTGCTCCTGGAGGTCCAACCATAATTATGTTATGCCCTCCTGCGGCAGCTACTTCAAGCGCACGTTTTACATTCTCTTGACCTTTAACATCAGAAAAATCGAATTCGAAATCTGATTGATGATCTAAAAACTCTTTGTTAATATCAACATGGGTAGGAGTAAGATCATTTTCACCATTAAAAAACTCGACAACTTCTTTAATATTGTTTACTCCAAAAACTTCTAATCCCTCAACTACTGCTGCTTCTTTCGCATTTTCTTTGGGTAGAATAAATCCCTTAAATCCACTTTCTTTTGCTAAAATTGCAATTGGTAAAACACCTTTAACTGGCAAGATAGTGCCATCAAGAGAAAGTTCTCCCATCATTATATAATCGTCCAGTTTATCGATTTTTAAACCCTCAGATGCTGCTAAAACACCTATAGCAAGAGGCAAGTCATAAGCTGATCCCTCTTTGCGTATATCTGCTGGAGACATGTTTATAACAATCTGTTTACGAGGAAAATTATAACCGTTAAATTGCAAAGCGGAAATCATGCGTTCATGACTCTCTTTAACTGATGCATCTGGTAAACCCACCAATAGGAACTTAATACCTTTCGAGCAATTAACTTCAATAGTAATTAGTGTTGCACTAATACCTTGAACTGCTGCAGCAAAAATTTTTACTAACATTCAATTATTTTTAAGACTTAGGTTTGTCGGTTTGTGAATTGATTATATTTTTTATTTCATTGACTGGAATATCTCTGGTAGATATTTCGCCTTCAGGATTTATTAAGATATTGAAAGGAACTGAATTTATATTATATGTGTCAACTATTTCAGCACTCCAGCTTTTATTTTCAAAAACCATTTTCCATGGTATAGAATCGATGTTAGGTTTGTTGATAGGGAAAGTATCAGTATCAATAAATATTGAAAGAAACTCAATACTATCTTTATTCAGTAAAGAATATTCGTCTTTCAATATTTTCAAATATTCCTTAGAGTTTCCAGTGCTTGCAGATAGAAAAGAAATCAATAAATATTTATTTTTAAAGTCAATTGGATGAAGAGTTTTCCCTTTAATATCTATTAGTTGAAAATAAGGCATTTGAACTCCTTCTGCAGATAGCATCAGTTTATCAGTGTGTTTCTTAAGTCTACGGGTTAATGGATAATCAGCTGCATCATCCTTTAGATATTGGAGCACTCTCTCCAGTGTTTTAGGATTCTCATTGTTTTTAAAAAATTCATTTATGAGAATAACACTTGATATTTTTTCGGGGTTTGATAATATATAATCTTCCACATTTTGAGCTAATTCATGATTTAATGAATTCAGTAATGCTATTCGCTCTTTTTCTGAAATAATGTTGTTTGAATTTAAATACTCGGTGCTTTCATCATCAAATTTAGAAATCAACAAACTTCTTTGCTTTAAAAGTGTTTCATTTTCTTTTTTGAAACGGGTTAAATTATTATTTATTTCACCACCCATTACTTCAAGTAAATAAGGTAAGATGGCATCACCATTCACCTTAATTTTATTGACTCCAGGTTCTAAAAATATTATTTCGGAAGTTTTGTAATCATTGAAATAAAAAGTGATAATCCTACTTGTATCTATATGTTGGATATAAGAAAACTTTCCTTTATCATCTACAAATACAGTGTCTATTATAATTGAATCCGAGTTGTGATAAGAGGATATAATATAAGGTGATGATAAATTTGAAATCTCACCTTGTATTGTTACTTTTTCATTATCATTATTACATGATGCAATTAAGAATAAAAATAATAATAGAGATAGAACCGACTTTACCATTTAAACTAATCCATTAAAAAGTGTACTAAGAATATGTGAAACCTTCTAATCGAACAATTAGATCTATTTCTGCAATTCGATGCAAAGATAAATCATTTTCTCTAATATTCTGTTATATTTACATTTATTTACGTATATCTTTCGTTCATATCTACAGACACGTTGTGGAATAGAAGATTATTAATTAATTTTGCTTCCTAATATCCATTATTCAGAATGAAGAAAAAAGTTTTAGTTACTGGAGGAGCAGGTTTTATAGGTTCCCATCTTTGCAAACGTCTATTAGAGGAAAATAATGAAGTGCTCTGCTTGGATAATTATTTTACAGGAAGTAAGATGAATGTCTTTTCAATGCTTGATAATCCTTTGTTTGAATTGATACGTCACGATATTGTAAGTCCATATATGGCAGAGGTAGATGAGATTTATAATTTAGCATGTCCTGCCTCTCCTATTCACTACCAACACAATCCTATTCAAACAGTGAAGATATCGGTGATGGGAGCTATAAATATGTTGGAAACAGCTAAAGCTACAAATGCAAAAATTCTTCAAGCATCCACAAGTGAAGTATATGGTGATCCTAAAGTTCATCCTCAAGTTGAGTCATATTGGGGCAATGTCAATCCTATTGGAGAACGCTCGTGTTATGACGAGGGTAAACGATGCGCAGAAACTCTTTTCATGGATTATCACCGTCAAAGTAATTTGAAAATTAAAATTATCCGTATTTTCAATACATATGGTCCAAATATGCAACCTCATGACGGAAGAGTAGTATCAAATTTCATACTTCAATGTCTGCGAAATGAAAATATAACCATTTATGGAAATGGTAATCAATCCCGCAGTTTTCAATATGTAGATGATTTAATAGATGGAATGATAAAAATGATGAATACTCCAGATGATTTTACTGGACCAATCAATATTGGCAATCCAAATGAATTCACTATTTTAGAATTAGCTGAAACTATTATCCATTTGACAGATTCAAAATCCAAATTGATTTTTAAACCTTTGCCTAAAGATGATCCGCAACAACGCCGACCTGATATATCGCTCGCAAAAGAAAAACTTGATTGGACTCCAAAAATTGAATTAGAAGAAGGATTAAAGAAAACAATTGATTACTTCGATCAACTTTTGAAAAGCAATAATTAGCCAATCTTATGCCTTATTTTTCAATAATTATCCCTGTATATAATCGACCTGACGAAGTTGACGAATTATTAGAGAGTTTATCCGTACAGACATTTTCAGATTTTGAAGTTATTCTTATTGAGGATGGTTCTTCAGTGAAATGTAACCTTATAGCTCAGAAATATGATAAAATTTTAAATGTTCGTTATTATTATAAGGAGAATAGTGGTAGAAGCGAAACCCGCAATTATGGAATGGAAAAAGCTAAAGGAGAATATTTTGTTTTTTTTGATTCAGATTGTGTTATTCCTCCATCTTATTTCGAAATAATTAAAAATACACTTACCATTAATTATACTGATAGTTACGGAGGACCCGATAGAGCAGATAAATCTTTTTCGAATTTGCAAAAAGCTATTAATTTTTCTATGACTTCTTTTCTTACAACGGGTGGCATTCGGGGTGCTAAAGGTCCTAAGATGGAGAAATTTGTACCTCGTACATTCAATATGGGATTTTCGATGGAAGTTTACCAACAAGTGGGTGGTTTTAAAGATATGTTTGGTGAGGATATTGATCTAAACTTGCGAATAAGAAATCACGGTTACACTTGCCAACTCATTTCCGATGCTTTCGTTTATCATAAACGAAGAGTTAGTTTACGATCATTCTACCGCCAAGTTAATGTTTTTGGGATGGCTCGTATTTCATTGTTTTTATTGCATCCCAATTCTTTAAAACCAGTACATGCCTTACCTGCCATTTTCACCCTTGCAACAATTCTCATACTCCTTGCCTCGTTGTGGTTTCCTTGCTTATTAATTCCTTTAATAGCATATTATGCATTAATATTCATTGTTTCTTGGTTGGAATATAAGAAGTTGTCTATTGGAATTCTTTCTGTAATTACCTCAGCTATTCAACTGTATGGATATGGATTAGGATTTCTTAAATCGTACATTGAAAAAGTAATAATTAGGAAAAAACAAACCTCAAAAGATGAATTAAATAAGTACTACAATAAGAAATAAGAAGTTGTCTATAATAAGAATGACTTTAGACATATAAAAAAATTATATATCTATATATTCAAAAAGTAATGGAAATTAGCGTATAATAGTTTCAAAGAAAATTCAATGCGGTGAAAATGTTTCTATTTAATGAAAATCACATCTACCGTGGTGAAAATGTTTCAAAACACATTATTTTCTTCAAATTGATCTAATTTATGCCCTTTATGCCTTAAAAATTCAATTTATGAGAGGTAATTTCAATTTTCATAAGTTGCTTTTAAAAATCTTATAGAGTTTCTCTTTTTTTATGGTATTTTTTCTCCCAATTTGTTCAAAAAAGCATCTTTTTTACGATTTAAAACATTTTCACGGCGGTAAATTCAATTTTCATCATATAAATGTCCAATCCACCACAGTAGATTTAATTTCCAACTTATTTATGCTCTAAATACGAGTGAACTATAAAATAAAACACTATTTATTTTAAAAATTGAAACTTGTTCAAACAAAAACTGATTTGAATATAAGATAAACCGTCTCATAAAAAAGAAACTCAAATTTATAAAGTAAATTTCGGTTTCGAGTATCATAGTAAAGACACAAAAATAGGTCTAATGGTTATAAATAAATATTTTTAAATTGTCCAATGACAATATTTATTCTTTCGCTCCATAAGCCAAATCACCAGCATCTCCTAACCCTGGAACAATATAAGCATGTTCGTCAAGATCTGGATCAATAGCAGCTGCCCAAATAGTAGTGTTTTCTTCAGGAAATTTTTCTTTGCAATAATCAATTGCTTGTTGACTTGCTATAATAGTTACAATGTGAATGTGTTTGGGTTTTCCTTTTGTCAGTAAAGCATGATAAGAAAGTTCCATACTCCCACCCGTAGCAAGCATTGGGTCGGTAAGAATTAGTGTTTTATTATGTATTAGTGGTGAAGCAATGTATTCAATGTGAATATTAAATGCTAATTGATTTTCTTTGTATTTTCTGTATGCTGATACAAATGCATTTTCAGCATTATCAAAATAATTGAGAAATCCCTGATGAAATATGAGCCCAGCACGTAAAATAGTTGCAATCACAATATCATCATTTATCACATTAACATCAGTTTCTCTAAGTGGAGTAGTAATTTTTGTATTAGAATAGCATAATTCCTTACTTACTTCATAAGCCATTATTTCGCCTATTCTTTCAATATTCTTTCTGAATCTTAATCGATCATTTTGAATATTTACATCTCTAATTTCTCTAACGAATGTATTTAATAAGGAGTTATGGTCTGAAAAATTGACAATTTTCATATGATAAAATAAATAATAAATATAAATGCAATAGAAGAAACAAATTTACAAAAATAATAGTGTAACAGATGAAACTTTCCAAAATAAATAAAGGAGGTCATGAAAATAATATTTCAAAGTTTTGAAGTGATTTGAATTGAACTTTATTAAAAAAAACCATATTACATTTCTCATCTATAAAATAATTCACTTTATCTATATATTTACAATTGAATCAAATAAGAAGAAACAGAAATAAACTTTTCTCATATGACTATTGTTTAATACAGTGTAAAAAATAATTTACAATTAATTAAAGAAATATTTCTCTAATTAGTAGTGGTGTAAAAAATAAATATTTATCTTTGTCCTCGTTCAGATATAGCGCTATTGGAAAAGATATTACATTAGAACACTTTATTTATAATAAAACTTTAATACAAATGACAAATTTAGATTTAAACAAGTATGGAATTTCGGGCGATTTCGAAGTTTATCACAATCCATCTTACGAAGTACTATTTCAAGAAGAAATGAGTTCGGATAATGAGGGATTTGAAAAAGCCAAATTAACCGATACAGGAGCTGTTGCTGTTTATACAGGAAAGTTTACTGGTCGTTCTCCAAAAGATAAATTTATTGTAGAAGACGACGTTACAAGAGATACAATTTGGTGGGATGGAACAATTAATAGACCAACAACCCCCGATGTTTTTGATTATTGCAAAAATTTAGCAACAGATCGTTTATCACAAGCAAAAAAAATATTTGTAGTTGATACATTTTGTGGAACTAACGAAGATACCCGCATGAAAGTGCGCTTCATTATGGAAGTTGCATGGCAAGCACACTTTGTTACAAATATGTTTATCAGACCATCGCACTATGAATTAGCTCATTATGGAGAACCTGATTTCGTATGTATCAATGCTTCTAAAATTGTTAATGATAAATGGAAAGAACAAGGTCTTCATTCAGAAAACTTTACTTTGTTTGATTTAACTCGTAAAATGCAAGTTATTGGTGGTACATGGTATGGTGGTGAGATGAAAAAAGGCATTTTCGCTCTTATGAATTACTATTTACCATTGAGAGGTGTAGCTTCAATGCATTGTTCTTCAAACGTTGGTGTTGATGGTGATGTTGCCGTATTTTTCGGTTTATCTGGTACTGGTAAGACTACTTTATCGGCCGATCCAAAACGCTTTTTAATTGGAGATGATGAGCACGGTTGGGACGATCACGGCGTATTTAACTATGAAGGTGGTTGCTATGCAAAAACGATTGATCTAAGTAAAGAAAACGAGCCTGACATTTGGAGAGCAATCCGTCGCGATTCATTATTAGAAAACGTAACAGTTAACGATGATGGAACAATTGATTTCTCTGATACATCAGTAACTGAAAATACACGTGTTTCTTATCCAATTTATCATATAAGTAAAATTGTTCTTCCTTCAAGAGCTGGACATGCAAAAAAGATTATTTACCTTTCAGCTGATGCTTTTGGTGTTTTACCTCCTGTATCAATATTAGACGATAACCAAGCTCAATACCATTTCTTGAGTGGTTTTACTTCTAAGTTAGCTGGAACTGAACGTGGTATTACTGAACCAGTTCCTTCTTTCTCTCCTGCTTTTGGTGAAGCTTTCTTAACTTTACATCCTACTGTATATGCAAAACGATTGGTTGAAAAAATGACTGAACATGATGCAAAAGCTTACTTAGTAAATACAGGATGGAATGGAACTGGAAAGCGTATTTCACTTAAAAACACGCGTGCTATGATTGATGCCATTATTGATGGTTCAATCGACAAAGCAGAAACAAAGCATATTCCAATTATGAATTTAACTGTTCCTACTAAATTGAACAATGTTGATGAAGGACTTTTAGATCCACGTGATACATATGCAGATGCTAAGGAATGGGAAAAGAAAGCTACTAATTTAGCTGGAATGTATCTTGAAAATTTCAAACAATATTGCGATAATGATGATGCAAAAGCACTAATTCCTGCAGGACCTCAACTATAATATTATTTCAATATTTTTCTATAATAAAAAAAGAGTGGACATCCACTCTTTTTTTATTATATACTTTTTCTATTTTTACAAACCATACTGTTCAGATATCTCCAACATTCGATTAATAGGCATCACAGCCCTTTTTCGCAATTCTTCTTCAATAATTATTTCAGGAGTTTCGTTTTTCAAGCATAAATACAATTTTTCAAGCGTATTTTTTTTCATATACGAACATTCATTGCAAGCGCATGCTGCATCTTCAGGTGGTGCAGGAATAAATATTTTATCTGGATTTTGTTTCTTTAATTCATGCATTATACCCGCTTCAGTAACAACAATAAATTTATTATTCACTGATTGAGTAGCAAATTTAAGAATAGAAGAAGTAGAACCTACATGATCTGCTAAAGCTAAAATATATTTCTTACATTCAGGATGCGCCAAAATCAGTGCATCTGGATACTTAGATTTCAATTCTAATATCTTTTCTAAAGAGAACTGTTCATGTACATGACATGCACCATCCCAAAGGACCATATTCCTACCAGTAACTCTGTTAATATAGTCTCCTAAATTTTTATCTGGTCCAAATATTATTTTTTCGTCGTATGGAAGTGAATCTACAATTTCTTTTGCGTTACTTGAAGTGACTACAATATCAGTTAAAGCTTTCACAGCGGCCGTAGTGTTCACATATGATATGACTTGATGATTAGGGTGATCATTGATAAACTCCTCAAATTCGTTAGCTGGACAGCTATCTGCTAACGAACATCCAGCTTCTAAATCTGGAATCAAAACTTTTTTGTCTGGTGATAGTATTTTAGCTGTTTCTCCCATGAAATGGACTCCACACAGTACAATTATTTTATTTGTTGTCTTAGCTGCCCATTGTGCAAGTGCTAAACTGTCTCCAACAAAATCAGCTATATCTTGTATTTCTTCATCTTGATAAAAATGCGCCAAAATAATTGCGTCTTTTTCTTTACGAAGAATATTAATATTTTCGATCAGCTCACTTTTTGTTTTAAAGAAATTATTACCTGACATATTATTATATATATAATTTTAATTGTTTAAAAAAAAGAATATAGTAATGATATATTCCTGTTGATACAGTTGATAGTTTATTGTTAAATAGCTTTGATATATAGATATTAAAAATATAGTATCTGTTCTTAATAACTTATGAACAATTTATTTAAATGATTGTATCTATAAATCATCATTTTATAGACCTTATCAAAAGTTGATGATAAAAATCAAAGTTAATAAATTTAATTCTTTTTGCGTTATAATAGCTGTTGAAAAACTGCTGATGTACTACTGATAAATAATAATAATTTATAGAGGATTTTATAAACCAAGATTTCCTTATATTTAAAATCTGATTTTACAAATAATTCTATCAACTTTCTATTTACATTCAATCAACAAGTTTTCAACCGATAAAAACGGGTGTTTTATGATAAGTTTAAACTATAGTATTAATCATTGTATTTGAGTCTATTAGATTAAAAATGGGAAAACGTAAGTATTAATGTTTCATATATTGTTAATTGAACATGAATCTGATTGCATCAGACAATTTAATTTACTATATTTGTTATGCCTTATCTATAAAAAACAAAATGAGATATATAAACTATATACTATATTTTTTTCTTATATACTTTTTATCATGTTGTGTATCAACAATTAAAATTGCATCAGTTGTTGAAAAAAACAAAGATGGAAATTTTTTGCTAAAATGGGAAGTGAGTCCTGACGTTGAAGGGAAAATAGATATATACTCATCTATGACTGATACTTCACTTAGAAATTTCTCACCTGTTCGTACAAAACTTGTTGAAGATCAATTTGCTCTTTTAAATCCATCTGGCTCGGGTTTACGTGAATTTTTTATACTTAAAACAAGTGGTGTAACCTCAGGAATAGTCTCTAATAGGTACATAGAGATGGATAATGTTTTAAATTTTAGAGATTTGGGAGGATATTTCACTGCTGATGACAAGCAATTAAAATGGGGAAGAGTATATAGATCTGGACATTTGAGCAACGCAAATTTATTTGATCAAGATAAGCTAAAACGCTTAGGAATTAAAACCATAATTGATTTTAGAACTGAAGAAGACAGAAAAGCACATCCATATTTTATAAATATCTCCAAGATTAATCTGCCTATTATTCCAGGTGATATATCTACTTTTAAAAATGAATTATTAAAGGACGGATTAACGCGTAGTCATACTATAGTTCATATGCAAGAGGTATATAAAGAAATTGTAGAGGACAATGCAGATCAGTACGCTGATATGTTTGATGTACTATTAGATCCTAATAATTATCCAGTTTTAATGACATCTTTTTTAGGGAAAGATAGAGTAGGAATTGCCTCTGCTTTACTGTTATATGCTTTAGGCGTTCCAGAGTATGTTATTGAAGAAGATTATATGGCTTCTAATAATTTTATTGATCCAAAGAAAACATTGACCTATTCTGGTACTCTTTCAGAAACACTTCAAGAATCAGTAACTGCTTTATTTTCGGCTAATAGTGCTTATCTAAATTCGGCTTTTGATTACATAAAAGAAAAATACGGATCCGTTGATAATTATTTGGAAAAAAAAGTACGTGTTTCTAAAGGAAAAATCATAATACTACGTAAACTACTTCTTTATAACCCATAATAGTTTGTATATAAGTATTTTATTTTTACCTTTGTCGCCGATTTATTTATAGCGATTTTAATTCTTTCCTTCTTACAAATTAGGTTATCAATTTAACAAATCACATTTTATTTAAAATCAATTATTTAAGGTACTCGAGTTTTTTCTCTCATCTTTTTAATCGTCGTTTATTGTGGGGGTAAAGAGAAGAAGGTTGACTGCCATCACATTATTATTCAACAAAAAAAGATGAAAACATTTGAACAATTAGGTATTGCTACCGAAATTATAAAAGCAATACATGAATTGGGTTTTGAACAACCCATGCCCGTACAAGAGGAAGTGATTCCTTTACTATTGGCTAAAACACGCGATATTATCGCACTCGCACAGACCGGAACAGGTAAAACAGCTGCATTCGGACTACCAATCATACAAAAGAGTGATGCAAAACAAAGAGCTCCTCAGGCATTAGTATTATGCCCAACCAGAGAGCTTTGTCTTCAATTGTCAGCCGATCTCAATGATTATTCTAAATATTATAACGATGTAAAGGTCTTGCCTGTTTATGGTGGATCAAGCATCGATAGTCAAATTCGTGCACTAAAACGTGGAGTTCAAATTATTGTTGCCACACCTGGCAGACTAATAGATTTGCTTAACCGAAAAGTTGTGTCACTTGATTTGGTACATACTGTTGTTTTGGACGAAGCAGATGAAATGCTAAACATGGGCTTTACTGAAAGTATTGATGATATACTTTCCCGTGTTCCAAAAGATAGGAGTATGTTGCTATTTTCAGCAACTATGCCAAACGAAATTGCAAAAATCACAAAAAAGTACATGGATAGTCCCACTGAAATTGTGATTGGACGGAAAAATGAGGGTGCTTTAAATGTTAAACACGTGTATTACATGGTTACTGCACGTGACAAATATCTTGCACTAAAGCGAATTGCAGATTACTATCCCAATATTTATTCAATTATTTTTTGTCGTACACGCCGTGAGACTCAAGAAATTGCAGATAAGCTTATTCAAGATGGTTATGATGCAGATTCATTGCATGGTGATCTTTCTCAAAGTCAACGTGACTTAGTGATGGGCAAATTTAGGAGTAAAAACTTACAGTTTCTTGTAGCAACTGATGTTGCAGCAAGAGGATTAGATGTTGATGATATTACTCATGTCATTAATTTTGGACTGCCAGATGAGATTGAAAGTTACACCCATCGTAGTGGTAGAACTGGACGTGCAGGAAAAAATGGTACTTCAATTTCAATTATACATATAAAAGAAAAAGGTAAAATAACACAGTTCGAAAGAAGTATAAACAAAAAATTCGAAAAGCGTACTATTCCATCAGGAGATGTTATTTGTGAAAAACAACTTTTCAATTTAGTAGATAAAATTGAAAAGGTGAAGGTAAACGAAACAGAAATTGAGCGTTTATTACCAGCTATTTTTAGAAAATTAGATTGGTTGGAAAAAGAAGATATAATTAAACGAATAGTATCTTTGGAGTTCAATCGACTAATTGAGTATTACCATAATGCTGAAGAAATTATCGAACCTTCTTCGGATCGTTCTTCCAATAGAAATAGAGATGAGCGAAGAGGTGACCGAAAATCGTTTGATAGAGGTGGCGATAGCAGAAAAGCTGAAAAAGGATACACACGTTTATTTATAAATCTTGGAAAAATGGATGGAGCTAATCCTGCAAATTTAATGGGATTTATTAATGATCATGTTACGGATAAAGTACGTGTCGGTAGAATAGATTTACTTAAAAACTTTTCTTTTTTCGAAGTACCCGAACATGAATCTCAGAAAGTAGTAAATACATTTAAAGGTTTATTTGTAGAGGATAGAAAACTGATTGTAGAAGTTGCAGAAGAATCTGGAGGGGGTAAATCTGATAGAAGTTCTTTTGCGAAAAATGAAAGACGACCTAAACGAAAAGGTTACCAAAAGAGATATTAATAGTATAACAATTATAATAAACGGAGTTCCCTAAAAAAGAATTCCGTTTTTTTTATTTCAATCTTGATTAAAGAAATAAGTCTTTAATTGGGATTTTTGTTTTATGAAGATTTGCTTACACATTAGTCAATATCAAATTAATCAATTGATTGCATATTATTTATTTTTATTATTTAAGTGTGCCACCACTAAAAACAATATCGATAAAAAAATTGTTTTACACATTATACGAATAAATTATTGCGAAAATAATTTGAAATTTCACTAACCAGCCAAATAACTATGAAACAAAAACTACTCATAAGAGATGTTACATTAAGAGACGGTCAACAATCAGCGTTTGCTACACGTATGAATCAAGATCAAATAGATAGGGTGCTATCTTTTTATAAAGATGCTAATTTCTACGCAATGGAAGTTTGGGGAGGCGCTGTTCCGGACTCTGTGATGCGTTATTTGAATGAAAATCCTTGGGACAGATTAGAGAAAATAAAAAAAGAAGTGGGCAGTGCTTCTAAATTAACTGCACTTTCTCGTGGAAGAAACTTATTTGGATATGCTCCATATTCAGATGAAATTATAGATGGTTTTTTCAGAAATGCAGTAACTGCAGGTTTAGACATAATGCGTATTTTTGATGCACTTAATGATGTTGAAAACATTAAGGCAAGTGTGAAATACATTAAGAAATATGGAGGAATAGCAGATTGTGCTGTTTGTTATACAATTGACCCAAAGTTTGTTGAGCCTCTTACAGATACCAAAAAGGGTGGATTTTTTTCTTTCCTCAATAAAGATGATTCGGAACCACAAATATCTACCAATGTATTCACAGATGAGTATTTTTTGAATAAAGCAAAGGCTATGTTAGCTTTGGGTGCAGACATGATAACAATAAAAGATATGAGTGGCTTGATACCACCATCTCGTGTCGCTAAATTAGTTCCTTTATTTAAAAAGGAATTAAATGTTCCAATAGATTTTCATACCCATTGCACACCAGGTTTTGGTCTTGCTGCTGTTTTAACAGCTATCATAAACAAAGCTGATATCGTTGATACCGTTATATGGAATTTTGCTGGTGGCCCTGCAGGAACAGCTATCGAATTGGTTTATATCTTCTGTAAAAAACTGAATGTTGAATTAGATGTAAACATGGAAGCTGTAGCTAAGATTAATAAAGAATTATTTGACATTCGTCAAGAGTTGCATGAATTTGATGCAGTTAAACAATTTCCTAAACCATTTAATCCGCTCACCGATACAATTCCTATCGAAATAGATAGAGAATTTGATAAGGCTATTGAAGCTGTTAACAATTTCAACGAAGAAGCTCTGTTAGATGCTTGTCATGCTATAGAGGATTACTTCAATTTTCCAAAACCTGATGAAATGGTGAAGAATGCAGAAATACCTGGTGGCATGTATTCCAATATGGTAGCTCAGCTCAAACAATACAACTCGCTTGATATTTTGGAAGATGCAATGAAGTTGATACCAAGTGTACGTTTAGATGCAGGACTACCACCACTGGTTACACCAACGAGCCAGATTGTAGGTGCGCAAGCTGTGGCATCAGCTCTTAATTTAAAAAATGGTCGCGAAAAATATGCTAATCCATCCAATCAATTTGTAGCTTTGGTCAAAGGTGAATACGGTGAAACACCTGTTCCTATTGATCCTGAATTCAGGCTTAAGATTACTGGTTCAAAAGACGAAACTCCTTATGATACTTCTAATTATAAGAAACAAGACAATCCTACTTTGGATGAATATGGAGGTGTAAAGCTGGCACAAAATGAAAAAGATGAATTACTTCTCGAATTGTTTCCAGCAGTTGCATTGACATATCTGAAAAATAAAAGAAAAGATCAATACGAATCTCAAAAAAAACTTGCAGAACAAGCTAAAGCTATGCAAACAGAAGATCAGGTTGGAGTGACAAAAGAAGTGATAAAGAGCCCAATGCCTGGTAACATTCTGAAGATTTTGGTGAAAATGGGAGATAGAGTTGAAAAAGGAGATACTGTTTTAATACTGGAAGCAATGAAGATGGAGAATGACATTGTAGCTGAAGTTTCAGGTGTTGTTAGCCGAATTGCTGTAACTGAAAGTAGTTTTGTTCAGACAGATAGTCCCATGATAGAACTTATATGATTTGAAATTAAGGGTAATGCTTAGGTTATAAAACATAGTTATTATTTTTTTAAAAGAGACGTTTAATTAATGGATGAAAATCTAATAATTAAATGTCTTTTTTGTCGTTTACTCCATAAATCCATAATCTTGTACTTTTCGCTATCTCTTTTTTGTATATTTGCAATTAACTTATTAAGATAAAATGTAATTATGGCACGCAAAAAACTGTCCCCAACACAAATGGGATTTATCGTATTGTTATGGGTTTTCATTGTCGCTTTCATATTTATTTACTCACCTGAAATAACTTTTCCAACCATCGTTTCTATCATTATGTCAGGTATCATTGTTTTCATTCCAATTTACAAAAGTCTCAGAAAGTAGCATTAAAATGCTCTAAATGATATTTTATTATCAATTATAGTTACAATTAAAAATTAAAATGTACTTTTGTCTGTCTTTTTAATGTAAACTAAATTATTTAATTCACAATTACTATTTTTTATGAAAACATCCGATGTTATAAATCAGATTAAAAGTCGTTTTCCAAACGAACCAGAGTATTATCAAGCTATCGAAGAGGTCTTAGAATCAATAGAAGAAATATACAATGAGCATCCTGAGTTTGAAAGAGCCAATTTAATAGAGCGTTTGGTTATTCCAGACAAAATAATCTCTTTTCGTATCACTTGGGTAGATGACAAAGGAGCAGTTCACACCAATATGGGTTATAGGGTGCAACATAACAACGCAATTGGCCCATACAAAGGGGGCATTCGTTTTCATCCTTCAGTATCACCCTCCATTCTTAAATTTTTAGCTTTTGAACAAACATTCAAAAATGCACTAACAACCCTACCAATGGGCGGCGGCAAAGGAGGATCAGATTTCTCTCCACGTGGAAAATCTGATAGAGAAATTATGCGCTTTTGTCAAGCTTTTGTTGAAGGTGTCTGGCGTAATATAGGTCCAAATACTGATGTGCCTGCTGGAGATATAGGCGTTGGTGGGCGAGAAGTTGCCTACATGTTTGGTAAATATAAAAAACTGGCTGAAGAGTTTACTGGTGCATTCACTGGCAAGGGTTTCGAATTTGGTGGATCGCGCATTCGTCCTGAAGCTACAGGATATGGGAATGTATATTTTCTACTTGAAATGCTTAGAACTCAAAATATATCGTTAAAGGGAAAGAGATGCATTGTTTCAGGTTCAGGTAATGTTGCACAATATACTTGCGAAAAGCTTATTGAATTGGGAGCTATACCTTTGACACTTTCCGATTCGGATGGTTACATACATGACCCGGAAGGAATAACTGTTGAAAAGCTTGCTTACATTAAAGAACTTAAAAACCTTTACAGAGGACGCATTAAAGAATATGCAGAAGAGTATGGTTGTAAATACGTAGCAGGCGGTAGACCTTGGGTTGAAAAGGGAGACATTGCATTGCCATCAGCAACACAAAATGAAATTAATGAGAAAGATGCACAAAATCTTATCTCCAATGGAGTGATTGCAGTTTCAGAAGGAGCAAATATGCCATGCACACCAGAGGCAGTCCATCTGTTTCAACAAAACAAGGTGCTTTTTGCTCCTGGAAAAGCCGCAAATGCTGGGGGTGTTTCAGTTTCTGGATTAGAAATGACTCAAAACTCTGAACGATATAGCTGGCCTGCAGAACAAGTTGATGAAAAACTGAAATGGATCATGAGCAATATTCATGAGAACTGTGTAAAATATGGTACACAGCCCGATGGGTATATCAACTACGTGAAAGGAGCTAACATAGCAGGCTTCATGAAGGTAGCCAAAGCTATCATGGCTCAAGGAGTACTTTAATATTCTGTTGTTTTACTTCAGTTTGATTGAAAATAGCTCTATTATTTTTTTTATACTAATAATTGCACTATTTTTGCAGACTGAAAAGAAACATGGTCCGGTAGCTCAGCTGGATAGAGCAACAGCCTTCTAAGCTGTAGGTCCTAGGTTCGAATCCTAGTCGGATCACGTTAATAAATAAAGCACTTATCAAATTATTTGATTGGTGCTTTTTTTATTACATATAATCAATGGCTAAGGTGTATCAGTTACTAATAAAACTATTGTTTATCTATGCAACACTTCTCTGTTCCTTATCCCATATTCATTAAACAGTATGCCTCCAATAATAAGGAGTAATCCAACTATGGTTGTAAAATAGATGGGTTCACCCAATACGGATTGAATAATAAACAGTGAAATGAAAGGAGAGAGATAGCACAACTGATTTATTAGTGCAGGATTATCCGTTTTTTTCAGGGCAAGACCAAAAAATATAAATGGAATGGCCATTTCAAAAAGTCCTACATAAATACTCGACATCATTCCTTTGAACGATGCTAATTGAACATCTACAAACAAAAGACCGAAGAGAAGAAACAAACTGCCAAATAAAAAACTAAGAAATAGAGCAAAAACATTGTCAATGTGACTACTTTTTGTGTTGAGTATCCAAAAAGTAGCCCACACGAATGCACTCAAAAAAGCCAAGATTAGTCCTGTTGCAGACAATTGAATACCAGAACCAGTAAAACTGCCCGATCCTAATGAAATGAGCGCTACCCCCGATAAAGATATTGCCATTCCTAAAAATTTGAGAGCAGGTATGCGCTGCCTCATAAAGAGAGCTAAGAGTAATGTAAGGACAATTGCCCACGAGTAATTGATAGATTGAGCAATTTGTGCTGGTAGTAAATCGTATGCTTTAAACAATATAAGGTTGTAACCAGCAGGGTTGAGTAAACCCGTGAATGCAAAAAGCAACCACTCTTTGCGAGAAATGGTTTTCAAGAGATGCCATTTTCTCTGAATACTGATCACTACACTCAAAATAACCAATGCAGAAAGAGCTGCAACTAACAATAATTCGTAATAGGAATAATGGCGCAAACCAATTTTGAATGCCGAAGCTACGGTTGACCAACTTGCCACTGCTATGGCAACATGAACAAATGACTTTGAGGTGTCTTTCACAAATGGATAATAATTATTGTTTTCATACTTTCAGTATCTTATTTTGATGCGTATAAATCATTCTTAGATTACAAAATATTTGCAGTTTCTTCTAAGCCTTACGAATATAGCCAAAACTTCACAAGTTTATGTCTTCGTAGTCTCTTTTTTGTTTGAATGTTATAAAAAACTATCCCACTTTGCATAAACAAGCTGTCGTTTTTAATCGTGTTGCTACCTTTTTGCTACAAAAAGTACTATATATACTTCGGAACTATGCTTCGCAGTGTTGCTTTGCAATGTTCCCAAATCGGAACTATACTCTGCAACGATGTTTTGCTATGTTCCTAAAACGGAACTATACTCTGCAACGATGTATTGCAATATTCCTAAATCGGAACTATGCTTCGCAACAATGTTATGCAATGTTCCTAAATCAGAACTATACTTCGCAACAATGTTATGCAATGTTCCTAAATCAGAACTATACTTCGCATCAATGTTTTGCTATGTTCCTAAATCAGGAGTATGCTTCGCAATGATGTGGAGCAATATTATTAAACAGGAATAAACCTTCGCAGCGTTGTTGATCACTATTCCTAAAAAAAATCACCATTCAATTGCCACATTTTGTAATGGATGCATGCATTGTTAGGCATTAAATGCAGCAAAAGCCCATGAGCGAGGCAATATTCAATATAAATTACTCTAAAATCAACCAAACCTCCCCCCATTTTGTTATGATTGTTGCAAAAGACACCACTTGAAGCAACCTTACTTTCATCTTTTCAACAATTAGCCGCATGTATCAAAACCTCATATTCTATTTCGATCGTCTCTCTGCCAAATTATGGTTCAAACCATTGATATTTTGTTTGCTCTCCATTGGTGGTGCGCTAATTGCCCATACTGCCGACGACACTTTTTTGACAGACATTGTGCCCGATATCAAGAAAGAATCGTTGGACGACTTACTCAGCACCCTATCCAATAGTATGTTGGTGATAGCCATATTTGCGGTTGGTTCAATGGTTTCAGCTTTTGCAGCCGCAAGCGGAACTGCTACACCTCGTTCTTTTAAATTAGTAGTGGCTGACGATGTTTCTCAAAATGCGCTGTCCATTTACATTGGCTCTTTCATATTTAGTATTGTTGCATCTGTTGCTTTCGCAAATGGATACTACGGAAAGGCGGGATATTTTGTTCTCTTCGTTCTCACACTAACTGTTTTTTTGGTGGTTATCATCACATTCATCCGGTGGGTAGAGCGTATTTCAAAGTTAGGGCGCTTGGGACATACCATTCAAAAGATTGAAGATGTAACGGCCAAAACATTTCAAAAGATGGTAGATGTTCCGCGAATGGGTGGAGCGCCAATCATTGTGAGAGAACACAAAGGAATACCTATTTACAACGAAAAGATAGGTTATATCCAGCACGTAAATATGGCTACCCTACAAGAGTTGGCCGAATCACTTGAAATAATAATTACACTGAACTGTTTGCCCGGAACGTTTGTAACACCTGATAGGGCAATGGCATACATCGTTTCAGGCAATGACGAGTTTCCATTACACGACAAAGAAAAACTCAGCAAAGCTTTCATTATTGACAATACCCGATCGTATTATGCCGATCCTCGTTTTGGGTTAATTGCTTTGAGTGAAATAGCCAGTCGAGCGTTATCTCCAGCTGTCAACGACCCCGGCACTGCCATTGCCATCATCAATAGTTATGTAAAACTGTTTCACTTATGGTTCTTGAATAAGGATATTAACACCTCAAAGATTAAACACAACAGGATAGAAGTGCCCGAAATAGCAACTGCTGACATCTTCGAAGATGCATTTAGACCCATTGCCCGTGATGGTGCAAGCAACATTGAAGTGATGATGCGCATGCAAAAAGCTTTCAAGAGTATCTACTCATTCATACCAGATGAATTGAAAGACATTGTTCTGACAAACGCACAAATTGCATACGAGAGAGCAAAACTGGCAACAGAATATGAAGGTGATTTGAAACTGTTGAAAGATGTGCGCCTGGAGAAACCTTTATAATAGAACAATATCCACTACAAAGCGTTTTAACAAATAGGACATTCCCTAAAACCAACATACAAATAATAAAATCATTATAATTATGAACAAAACAATTATATTAAAAAGCAGACCAGAAGGAACCCCTCAACTTTCAGACTTTGAATTAACGGACGAGAAGATGCCTGAAGTGATGCAAGGAGAGATTCTTTTAAAAACAAAGTACGTTTCAGTTGATCCCTATCTAAGAGGTAGAATGAGCAATGCAGATTCTTATGTGCCACCGTTTGAATTGAACAAACCCATTAGCTCGGGTATAGTAGCAGAAGTGGTAGAATCTAAAAATGACAAGTTCAAGAAAGGTGATTTTGTTTCTGATCGATTGGACTGGAAAGAGTATCAAATATCTACAGGTAAAGACCTTCAAAAATTAGATCCATCCATACAACCCTTGTCTGTATACCTTGGTGTAGTGGGCATGACGGGTATGACTGCATATACAGGATTGACACAAATAGGCAAACCCAAAGCAGGTGAAACCATTGTTGTATCGGGCGCCGCAGGTGCTGTAGGAAGCATAGTAGGACAAATAGGTAAGATATTAGGATGCCACGTTGTGGGTATTGCAGGCTCCGACGAAAAAGTGGAAATGTTGAAGTCAAAGTTTGGGTTTGATGCAGGCATCAATTATTACACCACAAAAGACATGAATAAAGCCATAGCTGAGACGTGTCCCAAAGGTGTGGATATTTACTTCGACAATGTAGGCGGTCCTATCTCTGATGCAGTGCATAGAAACATTAATCAGTTTGGTAGAATAGTTGTGTGCGGAGCTATCTCTATGTACAATGCCACTGAAATGCCAACAGGACCAAGAGTAGAAGGTTTCTTAATCAAAAGAAGCGCATTGATGCAAGGATTTATTGTCAGCGATTTCGTCGACAAGTTTCCTGAAGGTGCAAAGCAATTGGGACAATGGCTGAAAGAAGGAAAACTCACCTATGAAGAAACTGTCATAGAAGGATTTGATGCTATACCTGAAGCTTTCATTGGACTTTTCACGGGCAAAAACAAGGGTAAAATGATAGTAAAAGTATAAACTTATCAAACAAACAATCAAATAACACATCAATGAACAACTTCGAATTTAAAAACCCTACCAAAATACTTTTTGGAAAAGGGCAAATAGAGAAATTATCACAAGAGATACCTCAAGATGCAAAAGTACTACTCCTATATGGAGGCGGTAGCATTAAGAAAAATGGTATTTATGATCAAGTAATGAATGCGCTTTCCGCCAATAGTGTAATAGAATTTGGAGGCATTCCTCCTAATCCAGAGTATAGCGTTATGATGGAAGCGCTGAAGGTTGTGAATAAAGAAAAAATTGATTTCCTATTGGCCGTTGGGGGTGGCTCTGTGATAGATGGAACAAAGTTTTTAGCTGCAGCAGCTTCCTACGATGGCGATGAGCCATGGGATTTGCTTACAAAAGGTAAAGTGGTAAAAAAAGGCATGCCTTTTGGAACAGTATTGACACTTCCCGCCACGGGATCTGAAATGAATTCGGGATTTGTAATGACCAGAGAAGAGACAAAAGAAAAACTTTCAACAGGTGGACCTGCTCTCTTCCCTCTCTTTTCAATTCTTGATCCAGAGGTAGTGAAATCTATTCCCCAACGTCAATTGGCCAACGGCGTTGCAGATGCATTTATGCATGTGCTGGAACAGTATATGACCTACCCAATAGGCGCAAAACTGCAAGATAGATTTGCAGAAAGCATTCTTCAAACCTTAATAGAAGTGGCTCCTGCCATAATGAATGATCCCTCAGATTATGAAGCAGCAGCCAACTTTATGTGGAGTTGCACCATGGCGCTAAATGGATTGATCAACAAAGGAGTTCCAGAAGATTGGTCTGTGCATATGATGGGACATGAGTTAACGGCTTTGTTCGGTATAGATCATGCACGCACACTGGCTATCTTGGCACCCAATCATTTCAAATATAACATTGATAGCAAGAAAGGCAAATTGGCTCAATACGCCGAACGCGTGTGGAACGTGACCGAGGGTACTGAAGATGAAAAAGCTGAAGCGGGCATTGAGAAAACAGAAACGTTCTTTCATTCATTGGATATCAAAACTAAGCTATCAGAATATACCGATGATTATGCAGATACAGCAGATATTGTGTCGAAGCGTTTCAAAGAACGTCGCTGGATTGGTCTTGGCGAACATCGTTCATTGAAACCTGAGGATGTAAAGAAAATAATTGAAATGAGTTATTAAACAAGAGACGCAACATCCAATTGAAGATCAATAATTACATTTTATAAAACAGAAAGGCATGCCAATGATAATTCATTTTGGTATGCCATTCATTTATTAACGCAACACATATGTCACTATTATACTCTCCACTTAAACTAAGAGAACTTACGCTGCCAAACAGAATTGTTGTTTCACCCATGTGCCAATATCACTCTGTAGAAGGCATGGCCAATGACTGGCATTTGGTGCATTTGGGCTCGCGTGCTGTGGGTGGCGCTGGGCTTGTATTTACAGAAGCAGCAGCCGTATCTCCCGAAGGTAGAATTTCTCCAGACGACTTAGGCATTTGGTCAGACAAACATATTGAACCCCTGAAACGCATCACATCATTTATTCATGCGCAAGGCTCTATATCGGGCATTCAACTGGCACATGCAGGCCGAAAAGCAAGTACCGCTCCTCCTTGGGAAGGCAGACACCAAGTAGATGCCAATAATAGAGGCTGGCAAACGGTTGCGCCCTCCCCTATTCCTTTCAATAAGGATGATAGTTTGCCAAAAGAGTTATCTATAGATGATATCCATCGAGTAGTCAATTCATTTGCTGATGCAGCAGAGCGCTCAGTTAAAGCAGGGTTCGACACTATCGAAATTCATGCCGCACATGGTTATTTGATTAATCAATTTATGTCACCACTTACCAATAAAAGAACAGATGCTTATGGAGGGAGTTTTGAAAATCGTGTACGTTTGTTGATAGAAGTAACGCAAGCAATACGCAAAATCATACCCAAAGAGATGCCCTTGTTTGTACGTATTTCGGTCCACGAGTGGGCTGAGGGTGGGCATACGATTGAAGACTCAGTTGAGGTAGCAAAGCTTCTGAAAGAAATTGGAGTTGACTTAATTGATTGCTCATCGGGTGGAGTAGTCAGAGATCAGCATGTTATCGTTGAGAAGAATTACCAAGTTCCGTTTGCAGCACAAATTAAGAAAGAAGTCAACATCGCCACAGGTGCTGTAGGTTTGATAACAGAAGGAGCACAAGCAGAAGAAATTTTAGAAACAGGCAAAGCAGATTTAATCTTTATGGGAAGAGAGATGCTGCGTAATCCATATTTTGCTATGCGAGAAGCTGAGAAAATAGGTGCACAAATAAAATGGACAAAGCAATATGAGAGAGGGAGACCATAGAAGGTGTATTTTTAGTGTAGAATTAATAAATCAATTACTGTGGAACGAAGAAAATTTATAAAAACAGCATCTGTTTTAAGCGCAGGTTTATTTGTAACAAATGCTTTTAGCAAAAACTTTGAATTGAAAATAATGGAAGAGAAAGCGGACAATTTAATAATTGGATCAGGGTATGGTGGAGCTGTTGCTGCATTGCGACTAACTGAAGCAGGACACAAAGTAGTGATGCTTGAAATGGGATTGGATTGGGAAAAGGATAATGGTAAACACAAACCATTTTCTAATCTTATTACTCCAAAAAGCAATTCTACTTGGTTGAACAAAAAGACACAAGCTCCCATGATGAATATCGCTAACTTTAGCAAGAAATTTACGGGTGTATTAGACAGAATGGACTTCAAGAACGTAAAAGTATATGCGGGTCGAGGTGTCGGTGGTGGTTCTCTTGTAAATGGGGGAATGGCTGTACAACCACAAAAAGAATATTTTAAAGAGATATTCCCCGATTTAGATGTTGAACAGTTTTGGAGTAAATTCTTTCCTTTGGCACAGAAAGAACTGGAAGTAAATAATATACCTGACGAGTATTATAAAAAGACTCCCTACTATAAATTTGCACGCGTCGGCGAGAGCGAAGCACATCAAGCCGGTTTTAAAACTGTAAGGGTCCCCAATGTATACTCCTTCGACTATATGGAGCGAGAAGAAGCTGGAGAAGTGCCCAAATCAGGCCTTGCAAAAGAGGTGATCTATGGTAACAATCATGGCAAAAAGAGTGTGGATAAAACATATTTGCAAAAAGCACAACAAACAGGACTTCTGACCATTAAAGATATGCACAAAGTAACTTACTTTGAACAAACAGATACAAGTTACAAGGTTTATGTTGATGTTATTGATACAAGTGGTGAGACAGTTGCTCAAAAAGTAATTACATGCAAAAAGCTATTTCTCAATGGGGGTAGTTTAGGGACTACTCAATTGTTGTTAGCTTCTCAGGCCAAAAGTCAATTAGACAACTTCGATGACAGCCTTGGAAACTATTGGGGAAACAATGGTAACATTATGACTGGTCGGAACATGGTGAACACCCTATTCAATCGTGTTGAGAAAGGACCTGATGAAGGCAACTTTGCTCCTGGCACAGGAACAAAGCAATCTACCATTCCAGTGGCGGGAGTAGATAATTGGAATGACAAAGACAATGCTTTTTTTGCTGAAATATCTCCTTTACCAATGGGCATGGAAGTGTATACAGCGTTGTATTTAGTCATAAACAAAGTACCTACGCCTGGACGTATATCATATGATAAGAGTACTGATAAAATAGATATCCATTGGGAGAAAGAAAACTACCAACACACCATTGACAATGCAAAACACTTTGTTAATAAAATGATTAAAGCCAACGGTGGTACTCCTTCTGGTTTGCTATGGGACAAAGGATTTGGAGCAGAGATTTGCTATCATCCACTGGGCGGAGCAGTTTTGGGTAAAACAACTGACCTCTTTGGACGTGTTAAAGGCTATGACAATCTTTATGTAACTGATGGTGCATTAGTCCCTGCAAGTATTGGTGTAAATCCTTTTCTCACAATCACTGCATTAGCCGAATATTGTATGGAAGAGATTGTGAGAAAGGATTATTAAAATCGATATTTAGTGCTGAGTCGATAAATATTTGTTTGATTAGCTTTAAATTAAACTGGATATGTTCCTTATGTAATAAGTGCTAACTTATTTATGGATAAAAAAGCAGTATCTGTTTTGCATACGACAAAAATAATAGAATTAAAATATGAAATTATCCCTTGTAGATTTATCAACAGTAATTCCTGGACAGACCAGACATCAAACATTAATGAACAGCATAGAAGTTGCTCAATATATTGAAAAGTTGGGTTTCAACAGAATATGGTTAGCAGAACATCATGGTAGTGCCTCCATTGCGGGTCGTGCTCCTGAAATTTTGATTGCTGCCATTGCTGCAAATACTTCCACCATTAGGGTTGGATCGGGTTCTGTTCTTCTCAATCATTATAGTCCTTTTAAAGTAGTAGAAACTTTTTGCACACTCAACGAACTCTATCCTAAACGTATAGATCTGGGTATAGGTAGAGCAACAACTGGTCCTGTCACAGACTTTGCTTTACAACAAGACAGAAGTAAGCAATTTAAAAGCGATTCGAATCAGCAAATCTTGGAATTAACTTCTTGGCTTGACAATAGTTTTCCAGAAGATCATCCGTTTGCTGCTACACGTATACACACAATTGACAGTTTGCCGAAACTTTATCTTTTAGGATCAAGTCCTTGGAGTGCATCCGCTGCATCACATCTTGGATTACGCTATGTATTTGCCGGCTTCATCAATCAAAAAGGAACGCGAGATATAATCAACTCGTATCGTTCGGAGTTTAAACCATCAAATACACCCAGTGGTGTAAAACATCCTCAAGCTTCACTTTCTGTTCATGTAGTGTGTGCTGACACAGAAGAGGAAGCTCGTAAACAGGTTGCGCCAATTCGTGTTATGTACCGTAACCTCGCAAAAGGCATTATAGACATTCCGCTTCCCGCACCAGATGATGCAGTAAAAGAACTGGGAGGATTACCAACTACTGGAGAGTATGTTTCTGGATCTGGAACCCCTCCCAGATTCATTGTTGGAAATCCCGAGCAAGTGTACCTGCAGCTGACTCAACTGGGAAAGGACCTTTCTGTAGATGAAATTATTGTACAAGATATGATGACAGATCATGCAGCAAGATTGCGTTCATATGAATTATTGTCTTCGGCTTTTGAGTTAAAGTGAAAAACTTGAAAGTTTGAGTCTTTGATGAGAAAAGGGCAAAAAAGAAGAGTAACGTAGTAGTACATGGAGCTTGTTGAAATGCAGTATATGCTCTTTTCTTGCGAAGACTATTTAATCTCCAATCCCAAATCATCTGTAAATTTCTTCAGCAAAGGATTTTCTAACGCCATCTCTTCAAAAATCTCGTGCGAAGTAAAGGCGCGTTTATTGACAATAGTTTCTGATATTTTAATGGTCATCTCTATGAAATCATTTTGCAACTTCTCTTGCAAGCAATCTAATATCGAACGCATATTATTATCCAAATATTCTTTGTTTATATCAGTGTTTACGGTTACTTCAAAGATGGTATCATTCACCATTTTGGGCATATATAGCGACATCGTATTTTGGAGTAGCCTCTCTTCCGTAAGGCTTTCAGCATAACTCTTCCAGGCTTCAATCAACGCTTCTTCATTAAATGATTTTTTTCTTCTATCGTTCTCTTCTGCTTTTGGTTCAGCATTTTCTTCCTGTTCTCCGTCCATAGAAGTTATTGAGACTCCATGATTGGCAATAGAAAAACCCCGTGGTTTGTTTAAAATAGATGTCTTTTCTTCCTCCTTTATCTCTTTCTTTTTAATAGGAGTCTCTTGCACTTTTGGTTGCTTTTCTACAGGCGTATAGTGAGGGTCACGTTCGGTCAATTGGCTTTTATCAACTACATTTTCTTGTTTTGGTTCTTCTTTTCGCTCCTCTTTTTCTTCAACCGTGTTTTTTACTTCTGCGGGTTTAGCAACATATGTGCGAGTAGCTTGTGAAGCTTCTATTTTTTTTATCGGTTCAGTTTTGTTATCAGGCTCCCCTACTCCATCTACCAATTGGCACATGCGAATGAAAGCCAATTCAAGCAACAAACGCTTGTTTTGACTTATTCTGTAATTCAAATCGCACTCGTTAGAAATATCGATCGCTTTAAACAGAAACAAGTTTGAGCATTTATTTGCAGTGTCTATATAACGTTTTTTTATAGTGGGTCCCACTTCAAAAAGCATCACCGAGCGAGGATCTTTGCTTATCATCAGGTTGCGGAAGTGCGATGCCATACCAGAAATAACATGTTGCCCTTCAAATCCCTTGTTCAATATTTCGTTCAATATCAACAGGCTGTCAATGACGCTTTCATTTAAAATGGCATCGGTTAGTTTAAAATAATATTCGTAGTCCAACACATTTAAGTTATCTATCACGGCATGATAGGTAACATTGCCCCCAGTGTAACTAACAGATTGATCAAAGATGGACAAAGCATCACGCATACCACCATCTGCTTTTTGAGCAATGATGTTTAATGCCTCTTGCTCCACAGTCACATTTTCTTCTCTTGCTACGTAGGTTAGATAGTCAACAATATCTGTTAGACCAATGCGATTGAAATCATAAACCTGACAACGTGAAAGAATAGTAGGAATTATTTTGTGCTTCTCGGTTGTAGCCAAAATAAATATAGCATGTTTTGGTGGCTCTTCCAGTGTTTTCAAAAAAGAATTGAAAGCCTGGGTTGAAAGCATGTGCACCTCATCAATAATATACACTTTGTATTTACCCACTTGTGGCGGTATTCGTACTTGATCTATCAAGTCGCGAATGTCCTCAACGGAATTGTTAGATGCAGCATCCATTTCGTGAATGTTATAAGAGCGGTTTTCATTAAAAGCCACACACGATTCACAAGCATTGCAAGCTTCATTATCAGGAGTTAGATTAAAGCAATTTATTGTTTTTGCAAAAATACGTGCACAAGTAGTTTTACCCACGCCTCGCGGTCCGCAAAACAAATAGGCATGTGCCAACTTGTTGTTGGAAATAGCATTTTTCAACGTAGTTGTCAGTGCATTTTGACCAATTACCGATTTAAAAGTCGCAGGTCTGTATTTTCGTGCCGAAACAATGTAATTGTCCATAGTAATGTAATTTGAACTACAAATCTAATAAAAATAAATGACTTTATGATGCCCATAACCATGTGCAAATTATTCTAAGATTAAGAACAAATATTAAGCATTAATGTGGTTGAATTCTGCGCTTAAATATACGAAATTTAATTTCTGTTGATTTAATTTGTTTTTTTTCGGATTTGTCTCAATAGTATTTTATATATTTGTCTAATTGTGCAACAATAGTTTTATTTAGAACTTTATATTATTTATCGATCCAATTTAGATGCTCGTCCTTTTAAGAATATAATCCAACAATAATTATGAAAGCCTTTAAAATTCGTCTTACTTGCTACTTTATATTAGCAGCTTTTAATGTGAGTTTTAATATACATGCTTCTAATAAAGATACTATTCCACGACTTCATAAAGTTTTGCTTCCCCAGGCTCATATTGGTGATTTAGAGATAGACACTAAGTTGCTTGATAGTTACGGCTTGCTACCAGAAAATATTAGGCAGTTTTATTTTAATGCACGATCTATATTCAGCGAAAACTTTAATGCTGATTTTACAAATCAAAATATCATTGAAGCAGCTCAAAAGTTTAATTTACCTTTGATGGGAGGTCCTATGTTGGGTAATTTAAATGAAACCAGTGCTACTATATGGTTGCGACCTTCTACAAAGGAGCCTTTGCTCGTTAAGGTAGCAAAATTGGATGGAGGTGATCAAAAATCTTTTCTTAATTCATCTATAGACCCAGGTGTGGAACAAAGAATTGTAGTGAGCGGACTGTCTTCAGACACTGAGTACAATTATGCAATTTATGCAAATGAAAATAAAATTGCAAACGGGGAATTTAGAACAGCTCCCGCATCTGATAAAAAAGGTGTTTTCAAATTAGCCTTTGGTTCTTGCTTTCATAAAATTGGCTTACATAATCCTAATCTTATCAACCAAATTCTAAAAAGAGAACCACGAGCAATGATGCTTTTAGGAGATATCGCTGTTGATGACAGAGAGAACCTTGTAAATATGCATCGCTCTGACTACCTCCTTCGTGATCTTTCGAAAGCTTGGCAGCGGCTTTCTGCTAATGTTCCTTTATACACTTCTTGGGATGATCATGATTATTTCAATGATGACTTAGGTGGTGTTCCCAAAGGATTTACAGCTGCTGATCGAGATGCACTCCGATCAGTCTGGCACCAAAACTGGAATAACCCCAAAAGAGATGATTCAAACATTTATTTTAATGCAGTTTTAGGCCCAGTTGAGATGATTATGCTTGATACTCGTTCGTTACGTGAAAACGAACGAAGGGGACAATATGGATCTTATTTGGGCATAGAACAATTGAATTGGCTAAAAGAGACATTAAAAAAATCAAAATCACCATTTAAAGTTATATCCAGTGGAACGATGTGGAGCGATTATATAACTCCAGGCAAGGATTCATGGGGAACTTGGGACAAGGACGCACGTGAAGAACTATTTAATTTTATTGAAGATGAAAATATTTCAGGGGTTTTATTGATTAGTGGCGACCGTCATGGTGCACGTGCTTTTACTATTCCACGTCCGTCAGGATTTGCATTTCATGAATTCCAGGTTGCCTCTCTTGGAGGAGTTCGTGGACCTGTTGCCATGGCAGACGATACAACAAACCAGCTTTTTGGTTATCTTGGAAAAGATTTTATCGCTTTTGGTGAATTTACTTTTGATACTACTGGAGCAAGTCCATCGGTTATATTCAGATTGATTGATGAATCTGGGTATATATTGGAGAAGCATGCTATACCGTATAATAAGTTAACGTCTAAATAAAAACAGTATTAATTTATGAAGACAAATCAACTCCTTACATCACTATTATTTTTTTTATTGTTTGCGTTTAATAGTTGTGGTGTGCAAAAAACTTCCACCACGAACACGCAATCATTCGACGAATTAGAAAACTCTATATTAGTTCAGAATGCTAATTCTGCATTTCCATTACCCGAAATTCCAGCAACGATAAAGGGTAACCGTGAACGTGCCATATACTTATCAAAATATTATTGGGAGGCTTTTGATTTTAAAGATACCTCACTTATTTCTAAACCTGCTATAACAGAACAAGCGTTTGTAGATTACATACATATTCTCAATTACATCCCTTTCAATCATGCCAAGAGATCTTTAAAAATATTGTTCTATTTGGCTCAAGATAGTCCAGAGATGTATGCACATTTTGCATCGCTTTTCCAGAAATACTATTACGATGCAGAATCGCCCTTTCGTAACGAAGAGTTGTATATACCTGCCCTCGACATTGTTTTAAAATCAAATATTCTATTGCCATCTGATCAAGAAAAATATGATTTTCAGCGAGAAATGATCCACAAAAACAGGGTAGGCACTAAGGCAGCCGACTTTGTTTACACCCTACCCAATGGAGATTGGAAACGGATGCATGCCTTTAAAAGCAATTACACAATCCTCTTTTTCACAAATCCCGATAGCATTACTTGTTGTGATGTTATTGACGAAATAAATGAGTCTGAAATATTGAAAAAGGTTTTTTCTCACAACAGTTTTAGCAGAAACATGTTAACAGTATTGAGTATTTACCCTGGTAATAAATTAGATATGTGGCGTAACTCGCTACCGTCAATGCCACAAAAAAACTGTGTGCATGCTTATGATAAAGGTCAAGTTATAATTAACAAACGGGTTTATGACATCAAAGCTATACCTACTATTTACTTGTTAGATAAAAACAAACGAATTATTCTAAAAGACACTTCGTTAGAAGAGATAGAAAGTTTCTTTTTGACAAATCAGTAATGATAAAAAGATAAGGTCGAATATATTGAATATCCGACCTGCTTTTCTATCAATTGTGAATTGATTGTATAAATTAGGTTTTTAAGCAAATTCTTCTTTTAACTGCTCAACCCATTGGGTGATTCGCTTTTCGCTTTCGTCATACTCGTTGTCCTCGTCCAGAGGCAAACCCAACCATTTTCCATTAACAACCGCTAAAGAATCATCATAAGTATATCCTACATCGGGTGTTTCACCTACTATCTTAACTTTGTCTTTCAGTTGGTCGTGTATCACATAGATTGACTCAGCATAGCTGCTCGAAAATGATGCGCTATCGCCCAAACCAAATATTGCAATTGTTTTATCTGTGAAATCCATTTTGGTAGAAAATGTAGGTAAAAAACTATCCCAATCTTCTTGCAAGTCTCCTATGCCAGTAGTAGAAGCACCAAGAATAAAATATTTGTAAGGTTGAACCTCAGCAACTGATAAGTTTCCTACGTCAAATACATCTGCATCACCATCAAATTTCTCTTTAATCCGATTGGCAATTGATTCAGTGTTCCCGCCTGATGTTCCGTAAAGTATAGCTATCTTTTTCATTGTTTTAAAAGTTTTATGAGTAACGATATGATCGTTTGATTGTTTTTGTGCCAAGTTAATGTAAGTAGTAACGCAAAAATAGTAAATTTGTTTGGATATTAAATTGTTGAATTCAGATTATAACAACTTATCCGTTTCTTCAATAGCAATAAAGCAAACAACTGTTTGAAATACTAAAAAAATCGATTACTTTTGCATTACCATTTCAAAATAGTTGGCGCGATAGTTCAATGGATAGAATAGGAGTTTCCTAAACTTTAGATCCGGGTTCGATTCCCGGTCGTGCTACTTTTTACTGCAACCTTACCCCCTTTTACTATTCATCTTTTTGAATATAGTAATTAATAATTCTTTCTGTTTCTTGATTTTCGGCAAGCTCGAGCAATGTCCTGTTCACACTTGAAATAAGTTTCGAATTGGATGGAAAAGCAAAACCATAGCCTTGTTTATAATATTCGGCTTTACTAATATAGAATTTGTCATCTCTGTTGTTTTTCAAGTAGTATAATAGTTGCGGACGGTCAAATACAACCGCTTCCACTTCTTTGCCTTCTAATTTTGTAATAGCTTCGTTTAAATTGTTTACCCCAATAGTTTTGACTTTAGAATTAATCAAAAAATCTTCTGAAGTAGAACCAGTTATAGTTGCTGCATTACGACCTGAGAGTTGCTCTATTGTTGATATTGTTGTTGATTTAAGTGAGGTCAGTGTCAAGATGCTTGCAATTCCGGCCACCATAGAAGTTGCAAATATAATAGATATCACCATCCAAGTGCCCGTTATTATTCTACCCAACAATGTTATTGGAGCCTTATCTCCATAACCAGTTGTACTCATGGTTACAATGGCAAGCCACATACCTGTTCCAATACCTTTTAGGGGCCCTTTGGGAAACTGCTCAGGCGATTCTTTTCGCTCGGCTAACCACAGAAGCGTGCCGACAATACCAAGAATGATTAAAAAGATTGCAATTGCTATTAATAACTTCGTGCTAAAAAGCGGTCTAATCCTTTGCCAAATACCCATATCTGCTTCAAGGGAGATTATAGATATACTCGAATTATAAAAAGGTTGTGAGAACCTCATATTTTCAAGTCGTTTCGATGTTATACTAATCGGTCCAACAATTAGGTCTAATTCTCCTCTATTCAAACGTTGCAATGCTTCTTCAACATTATTAAAAGGCACATACTTATAGTTCCAAGATTTCTTATCAGCAATTTCATCCCATATTTCAGCGGCAATGCCCTTATCTGTTTCCTCAAACACGAAAGGTTCGCTTCCAGCAATGCCTACAACTAACGAGTCTTGTGCAATGTTTAGTTGTTCTGTTTGTGCTTGAGTTGATAGGACACACAATAGGCATATAAGAAAAATAGATATATGTTTCGATAGAGTTTTAAGCATCATGCTGTTGTATTCGGTAATTCATAAGTTATATGCACAAATATACTCAAAATTATTTAATGCATTAATTACCCGAGCAATCCTTTTCAATCTCTCACAAAAAAGAGTAAATATCAATCTCGTAAAGAACGAACAGTTGAGATATCTGTTTTAACTAAACTCAAGTAGGATTAATGATAACGCTAATAAACAGATAGAATAATGAAAAAGAGTATTATAGTTTCCCTATTATTAATTTCTGGCTTTGGTTTTAGCTTCGCACAGCAATCTAAATTTCAGCTCTCGAGTCACATCTTGGACATCTCTAAAGGACTTCCTGTAGCCAATGTAAAGATCACCTTACAAAAGCAAACCCAATACAATCAATGGACTTTAGTGTCAGGTAAAGTTACTGATAAAAATGGAAGAGTCTCAGACTTTTTGCCCTATACTGATGCTAAAGATAATATTGGCGTTTATAAACTTACTTTCTATGTTGAGCCTTATTTTCAAGCGCAACAAGTAGATACATTCTATCCGTATATTGAAGTTGTTTTTGAAATAAAAGACGATAAGCATTATCATGTGCCTATCACCTTGTCTGCATATGGATATGGAACGTATAGGGGGAGTTAGAGGATATCTTTAGTTTTTTAATAAGATATTGTAAGCTACTATAATATCTTTATTTGCTTGATTTATTTTAAATAAAACTTGTCTTTATGCCAATTATGAGGATTACTATTTATGTACTCTTGAATATTGTTAAATGAATTGTCATCACGAATGATATGATCGTGATAACGTGTTTGCCATCTAAAACTGTTATTTATAATACGAGCATTTTTGGTAACACCAATTTTAAATCCACGAATGATTGATGGGAGGTTCTTGGATTGAGGGCCGAATTTGTTTAATGGTGATGGCTTAAATAATGGCTGCTGCTGTAGAGACGCAAAATTTTGCGTCTCTACGTTGGCGTTCTCATTACCATTACCATTGAGTTCATCGTCATGTTTGTCAATAATAATAATGCCATGAACATGGTTAGGCATAATGATAAATGCCCCTAATTTAACAAATGGGAAATGATCTGGAATTTTCAACCAGCATTCCTCCGCGATTTCTCCAATATCGGATAACATAATTTCTCCTTCAACAATATCACCAAAATAACAATCCGGGTTATAGGTGCAGATAGTCACAAAGTAGGATGCGTTCCATCCATAATTCCAAAATGGTGCTCGTGTGGAGGGAATACGGTATTTATTTTGGAACTTTTCCATAATGTCGATCAATTTATATGGTTATGGTCAATGTCAGTACGATAAGATATATTGATATGTACATCTTCTTTTCTATCTTTTCTGTAGTATATGTTACACTTTCAATGTTTTATCATCCGATTCAAATTCTTTAAGTGTTTCTCCGCTTTTTAGTCTCCACTCTGTTAAACCGTTTGCATTTCGTCCTAATATGATTGTTGCTGCTGTTGAAGGACTGCTAAAAATGTAATCTTCTGAAAATTCGAGAATTTCACCTTTGTCAATAAGCACTTCTTCGCTAATTAGTTTCTGTCTTAAATTTATAAAATTTGATGTCATTGATGCTACTGTTGAAACTGTTGCTTTTGAACCTTTTAAAACTACAAATCCATCTGATGTTGGTTCACCTATTCCGTCTGCACCTCGAGCTGCTTTGATATAAAAAAGATATTGTTTTCGCTTTGGTTTAAAATCTCTCTTTTCATCAAATACTTTGTGACCAAGAGTATTGACAAGCATCTTTATATATTCTATAAATTCTTCCATTTCCGCTCTGTCTGGTTCAGAAATTGAAGACTGAGTTGGAATTAAAAAATTATCTACTTTATACCTATTCGCATTTTGAGCAATAGTGTGTAATCTGTTCTCTAAATATTTTATGTGAGCTTTGTTAAGATTTTCGTCTTTGCTAATAAATATAATTGCTTCATTCCAAAAATCCTTTGAATTTAATTGTTGATTTAGTCTTTTTAAAATTGATTCAGCTTCTCCAATATATACTTGATCTCTACCATCATCGTCTTTACCAAACAGAAGATAAACACCAGTACTTGTAAGATCTGTCCTGTCAGAGCAATCTTTTATTTTTATTCTTGGAATTTTGTATGCTTTTCCAGACCAGTTTGATAATTCACAACTCATTCGACCGTTTGGATCACCATCAATAAGAAATATTTTTATTGTTTTTCCGAATTTCATTTTATATTAATTTGTGGCCCTAAAAATAAGTGCAGCTTGCTTTACAATTCAATTAGTTTTTATTTTCAACAAGAAAGGGAATAAATAATTGAACATTCACAAAAATACCCAACATCTCTTACTCCACCAACAAAATCCTGAAATAAACTCAAAAGTGTTTTATATTTTAAAGCCTTAGTTCATTCTTATATTTTTCCTCTCATCTTTCTTTATAAACAAAACAAATTATTTTTGTCAAATTGGAAATTCATCCATTTAATTATATGCATATGAACCACTTCAAACTCGTACTTTCACCATCCTGCTCATTTTATGTACGTCACAACCACCAACAAATAATCAATCCACCATACCAGAGCGACCAAAACTCAATGTGTTTCAAACTAAAGGTCAAGACTAAAAATAGGATCTCATCTTAGCTACGAGCGACGAAAGAATCTCATATTTATTGCTTTTATACCCTACGAAAGTCTTACATTTTTAGATTTATCGCTTTCTTAGCCTACAAAAGTCTTAATTTTTTGGAGCAATAGGTTTTGTATCTACAAAAGTTTAAAATCCGATGTATTATTTGGATTTACACATCAAAATGGCTGTGTTTTTGATGTAAGAGTTTTTATAAGCAATGAAGTTCTGTAAATTTAAACATGAACACTTTTTAAGTTAGTTCCCTTTTTTTAGATCTTATTTAATGGCAATTTATACGTTGGATCTTCAAGCACATTTACTTCGATTATCGAATCTGCATTCTTGAGCAACCTTTGGCAATCTTTGCTAAGATGCTTCAATTGCACTTTTTTGCCCACTTTCATGTAGCGTTCTGTTAACTTGTTGAGTGCCTCAATAGCCGACATATCTGATACACGGCTTTCTTTAAAATCGATAACCACTTCATCGGGGTCATTCAGCACATCAAACTTTTCGTTGAATGTGCTAACCGAACCAAAAAAGAGAGGCCCATATATCTCATAGTGTTTCACTCCATTTTCGTCAATTCGCTTTCTTGCTCTAATGCGCTTTGCATTGTCCCAAGCAAAAACAAGTGCAGAAATAACAACTCCTACAATTACTGCCAATGCTAAATTGCCAACGAAGATAGTCACAAGTGTAACTACTACCATCACAAACACATCCGATTTGGGCATTCTGTTGAAAGTGCGCAAGCTTGCCCATTCAAATGTGCCAATAGCCACCATTATCATTACCCCAGTAAGTGCTGCCATGGGCATTAACTCAATCAGTCCCGATCCAAACATCACAAACATCAGCAATGTCAGCGCTGCCACAATTCCTGATAGTCGTGCTCTCGCACCTGATGATATATTAATCAAGCTTTGTCCAATCATGGCACATCCACCCATTCCAGATAAAAAACCCGAACACAAGTTGGCTACACCTTGTGCCACTGCCTCTTTGTTGCTGCTTCCACGAGTTTCTGTTATTTCGTCAACAATGTTAAGTGTCAACAAACTTTCAATTAACCCAACAGCTGCCATGATGGCTGCATAAGGGAAAATGATGCTCAGTGTTTCAAAACTGAAAGGAACATTGGGTATATGAAAAGGAGGAAAGCCGCCTTGTATAGAAGCAATATCACCCACAGTACGTGTGTTGATGCCAAATGCTACCACAAGTCCAAACACAGCTAAAATGGCTACCAGTGATGCGGGAATTACTTTGGTTAGCTTTGGCAATCCCCAAATGATGAGCATTGTTAAGAGCACCAATCCAAGCAATATGTAGAGCGGTTGACCTGTCAACCAACTACCCGAAGGGTCTTTGAATTGATCTAACTGAGCCATAAAAATAATTACGGCCAATCCATTTACAAAACCAAATATAACAGGTTGAGGCACCAGCCGCATCAGTTTTCCAAGTTTGAGTACGCCAGCCAATACCTGTATGATGCCTGCAAGAACAACTGTTGCAAAGACATATTCCACACCATGAGAAATTGCCAAAGCAACTATGACAATTGCTACTGCACCTGTTGCACCCGATATCATGCCTGGGCGACCACCAAGTATTGATGTCACCAGTCCCATAACGATGGCTGCGTAAAGACCCGTTAGTGGCGAAAGTCCTGCAATGAGTGCAAATGCAATTGCTTCGGGAACGAGTGCAAGTGCAACGGTCAGCCCCGACAGAATTTCGGTTTTATAGTTTACCTTTTGACTGAAATCAAAAATATTAAAGTATTTTTTCATGCATAATTTGTTCTATTCAGGTGTTAAAAACACTTGAGTTAATTGGATTGATAATAAATAATGTGGGGCTATTTCTACAATGATTATTATATATAAGAGCAACGATTTTCTTCAATATGATGACTATACCCTAAGCAGTCAATAATTGTATGAAAAGCTTATATCATTGTTTTTTTGAATCTGCAAAAATAATACTATTAACTGGATTACAAAAATAAATGAAAAAACAGGTCACGATACATACTGTTTATTGATACCTTGTTAAAAAACAGATGCTCCGCCCTACCCTACTTTATATATCTACTTAAATTTTACTACCTTTGCACACTCAAAAATAAAAACGTAAAAAAATGGCATTACAATGCGGTATTGTTGGACTTCCTAATGTGGGTAAGTCAACCCTTTTCAATTGTTTATCGAATGCGAGAGCACAAGCAGCTAATTTTCCATTCTGTACTATAGAACCCAATGTGGGCGTAATTACTGTTCCAGACGAACGAATCAATAAATTGTCTGAAATAGCGAAGCCACAACGTGTACAGCCCACTACAGTAGAAATTGTGGACATTGCAGGTTTGGTGAAAGGTGCAAGCAAGGGTGAAGGATTGGGAAACAAGTTTCTTGCTAATATTCGCGAAACGGATGCTGTGTTACATGTGTTACGTTGTTTTGATGACGAAAACGTTACACACGTTGATGGAACAATCAATCCTGTAAGGGACAAAGAAATTATAGATATTGAGTTGCAGCTAAAAGATTTAGAAACCATTGAAACACGTATTGCTCGTGTTGAGAAATTGGCTAAAACGGGTCAGGACAAAGAAGCAATAAGAGCATTTGCTGTTTACTCTAAAATTCACGATGCATTGTTGAAAGGCGAATCTGCCCGTACTGTTGAGTTTGATAGCAAAGAAGATGTGAAAATTGCTCATGAGTTATACCTGCTTACTTCAAAGCCTGTGATGTACGTTTGCAACGTTGACGAAGCAAGTGCTGTATCTGGTAACAAGTATGTGGAGCAAGTGCGTGAAGCTGTGAAAAATGAGAATGCACAAATAATTGTAGTGGCTGCCAAAATTGAATCAGAAATTGCCGAACTTGAAAGCTACGAAGAGCGCGAAGAGTTTTTGTCAGAAATAGGTTTGGAGCAATCAGGCGTAAACCGATTAATCAAATCGGCATACAGATTGCTCAATCTTAAAACTTATTTTACTGTTGGACCACTTGAAGTGCGTGCTTGGACGTTTGAAGATGGTTGGAAAGCTCCCCAATGTGCAGGTGTTATTCATACCGATTTCGAAAAAGGTTTTATTCGTGCTGAGGTGATAAAATATGAAGATTTCATTACACTGGGTTCTGAGAATACTTGTAAGGAAGCAGGCAAAATGAGTGTAGAAGGTAAAGAATATGTGGTGCAAGATGGAGATATTATGCACTTTAGGTTTAATGTGTAATTAGTTTGTTGGCTCTCTCAAAGATCCGAAAGTGCAAAATTTAATCACATAGTAAGCTACTAAAAAACGTGTTTCGTTTTAGAATCTATACTTTTGATTTTCTGTTGCTTAATAACATTCACTTTGAGAAATTTATGTGAGCATATTTCACATAGCTCTAACCAATTGCAAATTGGGCGTGAACTTGTAATCAAAACGGTCAACCCTATTTAGGGAAGCTCACATACCACATAACTCACAACTCATAACACAGACCTTAACTCCTCTCGTTTCAAAACCTTTACCTCTCGTTTATCAATCGCGATAATTCCTTTCTCTACCAATTCAGCCATGGTGCGTGCAAGCGATGGACGTTGAACCCCAAAATATTCAGCTAATTGTGTGCGATTGCGCTTAAGCGTAAAGCTATTGTTTTCTTCAGTAGTATGTTCCAAGATAAACAACGATAGCTTTCCTCTGATGCTTTTAATGGAAACCATTTGTACTTTTTGAGACATAAAGACCATCATGTTTGAATTCACTTTTAGGAAGTTGGTCAATAGCATTTCGTTTTGCATCATTTCTTTCAGCCATACTTTAGGTGGTATAAGCAAAAAGTGACATTCTTCCATTGTAATCACGTCCACAGGAAATTTGTTGTTTTGAGCAAACAAAAAGGCAGGCGCTAATGGTCGCACAGCGTCAATAAACTCAATCTCCAATAGATTTCCTTCCTGTGTAATCATTTCTGTTCGCACTACTCCTTTGACCAATAGGTAGAGATACTTTATTTCTTCGCCCTGCCTCACCACTGTTTGACCTTTCTCCACAATCTCTCTGTTGCTTACCAGTCTTGACAGAAAAGCTTGTTGCTCCTCTTTGCTAATGTTAAAGAATAGTGGACAAGAAGATATATCGTAGTCTAACATACTTATATATTTTGCATAAAGATAAAGAAGCTAATTGCTTTACTGTATAATTAATTGTTAATTCTTCAAAGTGTAACTTGTGTTACATCTATTAGTATTGTAAGGTTGTACTTTTGCAGGCGTAAAAACGAAAGAACAATATTAAAAAACTAAATAATACGGATCCTACTATGAGTAAAATGTTTTGTTATCAGTGTCAAGAGACTTCTAAGAACGAAGGTTGCACCGTGAAAGGTGTGTGTGGAAAAACAGCCGACGTTGCCAACATGCAAGATTTGTTGATGTATTTGTGTAAAGGAATCTCTTTTTACACTGTTCGCTTGCGAGCAAATGGGGTAGAGGTGCCACAGATAAACAAATTCATAACAGATAGTTTGTTTATGACCATCACCAATGCAAACTTCGATTTAAATAGATTTATGGTGCGTACACACATAGCTTACGAAATGCGTAATGCAGCAAAAGAAAGATTGCAAGCTTTAGGTGTTAATATCGAAGATATAACATACTCGGGTGCACACTGGGTGGGTGAAATCGAACAAGAGATGTTTGACAAGGCATTGGAAGTAGGAGTACTTGCAACAGAAAACGAAGATGTTCGTTCGTTGCGCGAATTAACTATCTATGGTCTGAAAGGAATGGCTGCTTATGCTGAACATGCTTTCAATTTAGGTTACGAAGACAACGACATATATGCTTTTATGCAACAAGCATTGGTAGATACAACTAACGATGATCTATCAGCAGATGAGTTAACACAATTGGTTTTAAAAACTGGTGAATTCGGTGTCAAAGCAATGGCATTACTTGACGCCGCTAACACTGGTAGTTATGGACACCCAGAAATTACTAAAGTTAGTTTAGGAGTTCGCAGCAATCCAGGTATCCTAATCAGTGGTCACGACATGAAAGACATGGAAGAGCTATTGAAGCAAACTGAAGGAACAGGAGTTGATGTTTATACACATAGCGAGATGTTACCAGCCAACTATTATCCTGCATTCAAGAAATATACCCATTTTGTTGGAAACTACGGTGGTTCATGGTGGAATCAAACCAAAGATTTCGAAACATTTAATGGTGTAGTTTTGTTTACTACAAACTGTATTGTACCTCCATTAAGAAGCTCAACTTATAGTGACAAGGTTTATACTACTGGTGCATCAGGTTTCGAGGGATTTCCTCACATAGCAGATAGAGCTGATGGCAAGCCAAAGGACTTCTCATCTCTAATTGAGCATGCAAAGAAATGTGCAGCACCTACAGAAATTGAAACTGGCGAAATTGTTGGTGGATTTGCTCACAATCAAGTTGCAGCTTTGTCTGACAAGGTAGTTGAAGCAGTGAAATCGGGTGCTATACGCAAGTTCTTTGTAATGGGTGGGTGCGATGGACGCATGAGAGGTAGAAACTACTATACTGAGTTTGCTCAAAAGTTACCAAGCGATACAGTAATCCTAACAGCAGGTTGTGCGAAATATCGTTACAACAAATTACAACTGGGTGATATCAATGGTATTCCTCGCATATTGGATGCTGGCCAATGTAATGATAGCTACTCACTGGTAAAAATAGCATTGAGCTTACAAGAGGCTTTTGGATTGGACGACTTAAACGATTTGCCTATCGCATACAACATAGCATGGTATGAACAAAAAGCTGTGATTGTATTGCTTGCACTACTATCATTGGGGATTAAGAACATTCATTTAGGGCCAACATTGCCTGCTTTCTTATCTCCAAATATTGTGAATGTATTGGTAAACAATTTTGGTTTATCGGGTATAACTTCAGTCGATGAGGATATGAAAGTGCTATTAGAAGCATAGTATTTGGTGAGCAATATTTAAAGCAAAATATACAATGTGACAAGTGATTTAGTTCGCATTGTCACATTGTGCTAACAGGACTGTAAGTCCAATATTTTATAAACGATAAAACATAATATAGTATGGCAACATTTGATATATCAAAAATATTTTCGATGGATGGTTCTATCGAATATACTTCTGGAGGAGTTATAAGCAAGCAAGTAATTAAAAACAAGGCAGGAAACGTTACTCTTTTCTCTTTTGATAAAGGGCAAGGTCTAACGGAACATAGTGCTTCTTATGATGCTTTAGTGCAAGTGATAGACGGTGAGGTAGAAATAAAGATTGATGGTAATCCATTTCATTTAAAACAAGGAGATAGCATCATTATGCCTGCTAACATTCCACATGCATTGCATGCAACTGAGTCGTTTAAAATGATCTTAACAATGATAAAAGGATAAACAGATATGAGTGAATTTATAAACAACTCTGTTCAACGCAAAGATAAACTGCGCAGTTTGCTTTTAAAGCTTCATGCTGGCTCAAGTGTGAGTGCTCTTCGTGACGAGCTGATCGAGGCCCTTACTGATATACCCTATAATGAAGTTGTGGAGGTTGAGCAAGAAATGATCAATGGCAATTTATTAACTGAAGAAGAAATTCTTGAGTTTTGTGATTTGCACACCGATATATTGGATGGAAAAATTGATGTTTCGGGTGCTAAAGGAATACCTGCAGGACATCCTGTTGATACATTCAAGAAAGAAAATGTTGCACTAAAGAAAGAGATTCAAAAAGCACATAATTTAATTGGGACAGTTGATGTATTGAACAATGACAGATTAGCTGGCTTTGTACTACAATTGCGCACCATCTTTAATGCGCTTTCTGATGTTGACAAACATTATAAAAGAAAAGAATACTTACTGTTCCCTTATTTAGAGAAACATCTTATCACTGGTCCTCCCACGGTTATGTGGGGAAAACACGACGAAACAAGGGTGTTTCTTAATGACTCTATAAAAGAATTAGAAAGTTCTATTATTTCCGTTGAACAACTGAAAACTATCATTGATAAAAATGTAAACCGTACACTTGAGCTGATTGACGGGATGATAATGAAGGAAGAGGAGATTCTTTTCCCAATGGCGATGGATACTTTGACCGAAGACGAGTGGTATAAAATATACACTGAAACGCTGGAGTTTGGTTTTTGCCTGATTGATCCAGAAGATGAATGGAAACCTACTGGTGTTGTAGTTGAAAAACAGCAATATGTAGATGCAGGAGCTATCCAACTGTCATCTGGCTCATTTGATATTAAACAATTGGAAGCGTTGTTTTTGCATCTACCCATTGACATTACCTTTGTAGATGCCAATGATAAAGTAGCATTTTTCTCACATAGTCCTAATCGTGTTTTCGAACGCAATCGTTCCATCATTGGTAGGGATGTGCGAATGTGTCACCCACCAGGAAGTGTGAACATTGTTGAGCAAATCATTAGCGATTTCAAAAGTGGTAAAGAGAATAAAGCTGTGTTTTGGATGTCAAATTTTATAGGACGGTTCATTTACATTGAATATTCAGCTGTTAGAGACAAAGATAACAACTACCTTGGTGTTGTGGAAGTAACGCAAGACATAACAGCCATGCGTAAGTTGGAGGGAGATCAGCGGTTATTGTCATACGCTACGAAATAAGAATGCGTTTATTCCCGTAGAGACACAAAATTTTGTTTCTCTACCATCATGCGTCATTGCCTTTAGTTTATTAAAAAATAAAGTAGCCAAATGATTACTATCTATAGCGGTGTTTCTAACGGAATACCGCTATCTTTGTGCCTATAAACATAAAACATCAGTATGGATTCAGTTGAAATTGTTGGTTACTTTGCCATGACATTCTTAGTTATCTCTTTTATTCCTAAACAGGTGAGGTTTATACGCATCATCAATTTTATTGGATGTGTTTTGTTTGTTGCTTATGGTGTTTTGTTGGGATGGAAGTGGCCACTTATTGTTTCAAATGGACTTGTTGCAGTTATTCAAGTTTATCATTTGATAAAGATGAGGGTGGATAAAGTTAGTTCATAGTCAATTAGAAAGAACTCATTAGTGCATCAACAAATATATATAGAGAGGATTTTATTTGACAGCCTACACGAAGGAGCGTCATAAGTTATGGAAGAAGACTCTAAGATATTTATTCCACCTCAAATTCCACCCCCAACGCATTCCCTACCTCATCCACCACTGTCACACGATGCTTCCCCTTGCTGGGAGATAACTGCATCTGGTGCACATCAGAAGTTTCACCAATGTAATCATCATCTAAGTGCCAATATACAACCGTGGAGGGTTGTTGATGCGCCAACTCAAAATTGGCTTTCCCAATTGAGCCATCCAATTGTTTGGCCAGTTTAAGTGTAGCATTGCTGTACGGATAGATAAATTGCATGGGTTGTCCGTTGCCACCACCTATGCATTCGGGGGAGAAGGGAGGTAAGGATCGATAGTTGGGATTTTGTTGTTGATAATACCATGCCCACGAGGGAGGCAATACAAACCACGATACGGGCATGATACCTCTATCGCCTGCACATTGTTGATACACCTGATATTGTCCATCCTGAGAGAGATGGATGCGCTTGTGATAACCACAACTGTTGCTTTGTACTCCTTTATGCGGAATCAGCAACGTGTCAATGGAACTTTCAGGACAATAAGCGCCTTGAATTAAACCGCTTTCGCGGCAGATCGCTGCTTCGGTCAATTCGTTATAGGGAGTATCGAACCACGAAGTGGCGGGCAACAAGTTGAACAAATCGAACATAACTTTAGCTGAGGTGCGAGCTCCCGTTAATCCTGGGCGACCTTCACCACTTGCATTGCCCGTCCAAACTGCTACTAAGTAGCGTGGCGTAACGCCAACAGCCCATGCATCACGAAAACCATAACTTGTTCCCGTTTTCCATGCTATTTTTTGCATCGAAGGAATGGATTGCCAATCAATCTCTTCCGGACGATTAAGGTTGGTGAGTGCTTCCAGCGTTAACCATGCTGCTCCTGCATTGAAAAGGGGTGAAGAAGCAGAGTTATGCTTCTTTTTATGGTTGGAAGCAATAAAAGTAAAGTCTTCGACTTCAGGATAAGTTTGAGAATGAGTGTAACTATTAACTGTCCGTGCCATTGTGCCATAAGCATTGGCAACCTCCCACAATGAAGCTTCAGCACCACCCAAAATTAAAGATAGTCCATAATGTTCAGCCGATTTTTTAAGTGACGAGAGTCCTATTGCTTGTAGAAAATGATGAAACTTTGGTACGCCATACCTACGCAACGAAACCACAGAGGGAACATTCAGCGAGCGCGCTAACGCCTCATCAGCATGAGCTGCACCATCATATTGCAAACTAAAGTTTTTGGGTGCAAACCCATTTATATTAATAGGGACATCGGGTAACAACTCTTGGGGCAACATCACCCCCTCTTGCAACATGGCACAGTATAAGAAAGGCTTCAATATGCTTCCCGTGCTTCGCAACGATTGGATAACATCCACCTGATTGCCTGAAGTTTTGTTATCGAACTGAACGTTGCCACTATATGCCAACACGTTATTAGATTGTAAATCAACCACAAGAGCAGCCATATTGCGAATACCATTTTGCGAAAACTCCCTATTCCATCGACTTAACACCTCTTCTGTTTGCATTTGCAATGATTTACTGAGGGTAGTTTGAACATGTTGTCCAGGTTGTTTCAAATAGATTTGCGTCACCAAGTGAGGCGATAATTGCGGAAGTACGTGAGGATGATCTGGCAATGGTTCGTCAACTGCTAATTGGTAGTCAGTTTCTTTAATAATTTGCTTGTCGTATAATCGTTCAAGCAGTCTGTTCCTTTTACGAAGAAGTGCGTCTCTATTCCTTCCAAAATGCATGAGCGACGGAGCGTTGGGCAAAACAGCCAATGTAGCAGCCTCAGCCCATGAGAGCGAAATTGCATCATGCCCAAAATAACGCCACGATGCTGCATCAATGCCAACCACATTTCCTCCCATGGGAGCATGCGAAGCATATAAAGCAAGAATACTGTTTTTGGAATTTGTAAGCTCTAATCGCGTTGCCCAAATTAATTCTATTAGTTTTTCAAAATAGGTTCGTTTCTCATTGCGCATTAGTCGCACCGTCTGCATGCTGATGGTACTGCCTCCACTTACAACTTTTCGGGCTTTCACATTCTGTACAAATGCGCGCGCAATAGAAAAAGGATTGACTCCAGGATGATATCTGAAACCCCTGTCTTCAAATTGGATGAGACATATCGCGTATTTATCGGGAACCGCGCTTGTTGGCGGGAACCGCCATTGCCCATCTTCTGATATGCGTGCACCCAATAGTTCATCATCTTTGTCAGATACCAAAGTGCTATAGGGAGTATCAAAAAGTGTGGAGGGCAAACAGAACAGATACCATATCAGCAAAGTAAGAATCGCTGTGATTCCTGCCTTTTTCTTTGTGGTGAGAGATTTTAGTTTGTTGATATTGTTATTTGTTTTATTCCACCCCCCCGCCCCCGATAGAGGGAATTGGAGCAGCGCTATTAAATGAACCTTATTACTATAAATCTTTATAAAATGCGCGCGAGCAAATTCATTTACTCTTTATTTTACCCTTCAATTTACTTTCTTTTACTTTTGCAGACGGACAGTATTTATTTACAAGTGAATCTACAATAATTTTTTCTGTTTCGTTTGTTTCTGGTGCAAGAAGAATCTCCATATTATTATATGCAATAGTATTCAAATTAATATCAAAATAATCGACAGAGACAGATTTGTTTTGAAAATAAGAAGGTGGGATAGACTCCATAAATTCATTTAAATAGAAATATGTAGGATCAATGTCTTTGGGAGGAGGCATTTCTGGCCATTTTATTGGAATTACTCTTATTATGAATCTACTCTCTTTTTGAAACTCCCAATGTTTACTTTTAAATTTACCGAAATCATTTGTGAATTCCATCTTATACCTACCTTGAACATTATTTTCAATACAACTCCCTATTTCAGTTATCTTCATTTTCAGATCATCAACATATTCGACATCTATAAGTATAGCTTCATTAATACCATTATATATTAAATAATCTTCTTTAGGATTAATATTTTCCTTGAAGAAGCTTTTAAAAGAATTATTGATTGGATAAGTTATAAACATATCTTCTTCTAAGCTAATACGCACACCTTTATTTTTTGTATATAAATTCCAAAGAGGTATACTTTCATTAGCATCTCTTGTCCAACATGAAGCAAAATTATATTTCCCCATGCGTAAATCAGCTGTACTAATACCATATTTAGATTCTTCTAAGTCGTCAACCTTATCTAATCTATTAAACCTAATAGTTCTATATTTCAAAATAAGAGCTAAAGTTTCAATCGTTGTGTAGTGATGAATTTTCATTTAATGTAATTATATATTGAATAAACAGTTGTAAACATACTTTTAATATTATAGATCTCCAATGAACGAGTCGCAGAGCATTGCGCCTCTACGTCTCCCTTACCACTAATCACTTATCACTATTTTCCACTGTAACCCAATTCCCTTTCGTTCTTGCCTGCTCCCGCGGTTCATACATAGCCTGCAGAGAAACAGCAGGTAAATAATAACTACCCCGATATGCAGCTTGCAATCGCACTTTAAACGTTTTGGTTTGTCCAGCTGCCATATTAAAATAGGTAAGTACCCGATCATCGCGAATATCACGATAACTGTAGCTTCCAATACTACCAACAGAATCAGTACCTAAGATGCGCTCATTGTATATTTCCCAACCTGATGGAAATATTTGCACCATTGCCAAATCGGTGAATGCTTGTGCGGGTGTGTTCTTAACTGTAACTATAGCTGTAAACTCTTCACCTTGTTTTAGTGAGTTAACCGAAATGGGTTGACCATTTAGTCCAACATAGTTAACCGTCATATCGAATGATGCATTACTGGGTGAAGTCACTTCCATATCTCCAATGGGTTGCGTACGACCAGTCAACTGTGCATATATCTTACCCTGACCTTTGTTATCGATGTTTATTTCAATCGATTTAGCAGGTGTAATATCTATTTGATGCAGCGGCTGAGGAGTTGAAACAGCAGTCATTGCTTTGCCATTCAGCTTCCAATCAACTTCAATGTTCGTTGTGCCCATCTTCTCGGCCAGCTTACTCATGGCTATCAGACTATAAGCAGCAGTTTGAGTGGATATGTAATCGGAAGATAGTTCTTGGGCTACATTTTGAGCCAATGAAAGTGCTTTATCTGTTTTGTCTAAAAGCAGATAAGTCTCCATAATCATTGCTTCATCACGTGCTGAACTACCGTAAGTATCGTTATTGAAATTGTAATTATCAACTGTATCATCTACATTGAATACAAGTTCGTTTGCCACATCTTTACGTCCCGTTATGGCATAAGCAGCTGCTAATCGCCATTTTGCTTGTAAGGACAAATCCTTCAATTCGCGCATTCGATTCATTGCTCCCAATTGTGGCTGACCATTCAAAGCAAGGGCGTATAATCGGTACGCTTGTTGTAGCTCGGTCATGGAAACACTGTAATAGTTTTGAAACGATGTGGTTCTGCTCCAGTTGTTTGCCAATTTGGTTTGAAACTGCACCCAACGAGACAACACATTTTCTGAAACATCATATCCTTTGTTCTTTGCTTCCGTGAGGAAATGTCCAGCATAAGTAGAAGTCCATTCCGAGGCATAATTGTTACCTGCCCAATACATAAATCCACCATCGGGAAGTTGGCGTGTACCAAGTATCTTTATCACTTGATCCACTTTTTCAGCCATTTGTTTCTTCTGATCTTCACTCAACTGAGTCAACCCATCAATATAAAGCAATGGAAATGCTTGCGATGTTAGCTGCTCTGTGCATCCATGAGGATAAGAAAGCAAAAAGTCCAAGTTCTTATTGAAATTGATATTTGGCAATCGAGAAAGTTCAAGTTTCGCCCAATCATTCTCCCCCACCTCATCCATGTTGATAGTTAGCTTTGTTGAGCTATTTGCATCAATCAACTGCGCATCACTTTTAATGATGGGTGGATTAGGATTGCGAATGCCAATATCAATAACTTCAGTAACAGTTTGCCCTCCCCCTGTAGCTTTAATGCGTACTTGCTCTGCTCCTGTTCGGGCGTCAGCTTTCAGTTTGAAATAGACAAGTTGATCACCTGTTTCAGTAAACTGAATACTTTGTGTGACACTTCCTTCACTTTTCAACAAACCGTTGGTTTCAATAGACAGTTGCACATTTCGCACAGATTTATCCATAGCAAATACATTGACGGGCAACCACACTTCTTCGTTTGGCCCCATTACACGGGGTAGTGTAGAAAGCGTCATAAGTGGATTGTTCACCGCCACAGTTTTCTCGGCACTACCATAAGCACCGTTACCTGCCGCAACGACCATTACACGCACTGAACCTACATAAGGTGGCAGTTTTATCTTGTGCTGTTTTGTTTCACCCGCTTTAACTGTGAAAGGTCCCATGAAACGAACAATGGGTTTAAATCGATTGACTTTATCGCTTGATGCTTTAAGTGCCTCATCGCCTCCAATGCTGAGCAAAGGACCAAACATGCCAGTATTTGCACCTAACACTCTATCAAACAAATCCCATGTGCGAACACCTAACGCTTCACGTGAATAGAAATAATCCCACGCATTGGGTGTTTTAAATCCTGTGATATCTAACAAACCTTCATCAACAATAGCTAAGGTGTAAGTCATAGGTTTCTTAGATTTCTCTGAAATAGAAACCGTGAATTCTTTTTCGGGCTGTAGCTCGTCAGGCATTGAAATTGTTGGACTCAAGCGACTCTCTTTGTTCTCCACTTCAATGTTTTGAACGCCATACATTCGAATTGGTAAGTCGTTGGTAGTTTGAGCATGAGGCTGCAGCAACGTTGCAAAGATGTACACATTAGGATTCATCTCGTCGGTAATTGCGAACGTATATTTCGTGTCCTCTTTTTCAGAAGTTTTAATCCATTCACGTTGTATTACTCTTGTTCCGTTTTCAATACTCACCAACACCCTACCTTCTGTGCTTTTGGGTATGGTCACAGTTGCTTTGTCTCCCACTTGATAAACAGGCTTGTCTGTAGTAAAAGCCAGCATGGTTAGTCCACTTGGGTCTTTCTTATTGGCTCGTCCGTATGCTTCAGACCAATCAACGTAAAACATAGAACCAGCGGTATGTCCACTCTCATTGTCTTTTACTAATATAAGGTAGCGTCCCCAATCAGGATAATTTACCTCAAAATTCACTTTTCCGCTTCCGTTGGTTGTTGACAAATCGTCTTGAGCAACAGGGCTAACGGATGTACTGTTAATATAAGAGCCCAAGTCTTCCTCAGAACTATTCCACCACCAACTCCAATTGAGTTTATATACTTTGTATGATAAATTAGACCGTGATACTTTTTGCCCATTGGGTGTTAATGATATTACATCAAAAGTGAGAGGTTTGTCCGTTTCAAGAAATTCACCTTTTGTTGTTATCGGAGCTTTCACTCCCACGTAAGATGTGTAAGGTGAATAGTAAATAGTTTGGGCATAGAAACTCATATCGCCTCCGCTCTCATACACCCTCGAAAGAATGTTGCCTCGCAACATACCCGGAGCATTCTCTGCTTTTGGCACTTTGCTAATTACACCTGCAATACCAGAGGCATTGAGGTTACCTTCAAACAATTTATGTCGGTTCGTTTCGAACTTTGAAAGTGGATTGTTGAACTCATAGTTCTCATAATTTTTAAATGGAAGTTCGCTTTTTGAAAGAGAAAGGCTCACCTCCGCTTTTAAATTAGAAGCGGGTGCACCGTGTAACCATTGCGCTGTCAATTTTCCAGAGAACGAACTTTTAGCAGCATCGAAGATGGAATCTGTTTCCATGCGGACCTTTAGCCTGTTAGGCTTAATCGTTTCAATCCTCAAAGGTTGATAGAAGGAAGTCCCTCCCACTTTGATATATGATTGCCACACTCCTGTTTGAGCTGTTGGATCGGTTACAATGTTGAAAGTATAGATGCCGTTTTCATTGTTTGTTTTTACTTGTCGTTGATAGAACTGTCTCGTGGGCGTATACACTTCCAATATTACAGGATGATTCTTCGGTAAGTTTTGTTCTTTATCTTCCAATATAAACGACACATGGATAGAGTCACCTGGACGCCAAACTCCTCGCTCACCATAGATATATCCTTTAATTCCTTTTTGAATCTCTTTACCACTCACATCAAAGTTGCTCAACGACAGGGAGAGTTCATCTTTTAATTCAAGATATCCTTTTTCATCTCCTTTTTCAGCAGTGGCAACAAATGGACGACCTTTTTGGTATTCGATATCGGCGAAGCCATCCTTATCAGTATTGGCAATGCCCATCTCTTGCATTTGATAATTGTATAGAGTCACTTTTACACCTGAAAGTGGCTCTGTGGTGAGGATATCGGTAACGGCAACACTCACGCTATTATTATTTGCAGCTTTGGCAATCATACCCAAGTTTGAGGCATTTACAAAGGTTTCAACAACACGCTCTCGATCCATGTAATAAGTTGCTTTGCAAGGATCATCCTTCTCTTTCCAATTATAATTGCTCCAATCTATTTGCTCATAGTAGTATGGTTGAGGTTCATCCCAAACCGATTCATCCTCTTCAGTAATCAATTCGTTTGAGAAACTGCGCATGGTGTTTCCTTCAGGAATAGCTGGGTTGATTCCTCCACATCTGTACAAAGAGTAATCTTGCTTCATGGACAGCTGCACCATATATACAGCACCTGGATCTTGCTCTATCAACTCTGCTAAATCAATTGCAAATTGATTCCAACGTGACAGGTCTTTTGTTTTGTCAGTATCCAATCTTACTCGCACCTTTTTTATCAAGCGACCAAAGCGACGTATTTCTCCTTGATTTCCTCCCGACAAAGTGCCTGACTGAAGGAAATAGAGAATGTTGTTTTGATATATCTTTATGATTTTTACATCCACTGCCCATAAATTGACTGCGCTAAATGGAAGTGTTAGTTGCTCAGAGTTAGGAAGGATAATGCCGCTTTTCTCTACTTTAATTTGAGGTTTCTCGTCGTCTACTTTAAGTTGGTAGGTGTAGTCCTTGCTTAATCCTAACCCAATATTGTTTTTAATCCCTTCACTGAGTTGCAAATTAAGCTCATCTTTTGGAAACGTTTCGGGATAGATATAAAGCACATTCTTGTCTATTCTAAAGGTGTAGTTATTCACGCCAGATGCAACAATGAGACCTTGCATGTTTTGATCCATATCCAAAGAACTACTAAAGGTGACACGTACATTTGGACTTCCATCATCAGACATCCGAACATCGATGACTTGTAATTCTGTTTCGGGTATTGCTGGAAGTTCAATAATGTGTTTCTCATTGCTCTTCACTTCAATGGGCTTACCTTCAACATTTAGTGTATATGATTCATTTTTCGTGGTTCTCTGCAAGCTATCAACTACAATCCTATAAGATGTTTCACTTAAAGGCATTACCTTCACTTTTACTTCTTTGTTAGCACCTTTCAGGGAGAACATATTATATATATCTTCCGTAGTTGCTGCATTTATCAACTTTAAGGTGCCTTGTACACTATTCCACTCCAACTCGTTGGAGTTTATTGGAGAATAAGGCAATAGATCGAAGCTGTAGTTTTGCTCACTCACTTTGAAATAGAAGTTGAACGTTTTAAATTTATCCTCTACTTTCAGCAACTTATCAAGATGTAGTTTTGCTGAATATTCTTTTCCCATCTTTAATTCATCTGCATCGGGAATGAAACGAATGGTTCGTGAGTTTATCCAAACTGTTTTGCCATTTATTTTCGGAACAAAAGAGAACAGTTTTTCTTTCATTTCAGCATTTAGCTCGACAGCTGGCATTTCCTGTGTCAACTCTACCTGGATATAGGACTGAGGAGAGATTGTCCCATAAGTAAAACCCGAAATATATTGTACAAATTCGGGATCTATTTGTTTTGATATCTTTTTTTTGCAAGAAGCAAAAGAAGCTCCAATTAAAGCTATTAATAAAATGGAGCGTGCAATTGAAAGTATGTTTCTCATAATTATTTAATATAATTGTAATATCAGTCGAAGCTGTGTTAGTGTTAAACAACGCCTGTTTGGTTTTGTTGTTTTATCTTTTAAAAAAGTAGAATTATTAAAATTGCAGATAAGGGGTTAGTTTAACAATATCCTCTGGCAAGAACTCATCTAACATGGCCAACTCATCAATGGAAGAAATGTCCCCTATTCGTCTTCGAAGGTTAACAATAGCTTTTGTTTGCTCGTAATCAATGTAAGGGTGGGCTAATATTTCTTTAAACTCAAGCTTGTTTATCTTCAACTTTCGACAGTTTTCCAAACAGTTGTTTTCTTCTCGTATATAAGATGATATTTTATCAAACAACTCATCATCAATGCCGTAAACCTCTTTAAGTTGGTTGATTGATGTGAACCCACCTAACTTGTCTCTGTATTTAATAATACGTGCAGCATAAGAACTTCCAATACCAGGAATCTTTTTCCACTGAGCTGTATCCGTTACGTTCAGTGCAATAAACTCTGTGTCTTTGAGTTTTTCTTGACGAGGATATCCATATTGCTTTTCATTTCTCTCTACAAATAGTTGTTTAGTTTGTTCCTTATGGTTCGAAGTAGATGAAACTCTTTTTGAATCTTCATTTTGGTTGTTTTTCAATGGTGGAGCCTCTAAAGTCTTATCTTTCATGTTACTATGTAAACGTTCAAAAGAAGCAATAAGTGAATCATTCTGAGAAATAATTAAAGGGCTACTATTTCTCTTAGATAGAAGAAAGTTAAGATTGAGGGTAAGGAGAATAATTATAAGAATAAACAAAACCGCAAGCGACTCAGCGCGCGAAAAATACAGAAAGTCTTTCCAGTTCATATGCACTATGTTAACTTAGAACATAAAGATAGAAATAATTCTTTTATCGCTACAAATAATATAGTAACTTTGGCGGGATATTTCTTTAAACATGAGCATTTAGCTCCAATCGGCTATCTTTTTTCTAAGATATGGTTTTAAATTATATTTGGATTGCATTTTTCTTGATCGCATTTGTGGTTGCCTTTATCAAACTTATATTTTTAGGTGATATGGGTATCTTCACAGAAATTATGAACTCAACATTTGATAATGCGAAACTTGGTTTTGAAATTTCATTGGGTTTGACTGGCGTGCTATCACTATGGCTGGGTATTATGAAAATTGGTGAACGAGGAGGCATGATTAGTGTTTTCTCACGTGCTGCTGCTCCTCTTTTCTCAAAGCTATTTCCCGACATTCCAAAAGGTCACCCTGCTTCTGCATCCATTTTGATGAATATATCGGCTAACATGCTTGGCCTCGATAATGCTGCTACACCCTTTGGGTTGAAAGCAATGAACGAGTTGCAAGAGATTAACCCACGCAAAGATGAAGCCTCCAACCCAATGATTATGTTCCTGGTCCTTAATGCTTCAGGGCTAACACTCATCCCCATAACGGTGATGGTATACAGGGCTCAAATGGGAGCAGCAAATCCTTCGGATATTTTCATTCCTATTATGATGGCAACTTTTGTTGCTACGCTTATTGGTACTTTAGCAGTGTGCATTAAACAACGAATCAATATATTCAATAAAGCAATCCTTGGCTTTTTCGGTGGACTTGCTTTAATTATTACGCTAACTGTATTAGCTTTTCAAAACCTACCACAAGAACAAGTGAATGTTGTTTCAAGTCTGGTTGCCAATATTATTCTGTTTAGCATCATTCTTGTATTTCTGATTAAAGGTATTCTGAAAAAAATAAATGTATTCGATGCATTTATTGATGGAGCAAAAGAAGGATTTCAAACTGCTGTAAGAATCATCCCTTATCTTATTGCACTTTTAGTGGGCATAGGTGTATTTAGAGCATCGGGTGCAATGGATTTTCTAATGGATGGTATGAAGAATCTAATAGGAATATTTGGGGGAGACACTCGTTGGGTAGATGGAATGCCAACAGCACTAATGAAACCTCTAAGTGGAAGTGGAGCGCGCGGCATGATGATAGATACAATGCGTATTTTTGGCGCTGACTCGTTTGCGGGTCGTTTGTCATCAGTGCTCCAAGGAGCAACCGACACAACTTTCTATATTGTTGCTGTTTACTTCGGCGCCATTAATGTTAAAAACTCACGCTATACTGTTCCCTATGCGCTTTTGGCCGATTTGGGAGGCGTTATAGCTGCAATATTTATAAGTTATCTGTTCTTTGGGTAAAAATATTGCAAGGAAACGAAATTAATTTCAACTAAAATCACACTTATGAATGTCACTTTTCAAGCAGAAGATATTGACTTCCCAAAAATAGAAGAAGATAAATTATCCGAATGGATAGATAGAGTTGCTCAAAAACAGAATAAAAAGGTAGGAGAAATATCTTATCTTTTTTGTAATGATGAAAAAATATTGGAAGTGAATCGTGAATACCTTAATCATGATTTCTACACTGACATCATTACTTTCGATTATTCGGAAGATAATATCATCTCAGGAGACATAATAATCAGTTTACAAACGGTGGAATCAAATTCACAAATGTATAAAACTGAATATTTAGAAGAACTCCATCGGGTAATTATTCATGGCATTTTACATTTATGTGGATTAAAAGATAGTACTCTTGAAGAAGAGATATTGATGCGAAATGAAGAAAATGGTGCTTTGGAAATGCTCTTTTCTGATAACTCTTAGATGTAAAAGATATACTTTATAATGGGACCCAATAGATACTATGGTTTGATGTATCCTTCTAACAGTGCTAATCCTACTTAGTGCTGGTTGGCATCGAATTTAAAGATTTGTTTATTGGATATTGCTTGCGTGTTTTGTATAAAAGTATAAAAATGACGTTGTATCCTGATTTAAGCTCCAGCGGAGCGAACTATCTGTAGCACAACATTTTGAACAACACTTAGAGCTCCGTCAGGTGCGTCCTGTTAGCTGGTATAAAAAGAAGATTCAAAAGAAGAGTAAGATTAAAAGAGAATCTGAATATTGATAATGTATATTTCTTTGCTGAAAGTACTCATTTTAAAATAAGCCAATAAGGTTAGTGGCAAGATTTTTTATTGAAATGTTACTAAGGTTTGGGAAATCCCCTCCATTTTTTTATCTTGTACCACTTTGGCACTTAAATAACTAACTGCTTCAATTCAATACTTTGTGCATCAGCTTCAATCTCTTTTTTGAACCTTAGCAACTGGGATTGCTCTAAACCTTTTTACCTTATTCTATTTTGGTTTGTTGTTAATTACCCTTCTTGTCTTTGCCTATCTACAGGCCGCTACGTTTTTATAGGTGCTGTGATTTTATTTATACTACAAACAGTACTACTCCAACTGAGTGCTGGTTGTGATTCTTAAAGAGCACTCTTTTTGATCTATCTATTCCCTCTATAGCCTCCTTTTCATTCTATCTGTTTTCATTTTTGTTATTCAGTATTAACAGTAGCCACATTACATAAAGCTTTCTTTTTTAGTATCTTTGCTCCTTTCTTATAAACGAACAATGAAATTTAATTACGATATAATTGTAGTAGGTGCAGGTCATGCAGGTTGCGAAGCTGCAACTACAGCAGCCAATATGGGATCAAAAACTCTTTTGATCACTATGGACATGAACAAGATTGCCGAATTGAGTTGCAATCCTGCTGTTGGAGGAATAGCCAAAGGTCAGATTGTGAGAGAGATTGACGCTATGGGCGGACAGATGGGGATAGTTAGTGACAAAACTTCTATCCAATTTCGCATGCTCAATCGCTCTAAAGGACCTGCTATGTGGAGCCCTCGCGTGCAAAGTGACCGCCAAAAGTTTATTCAAACATGGCGAAGCATTATTGAAAATACACCCAATTTAAATGTGTGGCAAGATGCCGTTACTGAACTTATAATAAAAGATGGAGTGGCTTTGGGAGTAAAAACACAAATGCAGGTAGAATTTTTTGCTAAATCTGTAATCCTAACAAACGGAACTTTTCTAAACGGCTTAATACATGTAGGAGAGGTGCAGTTTGGTGGAGGAAGAATGTCTGAGAAATCATCCTTTGGTATTACTGAACAGTTAAAGAAATTGGGCTTCACTACCGACCGTATGAAAACAGGCACTCCAGCACGAATTGATGGACGCAGTGTTGATTTTTCGTTAATGGATGAACAAGCTGGTGATGATACTTTTCATAGATTCTCCTACTTAAACACGTCGAACAAAGAACTAAAACAACGTAGTTGTTGGATTACCTTTACAGACGAACATGTTCATGAATCGTTGAAGAAGGGAATAGAATTCTCTCCTCTTTATAACGGTCAAATCAAAAGTATAGGCCCTCGCTATTGTCCAAGTATAGAAACTAAGATTGTAACTTTTGCTGAAAAGACGAGTCATCAACTCTTTTTGGAACCCGAAGGTGAAACAACTCACGAATACTACTTAAATGGATTTTCCTCTTCCCTACCCTTAGAAATTCAGTTAGAAGCAATGCAACGTGTTCCAGCATTTAGGAATGTGCATATCTTCCGTCCTGGCTATGCAATTGAATACGATTTTTTCGATCCAACACAACTGGAAGCTACATTAGAAACAAAGTTAGTAAAAGGGCTTTATTTTGCAGGACAAATTAATGGCACTACAGGTTATGAAGAAGCTGGCGGACAAGGAATGATGGCTGCTATAAATGCTCATATTGCTTGTCATGGTGGTGCACCATTTACACTTCGTCGTGATGAAGCATATATTGGTGTGCTTATAGATGATTTAATAACAAAAGGTGTTGACGAACCTTACCGCATGTTCACTTCGCGAGCAGAGTATCGCATCCTATTGCGTCAAGACAATGCAGACGAAAGGTTGACCAAAAAAGCGGCAGAAATAGGTTTAGCAAAGAGTGATCGGGTTGAGCTACTTAATCAGAAAACCAAAGAGGTAAATAGAATAATTGAGTTCAGTAAGAACTACTCTTTGAAGCCTGACAAGATAAACACCTACTTGGAAAGCATAGGAACATCTCCTTTAAAACAAGGGGTAAAACTGATTGAATTACTTACACGACCACAAGTGTCTTTAGAGTATATACAAGAAGCAATACCTGCATTAAAAGTACAGTTGGATCAAATTCCGAACAGGACTGAAGAAACAATAGAATCTGCTAATATTAAAATAAAATATGAGGGCTATATAAAGCGTGAACGAATAATTGCAGACAAGATAACCCGCTTAGAAGACATAAAGATTCAAGATAAATTCAACTACAATGGCATCCAATCTCTATCAACTGAGGCGAGACAAAAACTAACAACAATCAACCCACAAACAATAGCACAAGCAAGTAGAATACCTGGAGTGTCGCCAAATGACATCTCTGTGCTTTTAGTATTATTAGGACGATAAAAACTAATTGTTCCACGTGAAACAATCTCAATTAAACAAACTTCAAAAAGATATAATATGAGCATTCAAACACTGAAAGATTCTGTAAGAAACATCCCCAACTTCCCAATTGATGGGATAGAGTTTAAAGACATAACAACTCTATTTCAATCGCCAGAATGTTTGCAAGAACTTTCTGATATTTTATACGATAAATACAAAGACAAAGGAATAACTATGGTCGTTGGAATAGAATCTCGTGGATTTTTCATGGGACCTGCCACTGCACTTAGATTAAATGCAGGTTTCGCACCAGTAAGGAAGCCTGGAAAGCTGCCATTTGATGTGTTAGAAGAAAGCTACACAAAGGAATATGGTGAGGATGCTATCCAGATACATGCTGATGCTTTAAATGAGAATGATGTAGTGTTAATACATGACGATTTGCTTGCAACAGGAGGCACAATGCTTGCCGCATACAAATTAGTGAAGAAGATGGGCGTAAAGAAAGTATACCTCAACTTCTTGATCGAACTTGAGAAACTTGAAGCACGTAAACTATTCCCTGAGGAGGTAGAATTGGATTCTATCTTAAAATTTGATATTTGATTTATAGCAAGGATATTTAATAATGACCGATGATATAAAAACCACAATTTCTGCAATACCTCACCAACCTGGTTGTTACCAGTTTTATGATGAGGCAGGAACGATCATATATATAGGTAAAGCAAAAGATCTAAAAAGAAGGGTCGCATCGTACTTTAATAGAGAACATGACAGTCCAAAAACTCGAATTCTGGTTCGTAAGATTGCAAAGATAAAATACATTGTTGTAAACAGTGAAGAGGACACGCTCCTATTAGAAAACAATCTTATAAAAGAATACCAACCTCGTTATAATGTACTTTTAAAAGATGATAAGTCATATCCCTCTATTGTTGTAAAGAAAGAATTCTTTCCGCGCGTGTTTCAAACAAGAAATATACAACGAGATGGTTCAAGGTATTTTGGTCCTTATACAAATGTAGCTTCAGTTAGAGCTCTTCTTGAAATAGTGCAGAAAGTGTATAAGATAAGAACTTGCCGATTAAATCTAACTCCTGAGAATATAGCAGCTGGCAAATTTAAAGTATGCCTACAATATCATCTTAAACGGTGCAAAGGACCTTGTGAAGGTTTGCAATCAATGGAAGATTATAACCGAAATATAGAGGAAGTTCTTGAAATTCTAAAAGGAAATGTAAGTATCATAAGCAAAAAGATTTATGAAGAAATGCTGCTTTGTGCAGAGGAGCACCGTTACGAAGAAGCGCAGGATCTGAAAGAAAAGTACCTATTAATTGAGAACTTCAGACAACGTTCTCAAGTAGTAAGCAATTTTGGGTACAATATTGATGTTTTTTACTGTTTTGATGATGAGCAATCAGCATATATAAATTACCTACATGTAGTAAATGGTGCAATTGTTCAAGCCTATACATTTGAGTACCGAAAGAAGATGGACGAGACAAAAGAAGAGTTGCTTTCGATGGGTATTGCCGAAATGCGTCAACGTTACAAAAGTGAATCGAAAGAGATTATCGTCCCTTTCTTACCAGACATACTGTTAACAAATGTTGAATTCATAATTCCGCAACGAGGAGATAAATTGAAACTTTTAAATCTCTCTGAGCAAAATGTAAAACAATATCGGGTAGACAAATTAAAGAAAGCAGAAATATTAAATCCTGAGCAACGCTCTACCCGACTTTTAAAAACTGTGCAAAAAGATTTACATTTGAAAGAAATGCCAATACACATTGAGTGTTTTGACAATTCAAATATTCAAGGTTCAGATCCGGTTGCAGCGTGTGTAGTTTTCAAAAAAGGTAAGCCTTCAAAAAAAGACTACCGACATTTCATGATTAAGAGCGTTGTAGGAGCGAATGATTACGCATCAATGCAGGAGGTAATTCAAAGACGCTACTCTCGTGCAGTTAACGAGGGTCAATCTCTACCTCAACTCATTGTGGTTGACGGTGGTAAGGGTCAATTACACGCTGCCACAGATATTCTCAAAGAAATGAATTTGTTTGAGAAAATTGCAATTATAGGTATTGCAGAGCGATTAGAGGAGATTTATTTCCCCGGAGATTCCATTCCTCTCTTTTTAGATAAAAATTCTGAGACGTTAAAACTCATTCAACATTTACGAGACGAAGCTCATCGATTTGGATTAGCATTTCACAGAAAAAAAAGGAGCAAAGCCCAAGTGACCTCTCAACTGGACGAAATAAAAGGAATTGGTCCAACATCAAAGAAAAAATTGTTGACGCACTTCAAAAGCATCAAAAGAATAAAAGAAGCAGATGAGAAAGAAATAAAAGAAGTATTGGGAAATAGTAAGGGGAAGTTAGTTTATAAATGGTTTAAAGAAAATTAGAGGTGAGAGTACTTATCCAAAGAGTTACTAATGCAAGTGTAGAAATCAATAAAAAGGAATACAGCAACATTTCAAATGGTCTACTTGTGTTTGTGGGCATTGAAGAAGATGATTCAGATAAAGATATAGCCTATCTATGTAAGAAGATTACAAATTTACGTATATTTGATGATGCGAATGGCATTATGAATGATTCTGTAATTGATATTAAAGGACAGATTATGGTAATATCACAATTCACATTACATGCTTCCACTCGTAAGGGAAATCGCCCATCCTATATTAAAGCAGCTAAGCCTGATATAGCAATACCAATTTACGAACAGTTTTGTGAAGAATTGCAAACAATAACTGGAACTGAAGTTCGAACAGGTGAATTTGGAGCAGATATGAAAGTATCGCTCATAAATGATGGTCCTGTAACAATATGGATAGACTCAAAAGAGAAATAATCGTACAAATGACAATAAAAGAAGCTCAAAAGGAAGTTGATAAGTGGATTAAAACCTATGGTGTACGCTACTTTAGCGAACTAACTAATATGGCTGTCCTAACCGAAGAGGTTGGAGAATTGGCAAGGATAATGGCACGCACATTTGGTGATCAATCTTTTAAAGATACTGAACAATCAAAACATCTTGGAGATGAAATGGCTGATGTATTGTGGGTTTTAATTTGTCTTGCAAATCAAACTGGAATTGATTTAGAGGAAGCGCTGAAAAAGAACATAGAGAAGAAGACCTTGCGAGATTCTGAAAGACATATCAATAACCCAAAACTGTAAAATAACGATTCAGTTAGAAATATAAAATCAAAATAATATACAAACACAATGGAAGATAAATACAGAAAAGCTTTAAGTCAACATGCTTTTATACTATCTGAAAACGAAGTTACCGAAAAGGTAAAAGAAATTCTTAGCGAAAAGGCTAAACAAAACAATACACCTGAAGTTCTGAAAAAGATATATGGATGCATTGATCTTACCACTTTGAACACAACAGACACGCGAGAAGACATTTGGACGTTTACCGGCAAAGTAAATGATTTTGAAGGAACAAATCCTGAGATAGATAATGTTGCTGCTATTTGTGTGTTTCCAAATTTTGCAAAAACTGTACGCGAATCGCTTACAGCAGATGTAAAAATAGCCTGTGTAGCTGGTGGATTCCCTTCATCACAAACTTTTTTGGAGGTAAAAGTAGCAGAAACTGCTCTTGCTGTATTAGATGGCGCTGACGAAATAGACGTAGTGCTTAACTTGGGTCTTTTCATGAATGAAGAATTTGAGGAATTATGTGAAGAGTTAGATGAAATAAAAGAGACTTGTCACGAAGCAAAACTAAAAGTAATCTTAGAAACTGGTGCATTAAAAGAAACTAAGAAAATTCACGATGCTTCAATTTTAGCGCTTTACTCTGGAGCAGACTTTATAAAGACTTCAACTGGCAAAGTATATGTAGGTGCAACAGTAGAAGCGGCATACACAATGTGTTTGGCCTTGAAAAGCTACTACAAAAAGACAGGCGACAAAAAAGGAATTAAAATAGCAGGTGGCGTTTCATCAGTGGAAGAAGTTGTAAACTATTACACCATAGTGAAGGAAACTTTAGGAGAAGAATGGTGCAACAAAGATCTATTCAGAGTAGGTACAAGCCGACTGGCAAACACACTATTAGAAGCTATCAAATAGAAACAAAACATAATTACAAGTAACATTAATATTTTTAGAATGAAGAATCAATTTATAACGTTGCTTTGTGCAATGACTTTTTTGGTTATGTCTGCAACGTCTGTTGCACAGACAGAGAAAAAGCCATACTGGCAAGATGTAGATGTAGTGAAGGTAAACAAAGAGTACCCCCGAACTACATTTATGACTTTTGATAGTCGTGACAATGCATTGTCTAAAAGATTTGAAGAGAGCAAGTATTACCAGCCTCTTAATGGAACGTGGAAGTTTTATTTTGTAGATGGTTACAAACAACTTCCAGATAATATAACCGATCCAAGTGTATCAACAAACAATTGGAAAGACATTAAAGTACCAGGGAACTGGGAAATTCAAGGATTTGGAACTGCTATATATACGAATCATGGGTATGAGTTTCAACCAAAAAATCCTACACCTCCTCTCCTACCAGAGATGAACCCAGTGGGAGTGTATCGTCGTGAAATTAATGTATCATCTGATATGCTCGAACGTGATGTGTTTTTACACATTGGTGGTGCAAAATCTGGTGTTTATGTTTACATAAATGGTACAGAAGTTGGATATAGTGAAGACTCTAAGAATCCTGCCGAATTTAGAATAAACGATTACGTAAAAGCTGGAGACAATACATTAATCTTGAAGATTTTCAGATGGTCAACTGGCTCATACTTAGAATGCCAAGACTTCTGGCGGATTTCAGGTATTGAAAGAGACATCTATTTATGGTCACAACCCAAAACTCATTTGCGTGATTTCTCTGTTAAGTCCAATTTAGATGAAAGCTACACAGATGGTAACTTCGCGTTGAAAACAATGATTAAAAACAACAACGCTACTATGAGCGATGTTGAAGTAAGTTATGAACTGCTGGATAACTCCAAAAAGATGGTTGTTACAGATAAACAAACTATATCATTGAATGCTGGCGAGGAAAAAGATGTACGTTTTTCCGAGACAATCACAAATCCATTGAAATGGACTTCAGAAACGCCTAATTTGTACACCTTGTTGATGACAGTTAAGCAAAATGGTAAAATTAGTGAGGTTGTTCCATTTACTGTTGGATTCCGTTCAATTGAAATAAAATCAGTTAAGGACAAATCAGGTAGAGAGGATAAATTATTCCTTGTGAATGGACAACCCATCAAATTGAAAGGTGTAAACATCCACGAAACGAATCCCAAAACTGGACACTATGTAACCGAGGACATAATGATTAAGGACTTTGAAACGATGAAGCTTCACAATATAAATACTGTTCGATTGGCTCATTATCCTCAAAGCAGACGCTTTTATGAACTATGCAATATATATGGACTGTATGTATATGACGAAGCCAATATAGAGTCACACGGGATGTACTATGATCTCAGAAAAGGTGGTGGTTTAGGCAACAACCCCGATTGGATTATACCTGTCATAGACCGAGTGAAAAACATGTATGAAAGAAACAAGAATCATCCCTCTGTTACTTTTTGGTCATTAGGAAATGAAGCTGGAAACGGATATAACTTTTACCAGGCTTATCTTTGGTTGAAAAACAAAGATAAAGGTCTAATGGACAGACCTGTTAACTACGAACGAGCGCTCTGGGAATGGAACACAGACATGTATGTTCCTCAATACCCAAGTGCTGCATGGTTAGGTGATATTGGTAAAAAGGGCTCTGATCGTCCTGTTGTTCCTTCTGAATATTCTCATGCAATGGGTAATTCAAATGGTAACTTGGACATTCAATGGAAAGAAATCTACAAGTATCCCAACCTTCAAGGTGGTTATATCTGGGACTGGGTAGACCAAGGAATTGAAGAAATAGATGAAAATGGTGTAATGTATTGGACTTACGGAGGCGATTACGGCGTTAATGCACCAAGCGATGGCAATTTCCTTTGCAATGGCGTTGTAAGTCCTGACAGAGACCCCCACCCTGCTATGAACGAAGTAAAATATGTTCATCAAGACTTTGCAGTGGAAGAGGTGAATGCTGGAGAAGGAAAATTCAAAATCACCAATCGTTTCTATTTTATCAATACAGATGATTATAGTCTTAAATACAATATTACGCGCAATGGTGTGAAAATAAAAAATGGCAGTATCCCATTACAGCTTGCACCTCAAGCATCTAAAGAAATTTCATTAGATATACCTGCAATAAAAGCAGACAATAGCGATGAGTATTTTGTCAACTTCGAGTTTGTTTTAGATAAAGCTTCACTACTTGTCCCTAAAGGACACATAGTTGCTATTGAGCAATTTAAATTGAACAATGAGCAAGCTGCAAAACCTCTTTATAAAGCAACATCAAAAGCAAAATTAAATTTCGAATCGAATGATAATATCATTACAGTTAAATCGCCAACTGTCAACTTTGTATTTGACAAGAAGAGCGGCTTGGCAACATCTTACAAAGTAAATGGCACAGAGTATTTCGATAAAGGATTTGGCTTGCAACCTAACTTTTGGAGAGGCCCAAATGACAATGACTATGGTAATGGCATGCCAAGTCGTCTGCAAGTATGGAAACAATCGAGCAAAGATTTCAATGTGGTTGAATCAAAAGCTTATGCTGAAGGCGACAATGTTGTAGTTGAAGCTGACTACTTGCTTGCTGCAGGTAATTTGTATGTAGTTAAATATGTGCTTTACCCAACAGGTGTTCTAAAAGCTAACATTAAGTTTACTTCAACCGATATGAAAGCATCTGAAGTAGTTGCATCTGAAGCAGCACTAACAGCAACATTCTCACCTGAAGTTGAAGCGGCGCGCAAGAGTTCATCACAATTGAATGTTCCTCGTATTGGAGTGCGTTTCAGACTACCTGTGAAAATGAACAAAGTGAAATACTTTGGACGTGGACCAGACGAAAACTATATTGATAGAGCTTCAAGTTCAAAAGTTGGTCTTTACAACACCACAGCAGAAGATATGTACTATCCTTATGTGAGACCACAAGAGAATGGTCATAGAACAGACACGCGCTGGGTTGCATTCACAAATGGTAGCAGAGGGCTGGTTGTAATAGCAGACTCTACGATAGGCTTCAATTCGCTTAGAAACAGTGTAGAAGATTTCGATTCGGAAGAGAATAAAGACCGTGATTACCAGTGGCATAATTTCTATCCAGACGAAGTAAATGATAAAAGCAAAGAATTAGAAAGAAGAGGCATTGAATCACCTGCCAATAATCTTCCACGCCAAACACATATTAATGACATCACTCCTCGCGACTTTGTGGAAGTGTGTATTGATATGAAACAACAAGGTGTTGCAGGATACAACAGTTGGGGGGCTCGTCCTCTTCCAGAATATACCTTGCCAGCCAATCAAAATTACGAATGGGGCTTCACCTTCGTACCTGTGAACAATGCTTCTGAAATTGACAGAAGTGTCTCTATGTCTTATTAAAATACGGATTGATGTAAACTCATTAAAGCAAGAAACAATAGTTTCTGAAAATCTAAAAAAACGCAGTAGAATTTATTCTTACTGCGTTTTTTGTCTTATTCAGCAAGTGCTCTTTTGGGAATTACGAAAACAGTCAATAAAACAGATAAGACTTCCAAACCCTAAAAAACATTGGTATATTTGTGCTGTAGATCATAAAAATAGAAACTCCAATAAGAGTTTGATAGAAAAAAACTTAGCTACACTCAGTTATGAAGATAAAAACCTTTCTCCCCCTACTATTAATATTTTGCGTACTTAAAGCCTCTGCCCAAATACCACAAGAAATACAAGATCCTCTTGTAATAGGGGTTAATAATCTACCTGCACGTACTTCATTTTGGTCAGCTCCATCATTGGAAGAAGCGCAAAACACCAATTATGACCAATCCATTTGGGTGAAGTCATTGAATGGAAATTGGCGATTCCACTGGTCGCCCGATCCACAATCGCGACCCATTGATTTTTTCAAGTCGACCTTTTCGCACAATAACTGGGATTATATTCCCGTTCCTTCCACTATTGAACGACAAGGATATGGTGTGCCTCTTTATACCAATTCAATATACCCTTTCAAGGTCGATCCTCCCTTTGTAATGGGAGAGCCTGATTCAACTTATACAACTTTTTTAAATAGGAATCCAGTTGGCTCTTATTACAGAACTTTTACTGTGCCCGAACAGTGGAAAGATAAGCGCACAATACTTCATTTAGCTGGAGCAAGTTCAGCTGTATTTGTATGGGTGAATGGGCAAAAAGTGGGTTATTCGCAAGGATCACGATTACCTGCCGAATTTGATGTGACCGATTATCTGCAAAATGGTGAGAACTCGTTGGCTATCGAAACCTATAAGTACAGCGATGGGTATTACCTTGAAGATCAGGACTATTGGCGATTAAGTGGTTTGTATCGCGATGTATTTCTGCGTGCTGTTCCAGAAGTGTCATTGTGGGATGTATATGCACAACCATCTGTAGATTTGAAAGATGAAAAAGGTGCAGTTACACTCCATTATACGCCTGTCAATTTCACCAATAAAAACAAAAAAGACAATTATTCTGTTTCTATCTCCGTTTTAACTCCGCAAGGAAAGCAAATGCTCAAACAAAGTTTTGAAATCCAAGAATTAGCAAAAGGATTTGGAGATGAAGTTAAGCTCCCAATGATAAATGTTGGAAAAGTTGATTTGTGGTACAACGACAGACCTACACAATACACTGCTGAAGTAGCATTAAAGAGAAAAGGACAAATTGTTGAAGTTTACAGGCTCCCTATCGCTTTTAGGAAGATTGAAGTGAGTGGCAACAAGTTACTCTTGAATGGAAAGAACTTGAAAATACGTGGTGTAAACAGACATGAATTTTCACCCGATCAGGGATGGACCATCACAAAAGACGAAATGATACGAGATTTGGAGTTGATGAAGCAGGGCAATGTAAACTTTGTGCGCACAGCTCATTACCCCAACGACCCACGTTGGTATGCGTTATGTGATGAATATGGCATAATGGTGATGGATGAAGCCAATGTGGAGTCCCATGGTCTAAGTTATCACAAACGAGTGTTGCCAGGTGATAAACCTAAATGGGAGCAAGCAGTGGTGGAGCGAATGGAACGGATGGTAATTAGAGATAGACAACATCCAAGCGTGGTTATGTGGTCGTTGGGTAATGAGGCAGGTTATGGAAATGCCTTTATGAAGATGAGAGAAGCAACCCTAAAAAAGGATCCCGAACATCGCATTATTCAATATGCTGACATGAACTTAGCTGCCGATATTGACAGTCAGACTTATCCCACTATTTCATGGTTGAAAGAGCATCTGAGAGGGAAAGCAACTCGTAAAGGTGAACACGGAGAGACTACCAATGAAGAACAGCATGGCCACTACCCTTCTGGACGTCCTTTCATGCTAAACGAATATTCCCATGCAATGGGAAATAGCTTGGGCAACTTTGCTGATTATTGGGATCTGATTTACGAAAACGATATGTTGGTGGGTGGCTTTATATGGGATTGGATGGATCAAGCTCTTTGGAAAAATCGTGAAAACCATGACGAAGGTTTTGTTTATGGTGGGGACTTCGGGGATGTCCCAAATGATGGGAACTTCTGTATCAATGGTATTATAGGAGCAGACGGAACTCCACATCCTCATTACTATGAAATGAAAAAGGTTTATCAACCTGCATCTTTTAAGCTTATTAGTAGTCAACCATTGGTTGTCGAACTCAACAATAGGCACATTGCTACCGATCTGAGCGACTACGATTTTCATTATTTGGTGCATGAAGATGGGAAGTTGATTTCTGAAAAACAACTTGCACTTCCCTCTATAACGTCTTTGTCAACAAAGCAGGTTACGCTTCCTGATAACTTGAAGTTGGATACCTCTAAAGAGAACTTTATTACCCTACAACTCAGACTGAAAGATGATGCAATATGGGCTAAAAAGGGTCATGTCGTAGCTTGGGGACAATTCATATTGAATGAAACGCAGGTAAAGGATAACATAAAAACGAACTCTTCTAAACCACAATTCACAGAAACTGAGAAGCATTACCATATTTCGGGCAATAACTTTGCAGTGACAATAGATAAAAATAGTGGAATGATTGACAGCTACAAAGTGGATGCAATCGATTTTATTACTGGAGAAACTAAATTTAATTTTTGGCGCGCCCTCACCGATAATGATAAAGGATGGAAAGTTGACAGACACATGAAGCCTTGGGAAAATGAATCTGATAAATTCAAATTAATATCACTTGAAAGAGGTGAAACTAACAATGAGTTAGTGACTGTGAAAGCAGCATATATATTTGAAAATACACAATCTAAAGCTACTATTCAACACACTATTTATGCTGATGGTTCAATTCAAATAGATTACGACTTAGATATACCTGAGAAAGCGCCCAATGTGCCACGAATTGGTTTACAGTTTATTATCAATGAAAGCTTGGAGAATTTAGAATGGTATGGACGGGGACCACACGAAAACTACATAGACCGAAAGACAGGCGCACCTATCGGAATTTATCATTCATCGGTCGATGATTTGGTAACCCCTTATGTTATGCCTCAAGAAAATGGAAATAGATGTGATGTGCGTTGGATGACGCTTACAAACGTTAGCCAAGGAAGTCTTACAGTTACTGCTACAGGCAGCAATACATTCTCAGCAAGTGTTTGGCCATATACACAACAATCGTTGAACGAAGCCATGCATAACAACGAAATAGCGAAAGCACCTTTCAAAGTAATGAATATCGACTGTGTGCAAATGGGCGTTGGTGGAGATAATTCATGGGGACTACCAGTAAATGATAAGTATTTGCTAAAGCCTGGTAAGTACAAGTATAGCTTTACAATAAAAGGGGAGATAGGGAGAATAACAAAGTGAAATAATCAACATCTTTGCAAGTAAAGCGGCAAAGATGTTGATTATTTATATTCATTTATAAGTACAAATTATTTAAAAGCCGCAACATCAAACTTATATAGCTGGTTCGGCTCTGTTGCTCTTGAAATTGTTTTACCATTGAATCGTAAATTCAACTTATTCCCTTGTAAAGATTTTACCTCAACTTGCTTTAATTCATGGTTTTCCCAAGTGATTGAGAACTCAAATCCATCACTACCTTTTATGCCAGAAATCATACCTGAAGCGAAGACTGTAGGAAGAGCAGGCAATATGTCTTGATAGTAATCTCCATTTTCATCTCGTAAATGAGATTGCAGAAGCATTTCGGTAACACCCGATGTAGCTCCGAAGTTGCCATCGATTTGGAAAGGTGGATGAGCATCAAATAAATTATAATAGAGCCCTCCTTTATCGTTCATTTCTACTCCCTTTATTAAAGAAGGAACCATCAGATTTTTCAACAATAAAAAAGAATGATCGCCATCGAGTAATCTTGCCCAAAAGTTTATTTTCCATGCTCTTGACCAACCTGTTCCACCATCTCCACGTTGCGAAAGTGTAACTTTACAAGCTTCAGCCAATTCGGGAGTTGTAATCGGATGGATTTCATTACCTGGATGTAACCCCCATAAATGTGAAACATGTCGGTGCTTATCTGCTGGATCATCTAAATCAGTAAGCCACTCTTGCAATTGACCATGTTTTCCAATTTGATTGGGTGCAATCTTAGCTTGTTTCTCTTTCAATACTTTCACTAAATCAGCATCTACACCCATTGTCTCAGCTGCTTCAATAGTATTTGAAAAAAGATTGCGAATTATTTGGTGATCCATTGTAGGACCCATCACCAGCCCACCCAGCTCAGGACTGTTGCTTGGCCCACTTACGAGCCAATTGGGATTGTTGGGATCGGTTGTTAAATAGTCAATAAAGAAATTGGAAGCTTCTTTAAGAACTGGATATGCCCTGTCCTTTAAGTATGTTTTGTCACCATTAAATTGATAATGCCACCATAAGTGTTGACTTAACCAAGCACCGCCTGTAGGCCAAATACCATGATTCGAATTGTTGATGGGTGCAGATCCTCTCCAAATGTCTGTATTGTGGTGAGCTACCCAGCCACCTAAGTTGTAATGCTCTTTAGCTACTCGCTGACCAGTCTGGGCAAGCTCTTCAACCATAGAGATGAGTGGTTCAGCACATTCAGAAAGGTTGGTTATTTCAGCTGGCCAATAGTTCATTTCAGTGTTAATGTTGATTGTGTACTTACTGTCCCATGAGGGAGAAAGTTTGTCATTCCATATACCCTGCAAATTTGCAGGTTGCGAGCCTTCTCTTGAAGAAGATATTAGCAGATATCTCCCATATTGGTACAAGAGTGCAACCATTGAGGGGTCTTCATCTTGATAAAAAGAATTGAGTCGTTCATTAGTAGGGCGATTAGAAATCTCTGAACTTCCTAAATCTATACGAACACGTTTATAAAGATTCTGATAGTCATTGATATGCTCTGTTTTTAATTCATTATATGATTTGTCTTTGAGATTCAATAAATAATTATCACACCGTTCTGATGGATTGGCGCTAATGTCAGAGTAATTCACAAAACTTGTAGCAGCTACTAATTGTAAAGTAGCTTTATTGGCATTTCTCACCTGAATCATGTTCCCTGTTTGTATCAATTCACCTCCATCATTAATCACTTTTAAGCGTGCTTCAAAAGCAACTTTACTTTTTGGATAAGGGTATCCGTCCATGCCTGCTTCTTTGCTATAATCATTTGCTTTGCCTCTTAAAACAACTTCACCCTTTTCAACTGAAACACTAAAATTGGAATGAGGAGAATCAAGACCTACATTAAAATTAAGTTTCGCTTCTTTATTCGATTCAAGCTGTATAATAATCCCTTGACTTGGATTAGTAGCAAACATTTCACGCGTAAAATGAACTCCATCAACATCATATGAAACGGATGAAAGTGCATTCTCTAAATTGAGTTGACGTTTATAATTTGTAAAGTTTTCGTGATCGGGGAAATCTAATAAAATATTACCAAAAGGTTGATAAGCCTGTTGACCAAATGGCTGTGACATAAACTGTTCGTTAGCCATCTTTTCAGCATCAGCTTGTTTTCCCTGCCATAATAAGTTTCTAATTTCATCTAACGATTTATAAGCACCTTCTTTGGCATAATCATGTGGTTGCCCTGTCCACAATGTCTCTTCATTAAATTGGATTGTTTCTTCTTCAACCCCACCATAAATCATTGCTCCCATGCGTCCATTGCCAATTGGTAGCGCTTCATTCCAATCGTCAGCCGGCTGCAAATACCAAAGTTTTTGTTCTTCTGCATTAGACAAAAAAGTTGTAAGTAATACAACTACAATAAAAATTACTGATTTCAACTTATTCATTATTCAATGTGTGTTAAAGGTTTTTGCCCTATAGTGAAATAGAGAGTTATTTGCATTTGACTCTGGTGTTTATATATGTTGTGCAATTTAAAAAGAAACTACCCAATTACCAAATATAGCGTCCATTCTGAAAAGAGATAACATTATAACATCACTCTTTTTTCTCTTTCAACTTTAAGAAAAACCTATGATGCAAAAGCGCATTTTCTTTTACTTTTTATAAAATCAATAATGGAACACAATTTGCTCCGTTTCGTTAAGCTTCCTTAATGAACAGGCATCACTTTGCTCAATTCACATGTGGAAATTGGATCACACGGTCATCAGTTGCTCTATTTCCACGGAAAAAAGTTGTTATGAAGGCAATTCAGAGATGTAATCTTATGCAATTATCTAAGACAGGTACTGAAATCATACTAAAACAGATAATAAAACAATAGCAATGTTTATGCTTGTTAAAGAGCAACGTGCTAAATGGTCAATTAACCACATTTAATGGATTTATTTCGAAGAAATTTGAATAAAACGCTTCACGTTATTCAAGTTTTCTAAAGTAATTAGAACAACACGTGACCTGTTATTCAAAAAAACGAATGGAAATTAGAACAACAGGTCACCAGTTATCATGTTTGCAAAAAAGAAAAGCAAAGACACAATTGATTTCAAATATTTGCATATTAGGTAATTAAGCAAACAAAAGATGATTGCTTTTAAAGAATTATTGATACTTAATAGTGCTTAAAGTACAAGAAGCGAGAATTAGAAAAGCAAAACAGTGCTTTAAAACAGATACGAGAGATAGATTTATAGGAAAAAATAGGAGTTGCATATATTAAGAATGGCGTTAAAATATGCATAATAGAGGATGCTTGATAAATAAGAAATGAGGATTAAAGTTGATTTACTCACATAAAAGAGAGCTTACAATTATTTAACTATAAAATAGTACGAAACAATTTGCATGTTACGAATATTTCGTAGCTTTGCTATATCAAAATAAGAATAAACCTAAATAGAGATATAACAATGGAACAATTAACCCCTCAAGAAGAATCAGTTATGCAACACATTTGGGAAATTGGTAAGTGTGCAATAAAAGATGTAGTGGACAAAATGAAAGACCCAAAACCACCGTACACTACGGTAGCGTCCATATTTAGGAACTTAGAAAACAAGGAATATCTCTCCATGCGAAGATATGGCAATGTGAAAGTATATACACCAAAAATAACAGAAGCTGCATATAAGCGTCACTTCCTATCCGATGTAGTAAAAAGCTATTTCGATGATTCTTACAAAGAATTGGTTTCGTTTTTTGTGAAAGATCAAAAGATAACCACAGAGGAGTTGACAGAAATAATCGAGCTCATTGAAAAAAACAGAAAATAAAAGAAAATAAGAACTGGATGTAAAATCCAACATAAACAATATTACAATGGAAACACTTATTCTTTATATCGTTAAGGTGAATCTATCGCTTGCTGTCTTCTATCTGCTTTATGTGCTCCTCTTTCGTAAAGACACATTCATTAAGCTGAGACGATACTATTTCCTTTCGGCAATTATTTTCTCACTCTCCTACCCTCTTTTCACAGTGAGTGCATTGGGCAGTTTAATAGACTTTAGTGTTCCACCCTCACAACAAGAAACGAGCGTGTTCATTGGAGAGCTATCAATGGAAAGCATGCTTGTAGAAGATTCAGTACAAACGACTCCATCCATTACTTTGATAGAAGCTATGGGAGCGATAATGTTGACAGGCATTCTGTTTTTTATCTTCCGCATTTTGTGGCAATTGCTTTCTATTATTCGCATCAAGTGGCGCAGCGAAAAGAAACAACGCTATGGATATACTGTCTATCACCTGCAAGATGAAATTACTCCATTTTCATTCTTCAATTGGATTTTTGTTCACCTTGAAACTCATACAGAGGAAGAGTTGAAACAAATTCTGCTACACGAACAAACCCATGTGAGTCAATGTCACTCGTTAGATGTAATACTGGCAGAGATGCTATGTATTGCTTTTTGGTACAACCCCATTGTGTGGTTTATGAAACGAGATATAGCCATCAACTTAGAATACTTGGCAGACAATGCCGTATTGCAAAAAGGCGTTGACACACACAAATACCAGTGCAACCTATTACAAATGAATTATCCTGAAACTGCAGTTCAGCTAATCAATAACTTTAATGTATCACAACTCAAACAACGAATTATTATGATGAACAGTAAGAAATCGCCATTGCGAAAGCTGGCAAAGTATCTGATTGTATTGCCATTGGCACTGTTGTTGATAACAGCAAACAGTGTGTATGTACTACAGAATGAACCTGAAAAAGAAATAAAGCCTCCGCAAGAACAGGATCCACTAATGAATGAAAGTAAGAGTAATGATGAAGTGGCAACTCCTAATTATCAATACATAAAGAAGATGTTGACTTTTATAGAGTCAGAAATGAAATACCCGAAAATTGCAAAAGAAAATGGAATACAAGGTCGTGTATTAGCAAGTTTTACAATTGAAAAAGATGGCTCTGTTACTAATCCGAAAATTAAAGAAGGCGTTGATCCATCTTTAGACAAAGAAGCCATTCGAATTATCAATGCAATGCCTAAATGGATACCCTTCATGCAAGATGGTGAACCAGCAAGATCAGAATACACCCTTCCATTTATATTTGATCTTGAAGGGAAAGATAAGTCTGGTGATTATTCAGTTATAGGATTTAAGACATTGGATAATGAAGGAAAGAAAGAAGTCATAGTGCGTGATTACGATTCTATGAATAAAGCATCGCGAGAAACATTACTAAGAAAATTAGCAAACGACGATCCTCTTTACATTGTTGATGATGTAAAGATGACAAAAGGATTCAGATTAAACTCAATTATACCAACAAATATAGCGTCTATCTCTGTTTTAAAAGATAAAGCAGCTTTAGAAAAATATGGAGAGAAAGGAAAAAATGGAGTTATATTGATAACATTAAAGGACAGATCTAAAAACTCTGAGAATAACAAGAGTAGTGAAGTAATGGCTCTGGGTTCGGGTTCTATGAATGATTTATCTCATCAAGCCTTTGCAGATAAATTTGGAGAAGGCAATCCTCTCATCATTGTTGACGATGTGAAAATGAAAAAAGGATTTGATATGAATAGTATCAAACCCGAGGATATTGAATCTGTTTCTGTTCTGAAAGATGCCTCAGCAAAAGCAAGCTATGGAAAAGAAGGTAAAGATGGAGTAATTGTGATTGTTACCAAACCATCCAATAAAGGGAGGTTACATGTAAATAACGTTGTAGATGGATATGCCAATAAAGAGGCAGATGATGTATTTATGGTAGTAGAAGTTCAACCTGAATTTCCAGGAGGAATGGAAGCACTAATGAAATATTTAGGTGATAATATAAAGTATCCTGCTGAAGCTCATAAAAATGGAATAGAAGGACGCGTAATCGCTAACTTTATAGTGAACAAAGATGGTAGTATTTCTGATGTGAATGTAGTTCAAGGAGTAGACCCTTTATTGGATGCTGAAGCTGTGAGGGTGCTCTCATTAATGCCCCTTTGGAAACCTGGTAAACAAAGAGGAGAAACAGTAAAAGTAAGGTTTACGATACCTGTGGTGTTTAGATTGAAGAAAGATGAAACAGTTGATGATAAAACCATGAAAAAATTGAAAGAGAAAGGACCAGTATCTGTGGTAGATGTCAAAGATGATGCTTCTGATAAAGCTTTTTATGAGTTCATCGGTAAAACTATAAAATACCCTGTCATAGCACAGGAAAATGGAATTATGGGTGTTGTTAGGGCTGTCTATGATGTAAATGAGAAAGGTGAAGTTTCAAATGTACGTATAACTAAAAGTGTTGACCCATCTTTAAGTGCAGAGTTAGTAAGGTTAACGAAACTTATACCCAATGATATTGCATTGATGAGATCAGGAGGTAAAGCAGCTTCAAATGTTGAAATATCGGCCCTTTTCAGATTACAAAATGGAAATACACCTCCCTCTGAACGTGTAGAGAGTGATGTAGTGGTAGTGGGTTATGGAAAACCTGTACGTGATTAAATAAATACATATAGCAGATGAAAACTATAAATACAGTCAAAAAAAACTCGAAATTATGAGAAAAACTATTTTCACGCTACTGGTATGTTTCATTACATTCAGTGGAAATGCTACACCGTTCAAGATTGAAGGAAAAATTGAAGGTTTAATGCCTGGCGACACCCTCTTTTTTGAACGAATTACCTTTCCTGACTTTAAACGATATTTCGCATTTAATGTAATTGTTGAAAAACAGGATGAGTTTACATACAATGGTTCTCACGAGCATATCGACTATTATAGTATGACATACAAACCAATTTCGGGAGAAGTAATTGGCAGCGATAGAATGGCAATGTCTATGCTCATAGAAAACGGCACTACACGCTTAATTGGCACAACAGCACAAATCTATTATTCTCGATTGGAAGGTGGTCTCTATAAGAATGAGCTATTGCAAGAGTCAATGCATCTTGAAGATTCACTTGGAAAGGAAAGAGGTAATTTTGGTCGGCTGATTGAAGAGGCATATACATTAAAAGACACAGTAAAAGCAAAGGAATACACTGATATGTTTAACTCTTTTCATTTTAACCATAAAGAAGAGTTTCAAAAGTTATCCTCGTTGTGGAAGGAGTTTTACAATAAACTTCCATCTTCTGAACACACTATCATTGATGCGCTTCAGAGGGTTAATTCTGCACCTTTCGAAACCACAAAGGAGAAGTATGAAAAGATGAATGAAGAAGCAAGAAACAGCCATTTCGGCAAAACGCTAAAACAAGAATTGGATAAAATAGCTGCTTTGCAACCTGGCGAAAAAGCACCAGACTTTCATTTGATTGGACTGAATGGAGAAGAGATAACTTTAAAGGAGTGTGCTGGATCGTATGTATTGATTTATCATTGGGGATTGTGCCCCGGTTCTCTAATGATTGACAGTAAAGTGATTGAACTGCATAATAAATATAAAGATGACTTGATAGTTGTTGGAGTAACCGACAGAATAGCGTCTATAAAAAGCATGTATGAAAAAACTCCACCTGGGAGTAAACTTATGAACATAGAGTTGAAGCCAGTTTTAGAAAACATGCTTGCTCACCCTTGGTTTGATGCAGAAAAGATAGATGGTAATGAAAAAATAGAAAAAGACTACGCCTTTGCTGGATTGCCTTTCTTTGTGCTAATTTCACCCGATGGTAAGATACTTGTTAGGGATTTTACTAAAGCTTTTTATGAGGCAAAAGAAAAATTGGATGCGGAGTTTGGCAATTAAGACTGAGTACAACATTGATTATATTAAAACACAATAACAGAACAACCAAAAATGAAAATAAAAATCTCTCTTCTGATAGTCTGCATTGGACTGATGGTCTCAGCTTGTACGCAAAAAGAAAAGACCTGTGTTATTATTGGAAAAGTTAATAATCGACCTCAAAGTAGTGAACTTAGACTTACAAAACACTTTGTTGATTTTCGCTCAAAATCTACTGTACGTATACCCATAGAAGATGGAGCTTTTAAGCATCAGTTTAACTTTAAGGATATTGAAGCATATACACTCGTATTTGAAGATGAGATGATGCAGGGGAGTATGCGTCCGATTGTCTTTTTCACGTCTAACGATACCATTAAGATGGAACTATTTCCAATGGATGAACATCAGAAAAATGTTATAACAGGGAGTGAAATAAATAAGAAGTTCATTGAATATCAAAAAAAGACAATGGATGAAGTAATGATAGAACTTGACCCTATCTTTGATAGCATAAGCCTTTTGCAAGAAACAGACAATTATCATAGTCAATTGATGAAAGATTTGTTTGAAAAACTGGAGAATACTGAAAAGCAGGAGGACAAATTTAAAATGTACACTCAGATAAATAAAATGTACGAGTCGGGGGAAGGATTAACCCTAACTGCAAAAAAACTAAATACTAAAAGTGATTCAGTAGGTAAGGTTTTTCATGAGAAGGAGCTTGAATATCTAAAAAGAAACATCTCGATACCCTCTTATTTTATCTTGACTAAGAATATTTTAAAAGTAGAAAGTTTTCCTGAAATATATAACCTTGATGCACTTACTCAATTACAGAAAAAATATGCTGCTAAATATAAAAGTCATCCATACACACAATATAGCAGCGAAGTTCTATGGCGCCTTTCTAATAAAAAACCAGGTGGAGATTATTTTGATTTTACTTTACCTGATTTAGAAGGAAAGGAGTATTCACTATCAAATGAAATTAAGGGTAAATATGCTTTGATTAACATTTGGGCACCGTGGTGCGGGCCATGTATTGCCCTGAGTCGCGATATAAAACCAATATTTGAAGATTTCAAAAACAGAGGTTTTACTGTTATTGGAGTGGTATCAAAGTATGAGACATTAGAAAGTGTGGAAAATCTATTAGAAAAAGATAACTATCCATGGATAACCCTGATTGACAAACCAGAAATTGATTCTCGTATTAACGAACACTATGGGATTGAAATGGCTGGTGGAGGAAGCGTATTGGTTGATAATAAGGGAAAGGTTGTTCTGATAGATCCTACCGCCGATGAGGTTAAGCTGATATTAGAAACTAATTTATAGTTTGAATAATAACAGAGAAAAGAATAGCACACATAAAAATAATAAAACTAAGAACATTGTAACATGAAACCATCTCTCTATTTCCTAATTGCCCTACTTGCATTAACAGCATGCACAACACAACCAAAAACAAAAACAGTAGAACTACCACCGGCTGCATTTGCCAACACCCGCTCGTTGGAGTTTGCAAAGGTAACCCTCACAGACACGGTCACTGTGATTGATGTAGAGGCATTTTACACGCCTGAATATTGGATTAAAATCGTTTCAGACAGCTATTTGCAAGCAGATGGTAAGAAATATATGATTCGCAGTGGAGAGGGTATCGATTTAGATTCACTCTTTTGGATGCCAAAATCGGGTGAAGCATCGTTTAAACTGCTGTTTGAACCATTGCCTATAAATACTAAAATATTCGATTTTATAGAGAGCGATTGTGAGGAATGCTTTAAGATTTGGGGAATTAATCTGTCAAACAAACGAACATCATTACCGAAGCTTTCTCGTGAATTTACAAAGAAGCACAAAGAAGAGACAGATTTAAATTTAGGATGGGAGAAAGGTGATGCTATTGTGAGTGGCAAAATATGGGGATATATACCTAATACGCTTGAATGGACAGTAATGTATTCCAATCCGATTACGGGGAAAAACAATAATATTCCTTTAGAGATAGATGAAAAAGGAGCGTTCAATATGAAAATCCCTATCTACAGCCCAACTAATCTACTACTTGCATCCATGATAGAGCGGATTCCCATAAAAGTAGCTCCTGGAAAAGAATCAAGTATCATAATCAATCTTCCTGAGTTCTATCGTGAAGGAAGTCGTTTACTAAAAGAGCAAGAATCATATGGTAAGAAATACTACTATGGTGGTTATCTGGCTCGTTTGAATAACGATCTTGCCAATGTGGATATAATACAAGCTGTACAATGGGATTGGGATTTTATTGAGGCTGTTGCCGATATGGATGTGAATGAATACAAAGCTTTCTTGATAGATAAATATCAAGAAAGTGTTGCACACAATGATGCATTAGACATCAGCCCCCTTGCTAAAAAGGTAACAAAAGCTATAGATGCTTTTGCATTAAGTGACAATATTGAGTTTGCAGAATCTCATTTGATAGAGGCGTTTGCAGAAAAACATCAAATATCAAGAGAGGAAGCTCAAAAGCGCTATAAGTCTGTTGAGAAAGCCAAAGATTACCAGGATTATTACCAACTGACTCCATACAATGATCCAGAAATGCTGTTTGTTCCATATATTGCATTTCACAGCCATAATATGGGATATGCTCGCAAGCACTCAGGTGATGCTTTTGAAGTTATTAGTTATCTATCGCAACACGATGGAGTATCAAAAGAAGATCGTGTTTTTTTCAAAGAGTATATATCAGCAGAAGAGAATAATGTAGAATTCAAAAAAGCTGCATCTATTGAGTCAGTATTTAGTAAATATACCTCATTAGCAACAGAATATGAGAAAAACCAAATGGGTGTAGGTTTTCTCTCTCAAATTTTGGAAACTGACGATGCATTATTGTTTGATTTGATTAATGCTCAAAAAATAGGGAGACGAATAGAGGATTTTAATCCACTCACAGATGAACAAAAACAAGAATTGTCAGATTTCCCTGAGGTTATTAGTCAGGTTTTATTAGAGGAAAATGAGACACTATTGGCAAGGATTGAAGAAAACAAAAAGAAAACAGGGTTTACAGTATTGAACACTCCCACCAATGCCGATGAGGAGCTATTTGTAGAGATGCTTAAACCCTTTAAAGGGAAAGTGATATTGGTGGATGTATGGGCTACTTGGTGCGGACCGTGCCGAATGGCAAACAAAGAGATGGAGCCGCTAAAAGCTCAACTTGCCGATGAAGAGGATTTAGTATTTCTATATCTGGCAGGAGAAGATTCTCCTGAGAACACATGGAATAATATGATTGTTGACCTGAAAGGCGAGCATTATAGGGTGAATCAAGCACAATGGGATTATCTCAGAGAAAGCCTGAAAGCAAGAGGAGTACCAACTTATATAATTATCGATAAAGAAGGGAATCATTCATTTCATTCAGTTGGTTTTCCTGGTGTGGACGCCATGAAAAGAGAGTTGATGAAAGCCTTGAACGGATAGATGATAATTTGTCCAATTATAGGTTTTACCTGACACACCTCATTACTTTACATTTCGACAAATAACAATTTGTAAATAACATCTCGTTATATTTTACAAATCATTAGAAAATGTGACAGAAAACAGTTGGAAATTAAATCTACTGCGGTGGATTAGACTTTCAACTGTTGAAAACGCAATCTACCACCGTAGAAATGTTTTGTATCGCTAAAAAGATGATTCCTTGAGCAAATATGGGAGGTAAATGCCGTAACAATAGAAAAAGCTCCCCAAGACTGAAGAGTCAACTGATGAAAAGAGAATTCTACTTTGGGAATTGGATTTTTAAGGCATAAATGGCACAAATTAAGGCAACAAAACGAGAATAATCTGTTTTCAAACATTTTGTTGGCCGTGAATGCAAATTTCAACTGTTGAAAACTCAATCAACCGCTGTGGAAATGTTTTGAAAAAATATTTCAATAAAAGACAGCCAATTGCATTGACAAGCAGTTATTTAAAATATTGTAAGTCTAAAATATTATCAAACTGTAGAAATTTGCCCTTCTGGAGGCTTACGAAAACATAAATACCTGCTTCGCGAGGCTATTGAAGGGCTATGAAAGGAAAAAGATTTCGTCCTCGAGGATTTCGTAGGTGTGCAAAAGCATAAAGATTGGGTTCTCGGTACTATCGAAGGTGTAGGATATGATAAAGAGTCAGTCCTTATAGCTTTTTTAGTGATACGAAAGTATAAAGAGTCAGTTCTTCACATTGTCGTAGACGTATAAAAGGAGGGTTTAGAGATCGCCCCCTACTCTACTATTAATACTTCCTCTCTTTCAGATACTGTATCACAGAAAAAAACGACTCTTTCAATCCTTCAGTTTCAAAGGTCATCTCTGATATAATTTGTTTGGCTTTTTCAGTAGTTTTCTCTAAAATTGAATAGGTGTAGTCGATGCCCCCATTATCTTTCGCAAAATTGATAAGATAGGCAACGTTGTCATCGGTAAAATCTTTGTCTTTAACTATCACTTTTGCTCTTTCACTACCGTTTACACCATTCTGCTGAAAAGCATGTATTAAAGGGAGGGTTACTTTACCTTCGCGAATGTCATTACCAGTGGGTTTACCAATATTATCATCGAAGTAATCAAAAATATCATCACGCAATTGTACGCTCATTCCAATGAGTTCGCCCAACTTTGTAAATTTTTCTACCATATCTCTTTCAGCATCAACAGTGAGCGCACCAATCTTCATGCAAGCACTCAGTAATGAAGCCGTTTTCTGACGAATTACATTGAAGTATTCTTCTTCGCTAATAATAATCTCATCAGCAATAATTAGTTGTTGCAGTTCGCCTTCGGCAAGTTTCTTGCCAAGATTGGCAATGGTTGAAACAATTTCTAAATTATTTGTAAGTACACTTTGGGTGAGTGCAGAAGAGAGGAAAAAGTCACCACAAAGAACCGTTTTACGGTTATCGAATATGCTATTGAGCGAAGGTTGTCCGCGGCGCATATCTGCTTCGTCCACCACATCGTCGTGAATAAGCGTTGCAGTATGCAACAATTCTATGGTTACGGCAGCATGATAGGTTGTTTCGTTTACTTCACCCAAGGCTTTTGCAGTAAGTAGCAAAAGAATAGGACGTATCTTCTTCCCATCTGCCTTGTATATATGCTCAATCATTTTCTGCAAACGAGGGTTCTCGCTTCTCATTGAGTTATACATCAAGTCAAATTTCTTTAACTCTTCGCTAATTATTGCAACCGCAAGATTCTTATAATCCATGTATGAAGTTTATTTAAAGACAAATTTAAAAATAAAACAGGTGAAAGCAACATTTATTTGTAACTTTACGTACTATTAAGTGTTTCTGCTCGGCAATACAGCCTAAATTTAAAGTTGTATCTACTTCGTTTAAACCAAGGAGATAGAATATGTTGAATTGAAGAAATAAACATTGACAAGTGGTAACTGTTCAACATCAGTAAAAACTATATGCTATGCTTAAGTTTTTTGTCAAACTGAAGAATAACAGATCGCATCTACGAAGCTCTATGTCCTATAATTAATTAGGCACTACAGACAGGGCGCTCCTACTGGAGCCGTAAATATGACTTTGTTATATATAAGCAATAAAATGAACAATCGAATTTAAAGCCATATAGAAAATTAGATAAATAAATATCAAAATAATAGTAATGAATAATCATTAAAATACTCAGCCATTTAGTGCTCCGTAGGAGCTACACTGTTTGTAGTAATCCACACCTTCACTTGAGTTCAAGCGCCGTAGGTGCGGACTGTTAATTGTTCAAGCATAACAACGGGGTTGTATTTACAAATGTCCCGTAGTAACTACATAAAAACAAATACAACATAATATTATATCTTTACTCACTCAAGAGTAGGTACGATTAAACAAACCAGAACAACCTTTGTTCCAATAAATAATTATGAGAAAAAAACTTTTCCTTCTTGATGCTTATGCACTCATCTATCGCTCATTTTATGCATTTATACGCAATCCACGAATTAACTCTAAGGGCTTCAACACCTCCGCTATATTTGGCTTTGTAAATACCTTGGAGGAAGTATTGCAGAAAGAAAAACCTTCCCACATAGCGGTTGCTTTTGATCCTCCAGGATTAACGTTCCGTCATGAAGAGTTTGAAGCATATAAAGCACAACGCGAAAAAACGCCTGAAGATATTAAACTGGCGGTGCCCATTATCAAACAAATTATTGAAGCCTACAACATTGAAGTGTTGCAAGTAGATGGATACGAAGCTGACGATGTAGTAGGGACTATTGCCCAAAGAGCTGATAAAGATGAGTTTGATGTGTATATGATGACTTCTGACAAGGACTATGCACAGTTGGTAGAAGATCACATCTATATTTACAAACCAAGGTCTGGCAAAAGCGATTTGGAAATATTGAACGATAAGAGCGTGATGAAAAAATACAACCTCACCCACCCTACTCAAATGATTGATCTGTTGGGATTGATGGGTGATGCTTCTGACAATATACCTGGCTGTCCGAATGTTGGACCAAAGACTGCAGAGAAATTGTTAGTAGAGTTTGGGAGCATTGAGAATCTGTTGGAAAACACTGATGCACTGAAAGGTGCTGTCAAAAAGAATGTAGAAGAGAACAAAGAACAAATTATTCTTTCTAAATACCTTGCTACTATTAAAACTGATGTGCCTATTGAAATTGAAATTGATAAGTTTAAACGCAAACCCATCAACGAAGATGCATTGAGGACAATCTTTGAAGAGTTGGAATTCAGAACACTTCTCAATCGCATTCTCAATATTGAACCTGCAAAGCCGAAGATTCAACAAAACCAGCAGGGAAGCCTTTTCGATAATATGGACGAAGACGATGAAACAGTTGAATCTATAGTAGACTTGCCTGCAGATTTCACAGATATCAACTCATCGCCTAACACATATACGCTTGTTGATACTACGGAAGGGATAAAGGAGCTTAATATAATACTTAACACACAAAAGTCTGTAGCGTTTGATACCGAAACAACTGGCTTCGACCCGTTGGCCTGCGACATCGTTGGTATTTCGTTAGCTTATAAAGAGAATGAGGCCTACTATATTGCACTTTCCCCAAACAAAGAAGAAGCTACCGAGCAGTTAAACTTGTTGAAGCCATTTCTTGAAAACAAAGAGATTGAAAAGATTGGTCAAAACATAAAGTACGATATCTTGATGGTACGCAATTATGGTATCAACGTGCAAGGACCGCTATTCGACACAATGATTGCTCATTATTTAATTAATCCTGAAACCAGTCATGGCATGGATTATTTGGCAGAAACATACCTGAAGTACAAAACAGTTTCTATTGAAGAGTTAATTGGGGTACGTGGCAAAAATCAAGGCAATATGCGCGATGTTGATGTAAACATTGCAAGCAAGTATGCGTGTGAAGATGCAGATATAACTTTGAAATTGAAAAATGTATTTGAGAAAGAGATAAAAGAGAATAACTTAGAGAAGTTGTTCTATGAGATAGAATGTCCCTTGATTTACGTGCTTGCAGATATGGAGTGGAGAGGCGTGAGGTTGGATTTGGATGCTCTTAAAGTATTGTCTGAAGATTTGACTGAAGACATGAGGGTGCTGGAAGAAGAGATACTTGAAATGGCGGGCATCGATTACAATGTGAATTCGCCAAAGCAAACAGGTGAAATGCTCTTTGATCACCTGAAGATTGTAGAGAAAGCAAAGAAAACAAAAACGGGACAATATAGCACCAGTGAAGGCGAATTGGAGAAATTGCGTAGCAAACATCCTATCATTGAGAAGATATTGGAATACCGTGGATTGAAAAAACTGTTGAGTACTTATATCGATGCATTTCCATTGCTCATTAATCCTCGTTCAAACAAGATACACACTTCTTTCAATCAAACTGTTGCAGCAACGGGTAGATTAAGTAGTACCAACCCCAACTTGCAAAACATTCCAATTCGGACTGAACAAGGAAGGGCAATGCGTAAAGTGTTTATACCAGATGATGGATGCACTTTTCTTTCTGCTGACTACTCACAGATTGAACTGCGCATCATGGCTCACTTGAGCAAAGATAAGCACATGACAGAGGCTTTTAACAACGATTTGGATATTCATACTGCAACAGCCGCTAAAATCTATAAGGTTCCTTTAGAAGAAGCCACAAGCGAAATGCGCAACAAAGCAAAGACAGCCAACTTTGGAATTATTTATGGTATTTCAATATTTGGACTGTCCGAAAGATTGGCAATACCTCGTGGCGAAGCCAAAGACTTGATTGAGGGCTATTTTGAAACCTATCCAGATGTAAAATTGTACATGGACAAAAGCATTGAAACTGCCAAGGAAAATGGATATGTTGAAACATTATTGGGACGCAAACGTTTCCTACCCGACATTAACTCAAGAAATGGAATTGTGAGAGGATATGCAGAGCGAAATGCCATAAATGCACCCATACAGGGCAGTGCCGCTGATATTATTAAGGTAGCGATGATTCGTATATTCAATCGTTTTGAGGAAGCTAAACTACAATCGAAAATGATTCTTCAGGTGCATGATGAGTTAAACTTTAATGTGCCATTGGATGAATTGGAAGTGGCAAAGAATATTGTGGTGGAAGAAATGGAAAATGCTTATAAACTAAATGTACCACTGAAGACTGAATGTGGATGGGGGACGAATTGGTTGGAGGCGCATTGAGAAGAGAGTTGGGGTGTGGGTTATGGGTTATGGGTTATGGGGTGTGTGATATGAGGTAAGAGTGGGGTGAGGTAAGTGGTAAGTAAAATGCTAAGTGATGTAGAGGTAATGATTTCGTAATTCATAATTCGTAATTAAAACACAAATATGGTTGAAGGACTAATAAATCTGGATGGATTTATAGAATGGGGGTATTTCGGATTGTTTATGGCTGCCTTTTTGGCTGCTACCATACTGCCCTTTGGCTCAGAGGTTGTGTTTGGAGGACTAATAGCAGCAGGTTTCGATGTATGGACCTCAATAATTATAGCTACCATAGGCAACTCCATTGGAGGAATGACCAACTACTGGTTAGGTTCGTTTGGCAGAATAGAGTGGATAGAGCGGTTCATGAAAGTGAAACGAGAGCGAATTGAGGAAGTGCAAGCTTGGTTACATGGAAGGGGTGCTATCATGAGTTTTTTTGTGTTTTTGCCAGGAGTGGGCGATATCATTGCTCTTGCTCTTGGCTTTATGCGTGCCAATCCGTGGCTTGTACTTCTATTTATGACGTTAGGCAAGTTTGCCCGCTATGTAGTGGTTGGTTTCGGATTGCAACAAATTCTTTCTTGGTTTTAAACATTAAAAAAAACAGATAACAGATGTCTACAATTTTATTCAGTGAAATAGTATTTGGTCCCATTCATAGTAGGCGAATGGGCGCATCGTTGGGTATAAACCTTTTGCCATTTGATGGCAAGTTGTGCAATTTTGATTGCATCTATTGTGAATGTGGTTTCAACGAAAACTTCAGAACATGCACCAAACTTCCAACTCGTCAAAACGTGAAAGATGCCCTAAAAGATAAACTCATTTCGTTGAAAGAGGAAGGAGCAGCGTTAGATGTAATCACTTTTGCTGGAAATGGAGAACCAACAATGCATCCTGATTTTGCAGGAGTTATTGATGATACCATTGAATTGCGCAACATGTATAGCCCTAATGCAGGAATAAGTGTACTCACAAACGGAATAAGTGCTGGGAGACAGAGCGTATTTGAAGCTTTGCAGAAAGTAGAAAGCCCTGTGTTGAAGTTAGACTCTGCATTTGATGAAACAGTTCAATTAATTGACCGCCCTAACTCACCAACTTACACTGTGGCGAAGCAAATAGAATTGTATAAACGCTTCAATGGCAACTTCATATTGCAAACTATGTTTGTGAAAGGATCATTTGAAGGAAGGAGAGTTGACAATACCACAGAGAGAGAAGTTTCGGCATGGTTGAAGGTTGTAGAAGAGCTGAAGCCTCGTGAAGTAATGATTTATACCATCGACAGAGAAACACCCGCTAAAGAGCTTGAGAAGGTCTCGTTGGAAGTATTGAAAAAGATTGCTGCTGAAGTTGAGAAATTGGGGGTGAAGACGAATGTGGCGGGGTGAAGCTTATTGCCATCTTTCTCCATTTTAAAAGATAAGGTAAACCTGGTATAGTTCTTTGTTTAAGAGGAAGAAGGTAGGCTCTTTTCTTTAATATTCTGTCTGATTTAGAATCCCTCATCAATTTGTGATATACTACATAATTAGTTTCTCGCTTTAATTCTCTTTCTAAATAAATTCCCCAAGAAAGGCTAATAAAAACACCATTCTCTTGAACTATAGTTCCATTAATAACGTCTTATAAAACAGAGATATTTCATTCAATAGAATAAAATATATAGCATCAAAAAAACAACTATTCAAAGGATATTTATGCCGCGACTTTCTTTAGAAACTTGCAGTTTTGGGTTATTCTGAATTGAGGTAAATTAAATTGTACTAAACAACTCATCATCGTAAAATTTAAAACTATGTATGTAAAAAATTTAAGCGAATTAAGAAAAGCACTGAAAGCTAAGCAATCATCTATTAAAGTTAAAGATAAAAAGTTCAGAGCAAGAATTATAAAATCTGCAATGAAAAAAGGTAGATTATATAGTTTTGAAGACCAAAAAATAAGTGGTAAAGATCATTTACCTGGAATGATACCTGCTGTAATTGCGGAAAGTGCTAATACAACTTTAAGTATTACAGGTCTTATTGGCTTACTTTCTGTTTTTGCTTTATACAGGAAATATAATACTAAAGTCGTTATTAACAAAGATGGAACTTTAAGTATTGAAAATGAAGATTTTCATGAAGTAAAAAGTAAAGCTGATAAATTTTAAATTGTAAATAGCACATTGCTATTCTTTCAAGAAAGATCAAATTTACTCCCCGTTCCTGCAAGTTTGTATCGTGTGGTTTTTAAAATCATGCGATAGAACTCGCTCTGTGGCGATGCAGACGTCCAAATTGGGCGTCTTTAATTACAGGATAAATACCTTCCTTTACATCCTTTGAAAAAAACAATTCCATTCTTTTTTTTGTTACTTGATTAACCCCTTATAAGACAGAGAGAAATCATTAGAAAAGGATAAAATATAAATCAACAAATAAACACTTAATCATGGGATCACGCAGAGATTTTCTTAAGAAACTTGCAGTTTCGACCGTTAGCTTGCCAATTTTAGGTTATTCGGGCAACATCGAAAATTATTTTTCGACTTATGAAAATGCCCCGCTATTGAGGGTAGCCATAATGGGATTGGGCAACTATGGTACAAGGGTAGCCAATGCCATGGAGTCGTGTAAACGTGCGAAGTTGGTTGGAGTAATCAGTGGCACACCCTCCAAGATTGTTGCTTGGCAAAGTAAATATGGGATACCCGATAAGAACTGCTATAACTATGAAAATTTTGACAATATCAAAAACAATCCAGATATCGACGCTGTCTATGTCATTACCCCCAACGGTCTGCATCACAATCATGTAATTCGAGTCGCAAAGGCAGGGAAACACGTGATTTGTGAAAAGCCGATGGCAATCAATGCCCGAGAAGGTGAGGAGATGGTCAAGGTGTGTAAAGATGAGGGGGTTAAGTTGTTGGTGGGCTACCGAATGCACTTTGAACCACGGACATTGGAAGTGGTTGATATGAGAAGAAATGGAGAGCTTGGAAAAATAATGTTCTTTCAAGGGCTGTCGGGGTTTAGAATAGGCAACCCCAATCAATGGCGATTAGATAAAGAACTTGCAGGGGGCGGTGCCATGATGGATATTGGAATTTACTCTATTAATGGAGCGCGATACATGGTGGGAGAAGAGCCTATTTGGGTTACAGCCCAAGAAACCAAGACCGATCCCGTGAAGTTTAAGGAAGGGGTGGATGAAACTATTCAATTTCAAATGGGATTTCCGAATGGGGCAGTAGCATCATGCTTATCAACCTACTCCATGAATAATCTGGATCGTTTTTATCTTAATGGAGATAAGGGTTTTGCGGAGATGCAACCGTCCACTGGTTATGGTCCCATTCAGGGGCGTACAAATAAGGGTCCATTAACTGCTCCTATTGTAACCCATCAAACGGTGCAGATGGATGCAATGGCGGGAATAATTTTGAATGGTGAAAAACCTCCGATCCCGGTTGACGGAGAAGAAGGATTGAAGGATTTAAAAATCATTGATGCCATTTACAAAGCGGTAAAAACAGACGGCAGCGTCAAAGTATGATAAGTATTTGAAGCTTTGTTTAATTTAAACTTCACACTGTTTTGAGAAGCATAATATATAAATCAATAAAAAAAGTTATTTATGGGATTAATTATCGTGTTGGCTCTAATTGCTATTGTAGTATTGTTGTATGGTGTATTGGTTTATAACAAGTTAGTGAGGTTTAGAACCCTTGTTGATGAGGCATGGAGTGGAATTAATGTGCAGTTGAAGAAACGTCACGATTTAATTCCCAACCTTATGGAAACTGTGAGAGGGTATGCAACGCACGAGCGTGAAACTTTTGAAAGTGTTACCCGAGCACGCACTACCGCCATTCAGGCGCAAGATGTGAAGTCGCAAGAGATAGCTGAAACTCAATTGAGCGGGGCATTGATGCGACTGATGGCCGTGTCGGAACGATATCCAGAGCTTAAAGCAAATCAAAATTTTATGCAGTTGCAAGAACAGTTGGGCACAATAGAAAGTGAAATCGAAAAATCGAGAAGATACTACAATGGTGCAGTGCGCCAAAAGAATATAGCCATTGATACTTTCCCCAGTAATATGGTAGCCAATATGTTCAACTTCAGCAAATCGCCTTTCTTCGAACTTGACAGTGAAGCCGAAAGGGCAGTTCCGCAAATTAAATTCTAATGCGCCGCTTATTTGTTATACTACTTCTTGCCATCTTTCCTGTGGTTCTATTATCGCAGCAAGAGAGAATTTATACACATCATTCCGACATTGTAGTTGATACAACTGGGGTTATCAGAGTGAGTGAGAAAATTAGAATTTATGCTAATGGCGATCTTTTTAAACGAGGTATAACAAGAGCACTTCCCACGACACGAAAAGATGTAGATGGCAACAACATAAAAATTGATTACGCAATTCTCGAAGTGAATAAAGATGGTGAAAAAGAATCCTATTTCACTGAAAGAGAGGGTGGCGATTTGGTGATTTATGTTGGGAATAAGAATAAAATGTTGTCGCCGGGCTATTACGATTATGAAATAATATATGAGAGTGCTGGTCAAATAGGTTTTTTTGAAGATTACGATGAATTGGGTTGGAACGTAAATGGCGCATCGGACAGACAAGTAGATCGGGTTAGTTGCGAAGTGCATTTACCCCACAATGCAACCATAATAAGTCATAGATGCTACACGGGTGCCTTTGGTTCTACTGATGATAGTAATTGCACTTCGGACAGCGATAGTGATAATGTTTTCAGCGCTTCCGCTTCAAACTTGCAGCCCAATGAAATGATGACAGTCTATGTGGGATTTGAGAAAGGCATTGTGCATCAACCAGTAGTCAAAGAGACTGCATTGTCGCGTTTTCTCTCATGGCTTGATAAGATGGGACTGTGCTTGATAAATTTGATATTCATTGTTCCGCTCTATTTTTATTACATTACCACTTGGCGCAAACATGGCAAAGACCTTCCTCAACCTATTGCAATACCTCAATTTACTCCACCCAATGACATGTCTCCTGCAAGTGTTGGCATGATTCATGACGAAACTTTCGATTTCAGTCTAATTTCTACCTCTATCATCAACCTTGCAGTAAAAGGTTTTCTGCGCATTGAAGAAGTCGAACGCAAAGGAGTATTCACTTTTGGAGCAAAAGACTACAACCTTGTAAAACTGAAAGATGCTGAGAGCAACCTACCCTCTGAAGAAGCAATCGTACTGAATCAGCTCTTTGCTGAAAGCAATGAAATCACATTGGGGAGCAAGTACAACAGTAGCGTGCAAACAATGATGCTCAGCTATCAATCTGATTTGCAATTGGAACACAAAAAGACATTGAAAGAGGGACAAAACCTTAAATTTAAAATCCTCCCTTGGTTTGTGTTGATTCTTTATCTCATACTCTTGATCTACTTTGGCACTAAGGTATCACCAGAACTGTTCCTAACTTTTGCCTCATTCAGCATTACTACTTATGTGGCGGTGACCTTGTTATTGGCTTTAATTGCTTTTATTCGCAAAAGAAAACAGAAATACTTGAACTCCATCTCTATAAGCTTGGCTATAATTGTGGGTGTCATGGGAGTTTTTTATAACGCTCCAAACCATCTCCTAACCGAAACCGCATTAGCTATTTTTATCGGAGCTCTTCTTGTAATAATAGGTCATTTACTCTATTTATATTTGATAGTGAGACCCGGAAAGACACTTCTGCAACAGCAAGCCGATATAGAAGGATTGAAGATGTATATCAGTATGGCAGAAGAGAAACAGATCCAATACTTCAACCCTCCTAAAGTTACCCCAGAAGTGTTTGAGAAGCTACTTCCTTATGCCATTGCCCTTAAAACTGAAAAAGTATGGGGCGACAAGTTCGAAAACACCCTTCTCCAATCGATGCAATCCGCAGATTCTTATGTCCCTATTTGGTATTATGGTACAGCAATGCGTCCAAGAAGCTTTACCAACAACCTGCAAAAATCACTCACAAGTAACATCCAACAAAGTGCAACTTCTCCCAAAAGCTCTGGAGGTAATAATTGGGGTAGTGGTTCGTTTGGCGGCGGCTCTGTTGGTGGCGGTGGTGGTGGAGGGAGTACTGGGGGGTGGTGAGTTCAAACTCTCGTAATGACTGATATATCAAAGTAATAGCTATAGAAATCAATCATAATTGAAATATTTGCAAAATGGGGAGTAATCACCTTTAGAGGTGTCTGTTTTTATAGCTTTGTAACGCTAAGGCAACACCCTTTCTGCTCTTTATTATAAAAAGGAGCCAATTGGTTTATGCTTTGAAACAATACTTCATTCAATAATAATAAAATAACTGTAAGTTTTCATTGTGTTAGAAACGCTGATCCACCAACCCCTCGTTGCAAACCATGGGTAGTAGAACTTGAATACCTTACCAATGAATCACAACATATTTACCCCACACAAAAAGTTTACTCTTACAATAATCAGTTTTTTATAAAACTAATTAGTATTTTTACACTTTGATATAATTTTCTTGTAAAAATGATCAGTTTCTTTGTAATTGGCTATAATCAATGTACAAAGATTAAATGTTCGTGTTTTTATCGATGAATATAGTGGATTGAACAGTGGGTTTTCAAAAAACAACTGCTATCACCGCTCCCTCACGATTTTATTGTGTGGGCTTCGACTTTGCTCAGCCACCACTACTTTCGACCACGCAAGAGGACTCAAGCGTTAGTAGTGAAAGAAAGACAAATAGAGAATTAGTTTATAGAATGCAATGCTTTAAGTATCGCATCAAAACAAAGCGATTGTAAAACAAACACTATTAATAGTAATCTGATAAAAAGATTATATGAGAATGAGAAACAATATAGTGCATCCTGGCGCTGACGAATTAAAATACGAAATTAGAAAGATTGTCGAAGTTGGAGAAAATATTGAAAAGACAGGCATTAAAATAATTTGGGACAACATTGGAGACCCTGTTGCTAAAGGCGAGATAGTTCCTAATTGGATAAAAGAAATTGTTGCAGATACAGTAATCAATGACAACTCAAGCTATGGATATTCTCCAACAAAGGGATTGTTTGTTACACGAGAATATATTGCCCACGAAAGAAATATTGAAGGTGGCGTTCAAATAACTCCAGATGATATTCTCTTTTTTAATGGTCTTGGCGACTCTATTTCAACAATTTATAATAATCTTCACGAAAGTGCCCGTGTTATTGGTCCCAATCCTGCATATTCAACACATTCATCAGCTGAAGCAGCCCATTCTGGTTCTTCTCATATCACTTATCGACTCGACCCGAAAAATAATTGGTATCCTGATATTGATGATTTAAAGGATCAGATTGAACGCCATCCAAATATTACTGGAATATTGCTTATAAATCCTGATAATCCAACTGGGATGGTTCTTCCACAAAACATTCTAAGACAAATTGTGGAAATTGCGTTGCAAAATGATTTATTCATTGTTTCAGATGAAATCTATTCGAATCTTTGTTACGGTGGAGTTACACATTCCAAGTTGGCTTCAGTTATTGAAAATGTTCCAGGTATAGCAATGAGGGGTATTTCAAAAGAGTTCCCGTGGCCAGGAGCACGCTGTGGTTGGGTTGAGTTTTACAATCGTGACAAGAATGCTCAATTTGCACGATACGCAAAGTCAATTATTGATGCCAAGATGTTGCAAGTGTGTTCAACCACATTGCCACAAAAAGTGTTGCCCAAAGTAATGAGTGATTTACGCTATTATCCATATCTTAATAAACGAAATGCTGCGTTTTGGGAAAAATCGCAATTTGCTCATTCAATTCTTTCAAAGGTTCCAGGATTGTTGGTACATAAATCTTATGGTGCTTTTTATATGACCATTCTTTTTGAGAAAGGGGCTCTTCGAGAAGGACAATTTTTGAAACCTGCCAATAAATTGGCAGGTGAGATTATAAAGCCCTTCCTTGAGTCTTCAAGTCTTGATAAATGCTTTGTATATAATCTCCTTGCATCGAGAGGAATTTGCGTGGTTCCTTTATCCTCAGGGTTTAATTCTGATCTACTGGGCTTCCGGATTACCTTGCTTGAACCAGATATGACAAGTTTCAAAAACACGATTCACATAATTGCCGAATCTGTCAAAGATTATTTGAATTCAAAATAATTGAACGTCTTCACTCATCATCGGATAGATGCCAAAAAAGACGACGTTCCCACACAAGCTTAAATCCATCTCCTTAAGCATTGCTCCGTCACGATTGTATCGCGTGGATTTGGACTTCGCTTAGTCATTGCTTCATAATAGGCATGACAAAAGATATGTACTGTAGCGATGAAGAACAGTTATTTCATTTTATAAAGTTGCCACCAAGGAGTACGGGGTGAAGCGTGATGCTCCGAATGATAACCGAAAAAATAGCAAGACAGAAAAGCCCACAAATGATTACGTTTTTGAGTGCGTGCATTGTAGGGTTCCATTTCTAGAGTATGAGGCAAGCGATGCGGCAAAAAGGTTCCAAAGTAGAAAAGCTGAAAAGTTGAGAGGAAAGCTGGAATAATCCAAAGGACTATGAGTTGCAATTCGGTGAAAAAAATGAGTCCCACATTGAACAGTACCGCCATAATTATGATTTGCCAAATGGTAAGATATGCCTTCATAAATGAAAACCACCACACAAAAAAGTTCTGATTTCCAACATGATAATCTGGATCTTTGTTTGTACCTGGCCATTGATGATGAGCTCGATGCTTTTTGATCAACGTTGGATACCACATTCCCGCATAAAGCATCGTTGACAAAAAACCTAATAGGTAATTTAAAGTTCGATTGCGAGATACAGTACCGTGCATGGAGTCATGTGCCGTAATAAATAGACCAGTAAAAAGCCAGCTTTGCAAAAGTAAATGTAACCAAAAGCTTATTTGAGAAATATCGACCGCCTGAAATAGAAGAATATATATTAAATGAGCAGCCCAGGAAAGTATGATTGTAATAGCTATCAATGTACCCATAATTTTATTCTTTTGAGTGTCTGCAAGTATATTACAAATGTACATTTAATTTTGGATTTACAAATCGATGAACAATCCTTTATTGTTTATTGGTTGATGACGGTGGTGTTGACCAGAGTAATGGAGGCTGGTGAGTTGAACTTCTTGTTTTTTATGCATTAAATAAGAGTAGTGTATGTCAATGCTATAATGGGTTTGCTAAACCATGCATTAGCAATCATACAAGAAAAATGAAATAAAATGTATCTTTTTTGCTGTTTATAAGTCTCCTTTATGAACTATAATAAATTATGAACTATAAAAATTTAGAAATTATGAGTAAATGTAAATGCACAAATTGCGAATGTACTAAATGTAAATGTGGCAATTGTTCAGAAAATAATTGCCCGTGTGATAAATGTGAATGCGATAAATGTGATTAATATTAAATCCAGAAAAGGTTAGTTGAAAAACTAACCTTTTATTTATCTTTGAATATGGAAACACAACAAATTTGGGACAGTTTCAATGAAGAATTATATTTCTTCATCCTGAAAAAAGTAAAAGACAAAGATGTTACAAACGATATTTTTCAAGATACATTCCTGAAGATCCATAATAATTTATCCAATCTCAAAGAAGAAGAAAAAGCGAGAGCTTGGGTTTTTCAAATTGCACGTAATGAGATATTTAATTACTTTAATAATGCGTCTATTTATGCTGATAAATTGGATGCTAATATAGAAACTCCTTCTCAAAAATATGAACATATATGTTGCTTTGATAAATTTATAGATGATTTGCCCGAAATTTACAAACAGGTAATAGAACTGATTTATATAGAAGGAAAAAAACAAAAAGATGTGGCAAGGCAATTAAAAATAAGTCTTGAAAATGTAAAAACGAGAATAAAAAGAGCAAAAGATATATTAAAGAAACAATTCAATGAATGTTGCAAATATGAAATAGACAAAAACGGCAATCTAATAGGAGAGTCGAATTGTTCAAAATGTAATACAGAATAAAATACCTCTGTCAATTTATAGTACCAAATAGCACGATTTTTATTCTACTATTGTACCATGTTATTCTTCGAATATTCAACCCCAAAGGAATATCCGATTGTTGTATTTTTTGATGAAGATGAAAACATAAAATCTCTTTTTGTTGTTATAAATGAACCAAGTAGATATAGCATACTATACCGAAGATCACTTTTTTACAATCATTTTTAAAATCAAAGAATATGGACAATTTCAAAAAACAATCACTTACTGAAGGGCAATTAGCTAAGAAAATCGAAGAACAAACAGCAAAACTGCCTTCTACTGTTTTCCTTTCCTTAGCTTTTGGTTCCATGGCTTTTTCTCTTGCCCTTAAATTAATGGGTAAAAAACATGACGCTCTATTTGTTGGTCAATGGGCAGCTCCTTTTTTACTATTGGGAATCTATAACAAAATTGTCAAGACACAAGGTCACGATGAGTTGGACAATTAAAAGTGATTTATCTAATTTAGAGGGATGTTTTGTTTTAATGGGTTACTCCTTATAAACAAAACATTTCTCTATTTTTTTTCGTAAAGCTTGACATCCCACAGTTTCGATCATATTTCTCCTAAAATTAATAAAGACTTCAATATATGAAAAAGATGCTATTTGCTATTTTTTTATTTGCTATAGTAGCTGTAGCGTGTAGTAACGATAAGGATAATCCAGAAAATGACTCTAATAAACTAAAAAAATTACCCGGATCAATATATTATAAATGGGCAGACGAGGGAATATTTAAAATAGACCTCCCAACAGCCTCACAGAGTTTGTTTTTAAAAAGTAGTACCCAACGTAATCATTGGGATGTAAGTTGGGATAATCAAATGGTGTTGGAGTGTACTGATGTAGCAGGAGATGTTGATGCGAGTCAATTCACTCTTTCCAAAATTTCAGATGGTACTATTGTAACGCAATTTAAATATTATGCCACCGATGGTGATATTGCCACAGGAACATTGTCACCCAATGGTAAGATGATAGCTATCAATCCCACGTTTAAGGACGGTATAGTGATTGTGGATTTAGATGGTAATGTGATTGAAACGATGTCGTCAATCGATAACGTAAAACTATCAAAGAATCCTGTTTGGATGCCGGATAATACTTTGATAATACCACATAAACAGTTTTTATTAAAGACTAATGCAACTTTTACTGAAGTCAGTACAATAAAAGAGTTAGATTTTCAAGATTGGAGCTCGCCCGCTGTAAGTAAAAGTGGAAGCAAAATTGCTTTTACAGCGTCTAAACACATTTGGATGATGAATGCAAATGGCAGTGATATGACGCAAGTTACAAATAGCAGTCACGAAGAAGCAATACCCTATTTTTCACCTGATGGAAAATTCTTGTTAATCGGAACAAACTATCATGTTACTGGTCTTTTTGGTGGTATATCCTATCTCAAAGTTATTCCAGCTGATAGAAATCAATATAATGTAGACGATGGTGAAGAAAGTGAAGGAGTGATTTCAATATATCTACCAGGGAAGAGTCAGATGGAAACGAGTGATGGAAAAGTGATGTGGAGGTAAGTAAATAAGTGAGTAAGTCTTTTAGGAATAGTATTTCTTCTGTGTAGCTTAAACGCAGCTTAATTCATCCCCAATGGAAGTTTGAGATATCATTTAGCGTGGTGGTATTTAGCCTTGTTTGCAATTTCGACCCTTGTAATTATCCTTTACATAATTTTTTTGACCAATTACATTATTTAGAATTCTGAAAAATGGGGAATTGATAAATTTTATAGGCGCTGATAATAACGAAAATTAAGGGTAAACGAGTCTTTATTCTTTCCTCCTCCAAATCACCTTCTTATACGGAATCAACAATGTATTCCACGGTAATTCCGAAAGCACCATGAGTACAAGAATGGCAGGCTGAAAATAGAGTGCAGCCAACACAATGGCCATTCCATTGTTTTTGTAAACAGCACCAATGGTTATGGCAATCTTCCCTTCTCTGTCTTCCTTCCAGCCCATGAGATGGCCAATGAAGTGAAGCAGTATAAATACGGCGTACAAGACGAAAGTGTCCCAAATTATTCCAGTGAAATCGTTCAGGATGACTTCGCGTTGCGATCCCATGGCAATATAAACCATTAGTGTGAGCATGAGTATATTGACAGAGGTGAGCACATATTCTTTCTTTGCAATAAATTTGCCAGCATAGCGCTTCACAAGTTGCGACGCTATCACGGGGACGATAATAATCAATGCAAGGTCTTTGAGTAACCACCAAGGGCTTACAGAGAGTCCGTCAAAAGGCATAATCCAAAAGAGAAATGGCACAGTGAGCGGAGCCACTATTGATGAGAGAATAGCGATGCTGGTTGAGAGTGCTATGTTGCCTTTAGCAATGTCTGTTAGTGCAGGAGAGGCCACAGCAGGTGGCATGGCGAAAAGCAGCAGCACCCCAATAGCAAGCGTTTGATCGAATGTTTGGATAATGAAGTAAAGCAGCAAGGGGATGACGATCATAAATGAAGCGGTGATGAAAATCATTTGCTTGTAATTCTTCATGTTAGTGATGATCTCTGCAATGTCGGTCTTTAAGAATACAATAAAGAGCATCACCATGAGCATTGGCTTTAGCATGGTCATTAGGAAATCATTGAAGACTGGGAAGTATAGCCCCAATATGAGACCAGTCATAAAGAATATCCAGAAATATTTTTCTATAAAGGAGGTAATTTTCATAAAGATGTAGCGTTTGTTTAAAAGTAACGTTTTAATATAGCGGCAACACTCCCATAATAACTCCTTCCAAACATATTGAGGTGAACCAACAAGAAATAGAGTTGATAAAGATCTATTTGTGCATTATAATTGGGGGTCTTTGGTATGATATCATGATAAGCGGAATAGAACTCGATGTCAAATCCTCCAAATAGTTTACTCATAGCGATGTCAACCATCGAATGTCCCCAATATACGGCAGGGTCAATTAAGAAGGGTGTGCCATTGGTGGCGATGAGGTAGTTGCCTGCCCAAAGGTCACCATGTAGTAAAGATGGCTTAATGTTGTTTTCAAACAAGTCTGCAAAAACGCTTATTGCTGTTTGTGCAGAGGGAATCTCGTTAGATTTGAGCATGTTGTTTTGCTCAGCCAATTTCAATTGTGGAGCAATTCGTTCTTGCCAATAAAACTCTGCCCAGCTTCTATGTTGACTGTTTGATTGTGGCAAGCTGCCAATAAAGTTGTTGGACGAAAAGCCAAAAGTGTTATGATGGTTGAGGTGCAACTTGGCTAATTGGGTGCCCAAAGTTTTGAATTCATTTGAGTTGGCAGATTTGCTCTCTACATAATCCATTAGCAAGAAGGCTTTATTATCATACATCTCTACGTGATGCACTTTTGGAACAGCAATGGTTGCAGTTTCTTCAATTGCTTGCAATCCTTTTTGCTCTGCAACAAACATCTCCAAAGCATTACTACTGGAGTTTACTTTTAGGAAGTATGCGCCTTTGTTCCATTTCAAGCGATAAGCAGAGGATATGCTTCCTCCAGAAAGAGATTGGACATCGTGAAACTCCTTGTTGGTTAGGTTGGAGATATGTGATAGTAGTTGTTTCATTGGTGTTCTGTTTTTGACCTATAGCTAAATAAGATAAACAAATATAGTTATCTTATTAGTTTTAAAAAAGTGCGATATATGAATTTCTACTTCACATAATTGTAAATTTACAAACTCAGTTTTAATCGTAAAGCTATTTTTAAAGATGGTGAGGTGTAAATTGATGTGGCATATCTGCTTATTAATATAAACAGATTTGTTTATTAATTGTTATATTTGTAGTAAAGTAAATTGCTATGATTGATCATATTGATATAATTCAAGGTATTCATCCAGGTAAATTGATCGAGAGAGAGTTGAGGAAAAAGAATATAACTCAGAGAAAACTTGCTGATCAGACGGGTATCTCTTATCAAACAATCAATGCAATTATTGCAGAAAAACGCAACCTGACAACGGAACAATCTCTAAGGATAGCAGATGTGCTGGGTTACGATGAATCTTTCCTTGCACTCTTACAAACATACTATGATATAAAAATGCTGAAAGAGAAAGATCTCCATAGTCTTTATAAAGGAACTCCTCGCATTCGCAAGTCGCTGTTTTGGGATGTGGACTTTGATACTAGCAATTGGGGTAAGTATAAAACATCTGTTGTAAAACGAGTGTTGGAAAGAGGGAATAAAGAGGAAATTGAAGAAATTATGCGATTCTATAATTTGTCAATCGATGAACTTCAAAAGTATGAAACGAAGAATACGAGACGGAGTAAATTATCAGAAAACATAGGAGAATAAAAGCATGACAGACAAACTACTGTTTGTTTCAAAGGTAAATATTGGGAGTTGATTAAATTAGACTTTGTAGAGTTAATTGGAAATCTATAGTTTAAATAAAAAAAAATAGACTATTTCTTTTTCAAAACATTTTCACCGCGGTGAAAATGTTTAAATCTGATGAAAATTGAATTCACCGCGGTGAAAATGTTTAAAAAAGGATTATTGTCGTTTTTTTGCCCTAATTTGTTCCATTTTTGCCTTAAAATTCCAAATCACGGGGTAGTTTTTACTTATCATCTACAGATTTTGCAATTTTAGGATGCTTATTCTTTAATATATGGTGTTTTTCCGACATATTTCTTCAAAAATTGATCATTTTAGCTGTTTAAAACATATTCACCGTGGTAAATTGTGTTTTCATTAGATGAAAGTCCAATCCACCACGGTGAATTTGATTTCCACCTGAATTTGGGTCCATTTAATTATGAAATGTAAAATTTAGCATGCTATTAATTACAAATTGACACTTGTTGAAATGAAAAATAATAGGGTGAGTCGGATAAAACTTATTGAAGACAAAAATTGAATAAGTAGTGAGTTAAACCAAAACCAAACACATAGTTTTACGCTTGATCCTAAAAAAACCTTCTCTATCATTCATCGATAAAGAAGGTTTTAATTTGTATGTTAGACCTTACATGCAAGGACTATACAATAATATTTTACATTACTGTGGTTATTGTTTGTCATCCAACGCCTCAATACTTTCCTTCAACGATGCAATTTTACTAATAGCATCTGCCTGTTTCTTTCGTTCGTTATCTACAATCTCTGGTTTTGCATTTTGCACAAAACGCTCGTTGCTCAATTTCTTTTCAACCGACTTCAAGAAACCCTTTTGATAGATCAATTCAGCACGCATTTTTTCCAGTTCAGCCTCCACGTCGATGTTCTCTGTAAGTGGAACAGCAAACTCAGTAGTTGCCACCATAAAAGAGGCTGCGCCAGCTGATTTCTCAGTAACTGAGGCAATGCTGCTTAAGTTGCCCATCTTTTGGATGGCGCTGTCATAAGCTGCGTTGTGCGCTCCTAAAATCTCCAATGTAAGCGCATCTTTGTTGGCAATGTTCTTTTGTAGGCGAATGGTACGAATGCCAGCTATGATATGTTTGGTATGTTCGAAATCGGACAAGAAGCTGTTATTATACGCTTTGTTTAATGGCAATTCACTAATCATGATGCTCTCTCCTTTTTCACGTGGAACAATTGCTTGCCAAAGCTCTTCAGTAATGAAAGGCATGAAAGGATGCAAAAGACGCAATAGAGAATCGAAGAACGTGAGGGTAGCCTCATAAGTAGCCTTGTCAATGGGTTGTTGATAAGCTGGTTTCACCAACTCTAAGTACCACGATGAGAATTCGTCCCAAAACAATTTGTACACAAGCATCAATGCTTCAGATAAACGGTATTTTGAGAACAGGTCGTCCATCTCTTCAATGGTTTTCGAAACTACATTGTCGAACCACTCAATGGTAATTTTTGCTGTTTCGGGTTGCTCAATGTTGTCATCCACCTCCCAACCTTTCACCAAGCGAAACGCATTCCATATCTTGTTGTTGAAGTTACGTCCTTGTTCGCACAACGACTCATCGAATGGTAAATCGTTACCCGCCGCAGAGGTCAATAACATTCCCATGCGAACACCATCGGCACCGTATTTTTGCATCAGCTCAATGGGGTCTGGCGAGTTGCCCAATGATTTGGACATCTTTCTGCCCAATTTGTCGCGCACAATACCTGTTAGGTAAACGTTTTTGAAACAAGGTTGGTTGCGGTATTCATATCCTGCCATAATCATGCGTGCCACCCAAAAGAAGAGAATCTCGGGGGCTGTCACCAAATCATTGGTAGGGTAGTAGTAGTTAATGTCTTTATTGTTAGGGTTGTTGATGCCATCAAAAACAGAAATGGGCCACAACCACGATGAGAACCAAGTGTCTAAACAATCTTCATCTTGACGCAAGTCGGAGCGCTCTAATGCAGGATTGATTTTCTGAGCCAGTTTCAATGCCTCATCTTCAGTTTCGGCAACCACATAACCTCCCTCGGGCAAGTAGTAGGCAGGAATGCGATGTCCCCACCACAATTGGCGGGACACGCACCAATCTTTCACATTCTCCATCCAATGACGATAGGTGTTTTTGAATTTGGCAGGATACAACGCAATAGTATCATCCATCACCGCATCTAAAGCAGGCTTTGCCAAATCTTCCATCTTTAAGAACCATTGCATCGATAGTTTTGGTTCAATCACTGCATCGGTACGTTCAGAGAAACCAACATTGTTGGTGTAGGGTTCTATTTTGTCAATTAGCTCTTTCTCTTCTAATTCTTTTTCGATGAGGGTGCGCACTACAAAACGGTCTTTGTCTTGGTAGTGCAATCCATACTCATTGAGTGTTCCGTTATCGTTGAAAATGTCGATTGCTTCCAAGTTATATTTATCACCCAGCATGTAGTCATTTATATCGTGTGCAGGAGTCACTTTCAAGCAACCTGTTCCGAACTCTACATCTACATAGTCATCCTCTATCACTGACACCTCGCGGTTGGCAATAGGGACAATTAGCTTTTTACCTTTCAGGTGAGCCGTTTTAGGATTATTGGGATTGATGCACACTGCTGTGTCACCAAATATTGTTTCAGGACGTGTAGTTGCAATTACCGCATATTTGCCATCTTCTCCTAAAATGGGATAGCGCAAATAGTAGAGTTTACCTGTCACTTCTTTGTGTATCACTTCCTCATCAGAGAGAGCTGTTTGTGCCTGTGGATCCCAATTCACCATTCGCACACCTCTATACACCAATCCTTTGTTGTGTAAGTCGGTGAAAACCTTCAATACACTTTCCGAGCGTTTTTCATCCATGGTGAAGCAAGTTCTGTCCCAATCGCACGATGCGCCCAGTTTTTTCAATTGCTCCAAAATGATTCCGCCATGTTTATGCGTCCATTCCCAAGCATGTTCCAAAAACTCTTCGCGTGATAAATCAGATTTTTGAATGCCTTCGGCAGCAAGCTTCGCAACCACTTTTGCTTCAGTAGCTATTGAGGCATGGTCTGTACCAGGCACCCAGCAAGCATTCTTACCTTGCATGCGAGCACGGCGCACCAAAATGTCTTGAATAGTATTGTTGAGCATATGACCCATATGGAGTATACCCGTGACATTGGGCGGTGGAATAACTATTGAATAGGCCTCACGTTCATCGGGTTCCGAATGAAAGTATCCGTTTTCTAACCAATAAGCATACCACTTATCTTCTACTTCTATAGGGTTGTATTTGCTTGCTATTTCCATATCTGTTTAAAATTGAACTGCAAAAGTACAAAAAAATGCATCCAGAATAAAGAATAAAGAATTACGAATTACTAATTACGAATTGCTAATGGGGGAAATAATTATAAATTACAAATTACTAATAGGAAATGAGACTTGAAATCTTGAAACCCAGGCACCATATCCCAAAACCCAAAACCTGAATCTCGCATTTCACTTCCTCACTTACCACTTTCCACACCTCACTTCCCAAAACACACACCTCAAAACCCATTCATCTATTCCTTATACAATAAATAGGGTTCCCTCTGTTTCTTAAATCTCTCCACATCATTTTGCCACATCTTTCTTATCTCTTCATTCGATTTCCCTTCTACAATCATTTTGCGAATGTAATCTACTCCTACAAGTTTTTCGAAGAAAGAGGTAAAGAAAGCATTTCCCATCTTAAGGTTGTTGTATGCATCTATGATATACGACAGATCGAATCCATTTTCCCAAATGTATTCATTGGATATATTTCGTAAATCTACACCATAACATTTTTGATTGAGCAATGGAGGGTTTTTTGCACCCGGTAAGCTACGAGGGGTGAACGAGAAGTCTGCTCCTTTGTACTTTGGGTGACCATATACTTCGAAAGGAAAAGAAGTGCCACGGCCCAAACTCATCACTGTGCCTTCAAAGAGGCAAGTGGATGGATAGAGATAGATGGAATGTATGTTGGGTAAGTTGGGCGAGGGGGCAATGGGTAGTTCGTAACGGGAACTGTGTGTGTAGTTTTTGCAAGGAATAACTGTCAGTTGACACTTGCGTGCTTGTGGCAACCATTTCTCTCCATTTATCATCAAGGCTAATTCACCCAATGTCATACCATGCACTACAGGAATGGGCAACCAACCTACACCCGACTTGTGTTTCATGTCCAAAATAGGACCATCCACATAAAATCCATTCGGATTAGGTCTGTCCAATACGATCATCTCTTTGCCATGCTCCGCACAAGCATCCATCAATCGGGCCATGCTGGCATAGTAAGTGTAGAAACGCAGACCGACATCTTGCAGGTCAAACAATAGCACATCAAATTGCTGCATATTTGCATTAGATGGTTTGCCCGATTTCCCATCGTACAAAGACCAAATTGGGGTGCCCGTTTTAGTGTCTACAGAACTTGCAACATGTTCACCCGCATCAGCAGTACCACGAAAACCATGTTCTGGAGAAAAGATACCCACTAAGTTAATGTCATTGCGCTTCAATAAATCAACCAAATGCTCACTCCCCACCATACCAGTTTGATTGGTCATAACAGCCACGCGTTTTCCTTTTAATAAAGGAAAATATTCAGTAGTAGCTTCCGCACCCATCATAATGGTTGGGTTATAAGAAATCGGAGAGTTGTTATTTTGATCACCGCACGATTGGGCTTGGCTGATAAATACAAACACCAAGCAAAGTAAAGAAACGAGTGTATATCTTATCATTATTTTTCTTTTTCTGTCTTTGTGTACTTTTGAAGATTGTGCAAAGTGTTGAACTCTTCTTCCAAAGATAAAAGCTCTTTTCTCACATTTTTCAATCGGTCCAAAGCTTCCACACGCCTGTCTTCTTCCGTTTTGTTTGTCTTCAACACTTGTCTCGCACCTTCCAATGTAAGTCCTTTGTCGCGCACCAAACGATAAACAATTTCTATTTCATGAACATCCTCTTTGGTGTATTGACGTGTACCTCCTGTTGTTTTCTTCGGATTAATGTTGTCAAACTCCTTCTCCCAAAATCTTAGCAGAGAGACATTTACAGCGAAGTGATCGGCCACCTCTTGAATGGAGTAAAAAAGGCGTTTCCCTTCAAAGTTGATAGGTCTTTTACGTTTTCCCATAGTGCTGATTTATATTAAATTGGTGAAGATAATTGTAATGATAGACTCAACAAAAATAAACTTTTTAGCGTAACTTTGCAAACTGTTTATTAGATATATATCTTTGTAACGTGATAAATGGGAAGCCTATATCTTCCCGATGTTTTTTCAATACCGAACTATTTATTTTATTCTATGATGACTTCAAAAGAAATACGCCAATCTTTCAAGGACTTTTTTGTTTCGAAAGACCATAAGATTGTTCCTTCTGCACCAATGGTAATCAAGGAAGATCCAACGCTGATGTTTACCAATGCGGGTATGAATCAATTTAAAGATGTTATTTTAGGCAATGCACCCATTAAATTTCCACGCATTGCCGATTCGCAAAAATGTCTGCGAGTGAGTGGTAAGCACAACGACTTGGAAGAGGTGGGGCATGATACTTATCATCACACAATGTTCGAAATGTTGGGTAATTGGTCGTTTGGCGATTATTTCAAAAAAGAAGCCATTGCTTGGGCATGGGAGTATTTGACTGACGTGCTTCAATTAGATAAAAACAGATTGTATGCAACCGTGTTCGAAGGCGACAAATCAGAGAATCTGGAAAGAGACAATGAAGCTGCCACACATTGGGAAAAGTATTTACCCACAGACAGAGTCATTAATGGGAATAAAAAGGATAATTTCTGGGAAATGGGCGATACAGGTCCTTGTGGTCCTTGTTCTGAAATACATATAGACTTGCGTCCCGATGAACAACGAGAAAAAGTGAGTGCACTGACTTTGGTAAATCAAGACCACCCTCAAGTGGTTGAAATTTGGAACTTAGTGTTTATGCAATATAACCGTAAAGCAGATGGCTCGCTTGAAGGTCTTCCTGCAAAAGTGATTGACACAGGAATGGGCTTCGAACGATTATGTATGGCAGTTCAAGGCAAACAATCTAACTACGATACTGATGTGTTTCAACCCATCATCAAGAAGATTGGAGAAATAAGTGGTTTCACTTATGGACAAGACGAAAAGAGAGATATCGCTATGCGTGTAATAGCAGACCATGTTCGCACCATTGCTTTCTCTATCACTGACGGACAATTACCATCGAATGCGAAAGCAGGATATGTCATTCGTCGTATTTTGCGTCGTGCAGTGCGTTATGGGTATACTTTCCTGAATAGGCACGAAGGATTTATGTATAAACTGCTGCCTGTGCTGATAGAAGTGATGGGTGATTCATATCCTGAACTGATTGCTCAAAAGACACTGATTGAAAAAGTAATAAAGGAAGAAGAAGAATCTTTCCTTCGCACCCTTGAAACAGGCATTCGTTTGTTGGACAAACAAATGGAGCAGCATAAAAAAGAAAACAACTTGACATTGGAAGGAACAACGGCTTTCCAACTGTATGACACATTTGGTTTCCCGTTAGATCTTACGGAGCTTATTTTGCGCGAGAATGGAATGAAGGTTGACCACGAAGGTTTTACTGCTGAAATGAAGAAGCAAAAAGAGCGTGCACGCAATGCAGCTGCTATTGAAACAGGAGACTGGGTGAGGGTGCACAATGGAGATCCCATCTTTGTAGGATATGATTTCACCGATACAGACGCCGAAATTCTTCGTTACCGAAAAGTGAAACAAAAGAACAAAGAATATTATCAGGTGGTGTTTTCTCAAACTCCTTTCTATTCGGAGCAAGGAGGTCAAGTGGGAGATAGTGGTTGGATGGTTGCTACTGAATCGGGCGAAAAGATTGAGATATTTGATACAAAGCGTGAGAACAACCTTGCGGTTCACTTAATCAATAAGCTCCCAACAGATATAACCGCTACTTTCACTTTAACAATCAATAAAGAAAGACGTACAGCCATAGAAGCCAACCACACTGCCACCCATCTGATGCATGAGGCTTTGCGCGAAGTGTTGGGAACTCACGTGGAACAAAAAGGGTCTTATGTTTCTGCAGATTTGTTGAGATTCGACTTCTCTCATTTCGAAAAGATGACGAAAGAGCAAATTCGTGAAGTTGAGGAATTAGTTAACAGTAAGATTCGTACAAACTTACCTATTAAAGAAGACCGAAGTGTTCCTATTCAAGTTGCAAAAGAGATGGGAGCCATGGCACTGTTTGGGGAGAAATACGATGAGGAAGTACGTACCATTCGTTTTGGGTCGTCCATCGAGTTGTGTGGAGGAACGCACATATCATCCACTGGTCGTATCGGTCTTTTCCGTATTGTGAGCGAAGGAGCTATTGCTGCAGGGGTGCGTCGCATAGAAGCAATCACTGGCAAAGCCTGTGACGCGTATATCTACAAAAAAGAAGATGTGCTGGTTCACTTAAGAGAGATGCTTAACAACACACCTGACATTGAAGGAGCTTTGCAACGCTTGCTTGCCGAAAATGAAGAGATGAAAAGAACAGTGCAAGAATTCGAGATGGAAAAAGCTCGTAACTTGAAACAGTCACTCATTAATTCAAAAGAGCTCAAAGATGGTATACACATCTTTAGTGCAACATTATCGGAAGTATCGCCTGATATTGTAAAAAACATAGCCTTCCAATTGAAAGGAGAGTTCCCCGAGAATTTATTTTTTGTTGTTGCCACTGTGGTTGACAACAAACCGAATCTTACAGTGATGATAAGCGATGACTTGGTGAAAAAAGGAATGCATGCAGGCACTATCATTCGCAGTGCTGCTAAACATATTCAAGGCGGTGGGGGAGGACAGCCCAACTTTGCTACAGCGGGAGGAAAGAATGCCGAAGGATTGCAAAAGGCGGTTGATGAGGTGTTGGGGAGTTTGGATTAAGCAATTGACAGGCTCAGAGATAGATAAAAGTCAAAGTTTTTGAGCCAGTCTATATGTATTATTTGGCATTTTCTTACTAAGAAGACTACTTATACAGTTATTTCTCTTTATATCCTTGAAACAGACTCTTTCATTTGCAAATTAGGTTTGAGTAGTACTTTCTTGGGTTGAATATCTTGTTTGTTGATTTGCGCTAAAAGATACTTTACCGCAATTCTGCTAATATCTTCTACGGGTTGTGCAATGCAAGAAAGGGGTGTAGATAAAAAATCTAAATAAGGATGTTCGTCAAATGTAATCAATGAGATGTCTTTTGGAGTTGAAATGTTCTCTTCTTTCAAAGCTTTCATACATCCTAATGCAATCGTGTTGCTCAATGTAAGTATAGCTGTGGGTGTGTTGTCTTGCTGAAGAAGAAGCTTTGTTTCAAGGTATCCGTTTTGAACTGTAAAGTTGTCACCTACAATTGAAAAAGTGTTTAATGCTGCTGCTTGCATTGCTTCTGTAAACCCTTTTACCCTTAGTATATTTGGAGTTGATGAATGTATTCCTTGAATACAGTGGATATGAGTATGTCCATTTTCAATTAGATAGTTAGTCGCAATTTGAGCTCCTAAATAGTTATCAGTTGAAACATAAGGGATATCTAATTGTTGAAAATAGCGGTCGACGCAAACTATTGGGAGTCCACTGTTATACAAAGATTTTATGTGATCGGACTCGTTTCCACAAGGAGCAATAATTAAACCTTCTATATTTCGTGCCCACAATTGTTCAACTATCATTTTTTCAACCTCAACATCTTCATCACTGTTCCCAATAATTGTAAGATAACCCTGCTTCCGTATTTCAGTGTTAATCTCGCTTACCATATTTGCAAAGAATGGGTTACTTAAAGAGGGAACAATAAGTGCTATTGAATTACTTTTTCCAGATCTAAGATTAGCTGCAAAATGATTAGGCACATATTGCATTTCTTGTGCTACCTGCTTTATCACTTTCTGTGATTTTAAGCTAATTCTATATTCCTCGGCTTTCCCATTCAAAACTCTTGACACTGTGGTAGTCGAAAATCCCGCTTTTTTTGCAATATCTTTGATGCTTACTTTTTGTATCTTCATAAATTGGTGCAATCGTTTGTACAAAGATAATGAAACATTTATAAGACCTTAAATTTTGACCTTCTCCTTCTAAAAAAAATCTGATAGCTGATTCTTATTCCCTTTAGCACATAAATAAAAAAAGCTCGAACAATCGTTTGCGCATTCGTTTAGTTTTTTTATCTTTGAGCAATGTATCTTGTTATTAAAAGGTGTATATCAAAAAATACAATAAGATATTTACTCTGGAGCTAAGTGTATCTAATATTGAAAATCAATTGGAGTTATAATGGTAAATAGAATATTCATATATATTATCAACTAAAAAAGTATCGATATGATTAAGATTTTAATGTCAGCCCTCCTACTATTTGGATGTTCTTCAAAGGAATCAAAAAAAACAGTGGACAGTTCAAATGATTCTAAGGTTAAATTAATATTTGAAACCGATATGGGGAACGATATCGATGATGCATTGGCCTTGGATATGATTTATAAGTATGTTGAAGCTGATAAAGTAGATTTGTTAGGTGTAATGAGTAATAAAAATAGTCCATTCTCAGCTGAATTCATCGATGTAATGGCTACTTGGTATGGACATGCAGACATACCAATTGGGATTGTCAAGAATGGAGCCGATAGTGAGGGTGATGCTGTAAATTATGCACAAAAGGTTTGTGAATTAGAAGAGGATGGGCAACCACTATTTAAAAGAACATTGACCAATCATGAATCTTTGCCAGCAGCCCCTCTATTATATAGAGAGTTACTGTCTCAGCAGCCCGATAGTTCTGTTGTAATTGTTTCTGTTGGCTTTTCTACAAATATTGCTCAGTTATTAGATACACAAGCGGATAAGCACTCGCCATTGAACGGGAAAGATTTGGTGGCTAAGAAGGTGAAGATGTTATCGGTAATGGCTGGAAGCTTTGGAGAAAATCCTTTAACAGAATATAATGTTGCAAAATACATTGATGCTGCAAGGAAAGTTTTTGAAGAGTGGCCAACTAAAATTGTTGCATCACCATTTGAATTGGGAATAACAATTTTGTATCCTGGATCAAGTATAACAGAAGATTTTAATTGGGGAGTAAAACATCCAATGGTTGAGGCGTATAAAGCCTATTTACCAATGCCATATGACCGACCCACATGGGATTTGACAAGCTTAATGTATGCTGTTGAGAATGATGATAGTTTTAATGAATCCGCTCCTGGTAAAATAACTGTTGATGATGAAGGATATACACACTTTGATGAAGACAGTAAGGGAAAGCATATCTTTCTGAGTGTTACAGATCAACAGGCTGAAGAAATTAAAGCCTATTTTGTTGATCTGATAAAGCGAAGACCTATAAAATACAAAAGTGAATAATCGAATTTATTATTAAAGAATAATTATGGGAGAAATATTAGTTATTGGAAGCTCAAATACCGATTTAATCGCAACAATGGAAAACTTCCCTGTTAAAGGTGAGACAATTGAAGGATTAGCATTTCAGCAAGCCATGGGAGGGAAAGGAGCCAATCAAGCAATGGCAGCTCATAAATCGGGTGGGAAAGTGTCATTTGTTACTTGTCTTGGAAATGATGTTAATGGTAGAAGTGCTATAGAGTATTATAAAAGGGATGGTTTGGATGTCACTTTATCATTGCTGATTGATGATGTTCCATCAGGAACTGCAATGATCTGGGTTGATAGTAAAGGTGACAACTCCATTGTAATTATACCTGGTGCTAATGGTAAATTAAATTCAGATTATATTATAAAATTAGAGGAACACATAGCAAAAGCCTCTGTTGTAGTGCTTCAGATGGAGATACCATTGCAAACAATTGAAACCATTTGCAGTTTAGCGCATAAAAATAATACAATGGTAATGTTGAACGTTGCGCCAGCAAATCGACTAAATGACAACCTTCTTAAAACAATAGATATCTTGGTAGTTAATAAAAATGAGGCCGAGACGTTAACTGGCGTAAAGGTTGAGGCAGGAAAAGAAGAAGTCGTTGTTGACTTATTATTGGATAAAGGTGTAAAGACAGTTTTACTAACATTAGGAGAGAAAGGGAGCATTTTAAAGAATCAAGGAAAAATTTATATTGTTCCTGCATATCGTGTTAAAGCAATTGATACTACTGCAGCAGGCGATACATTTTGCGGGGCTTTCATTGCCGAATATATGAGGAAGCAGGATTATGTTAAAGCATTAAAGTTTGCAACTGCAGCTTCAGCTATTTGTGTCACACGAATGGGGGCTCAACCATCTATACCCACTCAGACAGAGGTGTACGAATTTCAGAAAAAAGAAGAATTATAAATCTCTAAAATTTAAAAGCAATGTTTATAGTAGACAGTTATCCGTTGGCCATTATTTTCACATTTATCACCATGTTATGTTGGGGTTCATGGGGAAACACCCAGAAACTTGCTGGGAAGACCTGGCGTTATGAATTATTCTATTGGGATTACGTTATTGGAGTTTTGTTGGTGTCATTGATTTTCGCATTCACAATGGGTAGTATAGGTGAAATCGGACGCGATTTTTTGACAGATTTAAGTCAAGCACACTTAGATAATATAGGGAGTGCATTTTTAGGAGGGGTGATTTTTAATGCAGGTAATATTTTGCTCTCGGCAGCAATTGCAATTGCAGGAATGTCTGTTGCATTTCCCGTTGGGATTGGGTTAGCGCTCGTTCTTGGTGTTATTATTAATTACTATGGTTCACAAAAAGGAGATCCATTGTTTCTATTTTTAGGAGTAGGACTCATCACAATAGCAATTATTATTAACGCATTAGCATATAGAAAGGCTTCCACAGGAAACCAGAAGGTGAGTGGCAAGGGAATACTTATTTCAATCATGGCAGGTGTGCTGATGTCTTTTTTCTATCGTTTTGTTGCAAGATCAATGGACTTAGACAACTTCGTTAATCCAGCTCAAGGTATGATGACTCCATATACTGCATTTGTTGTTTTTGCTATAGGAGTTTTCATTAGTAACTTCCTATTCAACACCATTTTAATGAAGAAGCCTATTAGTGGAGAAAAGACAAATTATAAAGCCTACTTCAAAGGGAAGCTCTCTATCCATTCGGTAGGTATTTTAGGAGGTATTATTTGGGGTATTGGAAACTCTCTCAACCTTATTGCAGCTGGAAAGGCTGGTGCTGCTATTTCATACGGGCTTGGACAAGGGGCTACGCTTGTTGCAGCTCTGTGGGGAGTCTTTATCTGGAAAGAATTTAAAGATGCACCAAAAGGAACAAATAAGATGTTGGTTTTCATGTTTATCTTTTTCACCTTAGGCCTTATTTCAATTATCTATGCAGGGCAATAAATAATTGACTGATTAATTTTAACAAGATTCATTTAATTGTAAATCTTATCAGATATATCCTATAGTATAGGATAAGAAAAGCTTAGAGTAAGATTTGCTCTAAGCTTTTTTGAGCTTACGGTTATTAAGGGAGTAGTTACTTCCAATTGAAAAATCATATTTAAGGATGTGATATATTCTAAACACATATTATCTGTTTTTCGAAATCGTCATAAAGTTAAAAAATATTTTATTGACACTTAATGACCGTCAGAAAGTTCTAATATTTTTTATTTGCGCTTTTTGTCCGTCGTAAAGTTAAAAAACTTTTAATTTGTACTTTCTGACGCCTCGAAAGTTCTAATTTATTTTATTTGTGCTTTCTGACGTCTGTGAAAGTTAAAATATATTTTATTTAGACTTTTAGCTCGTCAGAAAGTTTCAATATTATTTATTTACACTTTCCGTCCGTCAGAAAGGCTTAAAATATTTTTTTTGCACTTTCCGACAGATTTCTTGTCTTATATAAATTTCTTTGATGAAAACGGAGTGGTAAAGAGGCTTAATTTGACGAAATTCAGACGTGATGATATTAAAAGAAATAAGTAACGAAATAAAAGTGGTTTATAGCGTTAAGTTATACTTGTAATCGCAATACTCTGCAATCTCGGCATGGTGAGTGATAAATAAAACGGTGCGATCGCCGATTTCTTTCTTTAAATTTTTCAGAAATGTTTGTTCTGTCACGCTATCTAATGCAGAAGTTGCTTCGTCCAACAAAAGAATTTTTCCTGGACGCAATAGAGAGCGGGCAATTGCAACACGCTGCGCTTGTCCTTCAGATAAACCTGAACCATCTTCACCCAAAACAGTATCAAGTCCATTTGGTAAGTCTAAAACAAACTGTGCTGAAGCAATATGCAACACCCGTTTTAGTACATCATCATGGGCTTCTGGATTACCCAACAGAAGATTATCGCGAATGCTTCCGCTAAAAAGAGAACCTCCTTGTGGGACATAAACAAAGTTAGAACGGGTGTTTTCACAAACTTCAACTGATTGCGTTTCATCTTCTATAACAATACGTCCTGAATCGGGTTTTATTAGAGCAAGTAGCAATCGTAAAAGGGTGGTTTTTCCTACTCCTGTTTCTCCCATCACTGCCACCATTGTTCCTGGTTTCACAACCATGGAAAAATCTGACAGTACTGGTTTTGTTTCTTCTGAATAACCAAATGTAAGATTCTCAATTTTAAGCGTCACATTTCCCTTAAGAAGTATTTTATCATCAATTTCTTCCAATTTGAAACCAGTTAGATATATCAATCGTTCTATGGCTGTTTTAGCAGACACTATAGAGGGTAATAGTCTGATTAAATCGAACAGAGGGCGTTGAATTCTATTAACCAATTGCAGATAAGCAGTAACCATACCAAATGTCACTGTTTTTCTTGCCAAACCATATGTGCTCCATAAGAAAGCTGTTATATAGCCACCATTGAACGTCAAACCCATCATGAGGTTTGCAAAAATAGAGACATTGGTTCTTTTGTGTACGCTTTGATGTAGTTTAGATTGTAATCTGTTCAATCGATCTAATTCATTCTCCTGTCGTTCAAAAGTGCGAATCACAATCTGATTCAACAAACTTTCTCCCACCATAGAAGTAATCAAGCTTTCACTCTCTTTTACTTCCAATGTATATTTTCGCATATATGTATAATAGATCTTACCTATTAATGAGAGTAGAGGCATACCCACACCCAATATGAGCGCTAACATGGGATCAAGGATATACAAAATAACCAATGCTCCAATAAATTGAGTGATTGCAATTATTGTAAGAGGGAGTGCAGTAACCATCACATTAATCACATCGTCTGTGTCTTTTATGATGCGTGTAATCATATCCCCACTGTGCATTGATGATAATTCTTGCCAATTTGTGTAAAGCAACCGTGAGAATACGTTGTAACGTATAACATTTCCCAGTCGTACTTCGGTCATTCTTCGCAAGCGAATATCAAAAAGTCGAAATAGAATTTGTAAAACTACAAGCACAACTAAAAGTATAGAATAGTAAAGTAAATTACCTGATTGCTCTCCTGTTGCAGTATCAATAATTATCTTAGAGTACCATACAAAAGCCAATGAAAAGGATACTTCTCCCAAGCCAATGAGCACGATCATTGCAATTCGGTTACGAAATCCTTTGGATGTGTATCTTAGAAATTGGAGAGTGGATTTCATTTAAATCCTATTTTCAAACGATTAATTAATTTCTTAAAAGGCAATATTCTACTATGCTCAGGAGATATTATTCCAAACTTCATCGACCTACCTATAGTTGTTTTATATGAGAACCACATACCACGAAACTTTTCTTTGGGGCGTTGTTTTCCAGGACGATGAAAACCAAAATTGCCACTATGTAATATATCAGCGATTACCCAATCTGCATGTTTATTATCAGTTATCATCTCGAATGGGAAAATGTTTTCTGGAGCACCAAGGTACTTCACTGCAGTTAGCGCAAATACTTGCATTGGATAGAGTAGAGCATAAGATTTTGCTAATCTGGTAAATGAAACAGGATCAATCTCATCTTTATATTTAGAAAGAAAAAGCAACCAATCGCAAAACTGACGAAAGCCGACACCTAAGTGCACAAAATGACGAAACATGTGTTGAAAAATAAAGAAGGCATTCATCTCAACTGGTAGTTGCTGAACAGTTAATCCTTCTATTTGTATAGAAGTGAAATTCTCTTTTTCTATTAACTCTGCTTCCCACTTCTTAAAGAGTTCGTCATACTTTTTATGATCGAAGTAAGTTATTCGTCTGTGATTTTCAATATAAACACCATCTTTGTTAAATGCATAATGCATGTGGTGACCATCCTTAATATCCACTCCTTGCGCAACTAAATATCTTTTCAACTTTTGATAATCACCTTTTCGATAAAGAAAAAGATCCAAATCTCCAACGTTTCTAAGTAGTGGTTTTGGGTAATTTACAGCATTGCTTAAACCTTTAAGCAGACAAAATGGAAAATTAGCAGCTTGATACTCTTTAGATAAGTCACCCAAAACCTGAATCATTTTTCTATTCAGTGCTTCCGTTTGGTTAATCATAATGATAAACTGGAGTCTTAGCGGCTTTGGAGGTAAGCTTTCTTCGGGAAGAGATAAAGCCTTATCAGCAATAAGGGCATTAACGCTTTGCCGTCTTGCCATATCAACAATCCCATTCCATGAATCATTATCAAGCTTTTCAAACAGAGCTACGTCTGCTGGTATATCCCATATAGCAGCGCTCAAAAGATTCAGAAACAGTTTCTCTACATTTGAAAGGCTACTCATCAAATAATCCCTCTTTCGCTAATTTTTCAATCAATTTTTGCACATCAGTTTCGGCTATGTCTCTATCTACGTTATATTTGTTTATCAGTAAGTCAATCCAATCTTCTTTGGTGAATTCTTTTTGATGTACTTCTTGTACTAAGTAAGCAGCCGTTTTGTTTAGGCTAATTACACGGGTATAATCTAATCCCAAACCGCTATCGGATACAATCATGTATTCATCTCCGATTTTTCGAACAGTTAAGTTATCTTTTAGTTTCATTTGGTTCTATTTTAATTAGCAATTGGCTGTTAGATATTAGCCTTTATTTTTGCTTTTACTTCTATTAGTTTTCTAATCTATTTACAAACTCTTTTTAACACCACTCCTCTTACCTCACATACCAAAGCTCTTACTACAATTTATTTACTCTCCTTAAAATCCCCAGCCAAACCCTGCGCATAAACGGATTTCGAGGCCATAAATAACGAAATAAATTCCATCGGAAGCTTCCTCTTTTTATTGACCTACCGTTTCTTATCACAGCAATTGCTTCGGCAATAACATCATTGTGTGAGCAAGTTTCCAAGATAGAAATATTTCCATCTCCACGCAATAAAATATTCGAGTCTCCTATTTTTTTTACGCGATGCAATAGGTAGTTCTCATCTTTCAATCTTACAAATAGCAATCGTCCTTTTTGAAAGGATTGTTTATTAGGTTTTTCAAGAATAATATCATCTTTACCGTCTCTAATAAATGGCATCATACTGTTACCTTTAGCACGAATACGTACACGCTCACCTTCGGCAATCCGATTGGCAACTTCTGAAAAAAATAAACTGTTATTAATTACTTTTCTGCCCAATATACTTTCCTTTTAATCCATCAGCGTTTCTGTAAGACTTACCGCTTCACGATCGGGACGGTTATCCAATCTATAGATGGGAACTTCTTCCAGAATGTCGTTGACAGTTGTCATTACAATATCCCGATTTTCTTTATCGGAACGTAAAATAGCTACTGACTGATACAAAGATGTAAATGCATCTATTCCTCTCAGTGAAGTCAACTTGTTTTTAGAACTTTGGTAGAGGCGTACAAAAGCAGCAACTTTGGCGGAGGCATTAAGATAGCAAGGTGTACTGCCACTCCAAGGTGAACCATAAACCCTTACCGATCTATCTTTTAACATCCTTATGATGGGTTCATCATCATTCAACAATTGAGTATTGGGCACAAACTTTTGCCAGTTTTGGCTATGAGTACTTTTACCCGTCCCACTTTTTCCCATAAAAACAAGTGCTTTGCCTTCTTTTTCCATTACTGATGCATGGATCTTAATAGTTTGATGATTCACAGCAGCCATTCCATAAGCTGCACGAAGAAAAAATGCTAAAAAATGACTTTCATATCGTTCCTTAAGTGTAAGATCGCTTGTAACTGTTTTTCTATCTGCAGAAATATTAAAGCGGTGTTCAATATATTTATTTATTCCACAAACAGTTATACCCTCTAAATTATGAAAAACACGGAAAGACATTCCATCAACCTTCATCTCATCATCGGGTTTTCTGTCAGGAACAGCTATCTTTGTATTTCCCGAAAATCGGAAAAGCAAATCAGATTTTCCATCATTATCTACCCTAAAAGGAGTAAATGAAGGTATTAGCTCTCTTGTGATATCTGCATGGGGTGTATCAATCATTAAGCTATGGTCCGCTATTTTGTAGAATAATTGTTGATTCATTGTACAAAAATAGTTATTTTAATCATATATCATAAGACTATTAAGATTATAAGATTAATCAATTGATCGTTCACACTTCGATAAATATAACAACGGTTTAAAAATAAAGTGTTATTTGTTAATTCGATCTTTGTCTTTTTTTTTTTGAATTCAGCAACTAATTTGTGTTAGTGAAAAAACAAATCTTGAAAAATCGTTTGTGTAATAATAAAATAAGAACGAAAAGAAAATTTTCTTCTTTCCGTTCTTCTTCTATATTGATGGATGTAAAAGATTCATCACAATCATCGATATTTAATCTTTGCACCTCAAGTTCATTATCTATAAAATATTCTAAGGAGAATAAGCTGGTCTTTCCTATGGAAGACGATTAAATGCTGCATCACTAAAATAGAATTTTCTTTCTGGAGCTGGTGCATTATCGTGTGTGACATAGAAATAATAACTCTTGCCCGCAACAGGAGCTATCGTTTTTGCTGGTTGGCTGTTAATAGTTGAAATAGAATTAGAACCATTTGCGTTAGTAAATTCTAATTTCAATTCGGGCCAAACTTTTCCTGGCATGGGATACCATCCCCAAACAGTGATTAACTCTTCTGAAAAGTTTATTGGAAACAGGTTGAAATAAATATAGTTGTTTGAATTTCCATAATCTACAAACTTTTCAGTTGCTAAATTAAACCTCTGACCGCAAGCAATTGAATTAAACGCCCACTTTTTATCCTCATTATTTACCCCTGTCAGACGTATTTGGCTTACATTTTGTGAAATTAAATATTCAGCCATTGTTGAGTTGGGATCATCAACGACAACACTAAATAAAGAACCAAGATGCTTAAAACTCACAGAAGTTGGTGGCGTATTTACTGGAACATTCTTATAAGAAAAATAAAGCACCACATCTTTTCTACTTTCTATTGAAGAGGGTCCTATATTCAAAGAACTGGCGTTATAGGGATTTCTTGGCAATAATGCAATAGTTGGATTTTCAGGAAGAAGACCATTTCCACCATAGACTCCATAAAAATCATAAGTCCCCGTTGTAATTTCTTTAGGTAAATTTATCGAGAAGCTCGCTCTTTTTCCTGCGTTAAATATATTTGTTACATACACCGATTGTGTAGAAACAGGAACTCCTTCTTGCACAAAAACAATCTGTATTTCATCATTCACTTTCCATGTTAGTTCTATGTTCCTTTCATTTTTATTTAGATCCACTCTTGTTGTGGGTTCCTCTTCAGGCATTGAAGCTATCAATGATATTGTATATCCTGTTTCAATTTCATTTTCAGGCAGTAATTCATTGCTACATGCACCAAGAAATATTATGGTTGCAATTATTGTAAAGTATACTATTTTATTTCTCATATTCATTGTTTATTAAATGTTTAAAACACTATTATTTATTTCTACAATTAAGTCTATTCTAAAGTCACGCAACTGATGAAAAAATCTTTTTTTACTTTTATATCAAAAGGGAAAAGATCAAAATAAAGTATTTAGATAAAGGGTTTTCTTGGAGAGTTAGAAGTAGAAGTTGATAAATTGATTTATTGGGCTATACTTACAGTTCGTAATTATTAATTCGATTAGTTTTAATAAATGCAATTTATTCTTCTGTTTTTTGTTTAAATTATAAACAGATATAAATAAAAAATTGTTCATGAGGTTCGATATAGGATATAAATCTGGTCTATTATTCAAACATAAATATATTATTATTATTTGTATAATAAAGCATTTTAAATCTTGGAACTTAATTAAATAAATAACAGGTCGCTAAAATGAAATTGAATAAAATGGAATAAACTAAGAAAAAAGAATAAAAAAAATCCAACCATTGAATGTCAATGATTGGATTTATAATTTATATATGAAGAGTTTTCAATCTCCTACATATTTTTTATATCAGTAAATACTGATATTATACTATCGATTAAGGCGCAGGTACTACAAACTGATCGTTAGTGAAATTTAAATTAGTACCATCGAATGATGCATAAAAACGATAATTCTTTCCAGCAATAACTGGTGCTGTTCTCGCAGCTTTAGTGTTTACTGTTACTAAATCGCCTGTTGAATTTGCGTCAATCATTCTAAATCTTAGTTCTGGCCATGTACCATCAGGTAATATAGGATACCAACTCCAATAAGTAACCTCTTCACCTGGAGCAATAGTTGCAATGTTTGTAGTAAAATCTATAGAATTGATTCCAGTCCCGACATTTAGAAATAATTTAGATGTTAAATCAAATACAGTTCCAGCTTCAGCAAAATTAAACGCCCAATTTTCATTTTCACTATCTACACTCTCAAGTCGAGCTTGTAGGAGGTCTAAAGTACCTGTAGGACAATTATTTCTTACAGTAATATTTAAAAGAGATCCAAGATGATTGAAAACTACTCCATTTGTTACATCAGTTGATGTAACGTTCTCTGCAGCAAAGTAAAGCATTACATCATTGCTGTTTTGAACTTCTTGAAGTGAACCAGAAGTAGATGGGGCAAGAGGTAGTAATGCATTAGTACCTGTTAATCCTCTCCCACCGTAAACACCGTAAAAATTGAATGGAGTGTTAGGTAAATTTGCACTTGTTGTAAATAATGCTCTTTTTCCATCTGAAGTGATTGATCCAGGAACTATACTTGCCGTTCCCGATCCTAAAAAATCTCCATTTTGAGTACCAAAAATTTGCAGTACGTCATCCTCTTGCCACCTAAGAACAATATCCTTTCCTTCTTCTGTGAGAGTTACTCTTGTGGTAGGATTCTCATCGGGCATTGAGGCCGTGAATGTAAATGTTTGAACTGGTTCAGGCAATATCTCCTCATTGCTGCAAGCACTGAAGAAAACTAATGTAGCCACAGCTACAACAGATAATAATTTATTTCTCATATTTCTCTTTTGTTTGATTAAGTATTTTAATAATTAATTGTGTTTGTAAAGTGATAACCAATCTTCTCCAGGCATTCCAGGTAATTCATTACTACCTGCTTGCAAAATGCTCTGCTCTGTCTCAATATGCACAACCTCAATATCTGGTGAGATATAGGTTTCTTTTTCTAATGACTTAATATTTCTTTCCATAACCTTATTTATTAAAATTAAAAATGATGTGAATTTTTTTAGTATGATTATTTAGATTTTTTTTTGTGAGCTCAATCACTAATTATCATAATTTTGTTTAGTTTCTTATTTAAAACAATGACCGTGATGTTATTGTTCAAGTTTCTGTAATTTATAATTATTTAGTAGTTTCCTATATATGGATTCTTCTATTTAGAATGCTAAGTTGATAATAATCTTTTTTACTTAAGACAGATTATTAATTATACAAAAGAGGTTTGTATTTGACTTAAACAATAAATTATTCAATAAAATCATTTTGACGTAATTCTTTATCTTTCATCTCAACATGTTCAAGGAATTTTTGTTTTTCTTTGTTTGAAAGAAAGGAAGATATAAACGAATTGTTTGCCAATATCAATATATCATCTATTGTAAGGTTCAATGCTCGTGCAACTTCCAGATAGTTTTGATTGACATACCCGCCAAAGTAGGAGGGATCGTCAGAGTTGATAGTAACCAAGAGGTTTTTATCCAACATTTTTTTTAAAGGATGGTCTTTGAGGTCAGTTACTACTTTTAGTTTCAAGTTGGAAAGTGGACACACTGTGAGCGGTATTTGTCTTTTCACTAATTCGGCTACCAGTCTTTTATCCTTTATCGATCGAACTCCGTGATCAATTCGCATAACGTTCAGTAAATCTATTGCTTCCCACACATACGAAGCAGGACCTTCTTCGCCAGCATGAGCAACGGTCAAGAACCCTTCTTTTTGTGCACGCTCAAACACGTTGATGAATTTGTTGGGGGGATTGCCCAATTCGGATGAATCAAGGCCTACACCAATAATTTTATCTTTGTGGTCTAACGCAAAATCCAATGTTTTCATCGCAGATTTTTCATCTAAATGACGCAAAAAACACATGATAAGCTGTGAGCTTATACCCATCTGCTTTTTACCATCCTCTAAAGCATTCGCAATTCCGTTCACCACATTTTCGAACTTCACGCCACGTGAGGTATGTGTTTGTGGGTCGAAAAATATTTCGGTATGCACCACATTGTCTTCATTTGCTTTTTTCAAATAAGCCATTGTGAGGTTGTAGAAGTCATCTTCTGTAAGAAGCACATCAGCCCCTGCATAATAGAGGTCTAAAAACTCTTGCAGATTGTTGAAGTTGTATGCTGCACGTAGTTCTTCAATGCTATTATAGTTGATTTTCACTCCATTCTTTTTTGCCATCTCAAACATGAGTTCGGGTTCTAACGAACCCTCTATGTGAAGATGCAGTTCAGCTTTTGGAATGAGACGAATGTATCGTTTTAATTCTGATGTCATATCTTTGGGATTAGTGCTTTTTGTGTAAGTAGCTTTTTGCACTTTCTTTTATACAACACGAAAAGTTATATTTTGTTTTAAAGGATGTAGAATACTCATATTATATCTATTTTTGCAAGGAACAATAATTAGAATGACTGTAAAACCTTGTATTTCCAATCCCACCTTTGTACCTCTTTAGTTTATTTTAATTAGAAGCTACCGTACTTTAGTAGGAGATGACTTTGGTTATTATTAGTGAGACTATTGAATTAATAAAATAGAATTATTTAAAGGTTTTCGACAAAAATTTTTAGAGATGAAACTGCGTACTGTTTTAAAATATATGTGGATTATACTGTTTGTTTATTCAAGCAGTTTGACAGCACAACAACCTGTGGAGCTTGTTAATACTTTCATTGGCTCGGACAACTATGGAACAACTAATCCTGGGTCTGTACGTCCCAATGGGATGATGTCTGTTGCACCATTTAATGTGATGGGTTCCAATAAAAATAAGTTTGACAAAGATAAACAATGGTGGTCAACACCTTATTCCAATGTCAACTCTTTTTTCACTGGCTATTCTCATGTCAATTTAAGTGGGGTAGGCTGTCCCGATTTGGGTTCGCTTTTATTGATGCCTACAACTGGTGAATTGAATGTTGACTATAAAGAATATGGTAGTTTCTATTCAGATGAACAAGCTGTTCCTGGATATTATTCCAACATCCTTACAAAGTATAACATTAAAACAGAAGTAACCGTAACGGATAGAAGTAGCATTGCTCGATTTACTTTCCCCAAGGGCGAAGCCAACATTTTGATGAATTTAGGCGAAGGCCTTACCAATGAGTCGGGTGCTTGGATGCGAAGGGTGAACGAGACTGAAATTGAAGGAATGAAGCTGTTGGGCACATTCTGCTACAATCCACAGGCGGTGTTCCCCATTTATTTTGTAATGCGTGTGAACAAACAACCTGCCACAACTGGCTATTGGAAGATGCAACGCGAAATGAAAGGGGTGGAAGCAGATTGGGATATTCATAGCGGAAAATACAAACTTTACACGAAGTATAACCGAGACATAGCGGGTGATGACATTGGCGCTTACTTCACTTACAATGTAGAGGAAGGAGAGACAATAGAGGTGCAAATTGGTGTATCATTTGTGAGTACAGATAACGCACGGATGAATTTAGATAAAGAACAAACTGGATTTAACTTCGATGAAGTAAAAGCTGCTGCATCAAAAGACTGGAACGATGAGCTCTCACGTGTAAGAATTGAAGGAGGTACACACGACCAACAAGTTGTTTTCTATTCAGGGTTGTACCATACACTCATTCATCCAAACATCCTGAATGATGTGAATGGCGAATACCCTGCCATGGAGACAGGCATTACGATGAAAACAAAGGGAACACGCTACACCGTATTTTCGTTATGGGACACCTACCGCAACTTCCACCAATTGCAAACACTGCTCTATCCCGAAAAGCAGATTGATATGGTGAACTCCATGGTTGATATGTACAAAGAGAGTGGCTGGTTGCCCAAATGGGAACTCTATGGAAGAGAAACACTTACGATGGAGGGCGACCCTGCCATCCCTGTTATTGTGGATACCTACATGAAGGGATTGCGCAATTTTGATTACCAGACTGCTTATGAAGCCATGTATAAATCGGCTACACAAATAGAAGATAATTTTTTGCGACAAGACAACAAAGATTATCTCTCATTGGGTTATGTGCCTTTGCGCTCCGAATTTGATAATTCTGTGTCACATGCTTTGGAGTATTACATTGCTGACAATGCACTCTCCAAATTTGCCATGGCATTGGGAAAGACTGCCGATTCAAAACGTTTTCTGAATCAATCGTTTAACTACAAAAAATATTATTCGAAAGAATATAAAACATTTCGCCCACTCTTGCCCGATGGTTCTTTCCTTTCTCCCTTCAATCCTAAGCAAGGAGAAAACTTTGAAGCCGTACCTGGTTTTCACGAGGGTAGTGCCTGGAACTATTCGTTTATGGTGCCACATGATGTGCCAGGGCTAATCAAGTTGATGGGTGGAGAAAAAGCATTTGTAAATCATCTACAAAAGGTGTTCGAGGAAGACCATTACGACCCAACTAACGAACCCAACATTTCTTATCCCTATCTGTTTAGTTACGTAAAGGGTGAAGAGTGGCGCACTCAGAAATTGGTTAGAGAGTTAATAAAAGAGCATTTCAAAAACAGTGCCGATGGATTGCCTGGCAATGACGATACAGGAACAATGTCTGCTTGGGTAGTGTTCTCTATGATGGGTTTCTATCCTGATAATGCAACAGATCCATCCTACACTTTTGCATCGCCTGTGTTTGATAAAATTACGCTGAAGCTTGACCCAACAGTTTATGGAAAAAAGGAATTGGTGATAGAAACAAAAAAGTCTGACTCAAATGCGCTGTTTATCAACAACATCATCATTAATGGAAAGGAATGTAAAGAATACCGTATATCACACAAAGACTTGGTAAATGCAGAGAATATAGTATTTAATCTCTCTTCTAAAAAATAATCGTTCCTTTGTGCACGCAAAATAATAAGAGACAAAAACAACAAAACAACAAAACAAACTAAACAAAAAATTAGATAATGACTGAGATGAAAACGATACGTTTAAATAAATATATAAGTGAAAGTGGTTTTTGCTCGCGAAGAGAGGCTGATGGGTATATTGAAATGAAAAATGTGCTTGTCAATGGCAAAGTTGCACAATTGGGCGACCGTGTAGGTCCAAAAGATATTGTTAGGGTAAACGGAATTGAGGTTGAACCTCGATCAAAAGAAGAGGCTATCTACTTGCTTTTTAATAAACCTGTGGGTGTGACCAGCACAACCGACTCTGGAGATAAAAATAACATTGTAGACTACATTCGTTATGGCGAACGTATCTTTCCTGTAGGAAGGCTTGATAAGGATTCTCAAGGTTTGATAATCCTTACCAGCAATGGCGATATAGTAAACAAAATATTACGTGCAGGCAATCAGCACGAGAAGGAATATGTGGTGACTGTTGACAGACCGGTGACCGAACAATTTATTAGCTCCATGAGCTCAGGTGTGCCCATATTGGGTGTAAACACCCGAAAGTGTAAAATACATGCTGAGTCGAAGTTTGTTTTTAGAATTACCTTAACGCAAGGTATGAATAGACAGATTAGACGTATGTGCGAGCATTTTGGCTACGAAGTGTTGAAGCTGGAGCGTGTACGTATCATGAATTTGTCATTGAAAGGAATTCCATTGGGCGAATACCGTGAGATGAAACCCAAAGAGTTGGCCGATTTGCAAGAGATGATTAAAGATTCTGAAATGATTGACGAACCTCGCAAAATGACTAAAACGCCTGGTTTGAAAGATAAAGAAAGATCGATGCACATTGCCAGAAGCTTACAAGCTAAAACAGCTCCAACTGACATTCCCGAAAAAAGTGATCGTAATAAAAAAGTTAAAACACATGCAAATCCTAAGAGCGCAGACAACAGAAAGTCTGCATCTAAAAGAAAATCTACAACAGGAAGAAAGCCAGCTTCAGGCAGACCAAGGTCAACCAAAGGTGCTGGGTCAGGAGGTCGCCCAAGTGGAAGTAGCCGTCCAGGTTCTGCAAGTGGCTCTAACTCGAGAGGTAGAAGCGGAGGAGCACCAAAAGGAGGCGGAGGCAGAGGAGGTAAGAGGTAGGTTTATCTCCAACACTTTCTGATTCTTTCAAAGCAACCTTTATGATGTTTCAATCAGCTCTATCTTTGTGCATGATAGCACAAAGATAGAGCTGATTTTGTTTGAAGATGTGTGTCACTTTCATTTTTGGGTGAAATGCATCCATAACAAAATTGATAAACTGAATTTCCGCAACTTCCCCATTTATTTTATTCTTAACTTTAAATAGCCTCAAAGGATAATATATTGTATGTTTTTTGTATCTTGGGAGACAATATAAGTGTTAATTGATAAATAAGCATTAAAAAATATTACTTCAAACCTTCTTAATATCATCTTGTAAGTGCAATATGAAATCATTTAATCTAAAAAATAAAACACTATGAGTTTTTCAAGAAGACAATTTATTAAAACAGCTGGAATAGTTGCCATTGGATCAACTCTTCCAAAAACTTCTGTATTAGGATCAAATGCCACATGGGCGTCTAACAGTAATACATTGAAAGTAGGATTAATAGGATGTGGCGGTCGCGGTACGGCTGCTGCAGGAGAAGCTATTAATGCAGATCCTAACGTAATCATAACGGCAATGGCTGATGCTTTTGGTGATAGGCTGCAAACATCACACAACGCTTTAAAAGAAAAATTTAAAGATAAAGTTCAGGTGCCAAAAGAAAATCAATTTGTAGGTCTGGATGCCTATCAAAGATTGATAGATACGGACGTAGATGTTGTTCTTTTAGTTGCACCAACAGCTTTCCGGCCTGATCATATTGAAGCAGCGGTGAAAGCTAATAAGCATATTTTTGCTGAAAAGCCTTATGCTGTTGATTCTCCAGGTTTGCGTAGGGTTATGGCTGCTGCAGAAGAGGCAAAAAGAAAGAACCTATCATTAGTTTCAGGTTTTTGTTGGAGATACCATCACCCAAAAAGACAGATTTTTCCAAAGGTTCTTAATGGAGAAATTGGTAATATATTAGTTGCCAATGCTTTTAATAATGGTGGTGAGTTATGGTATAACGAGAGAGTAAAAGGCGAGACAGATATGCAGCACAAAATGCGTAACTGGTTGTATTATAACTGGATCTCGGGAGATCATATTGTAGAACAAGCCATTCACAGTATAGATATGCTTCAATGGGCTATGGGTGATATCGCTCCTGTAAGTGTTGTTGGCAGTGGAGGTAGACAAAAACGAACAGATCCAAAATATGGAAATGTTTATGATCACTTTGCGTTAACTTACACTTATGCAAATGGTACAAAAGCGTTTTTCTCATGTCGTCAACAAAATAACACAAGTCCATCCTATGGATTAGATTTGGTTGGATCGGACGGAGATATGATTATAGACAACCGTACTGGTCTTCACGAAATTAGAGGGCGCAGACCATGGAGATACGAAGATTCAACAAAGTTTACTGATGATAAATCATATGAGAGTGAATCCGTTAGTAGGGGCATGTATCAAACCGAACATGATGAGCTTTTTGCTTCAATTAGATCGGGTAAACCCATTAATGATGGTGAATGGATGACTCGTTCTAATTTAGTTGCATTAGCAGGCCGGGCTGCTGGTTATACGGGGCAAACAATTTTAATTGAAGATGCCTTAGCATCAAATGAAGAATTATTTCCAAGAAATTTGACAGAGGATACAAAATATGATATTCCTGTTGCTATTCCTGGAATTACTGAATTTAAATGATAAAAATATGAATAGGAAGGAATTTATAAAATCTGTGACCCTTATGGCTGGAGCTGCTGCTCTGAGTCCATCATTCGCATCCGCATCTATACTAAAGAACAAACCTCAAGAGAAAACGATGATGAAAAAAAGTCTCGGAATTGATATGATAAAAGAGGACCTATCTCTTACTGACAAGTTTAAACTTATTAAAGACTTGGGTTTTCATGGTGTAGAGTTAAACTGTCCATTAGACTTTAAAATATCTGATGTGTTGACTGCTAAAACACAGGCAAGAATTGAATTGCCCAGTGTTGTGAACAAAGATCATTGGACAAAACCTCTTTCCGATCCTGATCCTCAAATAAGAAAGCAATGTATTGAGTCGGTTGCCAAATCATTGCAAGAAGTGAAAGAACTGGGAGGCGATACTGTGTTGGTTGTTCCAGGAGTAGTAAACGAGAAGGTCTCTTATGAGCAGGCTTATATTAACTCTCAAAATGCAATTAGAGAATTAATACCTTATGCTGAAAAAACGGGTATGCAAATTGCATTGGAAAATGTTTGGAATAATTTTATTTTAAGCCCCATAGAAGCAAAACGTTTTATAGATGAAATAAATCATCCACTTGTGGGCTGGTATTTTGATATCGGTAACATATTGCGTTATGGGTGGCCAGAACATTGGATTAAGACGCTCAACACCCGTATTATGAAGCTTCATGCTAAAGAATATAGTCGTGAGCTGATGAACACAAAAGGACTGTGGGAAGGTTTCAAGATTGACCTTCTAAAAGGTGATAATAATTGGCCAGTGGTAATGAAAACAGTTAGTGAGGTTAATTATTCAGGTGGTTGGCTAACTGCTGAAGTTCCTGGGGGTGATAGGGATCATTTGAAAAAGATTTCAACGCAAATGGACGAGATAATTTCTTATTTATAGCTGGTCTTTTAAATAATCAATAATTGACATAATGAAAAAACAAACATTTATAATTTGCTTTATTCTTTTGGCGTTTCTGTTGAAAACAAATGAAGGAAACTCACAAGAATTGGTTGCTGAGTTTGGCAAGAATCTGCATATCAAAAGTGTATTGTCTGAAAGTTTGGACGATGCTGAAACGATCAAATGGTGTCAAGTCAACACAAAAGAAGATACTTGGAAAGTTGAAGGCGATATTCTGAAGTGTACAGGCTTACCAATAGGTGTAATTCGTAGTGAAAAAGAATACGAGAACTTTATTATGCACGTTGAATGGAGTCATCAAGAAGCAGGTGGAAACTCTGGTGTGTTTGTATGGAGCGATGCCAAACCACAAGGCAATGATCTTCCCAATGGTGTGGAGGTGCAGATGCTTGATTTGGAATGGGTGAAATTGAATACGCGCGATGGTGTAGAGCCTCCTATTGCTTATGTGCATGGTGAACTATTTGGAGTTGGAGGTGTGAAAATAACGCCCGAAAATCCGCGAGGAGAACGCAGTAAATCAAGAGAAAATCGGGTGTTGGGGAAGAAACAATGGAACACTTACGAAATTGTCTGTGTTGATGGAAACATAAAGTTATCGGTGAATGGTAAGTTTGTAAATGGTGTTACCAACTCTTCACAAAAGAAGGGATATCTTTGTCTGGAGGCTGAGGGTGCTGAAATTCATTTTAGGAACATTCAGATTATTGAGCTTGATTAATTATTTGATAATGTATCGGTAAAATAGATGTAAGTTGCATCTTCATTATACAAAATGTTTGAATAGGACTGAAGTCGAATCTATTAGATGAAAAAAAATCTTTAAGAGGTCCAAAACCTACTTCGCGTAATTTAATTTGGTTTCTTAGACCTACAGAAGTAGCTCCATGTACAAGTTTCTGCTTCCGTAGACTACAAAACTCACTCCACGTACAAGGTCCTGCTTCTGTAGTCTACAGAAGTTGTTTTCTTAACAAGTTTTCTCTTCCGTAGACTACAAAAGCTGTTCCCTTAACAAGTTTTCTCTTCTGTAGACTACAAAACCTACTCCATGTACAAGGAAATGCTTTTGTAGCAGTACAAAACCTACTCCATGTACAAGTTTCTTCTTTTGTAGATGCAAAAACGAAACCAAGATTCTTTTATTTTTCTCTGATTTTATTCCTTAATACTGAGAGAGTTTACAGAATTGAGTACTTTAATGGTAACTCCCTATTGCTTCTATGTTTTCTCTCTATCAATTACCCCTGCAGCTACACCCAATTTATCCAAGTTTTTAAATGCAACTTCTGCTAAGCTTGAAATTTTCTCCATTTTTTCAATTTCTTCCATATTGCTTGTTTCATATATGCGATCAAGTGCTTGCTTCGAATTTTTATTGGTTGCGATGATTTCAAATCTATTGGCAAAAGCTATAATGTTACTGTCGGGCGGCAATATCTCTTGAGTAGGAGGATAGAGCATCCAAGTGCGACAAGTAAAAGCTGTGTATTTGTGTTCGGGAAAGTAGGTAGTGAAGAACTTGTCTGCCAACTCAAATGACTCATCAAGTTTTGCTGGGCTTAAGTCCGCATCTTTCATGATGTGCACATTAATAATTGGTTCACCTTCTGGAAATCGTTTTTTCATCTCATCAGAGAGAGGCATGTAGTCATATTCTTGGCGCTCTATCTCGGTATATGAAAAGTGAAATTTTTGGAACCTCAAAGAGCCTAAGTCAAACATCTCTCCTTTATACATAAAACGCAACCACAGTGCATCTCGCGCACTCAGTCCATATTCTCCATAAGTTGTGTTGTATCGCTCAATGCGAAAGCTTAGATCATGTATGCTGTCGTAGAAAAAATGGTTAGGAATGTTCTTCCTGTCAAAAAAAGCTTTTAAATGAATTAGCTCATATACCAATAACAACAATCGTTCTTTTATAGACATATCCTCCAAAGGGTTACCAGGAAATTCATATTGATAAGGCTGATCAATCAATGGGGTATAATCCTCTGGGAAATTGGTTTTAATATATTCAATAAACCCTTTACTAAATTGCGCTTTGGTGAGTATTTCTATAATCAAGTGCTTCATAATAATGATTTTGATTTTGACTCTCTTCTACTTTAGTGAAGATAGAATAAGTTTTTCATTTCATAAAATATTTGGCTACAGCATGATAAGCTGTAAGAGAGTAAGGGTCATTGGCAGCATTGCCTGCAATAGGATGAGATGCAAAGCGTACAATTACCATTTCAGCCTTTGGGTCAATGTAGATTGTTTGTCCATGTACACCTCGTGCTGCAAAAGCTCCATGTTCATTGTGTGTAATCCACCACATATCTTTATACGACCAATTTTTCAAACTTGTATATCCTGCTTTTTCAAATGCTTTAAGGTTGCCACCCTTCTTTATTTCTTCTACTACTGATGCTGGGAGTATTTGTTGGTTATTGAAATATCCTTCGTTTCTAATCATTTCTCCAAACATAGCTGCATCTTTAAGGTTGGCACTAAAACCACCACCAGCAAAAGCAATCCCTGCTCCATCTACTTGATAATATCCATCGAAATGTGTGCCCAATGGTTTCCATATCTTTTCAGACAGTAGTTGAGGAATGCTTTTATTTGTTACTCGTGAAATAATCCATCCCATTGCATCCGTATTCACGGTCTTGTATCCAAATGCTTCGCCGTGAGTTCCTTCGCTTTTTACAGTCTGCAAATATTCAAAGTAATTTGTGGGACCTTCATATCCAGCGGGTTTTGGTAATGGATTTCCTGCTGAGGAAAACTTCCATACCTCTGAGTTGGGATCGGCATAGTCTTCACTATATTGCAAAGCAGTAGTCATATCTAATATTTGACGAATGGTGGCATTACCAAAAGCAGAGTCCTTTAGTTCGGGTACATACTCTTGTGCTTGTTTCTTGTGGTCTAACACGCCTTCTGCAACGAGCATTGCACCTAAAGTGCCAGTAAATGTTTTACTGACAGACATCACTGCATGTATCCCATCTGGTGTAAGCCCTCCATCATATTTCTCATAAACTATCTTGCCTTGGTGTAGAATGATTATACCATCGGTGTAGTTTTTAGAAAGAGATTCTTTCCATGTCATTGTTTCTTTGCTTCCCCATGGAGTGAATAACACGGAGTCGATACTATTGTCTATTTGGGTGTAAAAAACATATTGATTGTTGGTTGCTGCTTCTACGCGTGTAGTTGGCATAAACTGACGCATATGGTTGACACTATAGCGCATGGCAGGAAACTCAAAGAAACTTCCGTCCGCCACAGAGAGCACACTGTCTTTATTAGGTGGAAAACCTTTCATCCATCCCATTTTGATGGGATTTGAGTCTTCAGCATTCAGTGTCTCTTGAGCACTCATATTGGTAATGTTTATTGTGAGAACAATAAGGAGAAAAAGTAAATTATTTTTCATTTTCATTTTTTTAGATATAAAGTAAGAAAAGCGTTATAATTTTAGCAACATAAAAAAAGCGTACTCCATCTATCTGGAATACGCTTTTATAACACTTTGGTTATTATTTTAGTTTTAAATTTACACTCTAACGGAATCTTCTCTTGCCTAATGTTGGGAAAGAAGAAGCCAGTAGACTACTTAAACTCACTAAATATAACCTCCTTAAATATTTCACTTACTGTTGGATGAGGGAACACAACTTCTTTCATCTCTTCCAGGGTCATTTCTTGCTCTATGGCCATGCAAGCACCGTAGATCATTTCGCTGCTTGGTGTGCCTAACATATGGACTCCAATAACTTCGCCATATTTTTCACCAATCAATACTTTGCACAAACCATTGAAACCTTCATTTTCGATCGCAAAACGACCAGCATACGTCATCGGTAGTTTAGCAACTTTATAAGGTATGTTTTTACTTTTTGCAGACTCTTCGGTTTCACCAACACCCGCTACTTCAGGATTGATGTATACAACTCCTGGTATTGCATTGTAGCGCATAATATCGTTGCGACCAGTTAGGTTGTTTACAACAACTTCTCCTTCACGACTGGCAGTGTGAGCCAACAATGAAAAGCCAGTTACATCCCCCGCAGCAAAAACACCAGGAACATTGGTGCGCATTTTCTCATCTACTTTAATTCCACCTCGATCCAGCTCTATATTCAAATTCTCCAATCCAATACCCTTTGTTACAGGACGACGACCGACGCTCAATAATACTTTTTCGCCTTCTACGGTTTCACTCTTGCCATCTTTTTCAAAAGTAACTTTATTGCCGTCTACTTTTGTAACCTTAGCATTCATGTGAAATTCGATGCCTTTTTTATCGAAAAGTTTACGTAACATTGCGGATATTTCTCCGTCTAATCCACCTAATATTTCAGGAAGCATTTCAATTACTGTCACTTTGGTGCCTAATCCTTGGTAGAAACAAGCAAACTCCATTCCAATAACTCCGCCGCCAATAACGACTAAAGATTCAGGTCGTTCTTTTAAATCCAAAATCTCGCGATTCGTTACTACCACATCTCCAGCTTCTTTCAATCCCGGAATGGGAGGAACAGAGGATTCAGAGCCTGTACAGATTAAAACATTTTTGCCTGTATATTTCTCACCATTGCAGGTTAGTTCAACTCCTTCGTTACTGCGACTTTGTAGCACAGCTTCGCCTTCCACGACAGTAACTTTGTTCATTTTCATTTTCATGTTGACTCCACCAACCAACTTGCGAACAAGTTTGTTTTTACGAGAAACCATTTTGCCATAGTCAAAGCGTATGTTGTCGCCATATACTCCAAACTTCTCGCCTTCCATGGCATGTTCATACATTTTTGCACTGTATAGCAGCGCTTTGGTTGGAATACATCCTTCGTTGAGGCAAACACCACCCATTGATTTCTTTTCAAACAAAACAACTTTCAGTCCTTTGTTACCTGCGCGTTCTGCAGCTACGTAACCGGCCGGGCCTCCGCCAATTATCATCAAGTCAAACATATACTATTTGGTTTTTTAATTATTTATTATCCGACATCCTCAATCTTGTTATTAAATCGATTAAAAATTCGAATTTTATTTTTTGAATTTAACAAAGATACATTATCTTATATAATAAAATAAATATCCGAGCGTTAAAAAATTGTCTCTCTTGTAGATAAATACCTGCATGCAATAGTTTACTCAGAATTTTGATCCTGAATAATATAAAAGCATACAGTTTAATGTATACTGAAAAAAAGACCTCCTCCACACTCAAAATTACTGCTTATAAACAAACACTTAGTTGACTCTGTTCAAAAAATGTAGAGACATTTTTAGAATAATACAATCAATAAACTAATTAAGTGCCAAAATGCAATAAGATAAAGCAAATAGGGAGTAAGTATTGCAAACCTTAGTAACAATGCAACAAACTGCTTCACCAACCTTATTACCTTATTTTTAAAGAACACTATCGGCAGAAATAATAACGTTATTCACCTTTATTCTTAGTCTGATACTTAGAATTGTGGCGGTAAATTAACAGGAAGCACCTGACGGAGCTAAAGTGCCTTTAATCAACAGCTTGCTACATACAGTGAGGCTCCTACGGAGCTACATTTGTTGTTTCAATATTTATATTATAGTTGGACAAAGCCACTCCCTCTATTTGCAGCGAAGGGCAAATGGTTCTGCGGTTATATAAAGCAATGGTACACATTTATTGTACACGCAATACTGACGGGTCAGGCGGATGTAAACGAGGTATAGAGTTATGCTCCTTTCAAGCCAAAGCTGTTTGTAATAAATCTCCCTCGATAGAAAAACGTGGAGGCTACTATATAACAAAGTGAATCTTACGCTCTTTCAGAGCTTTTGCTTTGTTATGTGCACATTCACTGGGCGTTGCCCAGTGCTGATATCTTATAGGGCGTTGCCCTTAATGCCAGTTTCTTCAAATATGGATGATGGCAATGAAAAGGATTCTGTTCTAAATGAAAAAATAAACGGTAGCCCTCGTAAGTGGCGTAAGACTAAAGTTTTTAACAACACTAACGCTTTAAGGAGCCATAATACAATGTGCCCTTTCTTTAGTACTAATATGATTCAAAACATTTATTTCTATAGCTTTTGATAGAGAATCTGGTCTAAAATTTAAATATTCTATCTCTTTTGTGATTGAGGAGGATATAAAATCAATAAATCTATATCTTTTTATAAGTAAGATAAGGCAAGATAGGCGAATACTTTACTTTAGAAACAAGAAAAAAACGCATATCTAAAAAAAGAAAACTTTCAACGCAATCACAATGCGTTCTTAACGGTTAAGAATAGATTATGGATATAAAAGACCCAATCTTAAGGCTTAAGAATAGCATATTGTTTTAAATATACTACTTCTAACACTTAAGAATGCTATCTATAAAACAATATTCAATTTCTAACACTTAAGAATTGTTCCTGTAAATAAATAAATTGAGCTTAACTCTTAAGAATATCATTAGCACTGAACAAATACATTGATATTAAATATCTCAACTGTTTTATGGTGATTAATGGATACATTTTCTGTTTTTTTGAAATCTCACCTTGCTTTTCATATACATTATTGTTCTATTGAAGCATCTAAAGACTATTTTCACATACATAATTCATATCTGAGCATTCTTTCATGCCATTTTGCATACCTATATCTTAATCAAAAGGAAAACACATGCCACTATTTACAGTAAAAAGCCTTATGATATTTAATCATAAGGCTTTAAAACTATACCTCTTTTTGATGAATCTATCTAATGAGATAAACAAATCAATCAATCAAGCTATTTGCTAATACTCATCTTCATTAAATAAAAAGTCCTCTTTACTTGGATAGTCTGGCCAAATGTCTTCGATTGATTCAAAAACTTCGCCTTCATCTTCTATTTCCTGTAAGTTTTCAACTACCTCCATTGGTGCGCCCGAGCGAAGGGCAAAATCCACGAGTTCATCTTTAGTTGCAGGCCATGGTGCATCTTCTAATTTAGAAGCTAATTCAAGTGTCCAATACATATTTATATCATCCTTTCTTTTCAAAATTTAATTTAATTCTTTCTTTTTCGCAAATGTAACAAAAAAAATCAATATTGCCCTATTTTTGTTCCCAATACATCTCTTTTCCTGTCTTCTGGCATTCAATACGTGCTGTCAAGAAGAAAAAGTCAGATAATCTGTTCAAAAATATCAAAATTGACTCATGAATTGGAAATTCATCAGCCACTCTGTAAACATTTCTTTCTGCACGACGACAAATGGTGCGACAAACATGTGCACGAGCTGCCGACTTGCTTCCTCCTGGAAGAATGAAACGAGAAAGCTTGGGGAGTTTAGCGTCCATATTGTCCATCATTGTTTCCAATGCTTCAATATCTTTATCGGTAATAGTTTGAGCAGATGTAGGAGTTTGAGCCTCGGTTTCGGTAGCTAAGTAAGAACCTACAACAAAGAGTTTGTTTTGAATGTATAATAAAAAATCTTCCAACTCTTTATCCTCTACTTCACATACCAGTAAACCCACAAAGCTGTTGAGTTCGTCAACAGTACCATATGCATCTAATCTGATGTGAGTTTTCGAAACTCGTTTTCCGCCCACGAGCGAAGTATTACCTTTGTCTCCAGTTTTAGTATAAATAGAACTTTTCTTCATTGTTCGCTATTATTTCTTTAGGTAGTTATTTTTATTTGCATTTAAAAGTGAGGTTGAAAACCCTTTTCAATTCTATTTTAGAAATAGACGTCATAATTAATCTTCGGCAACGACGATTTTATAAATCCAATCCCTATTGAACCTAAGTTGAAGCTCATTGTAAATTGCTTCATTTTCTTTATTTCCTCCCACACTATTTTGTTGTGACTGTTACTGTTGATATGTTTCAAGACAATAAAGCTTCCCTCTTTTAAACTGTCTTGAATGTTGACTATTGATTCGTCTATAGAGAATGGATACAATGCTAAATCCCAAATAACAGCATCATATTTTTTTTTGTCTCCCATTATTCCTTTGCTAAACGTTATATTCCTTTTTTTGTTTGAAAGTAACACTTTTGCAGTTTTAATCTTTTCCTCTTCTTTTTCAACACACACAAAGGTCGCTTTGCTTGAGCTTGCACCCATATATAACGTATTTATTCCAGAACCCGATCCAATTTCAAGAATATTTTTTGCAGCAAATCTGTTTGTTAGGCGAAATAGCAATTCGGCATATTTTATATCTGCTTGCTTTAGCAACCCAGCTTTGTTTATTTTAGTTCTGTTTTGGGCGTAGCTGTAGTAGCTGTGTGAGCAATGAATGGTGTTTAATATTAAGTCGAATGCAAACGGAGAGTGGACTCCAAAACCGTAAGCATGTCGTAGGCTGTTTATAAATCGGATAGGGTTAATGAGAAATATCACAGATTTAAAAATGTTTTACTTGTTTATTGTTTTTGTATTAAAACGACTGCATAAGCTGTAATGCCTTCTTTTCTTCCCACAAAGCCCATCCTTTCTGATGTTGTTGCTTTTATTGATACATTGTCAAGCTCAATATCTAAAATTGATGACATTTTTTTTTGTATCTCAGGTATGTAAGGATTTAGTTTGGGTTCTTCAGCACATATAGTAGCGTCTATATTACCAATTGTAAATCCTTTTCCGTGTAAAAGAGCAACTGTTCGCGCAAGAAGTATTTTACTATCGATATCTTTGTAGTCATCGTCATTGTCGGGAAAGTTGTGACCAATGTCTCTTAAGTTTGCAGCTCCAAGTAGCCCATCGCATATCGCATGTATAAGTACATCGGCATCAGAATGGCCATATAGTCCTTTTGGATAATCAATTTTAACTCCGCCAATCCACAACTCTCTTCCCTCTTGCAGACGATGCATATCGTATCCAAATCCTATTCTAATGTTCATGTGTTTCTTTTTTTTGAGTTATTAAATAACGATATCTATCGAAAAAATGTTCGCATTTTTAAAATGGAAAATGTACAGGTCGATTAGTAAAACATCGTTAGAATTGGTCAACAATATCAGTCAATTTATTTACTTTATGTTGAATTCTAACAGTTTTTTATTCTCAATATAACCTTCTAAATGATCATCAATTAGGACAGGACCAACTCCTGCAGGGGTGCCGGTAAATATCAAATCTCCAATTTTCAATGTGAAAAACTTACTTACATAAGCAATAATTTTGTCTATTGAGTAGATCATGTCGTGCGTATTGCCTTGTTGAACAGTTTCAGCGTTGATGTTTAAGTGAAAATTTATGTTTTGTATATCTTCAAACAAATCTTTCGAAATAAAATTTCCGATAGCTGCTGAATTGTCAAATCCTTTTGATATTTCCCATGGTAGACCTTTTTCTTTTAGATTTCGCTGGAGGTCACGTGCCGTAAAGTCAATGCCAACTGTTATATCCTCATAATAACGGTGCGCAAACTCTTCAGCAATATTTTTACCCAAGCGATTTATTTTCACAACAATCTCGGTTTCGTAATGTATCTCTTCAGAAAAATCGGGGATAAAAAAAGGCTTACCATCTTTTAGTTGAGCCGATTCGGGTTTCATGAAAATGACGGGTTCTGAACTACTAAAAGTTCTTTTCATTTCTTGGTTATGCGACTCATAATTGAGCCCTACAGCTATTATTTTCATTATGGTGAAGTGTGTGTTATTATTAGTAGTAGCTAACTTTTATTCCTTTTCTTCAGTTGATGAGCTTGCTGCTAATCGGTTAAACATTACTGCTAAATGAGCATACAATGATGTATTTTGTAAAACTGTATGTTCGGGAACTCTAATTCTAAAAGGAGTGAAATTCCAAATGGCGCGGATGCCGTTTTGTATCAAAAAATCAGCAGCTTCTTGGGCGTTATCAGGCGGAACAGTGAGTATGCCAATATCTGCTTTTAAGTCTTTGTTTCGTTTCCCAAATTCTGACACATCATACACAGGTATGTTATTTATTTTTGTTCCAACTTTAGCTTTATCAACATCAAATCCAGCAAAAATCTTAAGTCCATACTGCTCTAATCCAGAATCGCTGAGGAGTGCACCTCCCAAACTGCCCACCCCCAGGACAACGGCCCTGTGTTGGGATGTAAAACCCAAAAACCTCTCCATCACCTCAATAAGAAGAGCTATTTCATAACCCACACGTGTTTTGCCACTGACATTCACATAAGATAAATCTTTTGCTATTTGAGTGGAAGAAACATTTATTTTTTTTGCAAGTTGAGTTGAAGAAACGTGCGTTAAGCCTTTCTTCTGAAGCAATTTAATATAAGCCAAATACCACGGTAGTCTCCTTAACGCAGGTTCTGGTATATTCCAATTGGGTACGGAAGAATTGAGCATAATGGTCTAAGAATTTATCTTATGTATATTGTAAGAGTATGAGGTGCAAAGTTATCTTTTTTTGTTGAACTTAATTCCAATAAAAGAAATATTTCTTTAATAGATTATCCTGCTCTCTATAAACACGCTATTTCATTTTTTGTTTTAGTTGATATTATTTCGAACTGTTCCTTATGAACTACCTTTTACAAAACAGAGCAAGGAGCTATTGCTCTCTGATAATATTGAAAAGTCGACTATTTTTGTAAATTTGTAATAGATTGATGTTTATCGTTGAGATCATACTGTAATGCAGTGATTGTTTATAATTTGAATTAAACAAAGCTGGTGACATCTTTCTCAAACAATAAATTTACAGCCCAATTTAAATGGAAATAACTAAACAACCCAATTCAAATGAAAATATAGAACGTCATCCCTTTGGCACTTTTATATCTTCTAATGTAAAAGTTATGATGATTGGTAGCTTTCCGCCTCCAAGGTCTAAATGGAGAATGGAATTCTACTATCCAAACTTTCACAATGATATGTGGCGCATATTTGGATTGGTGTTTTTCGAGAACAAAGACTACTTTGTCAGTAAAGAAGGTAAGTCATTTGATGTAGGTCGTTTGAGTACTTTTTTAATAGAAAAGGGAATTGGTATAGCTGACATGGGCGAGGAGATAAAACGCCTATAGAATAATGCCTCCGACAAGCATTTAGAAATAGTAAAACCTTTAGATGTTACTGCTCTGCTTCCCCAAATTCCCTTGTGTCATGCATTTATCACTGCTGGAGAAAAGGCAACAGAAACACTTAGGATGCATATATCAGATAAAATGAAACAACCTCCAGTTGGAGGTTGTCAATCATTTAATCATATTGGCAGAACGTTTAGTTTCTATCGACTACCTTCATCGTCACGTGCCTATCCGATGCCACTAATCAAAAAAGCTGAAATTTATAAACAATGCTTTATAGATCTTGGCATCTTATAGCAATCAGATTTGCTTCATTGAGGTAGGGTTCTATTCAATTGCAATGCCCATATCATTTATAGGACTCAGCTTTTTAATGTTTTGAGTTTTAATGATAGGTACGAGTTTTTTGGTTACGATTTCTTTGAAGTATGGTGCTTTGTTGTGCAAATCCACAGCTGCTTTGTTTTCATAACATTCATAAATGAAAACAGTGTTAGGATGCTCTGCACTCAATAGCAAATCATATGAGATGCAGCCTTCTTCGTTTTCATACGTTTGGTTTTGCATTTCGGTAAGCAGCTCAATGGCAAGTCCCATGTCATTTGCATCAAACGAGAACTCAACAAAAAGCACAACAGGTTTTTCGTCGTCATTAACAATTTGATTGTTAGCAAACACACTGTTTGAGAAAATCAATGAAATAGAAAAAAATAAAACTTGTAATAAGTGTCGATTCATAACTTTAGTTTTGAATTAATTAAGTGGATGTTTATTACCTGAAAAATCTTTTAGCACTACGCGCATTTCTCCTATTTTTAGCTTTGAGTTAATTTGAAGTGGAAGCTTGTTCTCGTCATCCGTAATCCAAACCCTCATTGCCTCTTCTTGATCTACAAAAGCTTTGTCCAAAATCATTAATGAAAGTTCAATAGCATTGTATGTATTTCCGTTATTTACTTTCATGCTGCTTTTGCCCAAGTATCTAATGTACATATTCACTAAGCGCTTGCCAGTAATGAATTGTACTTGTGTATTGTCTCCACGTTGCATATTCGAGTAGTTGAGCGTGCGCGCAAAAGCTAATATTGACATCATATCATAAGTACACCTATCGGTGATGATGTTTTCGTCAAATGAAAGTTCACCATTTCTATGGCGAATAGTTCTAATGGAGGTTTTACCATTTTGGTATTTATAAATTTGTCTTTCGCGCCTATAGTCTTTCATCTCGTTAGCACCTTTTACAAACAAAAGAGGCACCAAGTTTTTATCCATATAGCTGGTTAAGGTGTCATCAATGCTGTATAAGCTCCCTATCAACCCACTGGTAGACGCATGAAGGGTTAGTTTGTAGGCATCAGTACTATTGTAGGTTGTTGACTCTGTATTTAGAGTAGCATTCCCACCTTTCATATTAACAATGCCGTACTTATAATACAAGTCGTACGTTAATTTCTCTCCAGCTTCAAATGCGTTGTTTACAATTTTAGTTTGTCCGTTTAAAACGGTGTAGCTAAAAATTGAAAATAGTAAAGCAAAAGATATATGTAATTTTTTATTTCTCATTATGTTGTAAATAAATTTTTTTTATTGTTTCATGAAGGAGCAAAGAAGTAGAATAAATGTAATGGATAAATTATCTCCTATTGTTTGGTTGTTGCATACCACCCATACCGCCACGGTTCATCGATTGATTTGATGTGCCTTGAGAGTTTCTATTTTGTGATTGTCTTCTATCTCTTTCTTCTTCGTTTCTATTTCGTTGTTTCTTTTTTTCTTCAGGTTTGTTTTTAGTAATTTCTAATGGTTTTTGTTTGAAAGCTGGTTGCTCGTTTAAATCCCACGACTCTTCGTGATTCGTAAATGCCCTTATTTCATACAATTTTGGATTATAGTACACCATTTCAGGCTGACGCTTTAATTCATAGTTTCCAGTTGTCCATTCTCCATCTTCATTTTCATCAATAACAAGACGGGCATACAATTTACCTGGTTTTAAATCCATAAAAAGAGCTTCGTTGTTTCTGACACTTTTTTTTCTGAAAGGTTTATCCTGCGTGTCTAACAACTCTACAAAAGCCACTTTACCTTCAGGTAAACCATCTATAGCGAATAGTAGATTTCCATACTCTTCGAGTTTTTTTACAGTAAACACTTGTTCAATTTTATTGTTGTGAAGACCATATGGGCTAACAAATACTGCCGAATCAATCAAGAGTTTATATTTTTCTCCCGGCTCCCATTTATATTGCATTTTGTAAAATCGTGCGTTTAAGGAGTCAGATAGAAGGTTGTATTCAATAGGCACAAATAGTGAATCTACTTCATGTAGAATTTTTATTTCTGCTGAATCGAAGTTCAGTATAGGCTGTTCAAACTCAATGGAGAGAGGGTTGTATATTTCGTGTGAAGACTGCACATTATGTCGAATGTTCATAAACTTAATGGGAGCTTCCTCTTCCTTTTTCTTATCTTTTTCCGATTTCCTTTTTTTGCTTTCTCTAAAAGTGAAATTGAGCGTGTCTGTATTTAATATATGATTATTGAGCGTATCTGTTTGCAAATAATCAACTTTCAATTTTATTGTATCTGATTGATAAATCAAAGAGTCCGTTATCCAGATAGAAACGGTGTCGTTTGTAACACTGCTTTCTTTCACAAACCAATTATCTGAAGTAGCTTTAGGAGAAAGCAGTGTAAGTTGTGCTTCATCTGTGGGAGCAGCAAAGTATAAATCAAGCTTGTGAGGAACCATACGTTCGTGCTTTTGTAAGTATTGTCGTTTGAAGCCTGACTCAAACGATCTTAAAATTAAATTGTCGGGCAAAAAGCGTGTGTATTTTACTTCGTATATAGTGTCTATGGTTAGGCTATCCTTAAAAATTGTGTCGTTACGAAATGCTTCAACAGTCGAAGGGATAAGGATTGAATCTAAAAAAGCAATTTCCTCTTGTGGATTATCATATGTGTAGCTCCTGTTTAAATCTCGCAAAGCGTATAGCTTATATTTTCCTTCTGCAACGCCTTTGATGGTGAATGTACCACGTGAGTTAGTTCTGGAAATACGCTCAAAGGGTATGTTTGTAAAAGCTGTGTCGTTAAAATTAGAATGAATACCGACGTAAATTCCTTGAGCAGGTTCTAAGTATTCAGCAGCAAGCACAATCCCCGAGATTGCCATTGAGTCTAACTCCTCGCCTGTTGAGAATGAAAGAGCAAAATTTTCTAATGTGTTTCCTTCATTGTTATCTACAATGGCATCAGTAAAGTCGATGGTGTAAGTAGTATTTGGTTTTAATTCATCTTCTAATTCAACAATTACTTTTCGTCCTTGTGCCTTAATTACAGGGAAACTCTGTTGTGGAGGAGCAATAATTACTTTATCCATTGGTTTCTCTACCTTCACATTTTCATCAAAAAGGATTTCAATTTTAGATCTATTGCTATTTGTTGCATTAAAGACGGGAGTTGATTTTACAACTTTTGGTGGATCTACATCATACAAACCTCCTGTTGGAGCAGCAATGTTTGCGCAAGCATAAAAAAACATTAAGCTACCAATGACGTATAAAATTCTTATGATAAAGCTTTTGTTTATTGAGCACATATTTAGGAATTGTAATTTATTAATCTTGCAAAAATACAACGTTTTACGCAAGAATTTAAAAACGGGCTGCCAAAAATAAGTAAATCAGATGTTTTTATTGAAATTTAAATTGATTCTTGCTTTGCAGAAAGAATATGGTAGCCAATTTTACAATACAAACACTTCTGTTTATCGCAATATTCTTTTTTTAGCTGTATGAGCGATTGAGTATCTGCCGCATTGAGAGGATTAATGGCATGCTTCTTAAATTCAGTGATGATACTGTTCCTTTCTGGTTTCAAGTCCTCTAATATATCAAGTGCACGTGTACAATATTTCTCAATGTTGTTTTTCTTGCCATAAGCAAAAAGAATGGGTGCTACTGTGTTGATAAGAATTACGTTGATTGAGGCATCACCCGTATATTTACTTTTCTTTTTAGATGCTTTGCCGAAGGTATAGTGGGTTTGCCAATACTCTGAAGCATTGATGTGAAAAAACAAGCGAAGAAGAGATTCATCCTCTTTCTCTAGTATTTTGGAAAATATTCTTTTAGATTGTTGTAAAATTGCGGCCAACTGAGCAATACGCAATTGTGGAAAACCTTGTGGGCGAACACGCAATGATTTGAACAAGTATCCATCTAAGTTTTTTAATGTGTATTTTTTCTGAAGAAAATGATACTCTTTTTTCAATTGAAGGTAGTAGTCATCCATTATCATCTCGTCCTCCAATAGACCTGCTTGTCCAAATAATAAAGCTTCTATTTGAAAGATATTATCGCTGTGTTTATGTATGTAAAAATAAGGTAAACTCAATGCCAAACGTTCAAATATTTCAGCGTTTAAACCAAAACCAAAGTTACGCGCTAATAGCACATAGAATGTCTCGTCCCAAGAATTGTTGAACTTGTCCAACACCTTGTATATATCGTTAGTTTTTCTTTCCAACCTTTCAGCTAAGAGTGCGTACAGCCATGGGTTTAAGTATATTTTAGGAATAGATGCCAGCTTACTGCTACATGGAATAGTGAAATGAGAGGAAAGAAGGTCTGCGTAATTTTTGGTAACGTTCTGAGGAGCTTCAATTTCAATTTGAGGTAACTTTCGTCCTTCTTGGGTGAATACATCGCAATCTATCCGTTCTACAACGTGTAATATAATGGAGTTGTAAGCAGAATCGGTGTGGTGGTTATGCCTTTTCCAGTCTGAAGATGATTTATGAATTTCAATGTTTCCTGCCCAAATTTTATCTCTGGCTTTTATTTTAGCATTAAAAAAATCTGGCCCTGCATTTGAATTTAACATGCCAGCATCAATAATTTCGATCTCATCTCCTTCTGTAGTAACAAAATGATTGTTTACATAGAGCTTAAATTTCCAAATATAGTGTAGTAATTGTTCAGGATGATTCACGTCGTTTTTATTTGTGAATTTCAAATATATAACTTTCTAATTTAATTGCAAAAAATAACTAAAGAATTCCCTGCTATTATCTGTTTTTAAGCCTGATGGTTTATTATCCGTCCATATTTAGTAGATTTGCATTAAATTGAAAAGCAAAAACATCAACGCTTTTTCAATAAAAATTCGAATATGCTCTCTATAACTCAACGAAAAGGAATTAAGCTTTTGATGGATCAAGAGATTGTCCCTGCCATTGGCTGCACTGAACCCATAGCTGTTTCTTTATGCGTGGCAAAAGCTTCAGAATTGTTAGAACATCGACCAGATAAAATCGATGTTTTTTTAAGTTCAAACGTCATTAAAAATGCGATGGGTGTAGGTATTCCTGGCACCAATATGATTGGTCTTCCAATTGCTATTTCTTTAGGAGCAATTATTGGAAAGTCGAAGTTAGGATTAGAGGTTTTACGTGATTTTGATTCAGATGATTTAGAACAGGCTAAAAAATTTATAGATGAAGATAGAATAAATATCTTTGTAAAAGAGGGCATTTTGGAAACGCTTTATATTGAAGTTGTAAGTAGCACACAGAGAGATAAAGTTAAAGCAGTTATAAGTGGTGCTCATACATTTTTTTCATATATAGAGAAGAATGGTGAAGTGTTGATATCTAAAAAGTTTGAGGAAATTGAGAAAGGTAAGGCTCCAATTACCTTAAATTTGAAAATGGTTTTTGATTATGCACACGAGTCACCTATTGAGGAGCTCAAGTTTATTTATACAGCTGCAATAATGAATCAAGAGGCTTCTGATATTTCTAAAACCGAAATGCATGGACACAATGTTTCACGAGTGTTAGCAGGTAGTAAGGGTATGTCTTTGTTTGGAGACAATCCACATTCAAAGATGTTGATTGCTACAGCTGGTGCATGTGATGTTCGCATGGATGGAGTTAAAGTAGCTGTAATGAGCAATTCGGGAAGTGGCAACCAAGGTATTGCTGCAACCTTGCCCGTTCTTTCTTACGCTAAAGAAATTGGAGCTGATAAGGAAACACTTATACGTGCATTGGTGTTAAGTAATCTAACAGTCATCTATATTAAACAACATTTGGGCAGACTTTCGGCTTTGTGTGGCTGTGTAGTTGCATCCACAGGTTCAAGTTGCGGCATTACATATCTTATGGGTGGTGGATATGAACAGATTACTTTCGCCACCAAAAATATGATTGCAAATATCACTGGTATGATTTGCGATGGAGCTAAATCGAGTTGCTCACTCAAAATATCAAGTGGCGTTTCCACAGCCTTGCTCTCTGCTTTAATGGCAATTGAAAACAAAGTAATAAGCTCACAAGAGGGTATAGTGGACGAAGATGTAGATCAAACAATTAGGAATATGGCAGAAATTGGCAAAGGAATGGAAGAAACAGACAATGTTGTACTTGGCATAATGACTAAAAAGAGGCAATAAGTGAAACAAAAACAGCTATAGCAGGAATAAAAATTTTAAATCGTTATATTTCTGTTTTTTATAAATTAAAAAAACTCTTGAATTTACCGCTGATAGAGCACTGTTTTTCTTTAAAAAAATAAATTACAAATAAACATTGAGATCAAATAGAGAGATAGAATTAGAAACCAAGAAGGTCAGTAAGCTTGTTTGGGATTATGCCTTACCTGCAATTATTGGAACAATGGTTAATGCAACTTACAATATTATTGACCGTGTGTTTATTGGTCAGGGTGTTGGTGCATTGGCAATATCAGGTTTGGCTGTTACATTTCCAGTGATGAACCTTACGGCAGCATTAGGTATGTTGGTTGGTTCAGGTGCTGCAAGTAGAATCTCAATCAATTTGGGCAAGAAAGATCACAATAGAGCAGAAAAAATACTTGGAAACTCTTTTCTACTGACCATTGTCTTCAATTTAGTATTCATTACATTACTCATGATTTTTCTTGAGCCTATTTTAATGGCCTTTGGTGCAAGTGAGCAAACTTATCCTTATGCTAAAGAGTATTTGCAAATTATACTGCCTGGCAATATATTTGTAACGATGACTTTTAGCTTCAATAGTATGATGCGTGCATCGGGCTATCCTCAAAAGGCTATGTACACTATGCTTATAGGCGCAGTGTTAAACATAATATTAGATCCAATTTTTATTTTTGTTTTCGATATGGGTATTGCTGGTGCTGCTTGGGCAACAGTTATTTCTATGTTTATAGGTATGATTTTTGTGATGCATCATTTCACCCATAAAAACAGTACACTGCGACTACGGAAAAAAAATATACGTTTCGAAAAAGACATATTATTTGCAATTGTTTCTATTGGCTTGTCTCCATTTTTTATGCAAGTTGCAGCTTCAGGAGTTGCTGTGCTTATGAACACATCATTAAAGAACTACGGAGGAGATTTAGCTATTGGTGCTTATGGCATACTGATGTCAATGTTTATGCTCATTATCATGTTTGTTATTGGTTTAAATCAAGGGCTACAGCCTATAATAGGATATAATTATGGTGCAGAAATCTACGATCGTGTTAAAGCAGCCTTCTATTATGGAATAAAAATTGCAACAGTTGTAACTACCTTTGGCTTTCTGTTTGGGGTCTTTTACCCACGAGTGTTTGCTCAAGCATTTACATCTGACGTTCAATTATTAGATTTAGCAGAAAATGCCATGCGAATTAGTATTGTTGCATTTCCACTTGTAGGTTTTCAAGTGGTTATTTCAGGTTATTTTCAGAGTATAGGTCAAGCAAAGAAATCAATAATTCTTAGTTTGAGCCGACAACTCATCTTCCTGATTCCCAGTATCATTATCTTACCTCGATTTTTTGGTCTTGATGGGGTGTGGGCTGCTACTCCTGTCTCAGATTTCATGGCATCATTATTAGCGTTAATCTTTTTCATTAGACAGCGAAAAATATTGAATAAAATGATAAGCAAACAACGGCAATAATTTTGTTTTAAATGAGTTTATTTGTATACTCAAGGAGCATTTTTAAAATCAAATAAGTATAATATAAACATTAATTAGTTTAGTATGAAAAAAGTAGTATTGATTCGTCATGGACAAAGTACCTGGAACAATGAAAACAAATTTACAGGTTGGACGGATGTAGATTTAACAGAGTTAGGTGAACAAGAAGCTGTCGAGGCTGGAAAGTTGATGAAGAAAGAAGGTTTCTCTTTTGATAAAGCCTATACTTCTTATCTAAAAAGAGCAGTTAAAACTTTGAATATTATTTTAGATGAAATGAATTTGGATTGGATTCCTGTTGAAAAAACATGGCGTCTAAACGAAAAGTCTTACGGCATGTTGCAAGGTTTAGACAAAGCGGAAACAGCTAAAAAGTATGGTGAAGATCAAGTTTTAATTTGGCGTAGAAGTTTTGATGTACCTCCAGCAGCCCTTGAAGAAAATGATGAGCGTTCGCCATTAATGGACAAAAGATACTCGAAGATTGATAGGAAAGATTTGCCATTAACCGAGTCTTTGAAACAAACAGTTGAGCGTATTCTCCCATACTGGGAAAACGAAATCTTGGAGAGCCTAAAAGATAATGATGAAATCATTGTTGCTGCTCATGGAAATAGTTTGCGTGGAATTGTAATGCATTTGAAAAATATTTCTGAAGAAGATATTTTAAAATTAAATATCCCAACTGGTATACCTTATGTGTTTGAGTTTGACGAAAATTTGAACGTAGTAAAAGATTACTTTTTAGGTGATGCCGAAGAGATAAAAAAGCTTATGGACGCTGTTGCCAATCAAGCAAAGAAATAGTAAATAAAATATTTTATATACTATGCTATTATAAATTAATAAGAGGACTCACAAGAGTCCTTTTTTGTTTATTTTAAGTACTGAGAAATCTCTACTTTTAATAATATTCTCCCCGTTTCATTGTCCATATTAGAAAGTCAAAGTTATGTAAGTCTTCATAAACTCTGAATTTTGTAAATACATCTTTCTTTTTTTGCGCTACTCAATTTTCAAATTGTAAATTATAGCCCGATATTATTTGCAATTCCTAAAAAAATAGACCTTAATTCAGGTGGAAATCAAATCCACCGCGGTGTATTTGACTTTCATCTAATGAAAACTCAATTTACCGCGGTGAAAATGTTTTAAACAGCTAAAAAGATGAATTTCCGAAAAAATATGACAGAAAATCGGGATATAATAAAAAATAAGACAGCTAAAATTGTAAAATAAGTAGATGATAAGAAAAAATCACACCGAGATTTGGAATTTTAAGCCATAAATGTCACAATTTAGTCAACAAACACGACTAATATCTTTTTTGAAACATTTTCACCGCGGTAAATGCAAATTTCATCAGTTTTAAACATTTTCACCGCGGTGGAAATGTGTGGAAAAAGGTTTCACAATAAATAGCCCAATCGAGGTCGATAAATTCTCAATTATCTTAAAAATTAAACAGAATATTCCATTTCATTTTTGATAAAAATTTAAACAATTAAATCAAAAAATATTTTAGAAATATTATCGTCGACGATGAATATAATTCTAATATTATTGTATATTTGCAATTACACTTAACGAAAACGAATTATACCATAACACAATTTTTTGCATTAAAACAATAAATTAAATGCAATTGATTGATAACTTTTTCTTAAATAAAAATTATATCAACATGAAAGATCTTTCAAGAAGGGGATTTATTAAAAGCTCATTGGTGGGAGCAGCTGGTTTAACTTTATTGCCTTTACTTCAAGGTTTTAAATTAAGTCCAAACAACACTATTCGTATTGGTTTTATCGGTCTTGGTCAACAAGGCATGAATTTGTTTAATGGGTTTAGTAGTATACCGGGAGTACAGATTGTTGCAGGAGCGGATGTATATGGCATAAAGCGACAACGTTTTGAAAAACGTGTAAAGGATTATTATGCAGCATTAAATCAAAGTGTTGACGTGAAAACGTACTCCGACTACAGATCAATACTTGATAGGAAAGACATTGATGCAGTAATTATTGCCACACCCGACCATTGGCATGCTTTAATGGCGCTTGATGCTTGTGCTGCAGGAAAAGATGTGTATCAAGAAAAACCAATGACATTTACTATTAAAGAAAGCTTAAAAGTTGCGGAAGCCGTTAGAAAGCATAACGTTATATTTGCTGTAGGAAGTCAACAAAGATCTGACCCCAACTTTCAACATGCAGTGAACATGGCACATCGTGAAGCAAATGGATTTGGTAAACTCGCCAAAGTAAACGCTTATGTTGGACCAGCTCCTGATCCATACAATTTACCAGAAGAAACAATACCAGAAGATTTAGACTGGATGCGCTGGTTAGGTCCGCTTGAGTATGTGCATTATAACTCACGATTGAATCCTCCTATTAGTTTAGACCCTGTAAAGAATGAAACATACTGGGCAGAATGGAGATACTTTAAAGAAACAGGGGGTGGATTTATGTGTGACTGGGGTGCCCACAATTTTGACATTGGTCAATGGGCATTGAAAAAAGATCATAGTGGTCCTGTAAAAATTATTCCTCCTGGATATAAAGACACAAAATATCTAACATTTGTCTATGACAATGGTTTGGAAATGACCAATGAAGCATATGATGAAGCAAAAACTCGTGGAGTAAAACTATGGGGTACAGATGGCTGGATTGAGGTGACACGAGGAAAAATTACTGCGTCACATGATTCTTTGTTGCCTATTAAAAATAAAGATGGCGATGGCGGTCTTTATGAAAGAAGCTCATCGCATCTTCAGAACTTCATTGATGCAGTGAAAGCAAGAGTAGATCCTTTGGTTCCTGTTGAGATTGGACAACGCACTACTACTTGTAGCATTTTGGGCAATATTGCATCTGAACTTAAACGTCCAGTTAATTGGTCTCCCACCAATCAATACTTTATTAACGACCCAGAAGCAGCATTGCATTATCATAGAGAATACCATAACGGGTATAAACTTTAAAAACCTATACATGATGAAATATTTATCACGTCGCAACTTTTTGAAAACAACTGCCCTTGCAAGTGCTGGGGCAGTGTTAGCTAATCGTTCATTACCTACATTTGCAAATGTAAAACAAGACATAGAACCCACTTTGAAAGGGAAAAAAGTTTTGTTTGTTTGGGGTGGTTGGGAAGGACACGAGCCAGAGCAATCAATTGATATTTTTGTACCATGGATGAGATCGGAGGGGGCAGAAGTGACTGTATCTGATACATTAGATAGTTATTTAGATAAATCTTTGATGAGTTCTTTAGACCTAATAGTGCAAATATGGACAATGGGAAAAATATCTAAAGAGCAAGAAAAAGGCCTTCTTAAAGCTGTAAAAGGAGGGGTGGGACTGGCTGGATGGCATGGCGGAATTGGCGATTCGTTTAGAGATAATGTTGAATTTCAATTTATGGTGGGCGGTCAATGGGTAGCTCACCCTGGTGGAGTTATAGATTATCATGTAAAAATAACCGATCACAAAGATTATGTTACACAAGGGCTTAATGATTTTGACATGCACTCTGAGCAATATTACATGCACGTAGATCCAAATGTAAAGGTTTTGGCAACCACTGAATTTAGTGGTGAGCATGCACCATGGATTGATGGCTCTGTTATTCCTGCTGTGTGGAAAAAATATTATGGTGATGGTCGTGTCTTCTATTCATCGTTGGGGCATGTTATGGGTGATTTTAAAGGTGCCGAAGTACTTGAAATTCAACAGCGTGGTATTAGGTGGGCTGCTGAAAGCAAATACCATAGCAAAGAGAAGTGGATACAACCAATATATGGATAAAGCGAAGTGGATATTTAAAACAAAAGAGTGATGAAAAAAATTTTTATATTAGGACTTCTTTTTACTTCATTAGGACTGCACGCTCAATCTTTTTCTTTCAATAATCCACAACTTTCTCCAAGTGAAAGAGCAACTGATTTAATTAAACATTTGACATTGAACGAAAAGGTATCGTTGATGATGGACAAAGCTCCCGCAATACCACGTTTTAAGATAAATGAATACAATTGGTGGAATGAAGCTCTACATGGAGTTGGGCGAGGTGGATTAGCAACCGTTTTTCCGCAAGCTATTGGGCTTGCTGCAACATTTGATAATGAAGCTGTACAAAATACATTTGACATGGTTTCTGATGAAGCCCGTGCTAAGCATCATGATTTTAAGCGTAAAGGTGAATTTGAACGTTATCAAGGTCTAACATTTTGGACTCCCAATATTAATATTTTTAGAGATCCAAGATGGGGAAGAGGTCAAGAAACTTATGGCGAAGATCCTTATTTGACAGCCAAGATGGGCGTAGCTGTAGTAAATGGTTTGCAAGGAACATCTAATACTAAATACGACAAGTTGCATGCTTGTGCTAAACATTATGCAGTACATAGTGGACCAGAATGGAATCGTCATGAGTTTGACGCCAAAGATATTTCGAAACGCGATTTATGGGAAACTTATCTTCCTGCCTTTAAGGCCCTTGTACAGGAAGCTAATGTCAAGGAGGTTATGTGTGCATACAACCGTTTTGAAGGTAAACCATGTTGTGGCAATGATCAGCTTTTACAATATATTCTTAGAGATAAATGGGGTTTTGAAGGAGTAGTAGTGTCGGATTGCGGAGCGATAACCGATTTTTATAAAACAGGAAATCATGAAACACATCCAAACAAAGAAGCTGCATCAGCAGATGCTGTTTTGTCTGGTACAGATTTAGAATGTGGCAATAATTATCAATCATTGCTAAAAGCAGTAAAAGATGGATTGATAACAGAAAATCAAATCGATGTATCTTTATATCGAATTCTTAAAGCACGTTTCGAATTAGGTCTAATGGATGATGATGAAATAGTTTCATGGTCTAAAATTCCTATTTCAGTTGTCGATAGTGAATCGCATAAAGCCAAAGCTCTTGAGATGGCACAAAAATCGCTGGTGCTTTTAAAAAACAAAAATAATATATTACCTCTATCAAAAAGTATGAAAAAGATAGCCATTATTGGTCCAAATGCAAACGACTCGGTTGCAATGTGGGGTAATTACAATGGTTTTCCATCTCATACTGTTACTATTTTAGAAGGTATTAAAAATAAACTATCCGATGATCAAGTTATTTATGATCGAGGTTGCAATTTGGTTTCTGGAGAATTTTCTTCTGAAGTTCTAAAAAAAGTAAGTGATGCTGAACTTATAATATTTGTGGGAGGTATTTCACCTCAGGTGGAAGGAGAAGAAATGCCTGTTTCTGAAAAAGGTTTCAAAGGTGGTGATCGCACCAGTATAGAATTACCTAAAGTGCAAAGAGATCTTATCCATTCTTTGAAACAACAAGGAAAACCAATAATTTTAGTGCTTTTCTCCGGTAGTGCATTAGGAATAACTCCTGAGGCCAATGAAGTTGATGCAATAGTGCAAGCATGGTATCCTGGACAAGCTGGTGGAACTGCTGTGGCTGATGTTCTTTTTGGCGATTATAATCCTGCTGGTCGACTTCCAGTTACATTTTATAAAGATGATACACAGTTGCCCGATTATCAAGACTATAGCATGCGAGGTCGCACTTATCGATACCTAAAAGAGGATCCTTTGTATCCATTTGGATATGGTTTGAGTTATACCAATTTTATTATCGAAAATGCTCATCTAAACAAAAAAAATATTGTTCCTGGAGAAAATATTAAACTTTCTTTGAATATAGAGAATACAGGTAATTATGATGGCGATGAGGTTATACAAATTTACGTTCGTAAAATAGATGATAAAAATGGGCCATTAAAATCATTGAAAGCCTTTAATCGTATTCATCTCAAAAAAGGAGAGAAAAAATCTATGGAGGTGGAATTGCCCTCGACTTCATTTGAAACATTTGACTCCTCCGTCGAAGAAATGCGGGTTGTTCCTGGGAATTATGAGGTCTTATATGGAAAATCCTCAGCTGACAAAGATTTGAAAAAAATAGATTTAATAATTGAAAAGTGATTTAAAACAAAATACAGACAAAACTAATTATTATGAAACCTCCATGATTTATC
>DEZB01000006.1 GCA_002364735.1 Bacteroidales bacterium UBA3143
AAGAATGTATTAATTGCTCTGATATAAAATGCGGAAGACCATAATTTGTGTTTTTGATACTAAAGCTGTTTACAAAGGAGTGATGAATGCGTTTTTTGCTCTGATACAATTGGAGAAATACGCTTGAAGTGGTTTTTTGTTATGATGAAAGATTCAAAGAGTGGAGGAAATGTAATATAGCGGTGATATATGTGTAGACCGATAAATTGCAAATCAAACACCCTTCATAATGGGAAAATAGATACTGAAAACTGAGATATTGTTGTAAAGTGAATATTTTAAATAGTCCTTAAGGAAACTCTTTGAAACGAGTTTTGTTATATGAACCAAAGCGCATACTGTGCTATTTAATTGTGGTGTTTATAATAGACGCTGTATGTAAACGTTCAGTGAAAAAACTATTTAATTTATTTTCACACACCCAATAGTTGTTTTTATACTGTTATTTCTATCTTTGTTTCATAATATCTGAAAATTATTAATTGAATCGAAAAAAATAAACAAATGAAAAAAGTATTTCAAATAAGTTTGGCATTATTTTGCCTCGCTTTCATTGGTGTTTCGTGTAAACCTAAACAGAGTGCATACAAATCAGTGTATGAAGCTGCAAAAGAAAGAGAAATGCAACAAACAGCAGATGAGTCTAATACGGTTGTGAAACCAGCAGGCACGTTATCTCCTGTTGAAGTTTCGGTTAGAAAAGAAAAGGTTACTCCTGTTTATCACACTGATGCTGCTGGTTTAAAATCATACAATGTGGTGATTGCATCTTTAAGCGTTAAGTTGAATGCTGAATCTTTGAAATCGAGAATGGAAAACGAAGGATACAATGTCATTCTTGCTCAAAACGAACAAGGTATGTATCGCGTAATAGTTGCAAGCTACGATGACAAAGAGTCTGCTGCAGCAAAACGTAACGAAATATACGAGAAATATTCAATGAAAGGCGATACTGATTATTTAAGAAGAACTTATGGAGTTCCATTTAATGATCTGTGGATTCTTCAAAGAGAATATTAATATTTGAATATATACTTATCTGAATATCTAACCAAGCATTCTCGTTTAAATGAGGGTGCTTGTTTTTTTGTGAGATCTAATCAAGCTTCAAATAAGATCTCGGTTTTTGTAAAGTAACAATATGATAATAAATTTTTTAGGAACTGGCACTTCAAATGGAGTTCCAGAAATAGGTTGCGAATGCACGGTATGTAAATCAGCTAACTTAAAAGATAAACGTTTGCGTTCGTCTGTTCTTATAGAAAAAGGTGACACAAGAATTCTTATTGATGTGACACCCAACTTTAGAGAACAAATAATGGATTTTCCTTTTCAAAAAATCCATGGCGTTTTAATTACTCATGAGCATTACGATCACGTGGGAGGAATGGATGACTTGCGTCCATTTGGTCGATTTGGTAAGATAGATATATACGCCGAAAAAAATGTATCAGATGCGTTAAAAGATCGCATTCCTTATTGTTTTTTATCGCAAAAATATGCTGGAATTCCCAATTTAGAAATAACTGAAATAAATGACACAGAACCATTCTGGATAAACGATGTAGAGGTTATTCCAATACGCGTAATGCATTACAAACTCCCCATTCTGGGCTTCAGAATTGGAGACTTTGCTTATCTTACGGATGTGAAAACGGTACCCGAAAAGGAGCTAAGCAAATTAGAAAATCTTGATATGTTGGTAGTGAGTGCATTGCGAAGAACAGAACACATCTCACATCAAACGTTGGATCAGGCGCTGGATTTGATTCATAAAATTAATCCAAAGAAAACATACTTGACTCATTTGAGTCATCAAATGGGATTGCATAATGAGGTAGGGCAAGAGCTTGAGGCATCAATTTCAATTGCATACGATGGTTTGGTTGTGAAGGTTTAAAGTAAGAGCTGAAATTGCACTTATACTTTTTTAACGCCAGCAATTGCAACCTTTGATAAAATGCAACATCTTAGCTATATGAAGTTGATTTAATATAATGATAGTAAGACAAGTTCCAGTATGTTGAACTAATTTACTAATTCTATTAAACTATTTGAAAAGTAGTAAGTCAAACATACTGAATACAAATAATAGAATTATACACATTAATTTATATAGGGGAGAATAGACTATGAAAACAATTAAATTTTTAATCTCAGGATTGTTATTGTTGACACCCTTTCTTGGAAATGCTCAGGAATGGGATGATATATATGCCAATCCCAATGAACAACAAACAAAAATAGTAACGAAACAGAAACCTCAAACTAAGCAAAAAATTGTTGTGATACAAGGTGATGCTTCTAAAGTAGAGGTGGAAGCTAACGGACGTAACATTGATGAGTACAATCGTAGAGGTGGAAACCAAGACGTTGAAACTGGTCAAGCTACTGTAGAAGAATATACAGATTATGAATTTACAGATCGCATCATTAAATATCATGATCCAGAATCAAGTGTGAAAATAACTGGAGCTGACGAAGTAACCATTTATGTAGGTGATGATCTTTATAGCGATTATTATGAAAATAGAGGTTACAACTACAATGTAAACTTTGGATTTGGCTTTGGTGGAGGCTTCTACCCATGGTACGATTCTTGGTATGGACCATATTCATATGGATGGCATTCACCATGGCGTTATGGTTATGGATACGGTGGATGGTATGATCCTTTCTACTACGGAAGCATGTATTCTCCTTGGGGATACGGCGGATGGTATTCACCCTTCTATTATAGTAGTTGGAGAAATCCATGGTACTACGGAGGCTACGGTGGTTACTACGGTGGTGGCTATGGTTACGGATACGGAAGTGGTTTTTATGATGGATACTATTCCAGTTTGACTCAAAATAGATCTGGAAGAAGTACTGGAGCATACCGAGGTGCAGCAAGTGGACGATCAAGCATGGCAAGTGCTTCGGGACGTACAAGTGGTACGAGGAGCAGTGTGGGTAGCAGATCATCTAATACATATAGCAGAACAGCAAGTTCAACCAGAAGTTCAGGTGTAAATAGAGCAGCAACTTCGGGATCAAGAACACGCATTGTGGATAGTTCAGGCAGAGTAATAGATTCAAGATCTGGACGCGTTATTAGTAGAAGTAGTGCTTCTTCAAGTAGAAGTGACATAGCAAGACCAAGTAGCGCTAATTCATCTACTCGCTCAGGTGTAAGCAGATCTTCAGGTTCAAGAGTTTATCAAAGAAGTTCAAGCCCAACACAAAGTTCACGTAACAGCGCCATTAATAATAGAGTAAACACTTCACGCTCACAGAGCAGTGGAATCTACTCCACACCTTCAAGAAGTAATAGCAGTGGAAGATACCAAGCCCCTACACGTTCGGTAAATAGATCAACATCTACACCAACACGTAGTAGTTCAACAACGTCTCGCTCATCTTCAACTTATAGCAGCCCAAGCAGAAGTTCATCTTCATCATCGGGTTCTTTTGGAGGAGGAGGTAGCAGCAGATCGTCTTCATCATCTTCAGGCAGCAGAAGTTCAGGTGGTGGACGTAGATAATAATACTAATTGAAGTTTATACACTTATTTAAATATTAAATTTACTGGCTGCCTCAAATTATACGGTAGTGTTTTTTGAGGCAGTCTTTTTTATAACTACTAAAAAAATAGTAATATGAAAAAAATCACTTATATAATAGTTTCACTTTTGCTAATGGCTAACTATTCGTATGGTCAAGGTGAAATAGAAGCTAATCGATATTCGAAAGGAGACCTAAATGGAACAGCACGTGCCGTATCAATGGGTGGTGCTTTTGGAGCATTAGGAGGAGACTTGACTGGCGTTGCCATCAATCCCGCAGGTATAGCAGTTTATCGAAGCTCCGAAATTGCTGGAACAGCAGTTTTTACAAACGAAAAGTTTAAAGTGGGGGATATCTCCAACAGTAAAAATAAATTTAATGTAAATAACATGGGATTTGTTGGCTATTTTCCAACAAGAAATTATAATGTTCCAGTGGTTAACTTTGGTTTTTCGTACAACAAAGTAAAATCTTTTGATAAAGAGATTGGTGCTTTTGGAGCTGGCAGAGCATCATCGCTTACTGACTATATGGCATTTCAAAGTGATGGTGTAAATCCTGATCTTTTAAAGTTTGATGAAAATGATGATACTGTAGATCCATTCAAAAGTGGTGCACCATGGTTGTCAGTTTTAGGATATAGTTCGTTTTTAATTAATCCCGACAATGATAATATTTATTCCTCATTGTTATCTGAAGGAGAAAGAGTAGACAACTCATTGTTTATTTCAGAAAGTGGATCGATAGATACTTACGATTTTACTGTTGGAACATCTATTAATAATGTCCTTAATCTGGGTGTTTCGTTATCTGTTACTGACATTAATTATAGATTAAACTCTACAAACAGTGAAGATTTTGAGCCAGGTGGTGGTTCAGGCTTTGATTTACGCAATTTGCTTGCAACAGATGGTAATGGAGTGGGTGTGAAGCTGGGCTTAATTTATCGTCCCATTAATGCTTTCCGCTTTGGTCTTTCTTATCATTCGCCAACTTGGTATTCGATGACAGACAGATACTCTTCAAGTATAGTAGCAAATGTTTCTGATTATTATTACGATATAGAAAATGATATAGAGACTTTTTCTGCTGAATTTAGAAACGATTATGACTTTAAAACTCCCGATAAATGGACTGCAAGTGCAGCCGCTGTTTTAGGAACAAATATGATTTTGAGTTTAGACTATGAGTTGAGCAACTATAAGAACATGAAATTTTCAGAACCTTCTGGTTCTAATTATCCCTCCAATTATTTTGATGATGATAATAATATTATTTCAACCGATTTTAAAGTAGCTTCAACCGTACGTGCAGGATTTGAATATAGATTTACTCCTCAGTTTTCGGGACGTTTAGGTTATGCTTGGATGCAAAATCCTTACGACACAGATTTTAAGTCTAATGGTGATGCAGTCGTTTCTGGTGCAGCCTCAGCTTACAGATTGGAAGGGGATGCTAATTATTTTACTGGAGGTATTGGTTATCGATTCAATCGCAACTTCTATGCAGACTTAGCAGTTGTATATAAAACACGAACAGATGATTTGTATTCTTTCCCTAATGTTAATTACGATACGGGAGAACCATTTATAGATGCTGCACCTTATGAACTAACTAATAATTCTTTCAGAGGATTATTGACTTTAGGGTATCGGTTTTAATTGATTGATTCTATACAAATAAATATAATTATAAAAACTAAAAGGCTGATTGAAATTAATTTCAATCAGCCTTTTAGTTTTTATCCATATTTGCAATCTTTTATTTTTTTTCTTTCAACTCTCTATAATCGGGTATTGACTCTAAAAAGTTGTAAGTCTGATTCTCATAATTCATTTTACAACAAAAATGTGTTAGACCGTTAGATACTATTAAAAAGTCAACCCTTAGCACAATGTTATAACGCACAATTTGATCAAACACTTGCTGATCTATTTTCACATCGGGTCTTTTGTACTCTACAATAACCAATGGATTCAATTGGTTGTCGTAAACCACTGTATCACATCTTCGTGTCATGTTATTTAGTTTTATCATGGCTTCATTTTCCATAAGCGACTGCGGATAGTTTTTGTGATTGATCAAAAAGTTCAAGAAGTTTTGTCTTACCCATTCTTCGGGAGTTAATTGAAGATATTTTTTTCTGATTAGGTCGAATATATATATATCTGCTTTAATTTTCTTAAATTTTGGTTCGAATATAGGCAAGTTTAATTGCAACATATTGTATCTTTGTTTTTATATCTGCATTTAATGGACGCTAAGTGCGACAAAAATAAAGTAATTATGAGAACCAAGCAAGAGATAGTAGAAAATTGGTTGCCGCGCTACACCAAAAGAAAATTAGAATCATTTACAAATCACATATTATTAACCAACTTTCAAAAGTACGTTGAGATTTTTGCGGAACATTTTCATGTACCTATTTTAGGATTGGATGGCAATATGCCAAATGCAGCAGCAAATGGAATTACTATTATTAATTTTGGTATGGGAAGTGCGAATGCTGCAACTATTATGGATTTGTTAAGTGCAATTAAACCTGACGCGGTTTTGTTTTTGGGAAAATGTGGTGGACTGAAAGCCGATAATAAATTAGGAGACTACATATTGCCTATTGCAGCAATTAGGGGCGAAGGAACTTCAAATGACTACTTGCCTCCCGAAGTACCATCCTTGCCCGCATTTAGTCTGTTAAGAGCGGTCTCGTCCAACATTAGAGACTTCAGCCGAGACTATTGGACTGGCACAGTATATACAACAAACCGACGTGTTTGGGAATATGATGATGATTTTAAAAATTACCTGCGTACTATTCGTACCATGGCCGTAGATATGGAAACAGCTACACTGCTTACATGTGGTTTTGCAAATCGCATACCAACTGGTGCATTATTACTAATAACAGATCAACCCATGATTTCATCTGGAGTGAAAACAGACAAGAGCGATGAAGAGGTTACTACATCTTTTGTACATGAGCATGTTATGATAGGAATTAAATCGCTAACAACATTAATAAATAGAGGTTCTACAGTGAAACATCTACGGTTTGACTGGTAATTACAGGCTGTTATTTCAAGTAAAAAAGAAAACACTAATTTTATGGCAAAAGTAGCATCATACGATTTATTGAAAAAAGAAATTTTAAAAAGATCCTATCATCCTATTTATTTACTTCAAGGTGAAGAGTCATTTTTCATTGATGATCTTACCAATTTATTAGATAAATCCGTTCTTAGCGAAGCAGAAAGAGATTTTAATCATACAACTTTTTACGGTGTAGATTCAGATGTTAGAACCATTATTTCTGCATGTAAGCGCTATCCAATGATGTCTGATCATCAAGTTATTATTGTAAAGGAAGCTCAGAAATTAGCTAATATAGAATTATTAGAACTGTATGCTAAGAAACCTCTTAAAAGTACTATTCTTATTATTAATTATAAACATGGCACAATTGATGGTCGTAGAAGTATTGTTAAAACAATCGATAAAGTTGGCGTAATCTTTGAATCAAAACGAATTTATGAAAACAAAATTCCTGCTTTTATCACAACATATTTTCATGAGAGAGATATTCAGATAGATGTAAAAGCTACCCAAATGTTGGTTGATTATTTAGGAAATGATATGGGTAAGCTTGTAAAAGAATTAGGAAAATTAGAGGTTGTACTTTCTGGTAAAGATCAAAAGATTACACCCGAAGTGGTCGAAGAAAACGTAGGGATTAGTAAAGATTACAACAATTTTGAGCTGATAAAAGCCATAGCCAATAAAGATAAAGTTCGTGCATACAGAATTGTATCTTATTTTGAAAAAAACCAAAAAGACAACCCATTTATATTGACGTTATCATCGCTCATTTACTACTTTAATAATTTAGTAGAATGCTTTTGGTTAACACAACGATCGGAACAAGCTGTTATGAATACGCTTAACTTTAGAAATACATACATGACACAAGATTACATGGCAGGTCTGCGCAACTATAATGTGAATGAAGTGATGAAAATTATTACGAATCTTAGAACATTCGATGCCAAATCTAAAGGAATTGATAATCCTCCTTACACTACCCATGGAGAATTGCTTAAAGAATTGGTGTATAAAATAATGCACTGAATCTTTAAATTCAGTGCATTATCATTATTCTATATTTTAGGGTCGATTAATAAGAAGACGCATCTTACCTAAAGCTCATTATGGTAATAATAACTATTGTATAAGAAACACCTAAAGTAAAAGTATATACTTATTTCGAAAACTGATATTTACTTTGATTCAATCCAAGTTATAATCTTATCACTCATAGGACTCTCTTTTGGAGAAACAAAATCTACTAATCTGCCTTCCTCATCTATCATATATTTCTGAAAATTCCATGCCACTTCTGAGTCTTTTACACCATTCTTAGTTTTTTGAGTTAGCCATTGATAAATGGGAGACTGATCATCTCCTTTAGTGTTAACTTTATCCATCATAGGGAAAGTTACTCCATAATTTTCGGTACAAAATGTCATAATTTCAGATCTACTTCCTGGTTCTTGGTTATTGAAATTATTAGCTGGGAAACCTACAACCACAAAGTCATTTTCTTTGTACTTGTCATATAACTCTTGCAACTGCTCATATTGTGGAGTCAAACCACATTTTGAAGCTACATTTACAAGCAGTACTTTTTTACCTTTCAGTGACGACATATCAAATAAATCACCATTTATATCTTTCACTTTATATTGATGAATTGAATTGTTTTGAGCATTTACCATTATAAAGGAAAATATAATCAAACATAGAAGAACAAGTCTTTGTCTCATTGTATTGTATTGTTTTTGTGTTTAATAATTAGTTTACTGTTATTAAACGCATTTCATTCAATTGTGTTCATCTTCAAAGTTGATATCTATCTTGATTATTATTTAATTACATAAATATATGATAGTCTATAACTTATGTCAGTTAACCTGTTTATAATAGAATATTTCCCAACTCCAGTACACTTGTCTGTAAATATTGCATTGTAGCACATATAAATAAATTATTCTTCTAATCTTATTAATATACAAACTTACAATCAACAAATGATATTAAAATATTGTGATTAAATAAAAGGCACATTCGTTAACAAGATAAATTGTATACATATGTTTATGAGTAAGTGAATAATAATTCTATTCTTCTTAATATTCAGAAAACATTTGTATGGTTACATCTGTATACATGCGGTTATCACTTTTGTCTATATGATGATTAACACCCAGTACGTCATCACTAATTTAATATATATCTTTCAAACAATCAAAGCATTATGTCTTTTGTATAAATATATAGAATAGAAATAATATATTATATCCACTTTGTATAATAGAATTAGTTAAAAGCATAGATATAAATAGCATTAATAAGCTTCTCATGAGTTTGTTATGTTTAATATACAAAGTATCAATGCAACACTAAATAATGATGATTTATAAACTTTCGATTATTATGATACATTTGTGTAATATCTTTATATAAATGTAAATTACAAAAGTACTCCACATTGGTTTTCATTTGTAACTTATTGTTTATACATTTGTATCGGGCAAAACGAATAAATTTGTTTTTTATATTTATAAACATTCATACTTATGAAAGATAGAATTAAGAAAATCATGGATAATGAGGATTTGACACCCGCTCGGTTTGCGGATAATCTTCAAATTAATAGAGCTGTTATTTCTCATATATTGAATGGTCGTAACAATCCCAGTTTAGATGTTGTGATGAAAATACTCTCTGAAATGGATTACATTAATTCTGACTGGTTACTTAATGGAACAGGTTCAATGTATAGAGATGGATACATTCCATCTAAGAATCAAAATAAACAAAGTTTATTCGATGTAGATGCCACAGATGTGGAAACTAATCAAGGTGCTTTTAAAAATCACAAGGAAAAGCAGGTTGAGCATGTAAATATAGAGACTAATACTATTGATAAACAAGATGTTATTGATACTAATAGTATGAACAGAAAAATTAAGGAGATAATTATCTACTATACAGACAACACGTTTGAATCTTTCATTCCTCATTGATTTTCTTTTTGTAACTTTGCAATTCAATATAAATAGTCTTCAAAAGCATCACATCAATAATACTCGCCGATGAAAAGAAAATTAGATTTTACAATAACTTCAAACGAAGTTCTCAATAAGCAGACTTATTTGCTTAAAGTTTCCCCCAAAAATGGAGAAATTCTGGGAGAAATGAAACCTGGACAGTTTGTTCAACTTTTGGTTCACAATTCATCTACTATATTTCTACGCCGACCTATATCTATTAATTTTTATGATAAAGACAGAAATGAAATTTGGTTATTAATTCAAAGTGTTGGTGGAGGAACTAAAAAAATAACCGATATGAAAATTGGTGAGCATTTAGATCTATTGTTTCCATTGGGAAATACATTTTCTATGCCAGAAAAAAACCAAAAATCGCTTTTAATTGGTGGTGGTGTAGGAACAGCTCCATTATTGTTCTTAGGTTCAAAACTGAGAGAAAAAGGGCATATTCCCGAGTTTTTATTGGGTGGTAGAACCTCCTTGGATATTACTCAAATAGAGGATTTTGAGAAATTAGGAACAGTTCATACTACCACAGAAGATGGGAGTATAGGCGAGAAAGGATTGATAACGTTTCACTCTGTTTTAAAAAACAAACAATTTGATAAAATATATACGTGTGGACCAAGACCTATGATGATGGCGATAGCAAGATATGCTTCTGATAATAATATAGTATGTGAAGTGTCATTAGAAAATCATATGCCTTGTGGTTTTGGAGCATGTTTGTGTTGCGTTGAAGACACAAAGCGTGGAAATATATGTGTATGTACTGAAGGTCCAGTATTTAATATTGATGAACTAAAATGGATAGATTAAATATAAAAATAGGAGAACTGGAATTAAAAAACCCAGTAATGACAGCCTCTGGCACATTTGGATATGGAACAGAGTATACCGATTTTATGGATTTAAGCCGCTTAGGAGGCATTTTTGTGAAAGGCACAACATTGGAGCCACGTCAAGGTAACGCATACCCTCGTATGGCTGAAACACCATCTGGGATGCTTAATTCGGTTGGTCTACAGAATAAAGGGGTTCATTATTTTGTTTCAGATATTTATCCAATAATAAAAGAGTATGACACGCATATTATTGTAAATGTTTCGGGTTCTACTATTGAAGATTATATTGGCTGTACTGAAGCATTGGCTGATTTAGATAAGATTCCAGCTATTGAGCTAAACGTTTCTTGTCCAAATGTAAAAGAAGGAGGTATGGCTTTTGGAACATCGTGTGTTTCGGCGGCACAAGTGGTAAAAGCAGTTCGTAAAGTATATGATAAGACACTTATTGTCAAATTATCACCAAATGTTACCGATATTGCTGAAATTGCTTTGGCTGTGGAAGCTGAAGGAGCAGATAGTGTTTCTCTTGTAAACACCTTTTTGGGTATGTCAATAGATGCTGAAAAACGCAGACCAAGGCTTTCTACTGTTACAGGTGGCCTTTCTGGTCCTTGCATCAAACCTATTGCTTTGCGCATGGTATGGCAAGTATACCAAGCAGTGAAAATTCCGATTATCGGAATGGGTGGTATAAGCAATTGGCAAGATGCTATAGAGTTTATTCTTGCTGGATCTCATGCCATTCAGGTAGGAACTTACAATTTTATCAATCCTTCTGTTTCTGTAGAAATTGTTGATGGCATATTAGCTTATATGGATAGACATAATATAGATTCAATAAATGATCTGATCGGAAAGTTGGATTATTAACCCGTAAAAGCAAAACCATAAATTAATAAGTCACCGATTATTATATGTTATTGCATGCATTAACAATAATGTGATGAGTAACTCGAGATAAATTCATTTTGATACAATTTTCACTACTATACTTATCTTTATTCTGTTAATATGGGAAATGTTGTTTCCATAAGGATTGTTTTGTGTCTATAATTTGACATAAAGAAAAAACGTGCTACTTTTGTAGTCACATAAATCAAAAAATAGAAAGCTACTATATGTCCAAATTAATTATCCCAAAAAACTACGCTGCATTAATCGATTTGAAACAAACTGAACTTGGCATTAAAACCATAAAAGATTTTTTTCAATTAAATTTATCATCTGAATTAAGATTACGAAGAGTAACCGCTCCACTTTTTGTTGAACAAGGAAGAGGTATTAATGATGACCTGACAGGAGTAGAACGTCCCGTTCAATTCCCGATAAAAGATATGAATAATGTCAGTGCAGAGATTGTTCACTCATTAGCTAAGTGGAAGCGGTTGACATTGGCCGAATACAAAATAGAAGAAGGTTTTGGTATTTACACAGATATGAATGCTATACGTGCCGATGAAGAATTGGGCAACATGCACTCTTTGTATGTTGATCAGTGGGATTGGGAATTAGTAATTACTGAGGAGCAAAGAAATATTGAGTTTCTCAAAAAAGTTGTAAAGCGTATATATGACGCAATGCTTAGAACTGAATATATGGTTTATGAACTATTCCCCTCAATTAAGCCCATATTACCCAGAAAGATCAAATTTATTCATGCGGAAGAGCTTTTACAAAAATATCCTACTTTAGATTGCAAAGAGCGTGAAGATGCTATTTGTAAAGAGTATGGTTCAGTTTTTATAATGGGCATCGGTGCAAAACTATCAAATGGAGAACCTCATGATTTACGTTCCCCAGATTATGATGATTGGACTACTATGAACAGTGATAATTTTGAAGGATTGAATGGTGATTTACTTGTATGGAACGATGTGCTTGGACAAAGCATGGAGCTATCTTCAATGGGTATTAGGGTAGATGCTGCAGCACTTCTGAAGCAGCTTGAATTGAAAAAACAAACAGAACGATTATCTCTATACTTTCATAAGAAATTGATGAATAACGAACTTCCGCTGTGTATTGGTGGCGGTATTGGGCAATCCAGGTTGTGTATGTTTTATTTGCGCAAAGCACATATTGGGGAAATACAATCGAGTATTTGGCCACAAGAGATGCGAGCAAATGCACTTAAAAACGGCATATTTTTAATTTAGACATTGCATTCTACAGTTTTTAGATAGATGGACGTCAAAATAGAACAAAGTTGGAAAGATAAGTTGCATGATGAGTTTGAAAAATCTTATTTTAAAACTCTCACACATTTTATTCGAGAAGAATATAAGACACTAAAAATATTTCCTCCCGCAAATCAAATTTTCAATGCTTTTGATACATGTCCTTTTAATGAAGTAAAAGTTGTGATTATTGGACAAGATCCATACCACAATATTGGACAAGCAAATGGACTTTGCTTTTCTGTAAACGATGGCGTTAAGGTTCCACCTTCGCTTGTCAATATTTATAAAGAAATACACAGCGATTTGGGAATAAGCATTCCTAAATCAGGAAATTTGGCACATTGGAGTAATCAAGGTGTGCTACTATTGAATGCAACACTCACCGTCAGAGCACATAGTGCAGGTTCTCATCAAGGAAAAGGCTGGGAGCAATTCACCGACGCTGTAATAAATATATTATCAGATGATTGTGAAAATATTGTATTCCTTCTTTGGGGAAGTCATGCACACCGTAAAGGTCAGAACATAGATGCGAACAAACATCTTGTGCTAAAGTCTGTACATCCTTCGCCACTATCCGCTCATCGAGGTTTTTTTGGGAATCATCATTTTAGTAAAACAAATCAATATTTAATTGAACACAAAAAAAAGCCAATTAATTGGTGATTCAATATAAAAAGGTTTGAAGCAAACACTTCATAAAAGCATACAAAAAAAGTCTATCTTCTGACTTGTGAATTCCTACAAATCTCAATTTGTAAAATATAGGTCGTTAATTTTCATAATTCAATTGAGAAAGCGTCAAAGAAATAGTTGAAAATTAAATCTACGGCGGTAGATTAGACATTCATCTGTTGAAAATGCAATCTTCGACTGTAGAAAAGTTCTAAATCACTCAAACGATGCTATCTGGAGCAAAAAGGTGAGAAAAATGTCGTGAAAAAAGAATAAGTAGAATAAAAAAAAAGAATAAACAGATGATGATAGAATAACAACATCCAGAATTGAATTTTCATGGCGCAAATAATGCAAATTTGGGCAACAAAATGAAAATAATATGTTTTTGAAACATTTTCACAATGGTGGATGCAAGTTTCAACTGTTTTCAACATTTTGCAGGTTTGCAAAATGTTTGAAAAAGTAGGGCGAAGTGCCCCTACGCTATGTTCTTTTGCTCTTTCAGAGCTAATGCGTTTAGAACAGAATACTTCTCATGGGCATCATACATATTTGAAGAAACTGGTATTAGGGCTACGCCCTATAAGATATCAGCACTGGGCAACGCCCAGTGAATGAACACATAACAAAAGCAAAAGCTCTGAAAGAGCGTAAGATTCATTTTTTGTTATATAGTAATCCCACACGTTTTTCAATCGAACATCAAAAGGAATATTCAACTGTAACCCAAGGTTCAACCTGTGAAATAATGCTTTGCATTAAATCTTTGATTTATTTCACAGTTCAAGCCGTTGGGCTGAAATATGCCAGCTCTTCGAGCCTATAAATGCGAAAAGCATTTCCTCCTCCTTTACGGCCTTGCGACTTTGCGAGATAAATCTGTGTGAAAAAACCCACTCATTTCAAAAATAAGGTAATAAGGTTAGATACCTGTGATTATTGCAATGTTACTAAGGTTTGGGAACTTATTTACATTTACTTTTCTTTTAGCGTTTTGGCACTTAATAGTCCCCTGCTGCTATTAAAATCTCTATGCATAAGCTTCAATCCATTTCAACCTACTATATAACTAAATTCAAACAACTGAATATAAGCACTCTACATTTGAAAGTTGTTTCTTTTGATGTTCGCTACCAATAGCATGGTAGACTTAGTAACTGCGATTGATCTATACCTTTTCGAAAGTCGGAAACCTATACAAAGTCAGTTTGTCACACTTTCCGAAGTTCGGAATCCTTGGTAAGCATTCGGTGAACCCCGT
>DEZB01000064.1 GCA_002364735.1 Bacteroidales bacterium UBA3143
CGCGAACTGTTGAATGCAGCAGAATTGGCTAAGGACTATTTGCATCGATTGGTGCGTAGCGAAAACGAGAGCGTGATGCTTAAAAGAGTTGCTGGCTTTTTTATGGCATATGATAGTGATGTGGTGATACAAGCTACATTCGATGGCGCCCGTCTTACAAGAGATATTGAAAACTTGCGAAGCTCACATGTTCATTTGATTGATCTTTTAAGTAAGCGATTGAAATCCATCTCCGAAAGACCTCAACTAAAGACGAAAGAAATTAACGCTCCGGTCATTAAAGCATTGAAGAGAATGTTTATGCAAATAGAGGTGGCATACATGCAGCACAATGATTTAAATTATGTACCCCTGATTAACGAGCTGAACGAAACGATTATGGAACATAAAAACGTGATGAAAAGACGGATGCTCCATAATAAAAGGAAGGCTAAGGTTATCAAAGCCAAGGAGGCAATTGCTGTTGCTAATGAATCTAACGATAGCATTGTAGTACCATACAGATGGATGAAAGATACAACAAATGATAGACCAGCTGAGAGCTATGACTTGCTGCACAAGTTGAAGCAACAATTGCAGTTTCATAAAACAGGTGCATCGTATACAAAATACTTTGTGCCACCACTTGAAAGGGATGACTCTTGATTTTCAAACAAAGGTTTCTCGCAGATTTTTATACAAATTTTTTCTCGCAAAGGCGCAAAGGCCCTTCGACTTCGCTCAGGGACCCTTGGTGTGATGCAAAGCAAAGAATAGCACACAGATGGCACTGATGTTACAGATTAACACGAATAATTACAAATAACTATTATTGATAAATTGACTGAACCCTCTACAATTGTAGAGCCGTTGCATGCAACGGCTTTTTAGAATATAAGCAACCGTCAAACCAGCCTGTCATTTCATACGGATGTGAGGAATCTGTATAATTATTATACAACGCCTTTGTTTAATTGTTACGCAAAAGCATACTCTCATAGCACTCCATGCTCCCATAGGAGCCAAACTGTCTGTAGTATATCGTGAATATTTGGCGACACTGAGCTTCGTAGATGCGGACCTGTAGCTTGGGTCAAATCAAGAAGAGCTATATATTCTATTTTGTAATAAGGTAATAAGGTTGAGTTGAGAGGGGCAGCACTAATTACTAAGGTTTCGAAGGAATTGAATCTTATACCTAAAAATTTTAATAGAAGCCGAACATTATTAAGTGGCAATACGTCAAAAGAAAAAACAAATGATAGTAAGTCCTCCAAACCTTAGTAACATTGCAATAACCTCACGTCTTTAACCTTATTACCTTATTTTTGAAATGAACTTTATTAACTCTTAGTTTTTAATGTATTATCTATTTCACCCAAAGGTTTCTCGCAAAGGCGCAAAAGCCCTTCGACTTCGCTCAGGGACCACCCTTCGACTTCACTCAGGAACCACCCTTCGACATCGCTCAATGACCCTTGTTGTGCTGCAAAACAAAGAATGACTCACAGATGACACTGATGCTACAGATAAACACAGATAAATAACTAATAAGAGCTCACTCCTAAAAGTCAACTATATTATTCCCGTTCCTTAAATCCCCCCATATCATATATAAGCAAAAATTTCAGTAGCATTAACACAATACACTACAAACCTAAAAACCAAACAAAACAGTTAGTTAAAAGTACTTTTATAGATTAATGACCCTTATTTGCTATGTGCACTTTACAGTTTGCAAATTTATTACATACAACTTGTTTGTCAACCATTTAACTCATTCTATAAGATTCCAAGAAACATCTACCCACTTTAAAGCAAATGATATAAAGCATAAAATATCATTTATATATGTTTTAATGCCATTTTGTATAGTTTAAGTTTATTGTAGTTATTTATATTTGTAAACCTAAAGAACAAGTTTTTCATAAACTTATTAAATGAAGCGATACAGATGGAAAATATTCCATAATAGACATTAAAAGGTTTTGACGCCTTAACACGCTGATAACAACACCTTAAAAACAAAATGAAAATTTAATAATCTAAAAAAATGAAAGGATGAAAAAGACAATTCCAGTAAATTTTGAGAGAGGACTTATGTTCTTTTTCTTATGCATGTTTTCAATTGGAATATTTGCTCAAGAAATCTCTGTCACCGGATTAGTAACGGACACTAAGAATGAACCGCTTATTGGGGTAACAATTAAAGTAGTCGGAGATGACATGAAAGGTACCGTTACTGATTATGATGGAAAGTATATTCTCACGAATGTGCCGTCGAATGCAAAAATCGAAGTATCTTATGTGGGTATGCAAAAACAGGTAATAGATGTGAGAGGAAGGTCAACTATTAATGTTACCCTAAGTGAAGATGCAGAGCTTCTTGACGAATTAGTCGTGGTGGCTTATGGAGTTCAGAAGAAAGTTTCTGTAACAGGTGCAATCTCTTCAGTAAACACAAAAGATTTACGTACTTCCACCTCGCCAAGTATCGCTAATGCATTATCGGGTCGTATTGCAGGTTTATCTTCGATGCAGCGCGTAGGAGGACAGCCTGGTAGAGATGATGCAACTATGTATTTGCGTGGTGCTGGTACTGTTAATGGTGTTAATCCATTAATTCTGATTGATGGTGTTCCGAGGGATAATATCCGAACAATCGATATTAACGAGGTTGAATCAATTTCTGTATTAAAAGATGCTTCTGCAACAGCTCTTTTTGGTGTTCGTGGAGCAAATGGTGTACTCATTATTACCACTAAACGTGGAGAGAAAGGTAAACCAGAATTATCTGTCAATCTTACCCAAAGTTTTTCAAAGCTTACGCGTGAACCAGATATACTTGGATCAGTTGAGTACATGAATTTGCGAAATGAAGCTTTGATGAATGATGGAAAAACCCCTGAGTTTACTCCAAGTGTTATTGAAAAGTATCAAAACCCACTTATGGGTCTTGACCCCAACGATCCCGATTATGAATCTAAAACAGCTCTTAGACAATGGATGTATCCAAACAATAATTGGTATGAAATGATAATAAAACGTTGGTCTCCGCAAACAAACGCTAATGCTAATATTAGTGGTGGTACAGATAATATATCATATTTTGTGAATGTAGGTTATCTTCATCAAGGAGGAAATATGAAAACCCTTTCGAAGGACATTTTAAATTATGACCCATCTTTTAAATTGGATCGTTATACATTTCGATCTAATATTGACTATAAGGTGAATAAGTGGCTAAAAACTTACCTCAATTTTGGGACTTATATTGAAAAACAGAATCAGCCTAATCCTGCTGGTTTATATAATGGTGATAGTAATTGGATGGTTAGAGATATGTTTTATATGGCACAAGCTATTTTGCCTATATCGGCTGGTCCTTTAACTCTTCCTGGTTACGGGATACCTGCTAATAAACCTCTTGAGCCTACTTACTTAAATTCAGGCAGATATGCTGACCGTTCACCATATTATGCAATGAATTTCAGGGGTTATAATCTTAATACCCGATCAAACCTGAACTCATCATTTGGTGTAGATTTAGATATGGGGTTCATTACACAGGGTCTCTCTTTGAAATCAATGGTGTCCTTTGACTCTTATGGAAATAAAGCAGAATATGGTCATACCAACCAATCTACCTATTCTGTTGCCACTAATCCAGAAACTGATGAGATTACTTTTGCAGTTCAAGAATTAAAACAAGATAATTTTTGGCTTACTTGGGGAAACTCGTCAAGGTATAATTTTAATGTTCAAGGTCAACTTCTTTATAACCGTACCTTTGGCGATCACACCGTTGGAGCTATGATCAGAGGCGAAAGAGACTATTGGGATTCAGGAGAAGCAGATATTCCATTTAATGTGTTAGGCTTTGCAGGTCGTGCTACATACGATTATAAATCACGCTATTTTGCAGAAGTCAACTTTGGTTACAATGGCTCAGAGCAGTTCTCTCCAGAGAAAAGATTTGGTTTTTTCCCTTCTATTTCAGGTGGATGGGCCATAACAAATGAAGATTTCTTACAAGATCATCCGGTCCTTACTTTTCTTAAACTGAGAGGTTCATATGGTAAGGTGGGTAATGATAAAATGGGAAATGTTCGTTTTCTTTACTTAGATAATATCACAATGGGTGGAGGATTTTCTGGAAGTCTTGCCAATGGACAAGGCGTTAACGAAGGTTTGCTTGGTAATAAAATGCTTACTTGGGAAACTGCTGCCAAATATAATTTCGGTATTGATTTTTCTATCTTAAAAGATTTTACTGGTCAATTCGAACTCTTCCGTGAAGACCGTTCAGAAATACTAATATCAAGACAGAGTATTCCTTCTTGGCAAGGAACACCTTTAGGAAATATACCTAAAGTAAACATGGGTGAAATGCTCAATAGTGGGTATGAAATTGAATTGGGTTATAATAAGCAAATAAATAATGATTGGTTTATCAGTGTAAAAGGGCAACTCTCTTATAACAAAAATGAACTAAAGAACTATGACGAAGTTCCTCGTGGTGAGGAATATGCTTACAAATATCGTTCTACTGGCTACCCTTTGAATCAAAACTGGGGATACGAGATTGACTGGGATCAAGATCGAGGCTACTGGACAGAAGAAGCATTGGCAGACCCCGAGCGGGTAACTTATGGTTTTGGTACTCCCGGGCTTGGAGATTTTGTTTATAAAGATCTTAATGGCGATGGCGTTGTAGATGATAAGGATCAAGCTCCAATAGGTGTGGGAAATATTCCACGCTACAGCTATGGTGCTTCTATTAGTGCCCAATGGAAAGGTTTTGATGCTTATATTTTCTTTCAAGGTTTAGCTAAGTTCAATTCAACATTTCCAACGCAAGGTGTTTACGAAACGACAGTTCGTGGAACCTATTTCTCTTACCATAAAAAAGCTTGGACACAAGAGCGTTGGGAAAATGGTGAAGAGATAACATATCCAGCTCTCACTACCTCCCAAGGGGTTAGTCACAGAGCAAACTCTTTCTTTGTTTTCGACCGTGATTTTCTTCGTCTAAAGAACCTTGAGTTTGGTTACACGTTACCAGCAAACACCCTTAAGTTCTTAGGTATTTCAAGCTTAAGGCTTTATGTTAGCGGTCAAAACGTGTTTACTTGGTCACCTAAATTTAGACCCACTCACTTGGATCCTGAAAACGATGACTCTATTGGATATCCACAAACAAGTATGTTTAGCTTTGGAACTAACATAAAATTCTAAGTTTATTAATGAAATAAATTGAAATATATAATGAAGAATAATATAATAATAAAATTTGGAGCTTTGGTGTTTCTATTTACGCTACTAATCTCTTCATGTGCTGACGCTCTGGATCAGGCTCCCGACGGTAAAATTTCTCTTGAACAAGTTTTTCAAGATGATGAGAAAACTGCAGCCTATTTGAATAGCTGTTATTTATATATCCCTGGGGAAGGACACGCATATTTCTTTTGGATGCGTGGTCCAGTTGATTGGTCCGATGAAGCTTGGGATACAGATGCTGAAGCAGAACCTTGGATTACTTCTGGTCAGCTTTATGACGGGAATGTTTCTGCCGCATCACATTTTAATACAATGTGGGCAGATGCAGGCAATGGTAACTACTGGCAACGTATGTGGACTGCTATTAGAAAATGTACTGTGTTTATTGATAATATCGATGACGCTGCTGTTAAAAGTGAAGCTAACCGTTCAAGATGGAAAGCTGAAGCCCACTTGTTACGAGCTTATTACTACATGACGTTGCTCAAATGGTTTGGTTGCGCATTGCCCATCGAAAGAACAGCTTATCATTATACGGATGACTTTTCCACAACAGAGCGTAGTTCATACTATGAAGTAGTACAGTTTATTATTGAAGATTGCAACGCCGCTTTATCATCACCTAACTTGCCGTGGCGCATCACTTCAAATTCAGAGGCATATCGATTTACCAAAGCAGTAGCAGAAGGTATAAAATCAAGAATGTCTCTTTATGCAGCAAGTCCACTTTATAACGATGGAAAGAACTATTGGGAAGAAGCTTACACAATAAATAAACAAGCTTTGTCTAATCTTAAAAGTAATGGTTATGAATTATATGACAAGCCAAACTTCGCTACTTGGAAAACCAACGAAGATGTTCAACTTCCCAATGATGCTGCAAAACTATTCAATGAATACTTTTGCAATAATATGGGATTTGAAACTAACCCTACAGATAAAGAGACCATATATCAGACTAATGCAGGTCAAGACTGGATTATGACTGAAGGAATTGGTGCTGTAATGGGATATAAATCGGGATCTTGTCCTTCTCAGGAGATTGTAGATCGCTTTGAGACTATTGACGGACAGCCAATTATAGATCTTGCAAAGCCGTATATAGATGAGATTACCCATTTACAACCGAATTATAATCAAAATAACACGCTGTATGATCCACAAGATCCTTATGCAAACCGTGATCCTCGATTTTATGCTTCCGTTTATTATAATGGTTCAAAACGAACTTGTTTTTGGCCATTTGATGAACCAGCAGCAGCATTAGATAACTATCCTGCAAAAAAAGGATGGCGTACTCGCATCATATCTACTTGGGAGGGTGAACCACAAACTGGACGTAATCAAACTGCTCGCAAAGCAACACGAACTGGATATTTTATGCGAAAATTTGTTCATCCCAATTCAGGACAAGAGACTGTAACGAATGGGCATGCACATGCTAAAGTTATGAGACTTGGGGAAATTTACCTTAATTTAGCAGAAGCAGCAGCTGAAGCCAATCATATGGATGAAGCGTTACAAGCTGTGAATGCAATTAGAAGCCGTGTTAATATGCCACCACTTTCAGGTCTTTCAAAAGAAGAACTTATTCTACGCATTCGAAATGAACGCAGAGTAGAACTGGCTTTTGAAGCACACCGCTATTTTGATGTGCGACGCTGGCTACAGCCTACTGATAACCTCGAGAAAACCGACCGTTGGATTACAGCAGCTCATATAACACGTAATGCTGATGGCAGCTATACATATAAAAGAGGTCCTGTTTCAAGAGAACGCTTATGTTATGACAATAAGTTCTTAAAGTTTCCAATTCCATTGAACGAAGTCAACATTATGATGGCACTGACAGGAGAAGACTGGCAGAATCCGGGTTGGTAATCATTTTTTAAATAAAAAAAATAGATATATCTATGAATAATTCAATTAAAAAATCTATATCGACGTTTACTTGTTTGGTTTTATTGACTTTATCGCTTAATGCCCAAGTGAACGGAATAGTTAAAGACGGATATAGCCGCATCCTTAAAGGAGTGTTAGTGACATCTGAAAATGGTAAAAACAGTACTATTACAGATTCAAATGGTGAATATGATTTGGTTGTTAATGATGGAAGTGACTATTTGAAATTTACTTTGACTGGTTACATCAGTCAAAATCTTAAAATTGATAACCAATCAATGACCGAAACACTAAATGTTACTATGCAACGTGCCGAAACATATAATCTGGACGAAGATGTGTTTTTTGGTAATTATACACAAAACAGAGGTAAGGTTACTGGCTCCGTTTCAAGTGTCACAGGAAAAGAGCTTGAACGATCACCTGTGGGCAACCTCTCAATGTCGCTGGCTGGAAGATTACCAGGTCTCTTTGCACGTGAAACATATTCAGAACCGTCACGAACTAATACTCAGCTTTGGGTACGGGGATATGCTTCACCTAATGGTGGAACACCCTTAATCGTGATTGATGGATTTCCTTATGACTATAATGCTAATCAACTTTTTGAATATATTACTGCAAATGAAGTTGAATCTATCAATGTGTTGAAAGATGCCTCTGCGCAAGCAATGTATGGAATACAGGGTGCTAATGGAGTGGTTGTTATCACTACAAAACGTGGTATTAAACAACCCTTAAAAATTGATGTGTCAATTAATCATACATTAGAGCAAAGAACAACAACTCCACCTTTTTTAAACTCTGCAGATTTTGTTCAACTACGCAACCAGGCTGGTTTTAATGATTCTGGTGAAGAGTATTCTTATTTTAATAAGAATGCAGTAGATGGATTTATAGCCGGTGATAATCCAGAGTATTTCCCCAATAATAATTGGAGAGAACTAAATGCAAAGGACATCACGCAAATGAGTCGTGTAAATTTAAATTTAACTGGAGGTAATGATAATGCTGTATTCTATACGAATGTTAATGTAATGAATCAGGATGGTATGTGGAAACTTGATCCCAGCACGACAGACTATAATCCGAACAACCATTTTTTTTGGGCAAATGTTCGTTCAAATGTTGATGTGAACGTTTCAAAATACTTCTCCTTTGGTCTTAATCTCAGTGGAAATATAAAGAGGGAAAAGACTCCAGGTGGAAAAGCAGTAGAAATTAATCATGGAGGCAGTTGGAACGGGTTTGCAAATAATATTTGGTATCGTTTTTTCACACTCCCTCCTTATGTTTATGGACCTAAAACTCCATTAATAGGCGATCCTGATACAGGAGAGATAATAGGTGGAGGAGAAGTGGTAACTACTACTACAGAACCAATAACATCTTGGGCTGTTATTAACCGTTTAGGTTATGACCAATACACAGTTACAAATATTTATGCGCAATTTATGCCTAAGTTAGACCTTAGTTTTATTACACCAGGTCTTAGCATTAGTGGAAGTTACGGATATCAAACAAATTCAGTGAAAGGCTTGTATGTAAATAGAACCTATGAGCAATGGGTTCGTACTAAAGACTATTCTGATCTGGAATTTGAGAAATTTGGTACAAGCGTTAATAGTCCTCTTAGATATCGTACCTCCTCTGATGTTTACTACAATCTTAACTATAAGGGAGTTGCAAATTATCAGCGTAGTTTTAATGGTTTACATGATGTCAATGCTATGGCATATAGCCACTATCAATATCTGAGCAAAGCTGGAGGAAGCTTACCCTACAAACGCCTCAATTCAGGAATAGGTGTTGGATATGGTTATGATGACCGTTACTTAGTAAGGGTTGATTTAGGCTATTCTGGATCTGAACAATATTCAAGTATGAACCGGTTCACTTCATTTCCTGCTATTTCTGCAGGATGGGTAGCATCTAACGAAAAATTCCTTAAAAACAATTCTTTTCTTACTTATTTAAAATTTCGTACATCGTGGGGTAAGACTGGGAACGACCGCGGAGTTGGTCGTTATGTTTATCTTGACAATGTTACACTTACAGGTGGTGGATTTGAATTTCTCGGTGGAAATAATGTGAATGAAGGTCAAGTTGCCAATCCTTTTCTTGATCCTGAAATTATTACTAAGCAGAATTATGGTCTTGATTTGACCTTATGGAATAATCTATCGCTTACAGTTGATTTATTTAAGGACAAAACAGAAAACGGTGTAACAAGTGCAACCTCAAAGACTCCTGATTATCAAGGTGTGCCATTGAGCAACTATCCGAAAACCAACCTTGGTGAATTTGAAAACAAAGGATATGAAATTAGCCTTAACTATAACAAAGACATCAATCGTGATCTAAACATCTCGTTAGGGGGATGGATAGCTCAAAATGAGAATGAAGTCATATTCTGGGATGAGAGTGAGAGAGCAGATGATTATGCATTTATATATCGCTCAGAAGGCTATCCGATTGGTCAACAATGGGGATATATTGTAGATACCTCTAATGGAAATGGTTATTTCAATAGTCAAGAAGAGATTGACAATAGTGGCATTGTATACGAAATAGGTAATCCTAAACCTGGATATCTGAAATATGTTGATTTGAACAATGACGGAACGATTAATGAAAAAGATTACGTTCCTCTTGGTAACGGTGCTTTACCTAACTTCTTTTATGCCTTTAATGGTGGATTCAAATACAAAAACTTCGATATGAACTTCCTATTTCAGGGCATTTCAGATTACTGGACTGTAGATATGTCATTGGGACGTACCGAGTATAGTTTCGAAGGTGTATTTACAGAATGGCAAAAATCAGCTTGGACTGCGGAACGTTTTGCAAACGGTGAAGATATTAAATATCCCGCACTTTCAGCTCAAAAGAACTCCAATCATGAATCAAGTAATTTCTTTATTGAAGATAAATCTTATCTACGTCTTAAGAATTTAGAGATTGGTTATACATTTAATTTATTTAATGGAACAAGATTGTATTTTAGTGGACACAACCTCTTTACATGGGATAAGTTGGAACACGATACATATGGGCCAGAAGCCCATTATTCGGGCGGTTTGCAAGCAATACCCGTGTACCGATTGTATAATCTTGGATTAAGTATTAATTTTTAAAACATGAATGAAATGAAAAATTATTTTCAAATATTAATATTCTTATTCACAGTGCTACTTGCCACTTCATGCAACGATCAATTAGAACTTGGATATGACGGTCGTTCTTCGCTTGATGAATTATTTACTACGAGGAACGGCGTTAGAGGATATTTGAACTCTGCCTATGGAGCAAGAATATTACCCGATTTAGACCGATCAGCACTGACAGATGAATCTCAAAGTTCGGAGATGGCTTTCCAAGGTACTTTGCCTTCTTTGTGGTACGTTGATGCTTTTTCCGCAGCACGCTATTCTAATGTCGATGGACAACCTTGGAGCTATATTTATCAAGGAATTCGCAAGTGTAATGTTTTTCTTAATAGAATAGTTGATGTAGATGCTGACGCTATTGGAGCACTTGAAGAACAAATTTTATCTTGGAAAGCTCAGGCTCACACTTTGAGAGCACTCTATTATTTACAACTTATAAAGCGCTACGGTCCTGTTCCTTTACTAACCGAACCATATGATATAACTCATGACTACAGCAATGATGTGCGTGCTCCTATATCTGAAATTGTCAAGCAAATTCTTGATGATTGTGATATTGCAATGGCAACTCCTGAATCTAATCTTGGGTTTTCTTGGACTGTTAGATCTCAAGAGAATTTCATTATGAACAGAGCCGTAGTAGAAGCAATTCGTTCACAAGCTTCTCTTTATGCAGCCAGTCCGCTTTATACTGATGGCACTTACACTTGGAGTAAAGCTGCGGAAATTACTGGTAACGCTCTTTCAAATTTATTGACTAATGATTATAAATTATGGGATGAAGAACCTATAGGAAATGCAGCTCAAAATCTGTACGGATTATATTTTATTACCCCTCATGATGAACAGCGTGGACGTGATAAAGAAACTATCTATGGAGGGAATATTCAAAACATTTGGGGAGATAATGGTATGCCCTCTACTCCAGGTCAAACAAGGGCTGGAAATTGCCCAACTCAGGAGTTAGTTGATAGTTATGAAATGCTCGAAACGGGTTTACTACCAATTATTGGATATTCTGACCCTCAGCATCTAAACCCTATCATAAATGAAGCATCTGGTTATGATCCAAACAATCCATATGAGGGTAGAGATCCTCGGTTTTATGCTACAGTTTATTTTAATGGAGCAGTACGTGACTTGGGTACAGAAAGCGGTTTGGCTAGAGATGACCATTTCATGCTTAGTATAAACCCTAATGCTGCAAATAACATTACAGCAACAGAAATTGATGAAGGAGGATTTAAGCTTGAGACATTGGGAGGAGATCCATGGGTAATGACTACAACCTTACAAGAAGATATCAAAGCTGAAGCAGGTTCAATTATAATCAAATTTAAATATAAGAGTAACAAAGACATCTCCAATGCACAGTTTTTCTTTGCAGCTCCTGGTCCGGCTGGTGGACAATCTACCCCTGAGAATGTTGAGTTAAGTAAAACGGACGAATGGGCTGATTTTGAATTAGATATTACAAGCTATAGAGATCAAAGCTGGTGGAAATGGGGCAAAACTGGACATTCTCTCAGATTTGATGTTGGTGCTGATGGAGGAAGTGTTGTGCATGTTAAAGATCTGGAAGTCAATGTTCGCGTTGAAAGTACTCCAGCTCCTCCAGCTGAAACTTTTGTCGGAGGTCTTGACGGAATCACAACTACCAATCGTAGAGCAACATTTACTGGGTACTATTTAAGAAAATACAATAATTGGAAGTCTGGACGTGACAACAGAGCTGATGGAGAACTTCGTATGTTTCGTCTTGCAGAAATGTATCTCAATTTTGCGGAGGCTGCCTATCAGTCAACTGGCAATCCAGATGAAGCACTCAACATAGGTAATGGTATGACTATGAGTGCACGTGATGCGGTAAATACAATTCGTCGCAGGGTTGGCATGCCTTACCTGCCTTCTGGTTTGAGCAAAGATGAGTTTGAGAAACGATACAGAAATGAACGACGCGTAGAATTAGCTTACGAAAGTCATCGCTACTTTGATGTCCGTCGCTGGAAGATTATGGAGCAAACAGAGCATTTCGTTACTGGTATGAGAATCACAAAGGAAGCTGACGACAGTTTCACTTATCAGCGTATAGGTTTTGAACGTGAATCATATAAGGAAAAGCTATACTGGTATCCAATACCACAAAGCGAAATTAATAAGATGAACAGCCACACTGGAACAGATTGGCAAAATCCAGGGTGGAATTAATAACTTTATAAAAAATAATTGGTGTATGAAAAATATATATGCATTATTTATAAGTATCATATTGGGAGTATTCATTTTCTATTCATGTAGCGACCCTTATCCTAAACTAATTGAATTGGAGCGGTTTATGTACATTTCATTGTCGGGAGCCGCAGATAATCCTAAAACAAAAATAATCGATTTAGATAAAAACGCTACTTTTCCATTGTCCATTTCATACGGTGGTACTACAAATTATGAACAGGGAGAAATAATCGCTGAATTAGGTATCGACAATTCATTGGTCGCTATGTATAATGCCGAGAATAAAACAACATACTCAACATTACCTGATGGATCAGTATCTTTGGATAAAACTACTTTAACTATAGTAAATGGGAGTAAAGTCTCTGACTTGATTCAGGTGACTATTAAGCCAGAGATGATTAACTTCGCTAAAGATTATCTTTTGCCAGTAACTATTAAGTCCGCAACAGAAGGTAAGATAACGATAAATGAAGAGCTTAAAACAGTCTATTACATTATCAAAGGAAATGTGAATACATTACCTGAAGAAGATAAATGGACCGTTTTGGAAGCCTCATCAGTTTGGCAACCAAGTTTTCCAGTAGAAAACATCTGGGACGGTGATCGCAACAGTTACTGGCATACTGCACTCGATGGCATGCCACAGTGGTTCGCGGTGAATATGAATGATTATAAGGTGATTGAAGGTTTCACTTGGGTAAACAGACAGGATGGTGCAGATGCAGTTCCCAAACATGTAAGATTTGAAACGAGCATGAACGGAACGGACTGGACGGAAGTACTCGAAGTCCTGGAATTGCCCAACACAAACATGCTACAGATTCTGGAACTGCCTGAAAAAGTGGTTGCTCGGTATTTTAAAGTCACCTTCTTATCAAACTGGGCAGATGCCTCTTATTCTTATGTAGCAGAAGTGTCAACCTGGGCTGGTGAAAAACCAACAGGAGACTACAACTGGGAAAAAGAGACATGGGAAGTTATTGATTTTAAATCTCAATGGAATAATGATTCTTATGCTGTCAAAAATATTTTTGATAATAACAAAAACACCATTTGGCATAGTGATCCGTTCAATGCAAGTATCAATGGAATGCCGCAATGGTTTGTTGTAGACATGAAAAAGATGAGACCTGCCATTAAGGGTTTTTTGATTTGGCAAAGACAAGACGATCATGGCATGGAGCCTAAGCATGTTGTTTTCTCTGTCAGTGAAGACAATGTTAATTGGACTCAAGTACTGGAGGTGTTGGATATGTCAAACGATCATACTGTTGAGCTCGATTACAAGACGACCAATCCAACATCTGGTCGTTATTTGAAGGTTGAAGTTAAAACCAATTGGGCTGGTGGTGCATGGACCTATTTTGGAGAGATTACCCCTTATTAATTATTTATTATTCAACATGAAAGAGGGCTTATGCCCTCTTTCAGTTTATAATAACACTCTTCATCATAGAATAGACGGGAAGAATATTACAATATAAAGAAAAATATGAAGATTACTTTGATACTATTAATTGTTTTGCAGTTAATTTCAGCGTGTAAACCTAAAAATGAAATAATTGAACTGGAACCAAAACCAGAACCAGAAAACATCATCTATAACAATATTACTGCAACAGATGCACTTAACCGCAAACTACCAACGTGGGAGGAAGTTGGAGATCTGAAAGAAAAAAAATATGTAGGCATGTTTTATTGGACATGGCATACTCAACAGTCAAATTTTGGAAACCGTAAAGCATATGATGTAAGTAAAATTCTGAGTGAACATCCAGATGCAATTGATGACTTTTACCACTCGGCTTGGCCAGATGATGCAAATAGTTACTTCTGGGGTGAGCCCCTATATGGTTACTATATAAACACAGATCAATGGGTGTTGAGAAAACATGCTGAACTACTGGCATTGGCTCGTGTGGATGTCGTTATTTTCGACTGCACAAATGGAAATTTCACATGGAAAGAATCATACATGGCTTTATGCGAAGTTTTTACGGAAGCAAGATCTGCAGGAGTCAACACACCACAGATCGCATTTCTTCTTCCCTTCAGTCCAACACAGGGAAGCAAAGAAGCTATTGAGGAAATTTACAGAGATCTTTATAAACCAGGTATCTATAAAGATCTCTTTTTTATGTGGAAAGGAAAACCATTAATTATGGCTTATCCAGATAATATTTCAGATGAAATAAAAAAATATTTCTCTTTCAGACCTGGTCAACCAGCTTATAATACAGGACCCTCACGAAATGATCACTGGGGATGGCTTGAAGTATTTCCACAGCATGGTTATGCGCAAAAGAGTTCCGGTTATGAACAGGTAACTGTAGGCGTATCTCAGAATTGGTCTGCCGAAAGAGGTTTAACGGCTATGAATGCTCCTAATACTTTTGGACGAAGTTACACCCATCACTCAGGACAAATACAAGGGAGTGATGCTGTAAACTACGGTTATAATTTTCAGGAACAGTGGGAAAGAGCATTACAGCTGGATCCTCAATTTGTATTCGTAACTGGCTGGAATGAGTGGATCGCAGGACGTTATGAAATGTGGCAACAACAACCAAACGCTTTTCCTGATCAATTCAGCCAGGAGAAAAGTCGTGATATAGAACCTATGAAGGGCGGTCATGGTGATGCTTACTATTATCAGTTAGCAGCAAATATTCGACGTTATAAAGGTGTAGGTAGACTTGAACTACCTTCCTCTGAACAAACAATGAAAATTGACGGAAAAGTGGATGAATGGGAAAATGTAAAGCCAGTTTACAATACTCCTCGTGGTAATACGTTGCACAGAAATCATCAGGGATGGCGTGGAATACAATTTTCCAATACAACTGGACGAAATGATTTTGTATCAACACGCGTTGCTCGCGACAAAGACAATCTCTACTTTCTTATTGAAACAGCTGAGAATATATCTTCTTCAACCGATCCAGGATGGATGTGGCTATTCATTGACTCCGATCGGAACCGGGAAACAGGATGGGAAGGATTCGATTTTTTACTCAACAGAACCAGCCCCTCTGCAACAACAATTACAGTTGAAAGAAACAATGGAGGATGGAGTTGGGAAAAATGCGGAGATGCAACTTATAAGGTATCTGGGAAAAAGATGGAAATCATGATTCCGCGTACAACTCTCTCCTTAGACGATAAAAAGCTCAATTTTGAATTTAAGTGGGCAGACAATGTGCAAAAAGCAGGAGATGTTATGGATTTTTATCTTTCGGGTGATGTTGCTCCAGCTGGAAGGTATAATTATGTATATAAGGAGAAACACTGAAACTTAAAAAGAAAACAATTAATAACAACATAGTAGTTCTTTAACAATAAATAAATTTGATGTGAAACAACAAAAAGTACTTTTTTATCTCGTTATAAGCTTAGCATGTTTTTCCTTCTTCACTTCGTGTGAAAAAGATGTACCTGCTGAAAAAATATTTCTGAATATTGAAATAACAAAACTTCCGGATAGGACTACATTTCAACTCGGAGAAACGCCTAATTTTTCTGGAATGGAAGTCTCAGAAGTTTATACCGACAGCACAAAAATACCTAACGTCAATTTTGAGACAAACTGGTCCGCAGAAATATTCAAAAGAGGAACAACAAAGGTCACAGTTTCTGCAAGAGGACGCAGTGCAACCTTTGATATAACGTTTGAGGGCGATTTGATTGATACTGGGCTTCCTGTTGTATATTTAGACACAGAAAACCAGCAACCAGCTGATTCAAAAGAGAATTATGTTAAAGCAACCATGATTATAAAAGATCAAGGAGATATAATCTCTGAAAAAAGTTTGAGAATGAAAGGTCGTGGAAATGCAACTTGGAGCTATGAAAAAAAACCATATAAACTCAAATTGGATAAAAAAGAAAGTGTAATGGGAATGGAAGAGGCTAAAGATTGGGTTTTATTAGCAAACTATACAGATAAAACACTTATGCGTGTGGGCATTTCACTGAAGCTCAGCAGACTGATGAGTTTTCCATGGACCTGTGATGATCGTTTTGTTGAAGTGGTGCTTAACGGAGAATATATGGGTAATTACCAGCTTGTGGAGCCTGTACAACAGGGGGTCAACCGTGTGAATATTCCAGACAATGGTTATCTGTTCGAAAGAGACAATTATTATCAACTTGAACCCAACCACTTTGTCACCTCTATGGGCTTCGGTTTTTCTTTTAAAAATCCTGATCCTGAAGATGATTTGACTCCTGAACAAAGAGACTACATAATTAATTACATGAATGATTTTGAAGCAGTGCTCACATCATCCACGTTTAATGATCCTGAAAATGGTTATGCACATTTTATAGATGTTGAAAGTTTTATTCGATGGTTTCTTTTTCATAATATTTTGGCTAACATGGATACCAACGCTTATATGACAAAGAGCGATATGGGTAATTCAAAAGTTGAGATGTGGCCAGTTTGGGATTTTGAATGGTCTATTGGTATTGGATGGTATGAGGGTAGCAGACCCAGACCTGCCAATTACTATGTGCAGAATTCACCAGGTTATTTCTACTATGATCGCTTATTGAAGGATTCTGGATTTAAAGCCAAGGTCAAGGAAATGTGGCAGAATACTTCCATTACCAATGATATACTGAAATATATTGATGATACTAAAAAACTTTTGGAAAAATCACAAGAGCTGAATTTTAGAAGATGGGATATCATGAATAAACGTGTAAGTGTTGGTGGCATCCCCATGGGATCTTATGATAAAGAGGTTGAGTGCGACCGTCAGTTTTTTATTAATCATATGAATTGGCTAAATGATGAAATAACAAAATATTGAATTAACCTATTAATTTTTTCAATATCTCATAGAAATAAATAGACAATGAACACAAATCGTAGGAGTTTTTTCAAAACGTTTGGTATTGCTACAGCTAGCTTGGCAACAGGATTACACTCCGATTTGCTGAGTATGTCTTCAATGATTAATTCGAATAAAAAACACGATAAAAATATTATCAATCAACAAATTAAATCTTATCCCACAGAAATTAATCGGGCAAACCCAACAGACCACGGAAAGGCATTAATCAATCCGAGTATGGGTTGGGTTACTTATTTTTACTCAAACCTTTTTCAGAATTACGGATCAAAACTGGAAGCTTCTGATTCCGTAAGATATTTCCCAGGTATGAATACAGTGTTTCTTCGTATTCCCTGGGCTTTTGTTGAGCCAGAGGAAAACAAATTTGCATGGGAAATACTCGATACTCCCACTCAGCGGTGGGTAGATAACGGTGGGCAGGTGGCACTTTGCATTACTGCAACCGAAAACTGGATGGGTTCGGGAACTCCACTGTGGGTATTCGAAGCAGGAGCTAAAAGTTATGAAGTGGACGGTTATCTGGAACCCGATTACGATGATCCAATCTTCTTGGAAAAGGTGGAAAACTTCATACGTATTCTGGCCGAACGATATGATAACAACCCCAATATTGCCTACCTGTTTGTTGGACACTATGGTATGTGGGGCGAAGGGCACACAATCATGACTACTCCCAAACATGGTCATTCTTGGGGATTTGAGACACAGAAGAATATGATTGATCTTTATCGTCGTCATTTTAAAAATACACTCCTTTGTATTTCTGACGACTATGTAGGACATGATCTGAAAGGGGAACGTTTTCCAATTACAGATTATGCTTTTTCACAAGGTGTATCGATTCATGACGATAGTATTCTTGTACAACCTCCACCTAAAAGTTGGTATCATAGTGAAATGGCACAGCTTTTCTGGCCTACACTTCCTGTGGTATTAGAACATGAACACTATGGGGGATCAGTAGAACGTGGGGCATGGGATGAAGAGCTACTAATTAAAGCAGTGGAAGATTATCATGCATCATTCCTCTCCATTCATTGGTGGCCTGACATTTTTTTCGATGCAAACAGAAATATAATTGAACGAATAAACAGACGCATTGGCTATCGTTTACAAGCATCGGAAATTATCTGGCCCACCGTTGTAAGAAAAGGAGAGCATTTTATCATTCAAAGCAAATGGGCCAATGTAGGGGTTGCTCCCTGTTATGGTGGCGGTCATCCTTGTTTTACCCTGAAAGATGAAAAAGGAGGAATTGTGTCCGTACTGACTGATACTTCCTTTAACGTGAAACAGCTTCCCGTTAATTCACCTGATATAGTGACACACCATGATGTAACTTCAACTTTTGTAATAGCTCCTGCATATCATGATCACAAAGGTGTTTTCTTCCGAACGTGTAAACCAGGAGTTTACGATTTATTTATCTCTGTTGGTAAACAAGACGGTACACCAGTTTACGAACTTCCATACACAGAGGAGGACGGCTATAAACGTTATAAAATCGGCATGATTACTTTACAGGATTATGCATCGAATCAATGAAATTAAAATTAAAAAACATTGTTGAAATGAGTAGATTAAAACTATTTTTCAATCTTTTTTTTAGCTGTTTGCTGTTCTCCCTTCTATCATGTAGCGGTACAAAAAACAGAGAGGCAATTAAAGATGAATTCTATCCACTGCCAGTGGGTGCTGTCAAGCTGGATGGTTTTTTTGAAGAGTATATTCAAAATTCCATCAATAACTGGAATAAAGGGAATCTGCCTTACGATCAATTTGTAGATTTCTTCAGAAATGGCAGACCTCAGTTTGCATTAGGTGAAATGTGGGGAAAAGCAGTGCGTTCAGGTAGTATGTTTTACCGCTATACAAATGACCCTCAGCTAAAGCAAATAATGGATGAAACCGTAAGTGATCTACTTACAACCCAACGCGAAAATGGAAGTATCAGTTGTGTTGAGATTGATAAACAACCTGAAGAGAGCGAATTGTGGGAACGAAAATATGTGATGCTCGGATTGGAAGAGTATTATGAGTGGGTTAATCCTGATCCGCACGTGCTTGATGCATTAATCAAACAGGCTGACAACATTATCTCAATTATCGGACCCGCTCCCAAAACAGAAATTATTGATGTTGGATGGAGTGCCACCAACATTGGGCACGAACCTTGTCATATTGAATCGAGCACACTCTTGGAACCTTTTATGAGGTTATATAAATGGACTGGTGAAAAGCGTTTTTTCGACTTTGCAACCTATATCATCGAATCAGGAGGAACCAAACACCATAATGTTTTCGAGAATGCTTTAAATAATGTAAACCCTTGGGAAATGGCAGGTCATTATCCCAAAGCTTATGAGATGATGTCGCTCTTTGAGGGATTAGTTGAGTATTATAGGGTTACTGGAGATCCTAAATATAAAGAGATATTATTGAATCTTTTCAGGAATATCAGCACCAAGGAGATTTCTATCATTGGTAATGGAGGTTCGGATCAGCCTTACCATCCATATGTTTATGGAGAAGCATGGGGAAATACTGCACTGGAACAAACCAATCCCGACATTACACGCATGATGGAAACCTGTGTAGGTGTTACATGGATGAAACTTTGCAGCCAACTATTGCGCCTTACGGGCGATCCCAATATTGCAGACTACATAGAGAAGTATGCTTATAACGGTCTGATAGGAGCAATGAGACCCACTGGAGATGGTTTCAGCTATGTGAATCTACTCAACGGCTCTAAGGTGACCGATGAAGGTTGGGGATGGAAATTCGACACACTCCAGGTAACCTGTTGCAATTTAAACGGACCTATGGGACTTGCATATATACCCTATTTGGCAATTATGAATTCAGACAGTGGTCCGGTAGTGAACCTCTATAATAGTAGTACAGCAGTATTTGAAACCCCAAGCAACAGATTGGGAACAATAGATATCATTACAGACTTTCCTATCACGGATAATATTCAATTCAAATTAAATCTGGAAAAAGATGAAGTGTTCTCGATCCATTTTAGGATTCCTAATTGGAGTAAAAAAACAGAGTTGAAAGTAAACAACGAAGAAGTTAAGGTTACCCCTAACACTTATGCCGAAATTAATCGTAAATGGAAAAAAGGTGATAAGATTTCCCTTACTTTAGATATGAGATGCAGAGTTATAGATGCCCCTCGCGGAAGTAATCGCGCTGGGGATAACTTTCAAGCTGTAGTTTATGGACCTATTGTACTATCAAGAGACGAAAATATTGAAAGCAATTATAACGAGCCTGTTAGGCTTCAAGCTAAAAATGGATATATCCAAGCAAAACAGAAAAAACCAGATTCAGCTAAGATTAAACTTCAATTTTCAATCCCTGTAGAAAATGGAAAGTATATCACAATGGTAGATTACGCATCAGTAGATAACTGGAGTAATGGAATGCACGTTTGTACATGGCTTCCAAAAAAGCAATGAAAAGAATAACAAACTTCAACATGAATAACAAGTTACGGTATATAAAAACATATTGGGTTTTCTTAATCACGATATCTACACTTTTGCTTTTTTCGTGCAGTAAACAAGAAAATAAGGCACCTGAATATGATATTCCTGTAGAATACAAAGAGCTTTTTACATTAAAAAATAGTGGGTGGGACATCTACACAGGAGGTACATACCGTTATGGACCCTCCATTATTATCAATGACGACGAGTCAATCGATGCCTGGTTTGCTGCTGTGGGAGATGCATATGGAGATTGGCATGAACTTTATGATAAAACGGGGAGTAATTCTGCGGTGCCTGTTTCGAAACATGGCTCGGTAGGACAGAAGTTCAAGGCTGATGTTCCATTCTGGGGAGTGAAGGTGATAAGTCCAAATTGGAGCGGAAAACCTTGTGGACTTACATTTAAACTTTTTAAATGGGATGACAACACAATGAGTTATTCAGATGTAGTGAAACAGAATCCTATTGCTACAGCTAAATTTGTAAACTATGCAGATGGAGAAAAGATTGGAGTAACAAATGAAAATAAATTCCCTCCTGGAACCTATTTATGGGAGTTATCTGAAAGTCTAACAGAACATTCAGGAGTCTGGTTGCGTGATGGCAATGCTTTAGGTGTAACAAGTTATCAGGGTGGCATTATAGTTAGGGAAAACAGACACTGGCAGGCTATGTGGGCTGAAGAAAAGACAAGCGGTGATATTTTTTGGGACCAAGCATCATATCAACATTCCACCGATCATGGAAAAACATGGACTAAAGAGGTGATGTCATTGCAACCCACCGAATTTTCATCAGATCACTATTCTGTTTGCGATCCAGGGGCTGCATACTGGAACGGATATTACTATATTGGATATACCTCTACAGAAAATATCGAAATGACGCAAAACAATGTCTATATTGCTCGAAGTAACCATCCAGAGGGACCATGGGAAAAATGGGATGGCGAGAAATGGAGCAATAATCCTAAACCTGTAATTCTTTACGATGGCGATCCAAAAAAGTTTGGTGCTGGAGAACCCTCCATAGTGGTTGTTGAAAATACTGTTTATTTTTATTATTCTTGGAATGATAAAGGAACCACAACACGAGTGTCTACAGCACTGGCAGATGACCCAAACTGGCCCAGCAGGTTGACTTATAAGGGAGTCGCAATGGATAAAAGCTCAATTACTGGAGCCGATCATTCAGATGTAAAATACCGTGAAGATATCAAAAAGTTTCAGGCTATTCATACCGCTGAAAGGATGACTGAAAAAGGGTACCTCGTAATATGGCAGTCTGAAAACGGAATAGATTTTAAGAAAATTGGCGAGGTGAAGAAAAACTTGATGCCAGGACTTCATAATTGTGGATGGAGCGGTGATGGAAAAGGACACATAAAAGAAGGTTTGCAACAATACCTATCATATGCTTACGGTATAGATACATGGGGGGAATGGAAAACACGATGGGTGCAAATTAGTTGGTAGTAATTAAAAAAATTAACACGAAAGAGAATTTTAATTTCAATAAAATATCATGTCAAAATTGTTCAAAAAGATACTGCTATTATCTTGCATCTTTAATTTATTTGTAGGTCAGTTTATCTATGCTCAACATGTAGATAGTGATCAGTGGTCAGCAACAGATGAACTTGGAAGAAAGATAAGAGACTTTTCTGAAGTTGGAGAAAGAAAAGAAAAGTATGTTGCCATGTTTTATTGGACATGGCATCAAGGAAATGATGATACCACAGCAACAGTGAAAAACATTACGGAAATCGTCAGAAAAAACCCTGAAGCAATGAAAGATTACAATCATCCTGCTTGGGGGAAACATAGACCTGGATTCTTTTATTGGGAACAACCCTTATTAGGTTATTATAAAAGTACTGACCCATGGGTGTTAAGAAAACATGCAGAGATGCTTGCCGATGCAAAAGTAGATGTGGTTTTTTTTGATTGCACAAATGGAAGCATTACATGGATTGATTCGTATGAGACACTTATGAAAACATGGACTCAAGCCAAGAAGGATGGAGTCAATGTTCCTAAAATAGCATTTATGTTACCGTTCACACCTTCACCTCCAATTAATACCTTAACTTCATTAAGACAGTTATACCGAGATGTTTATAAGCCCAATAGATATAAAGACCTATGGTTCATGTGGAAAGATAAACCTTGCATCATGGCATATCCTGAAGTTTTGACTAATTCTGATGAGGATAAAGAAATAGCATCATTCTTTACATTCAGACCAACACAACCAGATTACGTGGATGGCCCCAAAAGAAACGACCATTGGGGATGGCTTGAAAACTATCCACAACACGGATATATAAAAAAAGAAAATGGAGACTATGAACAGGCTGCTGTAGGAGTAGCACAAAACGCAGCGCCAGAAACTAATGGGCATGCCAGTGCTTTCAATATACCTGGAGCTCAAGGAAGAGATTTCTCAAAACGTAAAGGTTTCGACCCGAGAGTAGACGGTTATCTCTACGGTTGGAATTTCCAAGAACAGTGGGATCGAGCAATTGAGTTGAATCCAGAATTAGTATTCGTAACGGGATGGAATGAGTTTATTGCAGGACAATGGATCCCTGAGAATTCAGATCACCCATGGTCTGGCAAGCCTTTTTCTTTTGTAGATCAATTTGACTGGAAACGCAGTAGAGATATCGAACCTAACAAGGGATGGGGAGATAAAGGAGATGTTTACTATCTTCAATTAATTAATAATGTAAGAAAGTTCAAAGGGATGTCTCCTCGTGCAGTTGTATCAGGCAAAAAAACAATCAAAATAGGAGAATCCAACCAGTGGCATGATGTTATGCCTGTATATAATCATTATAAAGGCAACACCTTCCATCGTAATCATTCAGGCCGAAACAACACCTACTACACCAACAATACGGGTCGCAACGATATTATTAAAGCTAAAGTTGCTCGAAATGATGAATTTATTTACTTCTATGTTGAAACTGATGAAAAGTTGACTTCAGAAAAAGACAGAAACTGGATGATGCTCTTTATTGATATTGATAGAGATAAATCTACAGGATGGTACGGATATGATTTTATTATTAACCGTCTAAGTCCCACTAAAAACAAAGTGATTGTAGAAAAAAATATAGGAAATAGATGGGAATGGGAAGAAGTTGCACATGCACAGTCTTCTTATACAGTAAATGAAAATATTTTAGAAATAAAGATTAATCGTAAAAGTTTAAATATTAAAAATAAAAAAATAGATTTTGAATTCAAATGGAATGATAATATGCAAGAAAATGGAAACATTATGGATTTCTATATTAATGGTGACACAGCACCAGGAGGAAGATTTAACTTCGTATATACCGAATAAAAGAGGTACGCTTTTTATTGAATCTTTGATAACTTATTCTCAAAATAGTAACTCCTAAAACCTTGGTCTGAACATTTCTAAAATTAATACATTATGTAACTTGCTGATTATTAATAAACAGCATTTAAAATAATAGTACAATCCAATCTAAGGACAATTGCAAAATATCAAGTAATACAAAAAAACTTTATAATTATGTTACACACAGCACAAAAAAACTTTTTTTTAATCTTTATGCTGCTATTATGTAGTCAGTATATAACAGGTCAACAAGTAAATAGCGATCAGTGGTCGGCAACCGATGCACTGGAAAGAAAAGTTATTGAATACCCAGAAGCGGGAAATAAAAAGAATAAATATGTCGCTATGTTTTACTGGACTTGGCATCAAGGGAAGGATGACACGACAACAACAGTAAAGAACATTACAGAAATCGTCAGGAAGAATCCTGAGGCTATGAAAGATTATAATCATCCTGCTTGGGGAGAGGCTAAACCAGGTTTTTTCTTCTGGGAACAACCTCTGTTAGGATATTACAAGACCACCGACCCCTGGGTGCTTAGGAAGCATGCCGAAATGCTGGCTGATGCGAAAGTGGACGTTGTGTTTTTCGATTGTACTAACGGTAGTCTTACTTGGATACAATCGTATGAAGCATTGATGAAAACATGGGATCAGGCACAGAAAGATGGTGTGAATGTTCCTAAAATCGCTTTTATGCTACCCTTTGGATATTCAGCAAATTCTCTAACTTCTCTGAGACAGTTATACAGAGATGTTTACAAACCAAAAAGATACGAGAACCTTTGGTTTAATTGGAAAGGTAAACCTGGGATTATGGCTTATCCTGACAACCTAACAGATTCGAAAGAGGATAAAGAGATTGTTCAATTCTTCACCTTCAGACCAGGACAGCCAGACTACGTAGATGGACCCAAAAGAGACAATCAGTGGGGTTGGCTGGAAAACTATCCACAGCATGGCTATGTAAAAAATAAAGATGGAGGATACGAACAGGTAACTGTGGGAGTGGCACAAAATGCCGCACCCGAGACTAACGGGCATTGCAGTGCCTTTAATCTTCCAGGAGCTCAGGGCAGAGATTTCTCTGTACGCAATGGCTTCGACCCGAGAGTAGACGGCTACCTTTATGGATGGAACTTCCAAGAACAGTGGGATCGCGCCTTTGAAATCGACCCCGAACTGGTTTTTATCACTGGATGGAATGAATTTATCGCTGGTCAGTGGCTTCCAGAGCATGGATGGACTGGAGATCCTTTCTCTTTCGTAGACCAATTTGACTGGAAAAGAAGTAGAGATATAGAGCCCAATAAAGGATGGGGCGACAAAGGTGATGTTTACTACCTGCAACTGATTGATAACGTAAGAAGATTTAAAGGGATGTCTCCACCAGCAAAAACATCAGGTACAAAAACCATCATGCTTGGAGAATCCAATCAGTGGGATAATGTAGCACCTGAATATAACCACTACCCTGGAAACACGTTCCACCGCAATCATCCTGGCAGAAATAACACCTACTACACCAACAATACAGGACGTAATGATATTGTAAAAGCAAAGGTTGCAAGAGATAATCAATTTCTCTATTTCTATGTAGAAAGTGCCGAAAAGCTTACATCAAGCAAAGATCCTAACTGGATGCTCCTTTTTATTGATATAGACAGAGATAAATCAACTGGATGGAACGGCTACGACTACATTGTCAACCGTCAAAGCCCTAATTCTGGGAAAGTGATTGTAGAAGAAAATGTGGGTAACCGATGGGAGTGGAAAGAGTTGGACAAAGCATCCTATATTGTCAATAATAATAAATTAGAGATTAAAATTGAGAGAAAAAAGCTCAATCTGAATGACAAACCCGTTAATATAGAATTCAAATGGAATGACAATATGCAGGAAAACGGAAATATTATGGATTTCTATATAAATGGTGATACTGCGCCAGGAGGTAGGTTTAACTTCGTGTATACTGAATAAAAAATTATGTTGAGCATGAAGATGCATCTAAGCCCTTTCAAAATTTAAAGAAAACAGCTAAGAGTTTATAAATAATTTATTGAACGGACAGATATGAAAAAGCTTTTTGTAATTATTATTTTATTCCATTTTGGATGCAATTTGTCCATTTCTGCCAAAAATAAAGAAATAGAAAAATGGCACAAAAATGAATTAGTGTTTGTCAGCACCAAAACATATGATAATCCCATATATGACTTGAAGTTCTTTGGTATTGAGTTAATATCACCATCTGGAGATAAACATCTAATTAGAGGATTTTGGGATGGAGAGGCAACTTGGAGAGTGCGTTTTATGCCCAATCAAATTGGTAATTGGAGATATAAAACTATTTGTTCTGACAATACCAATGATGGACTTAATGGGAAACAAGGTGCTTTTCAATGTGTTTCTAATCATAGTAATTATGAAATATACAAAAGAGGTTTGCTAAAACATCCCAAAGGAACATATCACTTGACTTATAATGATGACAAACCTTTTCTCTATATTGGATGCACGGCGTGGAACGGAGGTCTATTTTCAACGCCTGATGAATGGGATAAATATCTTTCAAATAGAAAAGAAAATGGTTATTCGGTCATTCAGCTCATTACTACACAATGGCGTGGTGGTCCACAAAATGCGGAAAAAGAAACTGCATTTTCTGGAATTGATACAATTGAAATTAATCCATCTTTTTTTAGACGTATTGATGATCGAATTGATCGAATAAATGAGTTTGGTTTAGTAGCAGCTCCTGTTATGCTATGGGCTTATGGTGATTCAAATCCTGGATCAATTCTTCCTGTAGAGTCAGCAGCTAAGTTAGCAACTTATATTTTGGCGAGATATGATGCAAACCATGTAATTTGGAATCTTGGAGGGGATGGTCTATATATTAAAGGAAATGAAACGAAATGGAAAGAAATTGGAAGAAAAGTGTTCGGTGAGAATTATCACAACAATATAGTGACACTTCACCCAATGGGATTTTCATGGTATGGAAGTGAGTTTAATGATGAATCGTGGCTCGATATGATATCATACCAGACAGGTCATACCACTAATAAAAATGCTGTTAGTTGGAAAACCCAAGGGCCTGTTGTATCAGAATGGCAAAACCTTACACCTCGACCCATAATAGATACAGAGCCTGCTTATGAAAGTGAAAATGGAAGCAACTCCAAAGTGGTCCGTAACAGTGCTTATTGGAGTATATTTTCTACTCCAGTTGCAGGAGTATCTTACGGGTCACACACCATTTGGCCATGGCTACGTAAAGGCGATAAAGCTATAAATCATGGGCCAAAAGAGCCTTCTACGATTACATGGTATGATGCCTTATTTCACGAAGGGAGTATCCAAACAGGTTATCTTGCAAGTTTCTTTAGAAGTTTTGAATGGTGGAAATTGTCCCCAGCAAACGAATTGTTAGAAGAACAGCCAGGACTCGTAGATTATTCACGGTGGCAATCAGTGCTTGCTTCGCAAGATAGTAAAACAATATTAGTGTATGTGCCTACTCAAGATGAAGATGAAGTTAAACTTAAAGATATAGATGAAAAGCTTTATATTGCTAAGTGGTTTGATACAGCGAATAACAAATATATAAAAGTGAAATTATCTCAATTGAATCTGGGAATTAAACTTGAATCTCCTATACAATCAGATGCAATATTAATTCTTACAAGAAAAAAATGAGTAATCAATTAAAGAAAAATCTATAACAATATTAATAGAGTAAACCTAAATTTATAAAGAAATGAAACATTTAAGTACGATTTGCATGAATAATATAAAGATTGTGTTTCTATTACTGACAGTTCACATGATTCTTTTCTCATGTGATCCTTCGCAACAACCAGAAAAGAAGACTGTATACAATAATACCGAGGAAACTTACTACAGAGACCTTTATTCCGATACATGGGTAGCTACTGATGGTATTAAAAGAGCAATGCCCAGTTACGAAGAGGTAGGTGATGTGAAACAGGATCAGAGAAGAGTGGCTGGTATCTTCTATATAACTTGGCATACCCAGAATCTGGCGAATCTAAAACAGCCCTATAATGCCGATGTGACCAAGATATTAGAGAAAGATCCCTCTGCCCGTCTGAAAGCTGATCATCCTCTATGGGAGGCAGGCTCTTACCATTGGGGTGAACCTGAGATGGGCTATTTTTTGAGTCAGGACGACTATGTGATTCGGAAAGATATCTCCATGCTTGCTGACGCTGGTGTTGATGTACTCATTATGGATGTTACTAATGCAGTAAGATATTGGGACGAATGGGATGTTACTTTCCGTATCATGCAGGAGATGAAAGAAGAGGGTAATAAAGTTCCAAAATTTACATTCTGGTCATTTAATGGTCCTTCCATCACCGTTGTACAAGAACTTTATGAAAAGGTTTACAAAGAGAACAAGTATAAGGATCTTTGGTTTTATTGGGATGAAAAACCACTTCTACTATACAACAGTACACCCTCGCTCGACGCTAACAGATCTGGGATAAAACATCCCAATCCAAATTACGATCCTGAAGCTTCGACCGATCCAAACCATGTCCACTACAACGATCCTGATTATACAAAAGAGTTTTATGAAGATTACACCAAAGAGGTAAAGGATTTCTTTACACTTCGAACGATGTGGTGGGGATACTATGAATGGGGTGGAGAAAGATTCGTTGGAACTGAGGATAACTGGAGTTTTGGATACAGCTTGGCTGATTCTCGTGTAAAAAATCTACCTCCAGAAGAGCTTCTCTCCCTTCATAATGGTAAAAGAGAACAGGCTGCTGTTACAGCAGCTCAACATCCTGTTACAATGACAGATGAAAATATGGGAGTTGGGAAATCGTGGTCCAGAGCAAATGGTCAACCAGAACTCAATGAATACGACATGCCCAAACCAACTTATGTTCCATGGCTTGGGAAAGTGGTGGAAAACCCTGAAGGTTACGGAATCTATTTTCAAGAAAGATGGGATGAAGCGATTGCAGCCAACCCTGAGTTTCTATACATCAATGACTGGAACGAATGGACTGCTGGTAAATATCAGCCTGAAGACGGAGGTACCACGCCTTGGCTTGGTAGAGATAATCCTTTCTTCTTTGTAGATCAATACAACGCTGAATTTAACCGTGGCATTCATCCCATGAAAGGAGGGTATACCGATAACTACTACATGCAAATGGCGCAAAATATTAGGCGATATAAAGGAATCCGTCCCATTCCTGAACAGCAAGGATTTGACAAAATTAAAATTGATGGAGACTTCAGTGATTGGAAAAAAATTAAAAACGAATTCAGAGATACCAAAGGAGATACATTTCACAGAGATGAGATTGGTTATGCTGGTATCAAATACATTAACAATTCAGGAAGGAATGATATTATCACAAGCAAAGCAGCAATTGAAAAAGAGTTGATTTATTTCTACGCTGAAACTACAGATCCAATTACTTCACATTCAGGACAAAACTGGATGCTGCTACTGATTGATGCAGACAACAACTCCGAAACAGGATGGTTTGGTTATGACTATATAGTCAACAAGCAGGTTAAGAGCGATAAGGTGACAACTCTTATGAAATATGAGAATGAACAATGGGTTGAGGTGAGCGAGCTCAATTACAGGTATGCTGGAAACGAACTGGAAATTGAAATTCCCCGCCAACTACTGAATATTAATCAGAATCAATTTGTGATAGATTTCAAATGGAGTGATAACCCAGAAAAACTGGAAGATCCCATTTCATTTTGCCTCAACGGAGACACTGCACCTAACAGAAGATTCAACTATCGGTTGATATGGAAAAAATAAATCTGCCAATCAGGTGGGCGCATAATGAAATAATCACCCAAATGGATAACTATATCATTATGTGGCATCTATAAATAATACAAAAGAATTTAACAATGAAACATTTATTTAAACTTACCGCACTTTTTATCGTACTAAATCTACTTTCGGGATGTAATGCCAGAAAAAATGAAAATAAGAATGAAAACGATTATACCGTTGCTGCGTTTTACTGGCCAGCCTACCACTACGAACCACGGTCGGAATTTCTATTCCCTGAGAAAACTGGTGAATGGGAAATTATCCGTAATTCTTTACCGAAAGAAGAGGGTCACCAGCAACCAAAAGTTCCTCTGTGGGGATATCAAGATGAAGCGAACCCAGAAGAAATGGATCTTAAAATTAAAACTGCACTCGAATATGGAGTAAACACTTTTATTTTCGACTGGTATTGGTTTGAGAAAAAGCCATTCTTGGAAAGTTGTATCAACGATGGTTTTTTGAAAGCAAACAAGGAGAGAATGAATTTCTATCTTATGTGGGCGAATCACGATGCAACCACCTACTGGGATGTTAAAAATCCCCGTGTGGACTCTGTTTACTGGGAAGGAGGGGTTGACAGAGAACAATTTAACATTGTTGTAAACCGCGTGATCTCTCAATATTTTAAAGAGCCATCTTATCTAAAAATTGAAGGAGAACCCGTTTTCTGTATTTATGAACTGAATACCCTAATAAATGGATTAGGAGGTCCTGAAAAAAGCAAAGAGGCACTCGATTATTTCAGAAAAAAAACTATCGAAGCTGGATTTCCTGGACTTCATCTACAGGGAATATTATGGGAAGCACTCCCCTCCACCATTGAAGGAGTACCAGGCGACCCCATAAAAAGTCAAGATGATGTACTCACTTATTTCGGATTTAAAAGCTTAACAAACTATTGCTGGGCACACCTTCATAACCCTGATGGAGATTACGAAATGTGGGGTGATGCCTCTACCAATATGTGGAACCAGTTCAAGGATGATTTTTCCATGACCTACTTTCCTAACCTAACTGTAAGCTGGGATGCCAACCCTCGTTTTCCTTTTAAAGCGGGATACATCAATAACTCGACTCCAGAAAAATTTAAGAAGTACTTAATTAAGGCGAAAAAATTTATTGACGATAACAACATTGAACCGAAAATTGTAACAATCAATGCATGGAACGAATGGTCGGAAGGAAGTTATCTGGAACCCGATAAAACTTGGGGATATGGCTATTTGGAAGCAGTAAAAAGCGTATTTGGAAAAACAAACTAAAACACGAAGGAGGCGATAATTTATTATAAAGTAAATACGCATTCAAAATATTTTCTGATTGTATTTAATCAGCATTATTCATCATTTAATGGTAATGTATTCGATAGCTTATAATAATTAATGACTTATTAATTAATGAGTCTGTAAAGCTATTTATAAAAATGTTAAAGACTAAATACTTTTTATTGCCATCTCCAAAAGGTTTGTAGAATTACAATCAGGAAAAAGGTAAAGGAAACTGCATCAAGGTACACATATGTGAAGTAAAAGGTTGGATTGAGAACTTAAAGTGACAAAACTACCCTGCCGTAAATGGAATTGAATGATTTGAAATATATAAAATGAAATGAGGTTTTATAAAGGAAACCTTCACTTAATGAGTCTAACATAATTTTTAAACAAACAAACAGCTAAAATGTCATATTCATAATCTAATATATCATTTTAGCAAGTAATATCTTTTATAGTATAACTATATTTGGGGAAAATATATTGAAGACACATGAATTAAATTGTAATCTGTTAGAGATAAAAGCAATCGAGTCTCTAAATTAAAAAGTCTGGTTGTTTATTTTTTCATTAAAAACTATTGATGCATGGCTTTAATATTTAAAATACAAAAACACCAAAATACCCATTCTTTATTTTAAAAACAATGAAAAAAAGAAACCTTATAAAAATCGCACGCTACAAAACAGCTTTTTTATTTATTTTTTCTTTGATATTTGCAACAGGCACGTTTGTTTTAACTTCATGCGATGACAAACCAGATATTCAAGAACCTATTATCAATAAGCCTAAAACACCCACAACAGAATTTATAAGCTTTAACCTGAAAACAACCAACCAACTCTCAGCTGAGAAAATTGAAACTAACCACTATAAATTTATAACACAAAGCGGAGACCCATACATACTAACTAACGGTATATCCAAAAAGTTAAATAAAGACTCTGTCGTTATGACTTTTAAATATAAAAGCTCTTCTGAAATAAACGATTTGCAAATATTTTTTGGACCTTCAATTTCAGAAAATCGTTCAATAAAGAAGGGTGTTATTTCAAAAACCTCTACATGGAAGGTAAGTTCAATCAACTTGAAAAAAATAATAGAAGAACTGAAATGGGGTGGAGTTGGCGACTTTCTAAGATTGGATTTTGGAACAAAAAGCGGTGTTGAGTTGGAAATAAAAGAGATGTTTTTTAGATCAATGACAGAAAAAGAAATGAATGATTTGAAAAAAGAAGAAGACCTGATGCGATTAGACTCAGAAATTGCAGAGTCTTTAAAATCATACCTATCGCAAAACTTCTCTTCAAAAATAAACAATGTGAAAGTAGGTGTTGATAATATATTAATTTCTGGTCAATACAAAGGCGATGGAACGTTTAGCTTAGCTGAAATTCTACCCAATGACACTTTGACAAAAAGCTCTAAATTTATCAACCAAACAAATTTATCAACTCCAACATTTGAAATATCTATTCCTCGCATCGCTAAAGACAAAGACAAAGACAAAGACATACATTATGACCGCCTTCTATCTAAATGGGTCATACTAAAAAAAGAAGGAAATAAGGATAAAATAGATTCTCATGCAAGATATGCGGATGATATCTACTCAAAACAAAAAATGGAGAAAGGAATTCTGAAAAACAGAAAAGGATTGGGAGGTTTTCATGCAAATAGAGGCTTTACACAAGATCTGGATTTGTTAGGGATTGGAAGCGTTACAGTCAATATAGCAATCACTGAATTCATGTATTTACAACCAAGAGCAAATACTATAGCACATCCATATGGCAACAAAACATATTACTTCTCAGTGGATTATATCAACAATTTAGATAAAACACTGAGACTAACATCTTCTAAAGATATTATTGTTGCTGCTATCATTTTAGTTCAAAGTTCTCAAAACAGTGTAGATCAAGAAATTGGCAAAATATTGGAACATCCAAATTACACTTCTGAAGGAATATTTACTATGCCAAATATCACTACTCAAGAAGGTATTAACTGTTATGCAGCAGCACTTGACTTTCTTTCTTCAAGATATAACCGACCCGATAACTCTTATGGAAGAATCGATAAATGGATTATGCATAACGAAGTGGATGCTGGATTAACATGGACAAACATGGGTAACAAACCAATGTTAGTTTATTTAGATACATATATAAAATCAATGAGATTATGCCACAACATTACGCGTCAGTATGATGAACATAGTGAAGTGCTTGGCTCATTTACACATTCTTGGACAGAGTCAGTTGAATCATACTCTTCCAAAGAAATGCTAACTAATATGCAAAAGTTTAGTTCTGTTGAAGGAGATTTTCAATGGGGAGTTGCATATCACCCATATCCACAAGACTTGAATGAACCAAAAACTTGGAACGATTCTAAAGCAACCTTTAGCATGAACAGTCCATTAGTTACATTCAAAAACTTGGAAGTAATAGATGCATGGATTAGAAAAAGTGATAATAAATTTAAGAACTCAGTTAAAAGAACTCTTTGGCTGTCTGAAAACGGAACTAATTCAAGAACATACTCTGACAAAGACTTAAAGGAACAAGCAGCCGGTTTTGCATATGCTTGGAAGAAAATGAAAAACTTGGATGGCATTGATGGTTTTCAATGGCACAACTGGATTGACAATAGACACGAATTTGGATTAAAAATAGGATTAAGAAAGTTTCCAGATGATGAAAATGATCCAGGAGGAGAAAAACCTGTATGGTATGTTTATCAAGCTGCAGATACAGATAATGAAGATAAAGTGTTTGAACCATACAAAGTTATTGTTGGAGTGAAAGATTGGAGTGAAATAATGAAAACTGTTATATATTAAATAAAAAAATAATCATGAAACAAATCAAAAGTAAAAATCTACTTCTAAGCTTATTCAGCTTATTAATTATTATTGGTTTTGCTGCATGTAATGCAATGGCGGGACAAAATGATATAACTAATGATGAACTGGAGTCTGGCTTTATTAATCCGCCAAAAGCAATACAGACCAGTGTATATTGGTATTGGATATCAGACAATATATCGAAAGAAGGAGCCGTAAAAGATCTACATGCCATGAAAGAAGCTGGTATAAACAGGGCATTTATTGGCAATATTGGAATTGACAATTTACCTTATGGTAAAATAAAAATCTTTACTGATGAATGGTGGGAGGTTTTGCACACTGCACTTAAAACAGCTACAGAGTTAGATATAGAGATTGGCATTTTCAACTCACCAGGATGGAGTCAGTCTGGCGGACCATGGGTAAAACCCGAAGAATCAATGCGCTACTTAATTTCTTCTGAAACAAAAGTAACAGGCCCACAAAAGCTAAAGCTAAAGCTGGATAAACCTCATGAAGTTTTCGAAGATGTAAAAGTATTGGCCTGGCCTATAAACAAAGCAAACGAAATAATTAGCAATGAAAATGCTACAGTTTCGTCTGATCCAAATATAGCAAGTTTAAATGCCGCTTTTGATGGTAGTAATGAGACTGGTATAATTATACCAAATAATAAACCTACAACAATTGATATAGTAACAGAAAATGATTTTGTTGTAAGAAGTTTAACAATTGAATCGAAAGAAAAACCTATTAGAGCGAAAGGCATTTTCCAAGCCAGAGAAAATAGCAATGATGAATTCAAGACAATAAGAGAATTTGAAATTAACCGCACCAATCCTTCATTAAATGTTGGTTTTATTCCTTATGCCCCAATATCTATCTCAACAGGTAAAGTAAAAGCAAAAGAGTTTAGAATCATATTCCATAGTGAAAGAGAAGGAAGCGAAATTGCTGAAATAAAGCTTGAGTCAACACCAAGGATTGAAAACTATAGTGAAAAGACACTTGCCAAAATGTGGCAAACACCACTACCCTACTGGGATGCTTATCTTTGGCCTAATCAAGCAGAAATTGATGACTTAGAGACTGTTGTAAAATCAGGCGAAGTTATCGATTTAACGACAAGTATCTCTGAAGATGGAGTGCTCACTTGGGATGTTCCAGAAGGAGACTGGATTGTTATGCGCACAGGTATGACTCCTACAAAAGTAACGAACGGACCTGCGTCACCTGAAGGAACTGGATTGGAAATAGATAAAATGAGTAAAAAACATATTGAAACTCATTTCAATGCTTTTCTTGGCGAAATAATTGAAAGAATACCCGAGGCTGACAGAAAATGCTTTAAAGTGGTGGTTCAAGATAGTTATGAAACAGGAGGACAAAACTTTACTGATGGTTTTATAAACGATTTTAAAGAGCGATATAAATATGATCCTACTCCGTTTTTACCTACCTACAAAGGATATGTAGTTAACAATGAGGTGGAGTCTGATCGTTTTTTATGGGATATGCGTCGTCTGGTAGCAGATAAAGTTGCTTATGACTATGTTGGTGGGCTAAGAGATGTAAGTCATAAACATGGTTTAACAACATGGCTTGAAAATTATGGTCATTGGGGATTCCCTGGAGAATTCTTGATGTATGGTGGACAATCGGATGAAATAGGTGGTGAATTCTGGAGCGAAGGAGAATTAGGAGATATTGAAAATAGAGCCGCTACTTCCTCTGCACATATATACGGAAAAACCAGAGTTTCTGCTGAATCAAACACTTCTGGAGGACCTGCCTACTCTCGTTTTCCTGCAATGATGAAGCAGCGTAATGACCGTTTCTTTGCTGAAGGAATAAACAATACTTTACTACACGTATATATAATGCAACCTTATGAGGATAAGAGTCCAGGTGTGAATGCATGGTTTGGAAATGAGTTTGACAGAAAAAACACATGGTTTTCTCAATTGGATGTTTACATAGAGTATTTAAAAAGAGTAAATTTCATGTTGCAACAGGGCTTAAATGTGGCTGATGTGGCTTATTTTATTGGTGAAGATACTCCTAAGATGACGGGTATTGTTGATCCTGCATTACCAGTTGGATATCAATTTGATTATATAAATGCAGAGGTTATTGAAAAGTACATGACGGTTAAAGATGGATTATTAACCCTTCCGCATGGAACACAATATAAACTGATGGTGCTTCCAAAATTAGAGACAATGCGTCCAGAAGTATTAAACAAAATAGAACAGCTTATTAATGACGGTGGAGTTATAATGGGTCCTGCACCTTCTCGCTCTCCAAGTTTGGAGAATCAGCCAGATGCAGACAAACTAATAAAAGAAACTGCAAATAAGATATGGGCTGATGTCGATGGTGTTAATGTGAGACACAAGAAGCTTGGCAAAGGTATGATTTTGAAAGGTATGTCAATGGAAGAAGCATTTGATCTAATTAATGTAGTTTCAGACTGTAAACTACCAGAAGACAATACTATTCATTATGGACATCGCACCTTAAACAGTGGAGCTGAATTATATTTTGTTTCTAATCAAACAAATGAATTGAAATCGATAAACCCAGAGTTTAGAGTAAATAAAATGCAACCTGAGCTATGGAATGCTACAACTGGTGAAATCAGAAGTTTGAAAGCTTTTGAACAAAAAGACAAAAGCACAATGGTGCCTTTACAATTAGCTCCTTACGAAAGTGTATTTATTGTTTTCAGAAATAAAACATCAAAAACACCGCAATCGGTAAATATAGAAACCAACTTTCCAAAACCTGAATTATTAGCTGATATTAAAAACAACTGGAAGGTTGATTTTGATTCAACTCACAAAGGACCAAAAGAAACGGTAGAAATGGAAAATTTGAAGGATTGGACAACTTTCTCTGATGAACTGATTAAATATTATTCTGGAACAGCTGTTTACAATAACACTTTCAACATAGAAAAGGTGTCAGAAGATAATGATATTACAATTAATCTTGGCAATTTAACTTCGATGGGCAAAGTATATGTAAATGGTGAGTATGCTGGAGGAGTATGGACGCCACCCTATCAATTAAATATTTCATCTTTTGTAAAAGAGGGAGAGAATGATTTAAAAATTGAAATAGTCAACAATTGGATGAACCGAATAATTGGTGATTTAAACCTTCCAGAAGGTGAGCGAACTACTTGGTGCTTTGTCAATCCATACGATGCTAATAGTAAATTGCAACCATCAGGTCTGTTTGGTCCAGTTACAGTAAATAAAATAAAGTATTAAGCATTGAAGCCTACTCTTAAAATGATTTGCAAAAAATCAGATGGAGTTTAAAGGCTACAATGTAAAAACATACTAAGTAAAAGATTAGATATTGCTTTTTAGCGTGTTGACTTATATGAATTATAGGTCAACACGCTACTAAGCAATTTTTTTGACTTACTGGCCTCATAAATAAATCATAGATAGATAATCCATCGATCTTTTTAACCCACATTGCAGTAATA
>DEZB01000004.1 GCA_002364735.1 Bacteroidales bacterium UBA3143
TATTTTTTTGTCATGTACTTAGGTCAATCTATCTAATTAGAAAATAAAATTCTTTTTTTTCACTAAGAATTTTGATTCGTTGCTTTATCATTATTTTCTTCTGCAGTTTGTGTGTTTTTAGCCGCAGGCATTAAAGTTTGTTTATATAGTTCTTTGTTCTTAAGCACCTCTACTGCTTTATCAAAAGTTTTATCTGTTTTAAGGCTTTCTTGAACGGCTCCTGCTTTGTAATAATATCGTTTTACAATCTCACTTGAAATTAAACCTTTAATCTCATCTTTAAAAGTCTCTAAATCTCGTTCTAAATTGGGAACCAATTTATCTTCAAGCGCTTTAAATTCTTCAGTAGCAGTCTTCATATATCCTTCAAATTCCATAACCTCTTCCAATGATTTTAATGACTTCTCGCTTATTCTATCATATTCAAAATCAATAGACTTTACATAGTCTTTAAACTGTTTGTAATCTTCATCAGTATAATTAAAATCTTCAATTGGAGAAATTGTTGAATGATTTTGCACCCACTGGGTGGCATAATCAAAAATTACATTCTCGTTGAGCAAATAGAAAGATATTGTGCCCGGTTTTGATTCTTCTACGTTAATGTCTGGTGTGATACCTCCACCATCGCGAACTTCTCTTCCTGCTTTGGTGTAAAAAACATTTGTCAAACTATCTGGTATTCTACCAACACTTCCATCGGGATTGCGATGTGTATAATCCATTGCTTGTATTCCTCTACCACTTGGTGTATAGTATTTAGCAGTTGTCACTTTTAAACTTGCACCAAAAGGCAGTTCTCTAACTGTTTGCACCAATCCTTTACCAAAAGATCTGTCGCCTACGATAACAGCTCTATCTAAATCTTGCAAAGTTCCGGCAACTATTTCAGATGCAGAAGCAGAACCATTATCTACTAATACGACTAATGGAATAACACTATCTACAGGTTGTTCTGGGGTTTTTAAAACACGATCCCACTGTTTTATTTTTCCTTTGGTTGACACTACCTCTTGACCTTTGGGAACAAAAATATTCACTACTCTTACTGCTTCCTCCATAATGCCTCCTCCGTTTCCTCGCAGGTCTAAAATGAGCAATTCTGCTCCTTTTTCTTTTAAATTTTGAACCGTATTTTTGACTTCTTGTGCACCATTTTCAGTAAATGTACCAAAGTGCATATATCCAATATTGTTATCTACAATAGCAGAATAAGAGATAGGATGGATGGTGATTTTTTCGCGAACAACTTTTATTTTACGATTCTTTTTTTCTCCAGGTCTTTTAATTGTTATTTCAATAGCTGTTCCAGGATTCCCTTTCAGCAAATTGCTTACTTCTTGCACGGTTGAATTACGAACGTCTTCATTATCTATAGAAAGAATAATATCACCGGCTTTTAATCCGCTCTTGTCAGCTGGGAGTCCTTCATAAGGTTCATTTATAACAACATTGCTATCTTTATAAGATATAATCGATCCAATACCTGCATATTCACCAGTGGTCATAAATTCAAGATCGCCCATATCTTTCTCTGATATATAATTTGTGTATGGGTCTAATTGCGTTAGCATTGAATTGATTGTTTTGTTTACAACATTGTCAATTTCTAAACTATCTACATAAAACAAATCTATTTCTTTAAGAATTGTAGTTAGAATATCTAAGTTTTTGTTGATTTCAAAATATCGATCACTCGCATTTGATTCAGTGTTTTGAGTGTAAGCAGATAAAGTGATAATTGCGCTAAAGACAATAAGGAGTATTTTTTTCATTCTAATGTATTTTTCTTCAAAATAATATTTATATGCATTTCATATTTGCCCTATGATATAAGCAAAGGAACTACTTTTTTATGAAAAGGAACCGCTGTTTTAGTTATATGTTTTTAAAATTGTTACCTTTATGCCGTTTTTAAAACCAAACAAAATAAATAATAATGAGCTCATACTTTCGATATACACTTATTCCTGCTATTGTAGCTCTTGTAATATTTTATGTTACATGCATTGTTAATGTAGATTCTATACCTGGATCAGAGAGTTTTTTACAATATGATAAAATTGCTCATTTTGGAATGTTCTTTGTGCTCTCAGCAGCAATTTATTTTGACTATTATAGATTGCATAATGGAAAACCCAACAAATTTAAATGGGTTTTATACGGTTTGATAATACCTATAATATATGGAGGGCTTATTGAGATAGTGCAACAAAAATATTTTGGAAGATCGGGTGAGTTAATGGATTTTGTAGCAGATTCTCTGGGTTCATTAGCAGCTACAGCGGGTGCATTTATTTATTTAAACTTGAATAGAAAACAATAAAAAAAGTATCTTTGTTATAACTAAAACTTCTACTTATGCACTATATAAAGTATATATATGTTTCTGTAATTACTTTATTGTTCTTTCTCTCATGTTCATTTCAAAAATCAGAAAAGAATGATCTTGACAATGCTACCTCTTCAATTAAGGACAGCTTAACTCTTGCAGAGGATAGTAGAGACTATATTGTTAAAGTTGGAGATATTGCACCCGATTTTGAAATGTCTTTACCAAACGGGGAGAAGATAATTCTCTCATCTTTACGTGGAAAAGTCGTTATGTTGCAGTTTACTGCATCTTGGTGCGGTGTATGTCGAAAAGAAATGCCTCACATAGAAAATGAAATATGGCTCAAGCATCAGAATAATCCAAACTTTGTGTTATATGGAATTGATAGAGAAGAACCGATTGATAAAATTGAAGAGCTAATAAAAAAAACAGGTGTTACCTACCCAATAGGTTTAGATCCCGATGCAGGAATATTTACTTTATATGCTAAAAAAGAGGCAGGCATAACACGAAATGTGATTATTGATAAAGAAGGAAGAATTGTTATGCTCACCCGATTATTTGATGAAGATGAATTCAAAAAAATGGTGAAGCTAATTGATGATTTATTGGAAACATAATTAATGGAGAATAAACTAATTAAAATTTACAGCTATGAAATACCAAGACCTTAAAACTTTAGATGAATTAAGAGAAAAAGGAAGCATTAGTGAAGAAGAATTTCAACGCGAAAAAGCTAAAATTCTATCTGAAGAAAACACTAAATATTCAGAAACATATAAGAAACCTCTCTTTGGTATGACCGAAAGAAGTTACCTTATGATTATGCATCTATCTCAGTTTGCAAGTTGGATTATTCCATTTATTGGCATAATTGCACCTATCTTAATGTGGACTACTAATAAGGACACAAATGTAGAGGTTGACAGACACGGAAAAAACATTTTAAATTTTACTCTCAGTTACGCTATATATTCTATCGCTTTGCTAATAATTATTATTGGAATACCATTGCTTGTTGTTTTGTTTGCAGTTTATGCAATAGCAGTAGTTATAGCATCAATAAAAGCAAGTAACGGAGAGTATTGGAAATATCCACTTACTATCCAATTTATTAAATAAACCAATGGACGAACAATTACTCATTAATTATAAAGATGTATCTCTCAATATAGAAGAAAATACTATTTTACGAGATGTTAATCTTGAAATAAAACGTAACGATTTTTATTATGTAATTGGAAGGGTCGGTTCAGGAAAAAGTACCCTTTTAAAAAGTATCTATGCTGAAATACCTATAGAGGAAGGAGAGGCTCATGTGTTTGATTATAATTTATCTACATTAAAAAGAAAACATATCCCTTTTTTACGAAGAAGAATTGGCATAGTTTTTCAAGATTTTCAACTTCTAATTGATCGATCTGTTGAGAAAAACTTAGAGTTTGTGTTGCGTGCTACTGGCTGGGAAAACAAAAAGGTAATAAAAGATAGGATTCACGAAGTATTGGTGCAAGTAAATATGCAAAACAAAGCATACAAAATGCCACACGAATTGTCTGGTGGTGAACAGCAACGTGTTGTTATTGCAAGAGCTTTGCTTAATTCTCCTGCTTTAATCTTGGCTGATGAACCTACAGGGAATCTTGATCCAGAAACTGGAAATCAAATTGTAGCACTCTTACACGCCATTTCTCAAAATGGAACAGCTGTTATAATGTCAACGCACAATTACTCCATTGTGCAAAACTTTCCAGGAAAAATAATGAAATGTGAGAACATGGCATTAATTAATTTGTATGATGAAGAAGTGGAGAAAGAGGTTGAAAGTCAAAAAACTTCACAATTGAATTGATGTTGCACAAATAGATGTTGGCGTGCTAACAAACAATTTGTAATTAACGTTTATATCTGTTTACTATTTTCTAATCTCATTCAAAAAATGAGAAGGATGCTTTTTTTTTTGTACATTTGCATCTTTAAAAAATGTTCAAAATATAGTTATTGTGGCTGATACAAAATACATATTCGTTACGGGTGGTGTTGTTTCTTCTTTAGGTAAGGGGATAATAGCTGCCTCTCTTGGTAAACTACTACAAGCAAGAGGTTACAATGTAACCATTCAAAAATTTGATCCTTATATTAATGTTGATCCAGGTACTCTTAATCCATACGAGCATGGTGAATGCTATGTAACTGTAGATGGACATGAGGCAGATTTGGATTTGGGGCATTACGAAAGATTCTTAAACATTCAAACTACCAAAGAAAACAATATTACAACTGGCAGGATATATCAAAGCGTTATTAACAAAGAGCGAAAAGGTGATTACTTAGGTAAAACTGTGCAAGTTGTTCCACACATTACCGATGAAATTAAACGCAATGTAAAGCAACTTGGAGTAAAAAATAAATTTGATTTTGTAATTACCGAAATTGGCGGCACGGTAGGAGATATTGAGTCTCTTCCATTCTTAGAAAGTGTGCGTCAGCTACGTTGGGAATTAGGAAGTAAAAGTTTGGTAATCCACTTAACATTTGTGCCTTATATTGCTGCAGCTGGTGAGTTGAAAACAAAACCTACTCAACACTCTGTAAAAGAACTACAATCTCAAGGAATACAACCTGATATGCTGGTGTTAAGAACGGAGAAAGAATTAAATAGTGAAATTCTAAATAAAGTAGCACTATTTTGTAATGTAGAGCAAGATGCAGTAATGCAGTCAATTGATGTTCCCACAATTTATGAGGTCCCATTAATGATGCAAGCTCAATCTATGGACGAAGTTGTGTTGCGGAAAATGAATATGCCAATCGGCAATAAACCGCAATTAAAACCTTGGATTCAGTTTCTTGACAAAAGACGTAACGCTACGGAAAAAGTTGTTATAAAATTGGTGGGTAAATATGCCGAATTGCCAGATGCTTATAAGTCAATTAATGAATCTCTTTCACAAGTAGCTATTTATCACGATAGGGAGTTAGAATTTGAAGCAATACAATCAGAAGATATAACTGATGAAAATGTAGCACAGTTACTTGCTGGAGCTGATGGCATTGTTGTAGCTCCTGGTTTTGGACAAAGAGGGATTGAAGGGAAATTTACAACCATCACATATGCTCGTACACATGATATACCTACGTTTGGAATTTGTTTAGGCATGCAGTGTATGGTTGTTGAATATGCACGAAACGTTTTAGGACTGAAAGAGGCAAATTCAACCGAAATGAATTCTAAAACCCCACATAAAGTTATCGATATAATGGAGGGACAAAAACATTTAACTAACATGGGAGCTTCAATGCGATTAGGAGCATATGACTGTTTACTGAAAAAAGGTTCAATAGCATATAATGCTTATGGTGAAGAATTGATTCAAGAAAGACATAGACATCGTTTCGAGTTCAACAATGAATACAAAGAGCAGTTTGAAAAAAACGGAATGTTATGCACTGGGGTAAACCCTGATTCGGATTTAGTAGAAGTAATTGAAGTGCCAGAATTAAAATGGTTTGTAGGTACACAGTTTCATCCAGAATACAATAGTACGGTTATTTCTCCAAATCCTTTGTTCATGAGTTTCATGTCTGCTATAACCAATCAAAAATAATAAAACAAGTTTAAGAATAGTAGTGTATCTTTCTGTGATACTACTGCACTAATATATACAAATGGATAAAAATACTATTATTGGATTTCTTCTTATAGCTGCTGTGATGATCGTGTTTATGATCTCTCAGCGACCTGATGCCGATCAAATAGCGCAGCGCGAAAGAATGCAAGACTCCATCCAGCAAGTAGAAAATGAGCGTGCTAAGATAAAAGCAGCAGAAATGAATTCCACTGAATCTGGAAAAACTGTAGCTGATTCTTCTGACGTGCTCAATGATTTTTTTGCAAAAGAAAAATCTTTTATTGAACAAGATACAACCGTTTCTGCAATAGATGATAAAGATATTCAGACAGATTCAACCCAATCATTAGCTATGCGTAATAGCAAACCCGAAGAGTTTGTCACTATTGAAAACGAAGACCTTCGTTTAAAAGTTTCAACTAAAGGTGGATGGATGCACTCTGCTGAATTAGTAGATTTCAAAAGATACGACAAAGACACACTTTTTCTCTTCAAAGGAGATGAAGCTCGTTTTAATTTAGAACTCTTCAATAAACGAAGTGTTAGGTTAAACACCGAATCTGAAACATTCACACCTATCTTATCTGATAATGGTAAAACGTTAACCATGCGTTTAGGTTACACGGACGATCAATTTGTTGATTTTATCTACACGCTTCCTAAATCTGGCTATCTTATTAGTTTTGACATTCGTGTTAATGGTATGGCAAATGATTTGCATGCCGAAAGTCTTCAAAACTTTCGTCTCAAGTGGGATCAAAAGTTGCGCCAACAAGAAAAGGGCAAAAGTTTTGAAAACAGATACGCAACCATTCATTATAAATACGCAGGAATGGATGTTAAAAAGATGTCTGAAAACAAAGATAAAACTGAGGAATACACTGAGCCCATTCATTGGTTTGCATACAAAGATCAATTTTTCACCTCTACATTTATAGCTGATAAACCTTTCCGCAATACTATTCTTTCAGTTAAAAATGTAAACGAAGATAATTTTCTTAAAGATTATAGTGCTGAAATGTGGGCGCCTGTTTCTGTTGACGAATCAGGTCAATTGTATGCTGGTTTTCGGTATTATTTAGGTCCTGTGCATTATACATCTATGAAGAAGTTGAATCAAAATGTTGAGAAAGATCAACAACTTCATTTAGAGCAAATGGTTAACTTAGGATGGAATTGGTTGAGCTGGATTAATAAGTTTTTTGTAATTCCGATATTCAATTTCTTCTTATCGATGGGTTGGGGCATGGGTTTGATTATTTTTCTTTTGACGCTACTTGTTAAATTGATTATATCTCCCCTTACATTTAAGTCTTATAAGTCTTCTGCAAAAATGCGGGTGTTGAAACCACAGGTGCAAGAAATTGAAGCCAAGTATCCTGGACAAGATAAAGCAGTGGAGCGACAAAAAGCAACAATGGCGCTTTACAGTAAAGCAGGGGCCAGCCCAATGAGTGGATGTTTGCCTATGTTATTGCAATCTCCTATTCTTATTGCACTCTTTTGGTTCTTTCCATCAGCTATTGAATTACGTCAGCAAAGTTTTCTTTGGGCCGAAGATTTATCCACTTATGATGCCATTATTACATGGGGTGGTAATATTCCATTAATATCAAAATATTTGGGCAATCACTTAAGTCTTTTCTGTTTGTTGATGACCGCTACCAATATTATATATGCTAAATTTAATATGGATGCAACCAATACAGGGGGGTCGCAACAAATGGCTGGAATGAAGTTTATGCCTTACATGATGTCATTCATGATGCTGTTTTTCTTTAATTCATATCCTTCTGGTTTAAGCTACTACTATTTCATCTCCACCTTAATAACAATTCTTCTTACTTTATCTTTCCGTAAGTTAGTAAACGAAGATAAACTCTTGGCTCAATTAGAAGCAAATAAACGTAAACCGAAGAAGAAATCAGGATTTATGGAAAGATTAGAGCAAGCGCAGAAAATGCAAGAACAACAAGCGCGTCAACGAGCTAAAGAGAACTCAAAAAAAAGGAGATAATTTAGATGCGCTTTCTATGATATTAAAACAAACCGAGGTTAAGACATTTGATCTCGGTTTTTTTGTATATTAAATCCAGAGATGATAACTTCTCAAAAACAATCAAGGTTACAATAAACTTGTATTCGTGCGAATGACAGTATTAACGTAAAAAGATTTAAAAGATAATGCTGGGTAAATGAACTTATCTTTTTATTATTTGTTTTAACCGCATAGACTATTTTACATTTTACATATAAATAGAATTAGTTATGAGTGATAAGAATAATGTTTTAGAATATGATGAAGATGATTCTGTAAAATTTATTCAGAGCAATATGCCGGATGAATTGAAAGGACAGTTGACAAGTGATGACATAAATTATCTTGTTGATTTAATTTATGAATATTACGAGGACAAAGGTTTTCTGAATGAAGATACTGACGATAATGTAGAAATTGACGAAGAAGAATTAATTAACTACGTTATTAAGAATGCAAAATCAGATAATATTAAAGAATACACATCAGAACAAGTGGAAGCGGTAATTGATGGAGAATTATCTTATTGTGAAACACTTGACCCAGATGCTGAAGAGTAAAAAATAAATTTTATATTAAATAAAAAACAATCAATTATTAGTTATGAGAAAATCAACTTTATTTTCCACTATTTTACTTAGTGGAGTTTTAGTTTTGTCAGGTTGCGGAGCAAGCAACACAGTAAAAGGTGGAGGTATTGGAACAGGTGCTGGTGCAGCAGTTGGAGCAGGCGTAGGGTCTGTAATCGGCGGCGGTAAAGGTGCAGCATGGGGTGCAGGCATTGGTGCTGTGCTTGGTGGAACTGCTGGTGCTATCATCGGCAACAAAATGGATAAGCAAAAGGCAGAATTGGAAGCCATAGAAGGCGCACAAGTTGAGTCTGTAAATGAAGGAGAAGCAATAAAAGTAACTTTTGAGTCAGGTATTTTATATGCAACTAACTCAAGCACTTTAAATGCAGCTTCACGTTCATCTTTAGATAAATTTGCTACCTCTTTGCAAAACAATCCCGATACAGAAGTTAGAATTTACGGTCACACTGACAGTACAGGTAGTGATGCCATTAATAGTCCCCTTTCTCAACGTAGAGCAGAATCTGTTTACAACTATTTGTTATCAAAAGGAGTAAGTGGTAATAGAATAGAATCACAAGGTTTTGGTTCTTCACAACCTATTGCAGACAATAGTACCGTAGCTGGAAGAAGCCAAAATAGAAGAGTTGAAGTTTTTATTCTTCCTAACGCTAAAATGATTCAAGACGCGAAAGAAGGAAAGTAATTATTAATAGAAACAATTAAAAGAAAGTCATTCCGTGGTTTAACCATAGAATGACTTTTTTTTGGTACCTATTGTGTATGATATTTAATGGAGTGGTGAAAGTTCTCAATAGTGTTTGTTGTAGTGTAAGCATCCCAATTTTGCCG
>DEZB01000028.1 GCA_002364735.1 Bacteroidales bacterium UBA3143
TGCTTAACTTAATGACATTGGACTTGCGCCAGCAGAGAGACCAGCGCCAGCGAAGTCCTCCTCAGGGGATTTAGTGGTAAAAATCAAGTAGACTAACTTTTTAGAGTTAGCTCAATTAATAGATATAGAATAGATAAATATATTAGAGATAAAAACCTTCCATAAATTAAGATAAATGATCTGGAACGAATATATAGAAACGGCCGACAGAGAGAAACTCACGTTGATTCAAAATGAGCGTTTGGTGCAAATGATTGAACGTATTTATTACAACGTGCCGTTTTATAGAAATAAACTGCAAGAAAAAGGAATTGAACCCGGTGATATAAAATCGGTAGATCAATTGAAAGAACTACCTTTTACTACAAAAAATGACCTTAGGGATAATTATCCTTTTGGTTTGTTTACAGTGCCACAATGTGAAATTGTACGATTACATGCATCAAGTGGTACAACAGGTAAACCAACCGTAATTGGTTATACCCGTAGAGACTTACAGACATGGAGCGAAGTGGTTGCACGCTCTCTAACCATGGCTGGTGTTGGCAAAAATGATATCATTCAGGTGGCTTATGGCTATGGTTTGTTTACTGGAGGATTGGGAGTTCACTACGGATCTGAAAAAGTAGGAGCTGGCGTAATTCCAATTTCAGGTGGAAACACAAAAAAACAAATTCAGATAATGGTGGACTTTGGTGCTACAGCCCTTGCCTGCACCCCATCTTATGCAGCATTCCTTGGAGAAAGTATTCAAAAGGCAGGGATTAGTCCTGACAAGATTAAACTTAAAGCTGCTATTTGTGGTGCTGAACCTTGGACCAATGGACTACGCAAGCAGATTGAATCGCTGTTAAATGTAAAAGCTTACGATATTTATGGATTAAGTGAAATTATTGGTCCTGGTGTTTCCATGGAATGTAAGTGTCAAAATGGGATGCATATTTTTGAAGATCATTTTATTCCAGAAATTATTGATCCAGAAACGCTTGAGGTTTTGCCTTACGGTGAAATAGGAGAGTTGGTGTTTACAACAATTACCAAAGAGGCAATACCATTACTCAGATACCGAACACGCGACTTAACGCGACTAAATGCCGAAAAGTGTTCTTGTGGGCGTACATTGGTAAGGATGGATAAATGTGTAGGAAGAAGTGACGACATGTTAATTATTCGTGGTGTTAACGTATTTCCTTCGCAAATTGAATCTGTTCTTTTAGAAATGAGTGAAACAACTCCTCATTATCAATTGGTGATAGATCGTGTCAACAATATTGATACTTTATCTGTGGATGTAGAAATAAACGATCATTTCTGGTCTGATGAGATAAAAGAAATCGAAAATCTTAAGAAACGCATTCACCATAATATAGCCAGTTTAATTGGGATAAATGCCAAAATCAACTTGGTAGAACCGCATACAATCGAACGTTTTGAGGGTAAAGCCAAAAGGGTTATTGATAAACGAAAATAGACTTTCAAGAAAAGACTCAATAAAGAACATCTTGCATACATTAAATAAAAACTATTTGTCATGATTATAAAACAACTATCTGTATTTCTTGAAGATAAAATAGGTCGGTTGACCGAAATGACCAAAATACTTGCCGAGAATGACATCAATATTTCAGCTTTTAATATAGCCGATGCAGCCGATTATGGTATTGTTAGATTTATAGTAGATAATCCTGAATTAGCTCTAAAAGTTTTAAAAGAGAACCGCTTTTCAGTGAATATTACCAATGTTGTAGGAATGATTGTTCCTCATGAGTCTGGTGCTCTATATAAAGCATTGGAAATATTGTCGGCCAATGATATCACCATTGACTATATGTATGCATTTGCTATTGACAATTCTGCTTCTGTTATTATTCGATCGTCTTCCAATGAAGATGTGATTAGGGTATTACAAGAAAATAAAATGTCACTGCTAAAAGTGAGTGATATTTACAAGATTTAATTATCAATATACATATAAGGTTTTTTAGAGATAAAATAGACTTTGAGTCATCATTAACAATAAAAAACTTTTAAACAACCTCCTAAAATTACAATATAGATGCATACTTTTTCCAACTCTGTAAAGAACTTACGATCTTCTGAAATCCGTGACTTAATGAGTCTTGCTAATAAACCAGGAATGATTTTATTTTCTGGTGGAATGCCCGACAATGATCTGTTTCCGCTTGACGAGATTGATACTATTTTTCAGAATTTAAGTCCACAGGAGAAAAAAATAGCCATGCAATATGGACCAACCAATGGTCTTCCCCAATTGATTGAGTCTTTAACTCTGTTTTTAGAAAATAAAGGCTTGCCTGTTTCCGAAAATAAGATTATGATTACAACTGGTTCTTTACAAGCTATTAATATATTGGCTAAAGCCTTTATCAATCCTATAGATACAATAATTGTTGAAAATCCTTGTTTTATTGGAGCTATCTCGGCGTTCAATTCTTACGAAGCAAATATTGTAAGCATTCCACTTACCGAAAATGGCATTGCAGTTGATCAGCTTGAAAGTTTGCTCAAAGAAATAAAAGAAAAACCAAAGTTTATCTATCTCACACCCAATTTTCATAATCCTGCTGGCACTTTATATACGTCTGGAACAAAGCGAAAGTTGATTGAGGTACTTGATGGAGCTGGCATTCCTATAATCGAGGATGATGTGTATAGCGACTTGTATTTCAACGAAGAAGACAAAGATGATTTGAAAACTTTTAAGGAAATCAACCCGAAAGGAGTTGATGTGTGTTATACTGGTTCTTTCTCCAAAATAATTGGACCTGGCTTACGTTTGGGATGGATGCTTGTGCCCGATGCAATCTATGAGAAATGTGAATTGATAAAACAAACCATGGATGCTTGCTCACCAAGCTTCACACAAGTTATTGCCGATAAGTTCCTTCAATCTGGCATTGCTGATAACTACATTGAAAAGGTAAGGTTAGAATATAAAAAACGTGCCGAAGCAATGATCGATGCTTTAAACAAACACTTACCTGCTGAAGTAACATTCACCGCTCCACGCGGAGGTTTTTATATCTGGCTTCAATTACCCGAAAATATTGATTCAACAGATATTCTAAAAAAAGCTATCGATAAAGGCGTAGTCTTTGTTTCAGGTAAAACATTTGATCCTCATGGTCAAACAAACAATTTCATGCGTCTATCATATTGCAACACTTCTGTTGAGAAAATAAATAAAGGTATTCCTTTGGTGGCAAGTGCTATAAAGGAAGTTTTAGCCGATCTTAAATCTTCAATTTAATTCTCCAAATTTGACTCCATGTGATATAAAGGAATAATCTCCGATTGAACACTATGCAGATTGCTTAAAATTTGCAACCTGAAACTCTTGTCTTAGAAACAATAAATAAATAACTCAATTAACTCATTCCTGAAAAGAGATGCACAATATTACTTGATAGGCTCGTAATCTATTTCAAGAAATTTTTCAACGTATTTTTTCCAGTATGTTTCAACAAATTCAGTGTGAACTGGATGTTCATTATACTCATCATATGCTTTCATTGATTCAAACTCCATGTAAAAAAAGTAATCAAAATCATTTTTCTTGCTCGTTTCACGAAAGGCTTCAAAGTTATGCACTACTGATATCGAGGATAATTTATTTGCAGCAGTTAAAAACTTCTTTTCCTCGGGTGAACCCTTTGGATATTTTAATTTGAAAACAACTGTATGTCGAATCATGAAATCTGATTCTGGTTTGGGTGATGTGTTTATCTCTGCTTTTGCATTAAAAGAGAGTAATAACAAAAGACTGAAAATGGCTGATAATTTCTTCATGAGATAAATGTAATAAAATTTACTATAAATAAAAAAACCGTTTACATCATTTAAAGATATAAACGGTTTTCGTTTTTTGATTGTTGTCCCACTAGGATTCGAACCTGGACTGACTGAACCAAAATCAGATGTGCTACCATTACACCATGGGACAATCCTTATGTGCTTCGTTAAAAGCAGTGCAAAAGTATAACTTCATTTGATACTTTGCAAATATTTTGCAGTCTTTTATTCAGCAATTAGCAAGAAATAATTCTTCTTGCCTCGTTGTGCAAGCAGGTATTTGTTGGAAATCAAATAATTGCTATCAATTATCTGGTCAAAAGAATTTATCTTTTCTTTGTTAATCATTACACCACCCGACTGAACTAACTTGCGCATTTCGCCTTTTGAAGGAAAAACCTGTGAATCTTCTGTGAATAAATCAACAGCTTTAACACCTTCAGTCAATTTTTTGCGTGAAACAATAAATTGTGGAACACCTTCAAAAATTTGCAGCAATGTTTCTTCGTCAATCTTTCTCAGTGCATCGGCAGTAGAGTTTCCAAATAGAATGCCAGACGCTTCAATGGCTGCTTCTAATTCCTCTTGAGAGTGAACCATTGTAGTAACTTCTTCAGCAAGTCTTTTCTGTATTGTGCGCAAATGTGGTGCTTTTGTTTGTTCTTCAATAAGAGCATCAATTTCTTCTTTTGGTAAGTCTGTGAATATCTTAATGTATTTGATAGCATCATCATCACTCACATTCAACCAAAACTGATAGAACTGGTAGGGTGTTGTATACCTACTATCAAGCCACACGTTGCCCGATTCAGTTTTGCCAAACTTGCCCCCGTCTGCTTTAGTAATTAATGGACACACCAATGCAAATGCTTCACCACCTGTCACTCTTCTTATTAATTCGCTACCCGTAGTAATGTTTCCCCACTGATCGGAACCTCCCATTTGCAAACGGCAGTTCTTGTTGCGAAACAGATGTAAGAAATCGTAACCTTGCAATAGTTGATAAGAGAATTCAGTAAAAGACATTCCTTCTTTTGATTCGGAACTCAATCTTTTCTTTACCGAATCTTTTGCCATCATATAGTTTACGGTGAGGTGCTTGCCAATCTCGCGAATGAAGTCTAAGAATGTAAATTCTTTCATCCAGTCGTAGTTGTTCACCAACTCAGCTGCATTGGGCGAATCGCTATCAAAGTCTAAAAACTTTTTCAATTGATTTTTAATACCTGCTTGATTTTTCAAGAGCGTCACTTCGTCCAATAGGTTTCGCTCGGCCGACTTCATCGATGGATCGCCAATCATACCTGTGGCACCACCAATCAAGGCAATGGGTTTGTGACCTGCACGTTGCAGGTGTTTCAGCATCATCACGCCAACAAGGTGTCCGATGTGTAAAGAATCGGCAGTTGGGTCTATGCCAACATATCCTGCAGTCAATTCTTTTTGCAATTGCTCTTCCGTTCCTGGCATAATTTCCTGAATCATACCTCTCCAACGGAGTTCTTCAACAAAATTCATATGTTTATTACTTATTAATTTTTTTCAAAGCTCAAAGGTACATTTTTCTTTTTATAAAACCTTGAGTATGCGATGTGATGTAGGTGTATTCGGTTTTGGTTGATGTATAGAAACTCCCATAAAAAAAGACTATTTCAGAACTGCATCTGAAATAGCCTTTTTAAGACAATAGTGATTTTCTTTATTATTATTTAATTATATAATCGTGTTCTGTTTGATTAGCATAGAAAGTGCCATCCATGCTTTCAACATGAAATGATACCTCTGTAATTGAACCATCTATTTCTGGCACTATCACCTCATCTTCAATATTTCTGACACAAGCCCTGTTTGCTAAGAAATACCATGCTAACAAGGCTATCACAATTAAACCAATTATCCACATCAAACTATTTTTGTTTCTTTTGACCGCTTTGGGATTGGTAGGTATTTCTGTTTTAATAGTTTCTGAAAAATCCTTTGTTGTTTTATCAATAACGTTCGTAACATCTTTAACTCCGTTAATTCCAAAATGAGTAGCCGAAATGCCTATTGGAAGTTCCTTAACAATAGTAGGCTTTGAGTCAATAAGGTTTGCAATGAGATCTTTAAATTTCCATCCTTTTGTTTTTACCCAGTTGTTCAAATAACCAATTATGAGTGGAACTCCTACCTCTATTAAGCCTGCTGCTTTTTCTTTTTGAATACCTGCAACACTGCTAATAGATTTCACCAATTCATCATGGTTGGTGCGAAACATGCCCGATAATACCTCTCTGCCTTTAATAAGGAAAGACGGTTTATCTAAGTTCGATGTATTAATATATTCATTATCGGTATAGGGGTATTCCTCTTTTAAAGCATTCCACCATATTGGTTGCGTTGCACTTGTTAGCGTGTTGTTGCCCAAAATGCAAGCCAAAACTGCAGGAACGAGTGCGTTTATTCCATTTTTTGCAGATTGAGTGTTTATACCAACATATTCTGAAATATCTTGATAAGATTTCTCGGTAAATGATTTTCTTAATTTATCTATTAAATTTACTGACATAGCAATTTGTGTTTTAGGTGTTATGAAATTGTTTAATCCCGATAATGTTTGCTTGTTAAAAGCACTTGAATTTTCAAAGAGACTAACTAATGGAGAACTTATAAATCTATATGAAGACAATAAGCCTCAAATTGAGGAGAAAATGTTATTACACTTCCTGAAATAATAAATTCAAGTATGAAACTTCATTTCGATATTCTTATAGTAACTAAACAATTGAAGTCGTAATTTGTTTTGATCAGGTTTATTGAGTTTGTTTTTGAAAGAGGGGGAATTTGGGAGACAATTTACGTTTATTGATTCCGAAAATTAAATCATTTACAATCGGCGTATCACTTTTAGTGAAAAGTCTTTATAGATGATTTCAATCATCATTATTTTGATAACATGAATGAACCATTAAAATCATCGTTTTAAACATAGATTTAATTGACTAATGCTTTACATCAAGCACTTAAAGCAGAACTCAAACATTTTCTTATTCTAAATCCATTTTTCACATGTAATTTTTCAATTTATTCATTTCTCATTTCTCTTTTCAGTTTATTCAACCGTATTAAACCTTTTGTCACAAAAACTGTCTATATTTGCAGAAGCTTAGAAAAGCTATTTTTCTCTATAAGCTATAACAAAACGGGGCTGACCGGTTTTGACAGCGGGTAGAAGTGGTTTGTAAGCATGCAGTGCGTTGTCGGGTAGCACTATAATCTCAATCGTCAACATTTTAACTGGCAACAATAATTACGCTCTTGCCGCTTAATCGAATTATAGTAGATAAAGCCTAATCTCGGCATTAGATGCTGAGACAAGACATCACCCGGAAGCTGTGGCTTCGAAGCGTGCCGATCAGGTGGTGCAGACAACTCGAAGATAGAATAAGTCAAGCCTTGGGGCTTATTCGAAACTAAAAGGATAAGGATAGAGTTCGGTGGCTTTAGTCAGGCTCTATTTCGAAAACTAAAATAAAGCTAAGCATGTAGAAAGCGAATTAATTCCTCGTTTGGACGAGGGTTCAAGTCCCTCCAGCTCCACTGGTGGCATAAGACATAAAGCGACAAAACATAGACAAACCGTTCAAATTGAGAGATTTGAGCGGTTTTTTGTATGTATATGGCTGACAGAAAAGACAGGGAAAAGACAAATAAAGCCAGTTTATATTTCCCAATTCGTACCCCCAAACCAAAAAAGCCATTAGGGGGTACGAATAGTCTAAAATTGGCAGTTTGTTGTCCACTTTTGACTGGTCTGTATTTAGCTCAATTTTAAAAGATTATCATACATTTATCATTAAAAAAATTGAGTTATGAAAAGTACATTTAGTGTGCTCTTTTTTATTAGAAGAGACAAAAAAAGAAAAGACGGAACCTGTCCAATTTTATGTAGAATTACCATCGATGGTGTTGAATCACGATTCAATACGAAAGTGTATGTTCAGGATTCCAGGTGGAATGTAAAAGCAAACAAAGTTTCAGGTAGTAACGCTGAAAGCCGAAACTTGAATGCAAGATTGGATGATATTAAAGCATCCCTGCATAGGATTTATCACGATTTTCAACGATTTGACATTGTAACTCCCGAGAAAATAAAATGTGAGTTTTTGGGTCTTGAGGAAAGTGGAGAGTCTATTCTCAATCTTTTTGACAAGCACAATCAGGATATGGAATCTCTGATAGGAATATCTACCACCAAAGCTACATTACAAAAATACTCAGTTACAAGAAAACATTTGGCTAACTTCATTAAAAAGAAGTATAATGTATCTGATATAGCCTTGAAATCAATTAATTATATGTTTATTCACGACTTTGAGATTTATATGGTAAGTCATGCAAAGGTGAGTCATAATACTATGTCCAAATTTATGGGATTTGTAAAGAAAATCATCAATATTGCAATAAAGAGTGACTTGATTATACATAACCCATTTGCCAATTATAAAATTCAATTTGAAAAAGTTGATAGAGGTTACTTAACAGAGCAGGAGCTAAATCTGCTTATTAAAAAGAAGTTTCTGATCAAGCGTTTGGAACAGGTAAGAGATATTTTTGTTTTCGCATGTTTTACCGGATTGTCATATATTGATGTAAAAGAACTATCAAAAGATCATATCAGAATTTCATTTGATGGAAACACTTGGATTATGACAAAACGGAGTAAGTCTAATATAAGTGTCAATGTTCCTTTAATGGATATTCCGAAAAAGATATTGGAAAAATATAATGGTGAGCTTCCTGATGATAAAGTTCTGCCAGTTTTAAGCAATCAAAAAATGAATGCTTACCTGAAAGAAATTGGTGATGTGTGTGGAATAACAAAAAACCTGACTTTCCATCTTGCGAGACATACTTTTGCCACTACTGTCACTCTTTCAAAAGGAGTACCTATTGAAACGGTAAGCAAGATGCTTGGGCATACTAATATTCAAACAACTCAAATTTATGCCCGTATTACTAATGATAAGATAAGTAAGGATATGCAGGGGTTGTCTGAGAAGTTTACTGACAAAGAGAAGTTTTTTAATTAAATATATGAGTACACTCTGAAAATTCGACAAAGATTTATAGGTTTTTCATCTATTGTTTCTAATGTGAAAGTTTAACAAACAGTTTTAAGACAAAGTCCTCTTAAGAGTGTTTAGGAATAGATACAGATTAATTCAACTTTCCGTGTGTTCTCATTTTAGAGATCAGAAAAGAAAAAGAAAAAAAAGCTATGGTCGTGTACCATACATTTATTTCCCTTTTCTTTTTGTTAAAAATAGCAGTGACATTTCACCGATATTTACGGGTATCTATGCAACAGTAGCAAGAATAATAGCAGGAGGTATTGGTGAATCGAATGTGTACATTATTTTACTTGAGGATCTACTGTCACCTTGATATAAGTGTTTACCATCAAATGTGTAAACTCTTTTGCTTGATGATGTACTATTTCCTTGATAAAAATACTTTCCGTCCCAAGTGTAAAGTATTTTGCTTGAAGAAGTTGAATTACCTTGAAAAAGATTTTTTCCGTTCCAAGTGTACATTATTTTACTTGAAGATGTGCTATCTCCTTGAAAAATGTATTTTCTGTCCCACGTGTAAATCCTTCTGCTTGATGATGAGCTGTTGCCCTGATAAACGAATTTCCCGTCGAACGTAAATACAATATTGCTCGATGATGTAGTGTTTCCTTGAAAAATTTTAGCCATTTTCTTATGTTTTTATTTTATATGATGGTTGACAAATAATACAGTATTGCAAATATTATAACTAAACCTATAATTTTAAATACGTTTCTTAGTAAATATAGAACACCACCAATAGCTCCTAATTTTAATAGATCTTTCATAATATGATCTTGCTTTTTTTTCATCAGATTATTAAGTTATTACTTATTTTGAATATTCAATATATTGACATGAAAATAGTTAGCAGTCTTATATTTTTACACCAACTTTTTATTTAGTAAGTCAGCTAATTCATAATAAGCTCTGAACGAATTATTCCCGTTTTTTGGCTTAGGTTTGTTTTTAAGCTCAATGAAGTTCTCTGATAGAATAAAAACTTGTTTGTCTTCTTTTGGAAGATCAATCCATAATTTATTATCGATTAGGTATTCAACATATCCTTTTACTCTATTACGATAATCTATATTATAATTTTCATCTTTCATGAATGTTTCAAAATCTTCATGGAAGTTTAAAATGATAATTTCCTCTACTTTGAATAATTTATCCATTTCACCACCTCCACTTTTTCTAAAAGTTATATAGAGTGGTTTGCTTTTAATTAAATATCTTCCTTCATTAGGACATTCATAAATCAGTAAATCATTTATTGCATTTTCTGAGGCCTTTCTAGTCGGAATTGAGATAACTTCTTTTTCGTAAAATTTCATAGCACCATTTATATTAGTAAGAAAATTAAAATAATCTTTAAGTAAGTTGTCTTGTTTGGGTAGAACTCTGTAGAATGCATTTATAATATCTTCCCATGTAATAGATATTAAACTTTTATGTGTGGTATAGCTTGGAAGTTTCGTCAAGGTGATGCCAAAGCTGTTATCTCCAAAAACTTTAAGTTCCTCAAAAGCCTCATTTTCAATATACCCCTCTATTTGCGCATTGGTTGCAGAAACTGATGTTCCCTTATTTATACTTTTAGCTTCAATTAAAAGAGCTTTAAATGGTTGTCCGTCTTTATAAAATCGTAATACAATATCTGCACGAAACTTGTTTTCAGTTTTCGATATTAACTCACAATTTACAATTATACGACCTAGGCTTTTTATATCTATTTCCCCAATTTTTGATTGGATTGCGGGAATTTCAAGGAATGCTTTTAATGCTGTCTCTGATTTAGATAAAAGAAGCCCAAGTCCTTTTGTTTGTTGAGTTTCTTTATCTCCTGATATCAAATCAAAGTAAGTTGAATTTACCGAGCTATTAAGTCTGAAAATACTCTTCATTTGTGCTTTTATTAAGATTGTGTATTATTGTTGAAATATTTATGTTATCCGTCTGTTTATCTAGTCAAGGCTTAATGATTATTTGTTAAAGATATAACAATATTCTGAAGTACCAATGAGTTTTTTTTTAAAAGACTTGAGTTTCTTCTGTTTTGTTCTCTATCCATAAATTTGACATTTATATTTTATGAAATACGCTTCAATTTAATACACTAATGTTAGCTTTACACCCTTATGCATATCCTCTTCTATGGTTATTTTTTTGTGTTTGCGTTTTCTATCTATTTTAAAATCAATATTCTTAGGATCTCCTAAATGGAAGAATAAATCAAATTTCTTATTTAATGGCACAGGTTCTAAAAATAATATTTCACCACAATCTACATCCTCTTCTGTCTTATATAAGAATAGTTCTTTTTTTGTTATGATATGTTCTTCAATTTCTTGAATAAGCGAATCATATCGTAAAACCTCTAATAAGCTTCTGTTTTTTAAAGCTTCATAATCTGGTTTTGTAGTTTTCATTTCATTTTATTGCTTTATTTATATGATATGTATCGATGTCCAAATATTCAACTGTTTCGCCATTAATTTTAATTCTATGACTTAGTTGATATTCCGATAATGGTGTTGGTTTATGAAAATCATAGTTATGATAGTATACTGGGAAAACATTCTGGAACTTGAGTCTAATTTTTCTCCATACTGTTCTGAATAATTTTATAAATATTCTTTTACACTTGGGTATTGAGGTATCATTAATTTTAATGGCAAGCCTATCATCAATTTCATATTTAGCATCAATATCAAATTTTATATTAACTTCAAGTGATAGTTTTAGTATTTTCTCATTATCTTTCATGTATTCCTGTAATGTGTATAGTCTTCTAATGGCTTCTCTACGGGTTATAGGGAAAAGATAATATTTATGATTCACAGCATCATTACGAAACATCGCTTCTTCATAATCAAAGTATACACAAATATCCATAGTTTTACCATCTACACCAATATCACTCCTTTTATAATTACATGTAAGATAGTCTAATAATAATTCAAGGTTTCTATTGGCATGCATGGCATCACCATCATTATCAAATATATGTTTTAAAAAATCATATCCATTAATGGTACGATATGGTTCTAAAATTAATCTTTTTTGTTTCATTTATGAGGGGTTAGTTGAATGAATTAGTTATGTCTTAATTCCATATTTCTTATGGAAAAATGTATACCAAGGTATAATCTCTAAATATTTAAAGAGTGATTAATAATTTTTATTACTTTCCTATTATACCCGGATTTCGAGTTTAATTGCAGTTTTAAGAAAGAAAAGTTCATTTTCTTTTTTTTAATCGCTTTAGAATTACAATTAGAGTTCTAAAACTGCTAATACTATGTGCAAAATTTGCATATAACTCGGTTATATGGTAATTATATCATTAAACGAATACACACTATTATTCTATTATTTGCACAAATATGTTCTGATAAAAAATCTACAAAAAACTGTTTAAATTGAATTCCTCTAAATTCTTAGGAGTCAAAGTCTCAGATTTGTGCTCTGACGTATTAGCACCATACTTCCCCAACATATCCGCCACACGCTGTCTGCCACCATCTAATTGTTCGATCATAATATCAAATAGAGCAGTTTGTTGCATCAAAGATATTGTTTGAGCTGCTTGGCGTTCTATTTCTTCTGTTGTTTCTTTTTGTTGGATTACTTCTACAACTTGAGACATCTCCTCAAAGGAAAGCCCTTGAGCTGATTTGACATCCTCATTGGTAAGCAATGCTATCTCTTCGAGTTCTAAATCAATAGATAATTCATCATCATCATACTCCATTTCAAAATCTACTTGCATCGGTTCAGCATAATTTTGGGGTGTGGTTTGATCTGCTCCTAATGGAATAGTAACAATGTAGGTGCTTTTCCCTATAATGAATCCGGCTCTTTTGGGAATGGTCTTATTTATTGGTTTTACATCCTTCTGTTTTTTTCTAATCCAAAGTAATAAAACCAAGTAATAGAGTAGGACAAGGATAATAATCAATTTGAGTATCATAATAGGTTCTCCATATTTTTCTTATACAATTCGTTAATCTCGTCTTTGTGATTGTCAAAGTGATGTTGGATAATTGATTCCACGTAACTGCTCAAGGTTGCTTTACCCAAGCCCAATATAGATGCAATTCGCGTCAGTTTTTCATGAGTTGAATTGCTCACATATACAGAACGTCTATCAGGAAGTTCCATTTTATGAAAGAAGGTTTCTTCATAATTTGTTAAGATGCTTTGCAAATCAAGAGTTGGCATTGAATTGTTCTTGACAATAGTTGAACTTGATTGTTCAACTATTACAGTTGGGATAGTTCTTTCTTTTACTGATACCTTTTCTTTCTTTATGGGCAATCCTTGAGAAATAATCTCTTTCATGAAGTTTTCATCTATTGTTTTGTTTTCCTTTTTAGTCATATTGTTATAGTTTTATTATGAAACCAATTTCAGTTATCAAATCTTCCAAGTTACTACCTCTCATTAATCGTTTATCTGCCGGAAATAATGTTGAGCGGAAAACAGATGCTTTTTCACCAAACGATTCTTTTTTATAACGTTTTGTATCGGGAATGTAAGTAGTCATCAAATTTAATTCCAAATCGCTTATCGTTTTTTCATACACTTCATATAAGTTAGTCCTTTCTCTTTTATCAACCTGGTTCCAAAACAGGTGTAAACCTTTCAGATTAAATTCATCGTTTTGCACCAATAGGTTATTGATGGTCATAGCAAATGAAAGTGTACTTTCTAATACTACTCGATCTGCAGTAATGGGCGTAAAGATATAATCCATAGATGCTAACGAGCCTATTACTCCTTCACTATTGACTGTCCCAGGAAGATCAAAAAAGACAATATCTATTTCATTGGCATGATTTTTAATATATTCCGAAGCAATAGTAATTGCATCTCCCGATGTGGCACAAAGAATTGGATAAGCTTTGTTATTTAAAGCTGTAAACTGATTGTACGCAAGTAGTTTGTAGTGTTGATTACTATTTACCAGTTCGCTATCTCGCTTTCGCATAGCAGTTATGCTGTGCTGGGGATAATCGCAATCAACAACGGCAACATTGTATCCTTTCAGATAATGTAAATAGCTTGCTGCAAGCACCGTGAATGTGGTTTTACCAACGCCACCTTTCTGGGTGGAAAAAGCTACAAATAATGTTTTACTGTTCATCTTGTATTCTTATGAGTTTATTTATTTTTTTATTCCTAGATAAGTGAGTTGTTGATTGACTGAATTATTGAGTTATTGAATTATTGAATTCAGTAGTTCATTCATTCATGAAGTCAGTACTACATTCTTTCAATAATTATTGAGCGTATTCATTATTGCACTCAGATACAAATAAACAGATAAAAACAACCGCTTTTTTATTGTGGCTTTATATGGCTTTTACTGGCTTATCTTGTCACTGCTATCAATTTGACAATAGCTATTTAACTGTGTTACTTTGTTCCAGGAAATTTGATGAGATAAACGGAAAATTATTTGTTCTAAGCTTTCTACATTAGTTTTTATAGACTGAACTCAATCCGCTTTCAATGCGGATTTTATTATCGTCAGATAATAGCAAGGTGTGTTTTGAGCTACTTGAATTATATTCAGCATCTCAAAACCTTGCCCTTTCAGGGAAATAAATTTTCTCGGAACTCGAAAATTTTAATAGGGAATGTAGTCTAATAAGGGTATGGATAAAGATAAAATGAAGAATAAAAAACCGCATCGAGGCGGTCGTAAGCCAAAGAAAGATCCAGCAATTTATAGATATTCGGTGAGTTTTAATGCTGTCGAACATGAACGTTTCTTGGCCCTGTTTGAACAATCGGGAATGAGAACCAAAGCTCATTTTATTGTTAAAAGAATATTTGATGAGCCGTTTAAGGTTATCCATATTGATAAACCCACCGTGGATTATTATGCTAAGCTTACAAGTTTCTACTCTCAATTTAGGGCAATTGGCGTAAATTACAACCAGGTGGTTAAGGCTATAAACACGCATCTTACTCCTAAGAAAGCACTTGCTTTTCTCTATAAACTTGAAAAAGCAACTTTAGAACTTGTTGCTGTTACACGTAACGTGATAACTCTTACCAAGGAGTTTGAAGAGAAGTACATCAAGACAAATCACACTAACACTAATAAATAGTATGGTAGCTAAAATTAATGTTGGAAGTTCTCTGTACGGAGTATTGGCTTACAATCAGAGAAAGATTGATGAAATGGAGGGTAGGGTACTATTCACTAATCGTATGTTTGAAAGCGAAGATGGCAATTTTAATATTCACCGTTGCCTGGAGTGTTTTGAAATGCAATTGCCGCAAGATATTAGAACGGAAAAACCTATTATTCATATCTCTTTAAATCCGCATCCTGATGATAAGCTTAATGATGTTCAACTATCCGAGATTGCACAGGAATATATGGATAAATTGGGTTATGGTGGGCAACCTTATATTGTTTATAAACATGAGGATATTAATAGACATCATATTCATATTGTATCTCTTCGGGTTGATGAACACGGAAAGAAATTAAACGATAAGTTTGAATTCCGACGCAGTAAAGATATCACAAGAGAAATAGAGAAAAAGTACAGTTTACGTCCTGCAGAAAAAATGAAAGATAAGGAGTTAACCAAATTTCAGAAAGTGGATTACGAATCCGGAGATATAAAAAAGCAAATATCTAATACAGTAAAGGGCGTGATAAGTAGCTATCGCTTTCAAAGTTTCGGTGAGTTTAAAACATTGCTTTCATTATACAATATTCATGCAGAGGAAGTAAAAGGTAAAGTCAGAGGCAGACCGTATCACGGTATCGTCTATTCTGCAACCGACGATGATGGCAACAAACAAGGCAATCCCATAAAGTCATCATTAATTGGCAAATCTGTTGGTATTACTACCATAAATAACAAGGTAAAGCAAACTTCTAAAATTTGGAAAGAAGGTACTTTAAGGATTGAAATTAAAGACATTGTTCATAAAGTATTAAGTGGTTCAACTTCAATATCTCAATTCAAGAACAATCTGAATGAGAAAGGAATAGATGTGGTAATAAGACAAAACAATGAGGGGCGTATATATGGTGTTACTTTTATAGATCATAATAACAGGATTGCATTGAATGGTTCTAGATTGGGTAAAGCGTTTTCTGCAAATGCAATAAATAATCTTTTTCAGGATGTTTCTGAGACTGGTCATAAAACAACTACTTTAAAAGAGATGAATCAAAGAACAGAATATGAATCTCCTGAGTACACGGATAAATCAATATCTGAAAATCAGGACAAATCAACAAACAAAGAGTCTCTAATTGGTGATATTCTTAAAATGATATTTGGAAAATCAGGATATCACGATGATGATTACTCTAATTCAACCAAACGAAGTAGGAAGAAAAAACGTCGATATGGAAGACAAATTTAATTTTCAAAAATAGGCTATTATGCAAAGTGAAGATGATCTAAGGGGATTGGCAAAGGTGATGGACTTTATGAGGGCGATTAGCATCATGCTTGTGCTTATCCATATTTATTGGTATTGCCATGCTTATTTTGTTAGTATGAATTACACTGTTTCTGTAGTAAATAAAATACTGCTTAACTTTCAGGATAATACAGGACTGTTTAATCACATAATAATAACAAAGTTCTTTTCTGTGCTGTTTTTGGCTTTATCATGTTTAGGAACAAAAGGAGTAAAAAATCAAAAGGTTACATGGACTAAGATTACCCTGTTTTTGATTTTAGGAATTCTGTTCTTTTTTATCAATTGGTGGATACTTGATTTGAACTTGTCACTTTCCTCAAAAGCTATTCACTATACCTTTACTATGAGTATTGGTTATCTTTTTTTGCTGCTTTCAGGAGTATGGATTTCACGGTTGATTAAAATTAATTTGATGGATGATGTATTCAATATAGAGAATGAATCCTTTATGCAGGAGATGCGGCTTATGGATAATGAATATTCTGTTAATCTTTCTACTTGTTTCTGGTATCGAAAAAAGCAATACAATGGATGGATTAATGTTGTGAATCCTTTTCGGGCTACTATCGTATTGGGTACTCCCGGCAGTGGGAAATCTTACGCTGTAATTAACAACTATATCAAACAGCAGATTGAAAAGGGCTTTTCCATGTATATCTACGACTATAAGTTTCCCGATCTTTCGGAGATAGCATATAATCATTTGATGAATCATTCTTATGCTTACAAAGTAAAGCCTACTTTTTATGTTATTAATTTTGATGATCCTCGCAAAAGCCACCGGTGTAATCCTATTAATCCTTCATTTATGACCGACATATCAGATGCTTATGAATCGGCTTACACAATAATGCTGAATCTGAATAGAAGTTGGATTCAGAAACAGGGTGATTTCTTTGTAGAATCACCAATTATACTTTTAGCTGCAATTATTTGGTTTCTCAAGATTTACGAAAATGGAAAATATTGCACATTTCCTCATGCTATTGAGTTTTTGAATAAGAAGTATGCAGATACCTTTACGATTCTAACCTCTTATCCTGAACTTGAAAATTATTTGAGTCCATTTATGGATGCCTGGCAGGGTGGTGCGCAGGACCAATTGCAAGGACAGATTGCTTCTGCAAAAATACCGCTTTCACGAATGATAAGTCCTGCCTTATACTGGGTGATGACAGGAGATGATTTTACATTGGATATTAATAATCCTGATGAGCCAAAGGTTTTAGTTGTAGGTAATAATCCTGACAGACAGAATATTTATTCTGCTGCTCTTGGTTTATATAATAGCCGAATAGTGAGGTTGATCAATAAAAAGGGGAATCTAAAGAGCTCTGTTATTATTGATGAACTGCCTACCATATATTTTCGTGGGTTGGATAATCTTATTGCTACAGCCAGAAGCAATAGGGTTGCAGTTTGTTTGGGTTTTCAGGACTATTCTCAATTGACGCGTGATTATGGTGATAAAGAGAGTAAGGTTATTCAAAATACTGTTGGCAATATTTTTTCAGGGCAGGTAGTTGGCGAAACAGCAAAAGCTCTTTCTGAACGTTTTGGAAAGATACTGCAGAAACGCCAATCAATGACTATTAATCGACAAGACAAATCTACATCCATAAGCACTCAACTGGACAATTTAATCCCTGCAAGTAAGATTGCTAATCTATCTCAAGGTATGTTTGTAGGAGCGGTGACTGATAATTTTGAGGAGCGCATTGATCAAAAAATATTTCATGCTCAGATTGTAGTTGATAATGATAGGGTAAAAAGAGAGACATCAAGATATGAACCTATACCAGAGATTATTAATTTTAGTGATGCTGACGGAAAAGATATTATGAAAGAACAGATTCAGCTTAATTATGATAGAATCAAACAGGATATAAGAGATATTGTAAGTAGTGAGATGGAACGAATTGAGAATGATCCTGAGTTGGCTCACTTGATTAAAGAAAAATAGAACTTTTTAGGCAATGGCTTGCTACTACTTTTGAGATTTAAAGAAGTTCTAAATAATGCAACCTGCTTTTATACATCTCATTCATGTTCATATAGTTCTTTTGGTACTGTTATTAAGTATTCTGATACATACACACCATTTTCTACTAACACTCTTTTCCCAGCACCTATATCTATTTTACTGACATCTAATTTATCAAACCAAGTGTGCCCTGCCTTTTGTGCCATATATAGAAACAATCGCTTTACTTTATTATTGGCTAAGTTCTCTAATAGTAATTGTAGAATATCAGCTCTCATAGTGTTAAGCTGTTCCATTATATAAAATAGATCCATATAATCATATCTATTTGGAGCTAGAAGTAAACATTCAAGAAATGCCTGTTCGGGTACAGAAGCTAGTATGTCAAAACCATTTATTTTTTTAGTGGTAAACTCTGTCTTTTGAAATACCTTTGTAGTGAAGAACTCTAGATTATATTCAAAATGATTTTCTTTCATCCAAGCAGGAGTTTTCTCATTTGTTGGATATCCTATTATCAATGAGGGTTTTCCCATTGGTATATAGTGATTGAATCCAAACAGCTCTAACGCTGAGTGAGCAGCAACATATACATTTTTCTCTTCTTGGGCATTATAGCTTGATATAGCCCCCCAAGTAGATACTTTGTCGCCAGTTCGATACATAACCCCTTTGGCCAGCGATGAAAACCATCCTGACTTACGATATTTTTGCATTAACTGATTAGAATATTCATTTCTATTCAGCCAGGAAGAAAAGAAAAGACTTCCAGGACTCCAGTATTTTAAAAGATGGTTTAATTTATTTCTGTTATTTATACTCATACTATACAACTGGTCTTTTTTATGAACTGCAAAGATATAGTCGTCGTTGTGATAATTGATTTCCGTAATACAGATGGCAACGATCTGATGAAAGAACAAATCCAGCTTAACTATGATAGAATTAAACAGGATGTGAAAGAAATAGTTAGTAGCGAAATGGAGCGGATTAAGAATGATTCAAATTTAAAGCATTTGGTGAAAGAAGATGGATAGAAGAAACAAAAAAGACTACCCTCCATTTGCACCCCTAAATGATCCTAATATCAACATGATGGATGAGAAAATAACAACTACAACCACCCATTTTACCACACCAAAGCTTATTTTCAATATTTTGAAAATAGTCTTGAAAATAAAATTAAATATGACCTTTAATGTGTTCATAAGCATCTGGTTTTAAACTTTAAGCATAGTTGCTAAAGTTGAATGTTTTCACTACAAATATAATTTATGTTTGGGATTAAAACAAGCATTTTGAGCTTGAATTTTTCATAAAAGTTGAACTTGTTGATAAGTCATCTTAAGACGAATGAAGTCATCATATGTCACCAAGTGAGTGAGTCATATCCAATTGTTGTTTAAATACATACCTTTGAATTGAGAGTCAAATATTAACTATATAAAATTAAAACAATGGATGTAGAAGTAGATAATAAAAAGAAGGTCGAAAAGCAAAAACAAGATGTACTTTTAGCTTTTGACAAAGAGAAGAAAACGGTTGCTGCTGTAAAGGGTGTGGATGATAAAGGTGAATTGCAAACTATACCTGCTAAACGCACACAAAATAATGAATTTTTAAAGCTTGATCGCAATGGAGATGTTCTTAGCAATTTTTTGAGCAACTTCAATAGTCAATTGAAAGATCCAACACGATTTAATTTTTTCAAAGTAGATGCAGATAAAGTTGAAGAATCTGCAAAAGTGATTAAAAATCATTTGAAGACTCCAACGGAAGCTTCAAAAGCAAAGATTGATAAAATGCGGGTGGATATTGAAACTTCTGCTCCAAAGAAAAAAAACTCTACAGAATCTGATAATCAGATATATGCTAATGCGGACGATTACTTTGTTAATCCCAATAAAATTGATTGGGAATCTTTGAAAAGCTTTGGAATATCAAGAGAGCAACTTGAAAGGTCTACTGCTTTTGAATCAATGCTGAGAGGATATAAATCTCCTAACACATTTCCAATTGAAGCGAAAATGAGCAATGTTACAATTAAAACGGATGCTCGTATTTCATTTCGACCAGACACTGATGGTAATGTCATTCTTGCCATTCATGGCATAAGGAAACAACCGGAGCTTAATCGTTCTTATTTTGGTCACGAGTTTACAAAAGAGGATAAAGAAAATCTGCTTAAAACGGGTAATATGGGACGGAAAGTTGATATTAAAAACTATTTCACAGGAGAAACTATTCCTTCTTTCATCAGTATTGATAAACTGACCAATGAATTGGTTTCAATGAAAGCTGACAAACTTTCATTTCCTGACAAAATCAGTGGTGTGGATCTTAATGAAAAACAAAAAAGCGATTTAAAAGATGGGAAGGCAGTGTGGGTCGAAAATATGATTTCAGCCAAAAATACTCCCTATTCAGCTTTTCTTCAAATAAATGCAGATAAGCGTAATCTTGAATTTATTTTTCCAGAAAATAATCAAAATCAAATTAGAAATCAAAATGAAAAGCAATCCCATGAATCAGGAGTGCGTATACCTAAAGCACTTGCAGGAGTTGATTTAACTGAAAAGCAGCAAAATGATCTAAAATCAGACAAAACCATTTATGTGAAAGGATTGAAAGATAAAGCCGGACAAGAATATAATGCATACATTAAAGTAAACCCAGAAGAAAATAAACTTGATTTCTTTAGATTCAATCCTGATAAGGCGAAAGCAAAAGCTAAAGAGGTCACTCCTGCCAATGAGCATAAAACTCAGGTAGCAGTGAATTCTGAAGGTAAAACGAATGAAGCAACTAACAAGGTTGATGTTCCTTTAAAGAAAGGTCAATTAAATCCAACGGATGCTCAATCTGAAAAGCAGCAGAAAAAAGAAACTAAAGCAAGTAATCAGTCAGAATCTCCAAAGAAAAGGAAGGGTCGAAAGGTGTAAGTTTAAAAGTAATCATAAAATGAAAGTTTAAAATCTAATATGACACATGAGGATGTGTTGTGTCGGATTATTTTATGGATGTTTTTGTCCTAGCGTCATACAGATTACTGTAGAGCATAATTAAATCACTTAACCCATGTCTGTTATTTCCGATTTTTAATACTATTTCAATGCCTATTTTATTTTAATCGCTTGTTTTAATTGTGTATTTATTGTTGTTAAAGGTCTGGTGTATGAGCAGTAGCGGATTTCAAACCACTAAACTGTCAGATAGCATCGACCTTTTATCTATAATTTCATATTTCAAAATAGCACTGAACCCGCTATTGCTTATACACAATGTTGTATGCCCGTGCTTTTCCATTTCTTTTCTGTCAGTGTTGGAGCAGCCATACTCTTTGGCAAGTTTTGGTTTGTGCGGCTGTATTGAGCCACTTGCCAATGTGTATGGATGCTAGTGTTAGGTTTTCTTAGTATTAAGAATTCCATTCAATTCTTCATTTTCAAAATAATAAGCACCGCTAATTTCTAATCTTCCGTGATACTCAGTTCCGAATGATCGACCGCCAATTATTTGCTTTTCTCCTAGTATTGTCCAAACAACCTTTAATTTGTTCTCATTTAGAAACTTTAAAAAAGAACTTTTCCGAACAAGCAGATAAGATTTCGAATCATGATAAACATTTGGTGCAAAACACTGAACTATTTCTGAATTGTCTATAAATTCTCCCTCTCTTTGGCTGTATTTTAAATCCAGACCTTTATGAATAACAGTACTTGGTTTTAAAAAGCTAATAGTTTCCTCTTTCGATTTGTCAAATTCTTCTTCCCATAAAAAGCCTTGTGCAGTTACATTAACTTCTGCTACATACTTTCCAGATTCTTTGTCGTGAACTGCTGTCCATTCAGCTCCTCCATAATATTCAGTCATAAAATAGTCCTGAGCTGGGGACCAATAATATTCTCTACTGAACATTTCATATCTATCACCACTTTCAGGCATCCAACGACCCATGAATTCCTGTTCAACAGCCCAATCTTTAAATGTAGTGAATTCATCATTTTTAACTAGGTAACTTCTAATATGACACCAAAGCTCTTTGTGTGGTTGATCCCATTTTTCTTCACCAATTTTTTTTGGTTCTGACCAAGAGGGGTAACCTTCCAAGACCAACCATTCATCACCCTTATCATCTTTTACTTGGATGATCTCTGTCATTTTAGGTAATACACTTGAATCATTTGCCCAACTTTCGTTTGTACAATCCCAATTAAATATTTTGCCGTTAACCCACCAGAAATCTTGAGGCTGTTCATCATCATAACTTCCAGTTTCACGAATCAACAAAGTTGGATCAATGTCTCGAACATAAGGATCCCATGTTCCTTGATAAGGTTTTTCTTTTTTCTCTCCCCATCTTTCTTGTTTTATGAAATTATCAGATAACAATGCCATGTATTCATAGTAAGCTATCCATTGATATTTCTTCCCTATTCGTTCATTAGAGGAAGCACTTCTACTTCTAGAATGATTTTCTTTATCAAAGGAAAGATGTAATTCTGGATTCCATCCAAGCTCTATAACTTTTGAAAAGATTAATCTTTGAGCAACTCTTAAATCAAAATACTCTCCGGTATTTATAATTTTATGATTGTGATCTAAAAATGGCTCTACTTCCTTCACATATTCTGACAATAATTCAGTTGACAATGATTTTTTAAAGTCATCTTTTATTTGGATCAATTCTTCTTCATTTTTTCTGCCTACTGCCGTCTTAAAATTAATTATGCTATCTCCTATATTTATACTTTCATCAGATTCTTCAGTTATTATTGGGTCAAGGCTATTCAATAATTCTAATTGTTCAGGATTCAATTTATTCTTGAAATCTTTAAAGACCTGTTTTCTATCGACTGGAGTTTCACCTTTTTTACAACCCGACCACTCTGAGGAACCACTATTAGTTCCTATTGTATACCTTGCAAAGTCTTCAAATCCCATTACTGAGTGCCAAATATCCCAGTATTTATCATTATCAAATTTTTCCTCCATTTCTTCACGAGAAGGAATCTCTTCTGGCCAAATACTCTGATATGGTGGTCGAACCATTGATAGTTCGAAGCTTAATTCTATACCAAGATAATGTGCATATTCAATTACTCCTCTTGCGTAATCCCTTAATAGTATGTGTGGAATTACAGATGTAGGATCGCTAAATACAGTTTTAAAAATATATTCACTTAGTTCTTTTATTTTCTCCCTTTGACCTGTTCTTAATACACATCCGTAAGCAACAGCAAATAGACGTTCATATACATAAGGGGCATTAACTCCTTCAAACATTTTCAGGAGTTCTAACAATACATTAAGCCTATTTTGCAATAAACAAACCAGTGATTTTGTGGAACAATCTCTAAGTTTTCTATTGGTAGAAGTGTGAAACCATGCCAATGCGATGCTAGAAAGTAAAACTGATTCATCGGAGATGTGGGATTTGTTTGTTTCACTCCATGCCCAATCTATAAGCCGTTTTACTGATGATTCATCATCATATTTGTATTTGAGTAATTGAGTCCAATCTGCATCTCTCTCAGCAAGAGAGAATTGTATTAAGTGATTATGTAGAAAATGGGCATTAAAGAAATGGTTTGGAATTCCTGTAACCGAAAGAATAATCTCCCAGAAATAATCACTTGTACCTTGGTAGGCTAACACATGTTCATTAACATAATTTATCGACTCTTTATTGATGGTTTCAACCTTTCTCCAAAGTAGGCTTTCAACAAAAGACTCTACAACTGGATATTTATCTTTAAGATCAGGAATAAGGTTGTAAAATTCATAACCTTTGATTTCAGGAATCTGAATTGATAAAGCCTCAATTAGTCCTTTATATCTATAGATTGCGTTTTCATTTTCCATATATTTATAGAGTTTTCCATCTTCTTTGATTTCATTTTCTAATTCAGGATAATGTTCAAGCAAATATTGAACAGTTAAATGGTCTTCAAACCGCTCGTAGGCTAAATAAACTCCTTCTTCATAATCATCCGCTTCTTTCCAAAAGAGGTTCTTTGATAATACACCTTCTGTAATTAATTCATCTATAAATTCTTTTTTGTCAATAAAACTTGAAATGGATTCATTAACAACTTGATAAGCTAATTCATATGGTATATATCTAAGTTGATTGTCAACTTTGTATTTTATTAAAGCATAGATGGATTTTTGTACTAGGTTTAAACTATCTGAGTATCCAACTCGTTTTGGTTTTGATAATGCAATATTTACGTTTTTGACAAAAAAGTTAATGATAGAGGAGATGCCTTGAAGACCATCAGGAATACGGGTTAATCCAGCTTTGTTTATTCCTTCACAGAATAGCTTTAAGAATAGTGGATTTTGAAACTCCGGATGCAACAATGGTACATTAGGCAGTTCAATTTTATAATTATCAAAAAACAACTTACTTGCTTCATATTCAATATTCCTAAATCCATAATGGTGATGTTCTATTATGCAAAAGCTAGATATTTCATCTTTGGGAAAAATTAAATTCTTGTAAGAAGTTCTTATGGTCAATACAAGACCAAGCCATTCATGTTTCTTTATCTCGTTAATGAAGCTTTTTACAAACTCATTCCAGAAGTAGTTGCCTTTTCCCTCATTGATTGCATCAATAAAAAGAACTATTCTCTTTCCTGACTCTTCAGCTCTTTGATTTAATTTTCTAAGAAAATCATCAGATTTAGAGTTGATTTGGAGTCTTTTAAAAATTTGAGTCCAGGGATCTTCTTCTGTAACAAAATGCTGACCTAGAACAAAAACACTTTCATATTCTTTATTTATTCTTCTTGAAACTATGTCTCCAATCAAATGAGATTTTCCGATACCAGCTTCACCATCTAGTAATAAAAAAGGGTTATTCGCAAGTTTAAATGATGAGCTATGAATGAAATTTTGAAAAGTAGAAACCTCGTGCTCAAATTCTCTAATATTTCTTAATTCAGTACCGTGTTTATGATAATATTGATAATCATTTTTTTCTTTTTGTACCTTACGTTCTTCCGTTAAATAGTTGTTATAAACATCTTGAACAGAACTTTGAGACTTTTTAAATAAGTCTTCAAAATTATTTAATGGTATTGAAGTAGTTCCTAAGAAATCAGTTTTATGAAACAAAGTCTGTAATTCATCAAAGGTGTTTTCTAAACTCTCAAGACTTTCTTTTACTTCAGGTTGATTCTTTAAAACCTTTTTCCCTTTTATAAGAAATTGATCAAATTGCTTTGTTACTTTTCTTTTAAATTCTTCAGTTCTTCCTAGGCCTTCGAATATTTCAGATACTTCAAGTTTTACATTTAGCTCAGGAGTATACCTTTTTCCAAGATCATCAATTGATAATTCACATTGCTTATTGAACCAATATTGATCAGGTTGATATATCGTTTGGGAGTGAAGAGTTTGAACAATTGAACTTATTGTGTCAATTTTTCTTTCTATCCTACCAAGACTTTCACCTAAATCAAAGATTTTGGTCTTGTAATTTTCTTCAATAAATAACTCCTTCAGTTTATTGTCATTGTTAATCTTTTCTGTGAAAATCCCATAAAATACTTCCAATTCTCTAGTGCTAGGGATCAAAATATTGGAGTTATTTTTCAATAATTCAATAACAGAACTATAATCGGTTTGGGAATTATTGAATAGAATATACTTGTTTAATTCATCAAATAAAATTTGGGAATGATAAAAATGGAACTTGGTATGTGTACTTTCAATCTGTTTCTTTGTCTCAAATTCATCAATTGTCTCATATATTATTTCAACGAGTTTACTTTGGTAACTTTTTGTTGGAAAAAAAAACCTTTTAAGCCTTCCATAACCCTCATCCGACAGAAATTGATCAACAAATTTGAGAGATACGTAAGTTATTATCGTTATTGATACTGGCTCCATATTCTATTAACATTGATATTTTTCGACTTAAAATAGCTCTTTTGTTTTTCAACGTTTGCTTGTGCTTTGGAAAAAACCAAATGTGCTATTTGCGTTGTCGGTTTTTTTCAATATGGCATACAACGTTTGATTTGCATAACTCATTCTTTTACAAATTCGTATCTACATCTTAAAACTGCCATTTATACGCAGTAATTTAAGTTTACGTCTAAATTATACTCCAAATTTAAACAATATATTCCATTAAAGAAGGTGAAATACTGAAAAGTGCCTAACAACTTCTCAATTCAAAGATTTATTTAAAAAGAACATAGCAAAGCTGACACCATCCATGAAAGAAAATCTCTTAAAATTACAATTATTAGTCATCGCTGCATCTTGTAGTTGATCGTTATATTCATGCAAAATTGAAAATGTTTAATAATTCTTAGGGTGTTGAACGACTGGGAGTATTTAAAATTGTAATTTAAGAATGAATGTTGTATGTATTTAAAATGATAAAAAAAGAGACTAGCCTTGTTAAACGCAATCGATTAACTTTCTTCTTTTATTATGTTTGCTTTTACATTATTATTATCTTTACAACATTTGAAAGTAAATTAGCAAATCAAACTATGAAAGTCATTGAAACAAACTATTCAAAGGAGATACAACGTGATGATGGATAACACAATCCTTCTTACTTTCAATTACGAAGCTAAATAAACAACAGATTATAACGATAGGATATAACACATTAATGAAAACAATAAAGTAATTACACAATATATGACAAAGAACTCTTCATATTCATTTTCTTTTTTAACTGCATCCATGAATATTCATGAAATGGTGAAGGTAGCTCAATCTATCGTTGAAGAGCGAGAGATAGATGCAACCAATGAATTGGGAAATGGAAAACAAAATACAGGAAAGAAAAAATTACAAGAGTATACAAATCGTATAAACACATTAACTCAAAAACAGCTTGATATACTTGCTAATGGAAATTTAAATAGTCAAAAACAGATAGCTTTTTTGTCTATATGCAAGCTATACAATTTCATTCGTGACTTTGTGGTAGAAGTGCTGCGCGATAAAATACTTCTCTTTGACTATCAGATAGAGGATAGTGATTATCTGTCTTTCTGGCGAAGAAAAGCAGAATTGCAGCCACGAATGGAGTCGTTTACCGAAAACTCTAAAAAAAAGATTCGCCAAATAACCCTACGAATATTAGCCGAAGCAGATATAATAGACTCTACCAGTAATAAAATGATAAAAATACAAATAATAGACCCAGTTGTAGAAAAAGTTATTTTGGAGGATAATCCAAATTGGATGAAAGTGTTTTTGAAAAGCGATTTAGATATAAAAAGCTATGATGTGTAACTATAATACAAATATAGGGACTGTAGGGGCGTATTGCATAAACCCTCAATCAACAGAATCTGTTGTAATTAAAAATAAAGGAGTAAGAAAGCAATAATAAGTAATAAACATATACATGACAGATATTCTTAAACAATTCGAACATATATACAACGTAGTCACTTCTACCAGATTCTTGAAAGGCGAGGGTATTGGGGGTGAAATTCCCTTCTACATTGCACCCTACGATGCCACAAAAGAGCTGCAAGTACGCAATGAGATTGCACTGCTTATAAAAAGAATGAACACAAGTGGAGTCTCTGTAAAAGAGATAAACCTTTACGATGTAGTGTGTAATTTGTTGGAAACCGAAATGGGTTTCAACGATTTTGTAGAAATGGAGAAGGATATGGACAAAGACGAGTTTAAAGATGCCATACAATCGCTATTAGAGATAAACGAAGTGTTGATTCCTCACATACAATCTATAGTAGAAGAGAGCGATGCAAAAGTATTTTTTCTAACCAGTATTGGTTTGGTGTTTCCATACATTCGTTCGCACAACATACTCAACAATTTGCAAAACGTAGTAAAACATGCACCCCTGCTCACTTTTTTTCCAGGAGAGTACGATGGGCATACACTCAATCTTTTTGGCAAACTAAAAGATGACAACTACTACAGAGCATTCAATATATTTACAATAGGAAAATAAAACTAAACGATATAGCGCCATGATTATAAAGAATATTTTTGATAAGAATATCAATCGAAACATCGAAACGGTTATTAAAGCAGACGACCGTGAAAACATTTCGAGTGAAGTAGAAGAATATGTAATTACACGTGAAATAGCTTCAAGGCTTGAACCTTTTTTCGAATCTTATAACAACTACCATGGAGTAAATGGTGTATGGATATCGGGTTTCTTTGGTAGTGGTAAGTCACACTTGCTAAAGATACTTTCGTATGTGCTGGAGAACAAAACATACGATGGCAAAAGCAGTGGAGAAATATTTGCCAACAAAATAGATGCAAACAATGCATTGCTGAAAGCAAATGTGAATAAAGCCACAAAAATTCCTTCAGAGTCTGTTCTGTTTAATATAGACCAACAAGCACAAATAACAACCAAGTCTGACGAAAATGCTGTTCTCTCGGTTTTCTACAAAGTGTTTTATGACCACCTTGGCTTTTTTGGTGCACAAATGCCAGTAGCTCAATTTGAGCATTGGTTGTATAACGAAAAAAAATATGCTGCTTTTGTTGAGCAATACAACTCTATCACAGGAATTACTTGGGAAACTGACCGCCGAAAATATTTCGCACCCAAAGTAAAAGATGCAATTAGTAAAGTGTTGGGCAATTTATACCACGATGACCCTTCGAAATACAAATCTATAATAGATGAAATACGCAAAGATTTGCGTCTATCGATAGAAGATTTTTCGGAACGTGTAAATAGTTATATAAAATCGAAAGAGAAGAGCTTCCACCTCAATTTCTTTGTTGACGAAGTGGGGCAATACATTAGCGACAATACTAAACTAATGCTCAATCTGCAAACCATAGCCGAGTCGCTTGCCACCAAAACACGTGGACACGCATGGATATTGGTTACATCGCAAGAAGATATGGAGAAGGTAGTGCTTGATATGAATGCAAAACAACAAAACGACTTTTCGCGCATTCAGGCACGTTTTGGTATCAAGATGAATCTATCGTCAGCAAATGTGGACGAGGTGATAGAGAAGCGTCTGCTTAAAAAGAAAAGTGAGCCACAAGAGCAACTAAAAGAGATATACAATAAAGAGAAAGTGCATTTAAAGAGCTTGCTCTCTTTCTCTGAAGAGGGTATACAATTTAATGGATACAAAAACGAGAAAGACTTTGCCAATAAATACCCGTTTGTTGCCTATCAGTTCGACCTTTTTCAGCAATGTCGTATTGCCCTATCACGCCACAATGCTTTTCAGGGTAAGCACTCATCAGTAGGAGAACGTAGCATGTTGGGTGTTTTCCAACAAGTGGTAACCAACATAGAAGATGGCAACGAAACCCGGTTGGTTAGTTTCGACAAAATGTATGAGGGTATTCGCAACGAGTTGCGTAGCGAAATACAGAACTCCATAATTATGGCAGAAAACAACCTTGCCGACAAGTTTGCTATTCAGGTATTGAAGGCACTGTTTCTTGTAAAATATTTCGATAACTTTAAGACTACCAAGCGTAACATCATTACTATGATGATAGACGATATGCACATCGATTTTAATGCTCATAAAAAAAGAGTAGACGAGGCATTAAACACATTAGAAAATCAGAGCTATGTGCAGCGCAACGATAATGTGTATGAGTTTTTGACAGACAACGAAAAAGATATAGAAAAAGAGATAAAAGATACTGAACTGGACGATCAAGCTGTAACACAGTATATGAAGGAACTCTTCTTCGACCAAATTATTGGCGACTCGCGCATCAGATATATCGATAACAAACAGAACTACGAATTTGCTTCGCGCATAGATGATATATTGGTGAGCAAAGAGAAGGAGTTGGAAATTGAGATTATTACCCCCAACTATTACCAACACGATAATAGTGGTCAACTACAGGCAAGAACTATGGGAGCCCCCAAAATGATATTGCACCTACCAGCCGATGCTACTTTTATGAAAGATGTGAAGATGTATCTTCGCACCAACACTTATATTATGCAAAAACAGTCGCGCAGCAATACATCCGATATTATGCGCATTTTGCATGAGAAGTCGCAATTAAATAGAGAGCGTGGCAGCATATTAAAACTAAAAGGCAATGAACTTTTGGCAAAAGCCACCGTATATATGAATGGTAGCCCACATGAAATGGGCAATACATCGGAAGGTAAAAACAGAGTAGTAAATGCTTTTCAAGATTTGGTAAAGATTGCCTATCCCAATTTGCAGATGTTGGGCAACTATATCTATACTGAAGAGAATATTCGCACAATTTTAACTGAGAAGGGCGACGATCTGTTTCAAGGCAACGATGAATCTATTTCTGAAGCAGAGTCAGAAATATTTGGCTATATCAACCGACGCAAAAACCAATCAGACCGTACCACACTTAATAATTTACGCGAACATTTTTCGCGTCGTCCCTATGGATGGTATCAAAATGCAACTTTCTCTAAACTTGCACAACTGCAAAAACGCAGCAAAGTAGTAATGAAGCAAGACTCCAACGAGCTTACCGACAGAGAAGCCTACCAGGCATTGATGAATACCCACCAGTATGGCATCACGCTTTTGCAACCACAAGAAGTAATTGACACCCGTTTGGTGAAACAGCTAAAAGATATATATGCTGATGCTTTTAACCACACTTGTGCAGCAAACGAAGCCAAAGAGGTGGTGGCAGCATTCAAAGAGCAGTTGAACTTGATGTACACAAAGGTGAAAGGGTTTTTAAATCAAACACACGAATATCATTTTTTGAATAGCCTACATCCATTCGCCGAATTTCTTGAAACATTGAAAAATAGAAAAGATAGCAATTATTATTTCTTCAATATTGGCGAATTCGAAAATCAACTATTAGATTACAAAGAAAATTTGTTAGATAGTATTCAACCCTTTATGAATAGTGAGCAAAAGAATATTTATGATGATATTAAATCGGTAATACAAGGTAACAAAGCCAATCTAACTTTTGTAGAGGGAGATGAGTTTGAAACCCTTCAAATATTAATGGATAGCGAAACTCCCTATCGTGGCAATCAGATAAGAGATGCAAAATCGGCCAAAGATCAACTGACCAACAAAATATTGAAAGCCATAGATGATGAAAAATTGAAGTTTGCCAAAGCTTACGAAGCTGTAATTGAAGCCATACAATCGCGTGCTGATTTTGACACACTCACCGAGCTACAACAAGCAGAGGTGTTGCAACCCTTCAATGCTATAAAGCGTAAGGTAGAGGATAGAAGCTACAGGTACATTGCTGTAATAAGGAGTGATATTCAGCATATAGAAAATCAACTATATGAAAAACAGCTCAACTTGATGAGCAAGCTGTTAACTCCAAAAACAAAATCTACAGCAATATCAGGTGGCACACCAACAAATGTAGGTGCAAAAACAGGCAGTGATACTGATGCTGGCATTACAGTAGAAGAACCACCACGCAAGAGATACATTATGAACAATCACATTCATGTGAGTTATCAAAAAAACGACCTCACTACCGAATCCGATGTTGATGAGTATATACAAGCTTTGCGTGATGCCTATCTAAAAAAGATAAAAGACAATCACATTATTACTTTAAAAAAATCGCATTAGTAAATTTAAATACCTGTTCTCAGTCCTTGATTTTGCTCCCTGAGCGTAGTCGAAGGGAGCCGAAGGGCAAAAAAACAGAAAAACAAAATTACAAAAAAACGTCACTCAATATATTATGAACACCAATCTTCTCAAACGTTTTGCCCAAGAAGCACGCACCAAACTAATGACCCAAATTGCAGCCAAATTAGAACTGGTGCTCACTTCCGACTCGGGCCAACTGCGCGAAAAAGCCACACAAATAGAAAAATTGAACGAAGCCATTGCCGCTACCTGCAAAGAGCAAGTGGTGGACAAAGTGGCTTACACGTGGTTCAACCGCTTTATGGCATTGCGCTTTATGGATGTAAACGGGTATCAACCAATAGGAATACAAGTGGTGTCGCCCAAAGAGGATTATACACTACCCGAACTATTGGATGAAGCAAAGCAAGGTCATATTCCTACAGAACTAACTGTTGACCATGAGCGTATCAACGACCTCTTGAATGGAAAGATACAGAGCAATAACCCGCAAAATGAGGTGTACAAGATGCTTTTGATTGCAGCATGTAATCACTTGAATAAGGTGTTTCCCTTTCTATTTGAACACATTAATGACTATACCGAACTACTGCTTCCAGACGATTTAACTTCAGAGTTCTCTATTCTTCAAGATGTACGAGATGGAATGACTGAAGAAGATTGTAGTGAAGTGGAAATAATAGGGTGGTTGTATCAGTTCTATATATCGGAAGTAAACGATGAACTAATTAGCTCTAAAAAGAAATACAGAACAGAAGATTTAGCACCAGCATCGCAACTCTTTACTCCCAAGTGGATTGTGCAATATATGGTAGATAATACTTTGGGGCAATTGTGGAGCGAGATAAAGCCCAACACCACTGTTACAGATAGTTTAGACTTTTATATAAAGCCAGCCTACAAAGAACAACTAACTCCACGTACAAAAAAAAGCATTGAAGATATTAAGTTCTTTGAACCCTGTGTTGGTTCTGGGCATATCTTATCTTATGCCTTCGATATTTTTTACAAAATATATGAAGAGCAAGGATACAACCCTACTGAAATTCCTGAGCTAATTATCACCAAAAACTTGTATGGAGTAGATATCGACCAACGAGCAGCACAGCTTGCATCGTTTGTTCTACTCATGAAAGGAAGACAAAAGCACAGACGTTTCTTAAGAGCAGTAGAACGCAAAAATATTCAGCCTAATATCACTTTCTTTCAAAACTTCGACTTTGATGAGAAGTTCAAGAATGCTGCATCATTGGGTTCGCTAATAACTGTTGAGCCAGAAGAGATAGAGGCATTTAATGTGGAGAGTGACACACTGTTTGGAGAACAGCAAGCTGCTTTGAAAAAGCTTTACTCTTTATTAGGGCAACGATACGATGTAGTAGCAACCAATCCTCCCTACATTGGGAGCAACAGAATGGAAGCAGAGTTGAAAAAGTTTATTGATACCAACTATGCCGATACCAAGTCTGATATGTTTGCAACTTTTGTAGTGCGATGCCTAGAGCTTTGCAACGATGAAGGATTGACTGGCTATATGACTCCCTTTGTTTGGATGTTTATTTCAAGCTATCAAAAGCTGCGAGAGATTATTATAGACTATCATTTTATCAATAACTTAATCCAATTAGAATATTCAGGATTTGATGGAGCAACTGTGCCTATTTGCACTTTTACATTGAGAAAGCAATCTCTTAATGAAGAAGCTAAAGGAAGCTACATTCGTTTGAGCGATTTTAGAGGTTCGCAAAATCAAGCACCGAAAACGCTTGAAGCGATAGGGAATCCTGATTGTGGTTGGTTTTATACTGCAAAGCAGAAGGATTTTGAGAAAATACCTGGGATTCCGATTGGGTATTGGTTGAGTCAAAGATGGATTTCAATTTTTCAAGAAAAAAAAGTAAAAGACATTACTCAATCAGAAGGTCAAACTAAGTCTGGAAAAAACGAAAAGTACTTAAGATTAGCTTGGGAAATTAATATTGGAAGTTTTGGTAAAAATGAAAAATGGGTTAAACATCCCAAAGGAGGTGCATTTAGAAGATGGTTTGGAAATCTAGACACAGTAATCGACTGGTCAAAAGAAGCTAGATATCATTATAGGAAGGATAGAGTTGCACGGATTTTAGTTGAGAAACTTTGGTGGAAAAAAGGAATATCTTGGACCTTGATAACTTCAGGAAAACAAAGTTTTAGAAATTATGATGATGAATCTATTTTTAATTTAGCTGCTCCAACATTGTTTTTTAATAGTGAAAAAGAAAGAAAATACACTCTTGGTCTTTTAAACACTCCAATATCAGAAACTATACTTAAAGTCTTGAATCCAACACTAAATTGTAATATCGGAGAGGTTCAATCTATTCCGCTAATATTTAATGAGAAAGGATTTAATGTAATATCTAAAGTTGAAAATTTAGTTGAACTAAGTAAAAAAGATTGGAACTCACGAGAAACCTCTTGGGATTTCCAACACAACGAACTAATAAAAGGAAAAACGTCAGTTATAAAAGAAGCTTACCAACAATATCAACACCAATGGCAAGAACAATTCTACGAACTGCACAGTAATGAAGAAGAACTAAATATGCAGTTTATAGAGATATATGGTCTGCAAGAAGAGCTCACACCCGATGTACCATTGGAAGATATCACCATTCTTCAAAATGAATTAGACCAAAGGAAACTAAAAGACCTAAGCACCACCTACAAAAGCGGTTGGCAACTAATAGATGGCGAATGGCAGCTAGACAGTGAAGAGAAAGAAAAGCCCGATTTACCTTTCGATGCACGAGAAGTAATGCGCCAATTTGTAAGCTATGCTGTGGGCTGTATGTTTGGCAGGTATAGCCTAGACAAAGAGGGATTGATATTAGCCAATCAAGGAGAAACCTTGGAAGACTACATAGCAAAAGTGGGAGTAGCTAAAGAGGAGCTTCAATTTGTGCCCGATGAAGATAACATCATCCCCATATTGGACGATGAGTGGTTTAAAGATGATATGGTGGAATTGTTCAATGCTTTCCTTAAACGTTCGTTTGGCAAAGAGAATTTTGAGCAAAACCTTGCTTTTGTTGAAGAGTCACTGGGTAGGGATATGCGCAACTATTTCTTGCGTGATTTCTACACCGATCATGTTCGCAGGTACAAAAAAAGACCCATCTATTGGCTATTCTCTAGCCTCAAAGGTTCGTTCAACGTACTCATCTATATTCACCGCTACACTCCCGATACACTCAATAGAATATTCAACAACTACTTGGCAGAGTATAGAGAGAAACTAAAGATGCACAGCGAACAACTCAACCATATTATTGAGAAAGGCTCGGGTAGTGAGCAAACACAAGCTGCCAAAGAGTTGGACAAAATAAAAACAATACTGCTTGAGTTGCAAGAGTACGAGAGAGATATTCTGTATCCGTTAGCAACAGAACGCATCCATATAGACCTGGACGATGGTGTGCTTGTAAACTACAACAAGTTTGGCAGTGCCATAAAACAAGTTGCAGGATTGAATGACAAGGTGACCAAGAAGAAGGTGAAGGGGTTTGATTGGATTGATGGTTCTACCATTAGATAGAATACAATCTCTCATTTAGAAACAAGGATAAACAAAATAACAACATAAAACAATGAGCTCAACAAACATACAAAACTCACTAAAGAAACTCTTCGATAAGCATCGCTTGGTGTTTTGGTATGACGATAAAAAAGAGTTGCAAGATGAGTTTGAAGCATTGCCCGAAGTAGGTTTTACAAAAGTGAGAGTAAATAACAATCAGTTTGAAGTGAAACATAGAATGATGAAACTTGAGCCTGATACAAACTTTTTGCTCTACTTTGAAAGTGATCGACCTGAGAACAAGGACAATTGGTTGTTGGATTTGGAGATGGCAAATCACCTATTTCATACAGACCAAGAGGCAATGTTTTTGCAAGAGTTGGGCTTAGACTACTATCTGAAGCAATTGGTAGCAGACCATATAGATTTTTTTAAAGCTAAAAGTAGACGCAGCAAGCTAAAGGAGCTATTGGAGGCTGGTGATGAACAAAACGCTATTAGAAAGAAGATGTTGGCTGTGGTGTTTAATGTGGACTATGTGGACTGGAAAAGCTACATACAGGCTGATGGGAAAGCTTTTGTGGAAGGTGACGACAGGTATGAAAAAGAGTTGAAGCGTTTTAACCTTTACGACTACTATTGGGATGCCATAAAAAATAGGTTCAACTATGAATCGAACTCGCCATCTATCTACGATTTCTTGTTGGAGGTGTTTCACAACAACTTCTCTATGGGAAAGCAATCGAAATTAACGCAAGAGTCTAAACTATTGATAACACAATGGCAAGATTCGGGTCAGTATAGAGATAGTTATATGGAACTATCGGAAAGGATATACAACGATATAAATGTAGAGGAGCTGATAGATAATGCTACGCTTGATACTGTTATTAACGATAATCTGTTCCGGAAAAATGAATTTAAAATCATTCGCGATTTAAATGATTTGTTGTTGAAGAATGAGATATCGCTCGACAAGCTATTGCAATATATAAAACAACGCGAAAACAAGTTTTGGTACAACAGTGTGAAACACTTTTATGCTAGTCTGGAGTATGCTGCAGAGATGCTAAATTTGGTACAAAGGTATGCTGACAAAACATTTAAAGACTTTGAAGATGGTATAGAATCATATCAGAAAGAACTCTATGAAGTGGATAAAATGTATCGCAAGTTTATCTGGAACTATAGAGAGACAAATCAGAGCTCGAATCTATCGGAATTGGCAGAAAAGATAGAAAAGGTGTATAGCAACGATTGGTTGTTGGGCATCAACGATAATTGGCAAAAGGTGGTGAATGATTTAAAGGTGTGGCCCACCAATAAAAGTTGGAGTCAACAACAGTTTTTTAAACAACATGTACAACCTATAATAGCTAGAAATCAACGCTTGTTTGTGATTATATCAGATGCATTGCGTTATGAATGTGGTGTGGAACTAAACAGAAGAATATTGGGCGAAGATAGATTTGTATCAGAAATTGAACCAATGGTTAGCAGTTTGCCATCGTACACTCAGTTGGGCATGGCATCGCTATTGCCTCACAAAGAGTTGTCTTTTAAAGAGGGTAGTGACTCGATAGCTGTGGATGGTATGATGAGTAATGGTACAGCAGGGCGCACCAAGATATTGGAGACAAACTCGGGAGTGAGCGCTACAGCAATTAATGCTGAAGAGTTTATGGTAATGAATAGACAAGAAGGACGTGAATATGTGAAGCAATATGATCTTATTTATATATACCACAATAGAATTGATAAAGTGGGTGACGATAAAACTAGCGAAGATAAAATGTTTGATGCTGTGGAGCAGGAGATACAATATTTGATAGATATTGTTAGTAGGATTGGTAGAAGTTTGAATGGCTACAATATGATGATAACTTCCGACCATGGTTTTATCTATCAACATAGCCAGTTGCACGAAAGTGATTTCACTATATCTGGTCACTCAGGGGATATATGGAAAGAGAACAGACGCTTTGTAATTGGGAAGGAGTTGCAGGGCGACAAATCGACACAACAATTTGATGGTTCGCAACTTAATATTGCTTCTGCTGTAGATGTGTTGATTCCTAAATCGGTCAACAGAATTAGGGTGAAGGGTGCAGGGTCGAAGTTTGTACACGGTGGGGCTTCGCTACAAGAGGTGGTTGTTCCTCTATTGAAGATTGGCATAAAAAAGGAAGAGACTACTTCGAATGTTGATGTTGATATTATTAAATCGGCTGATAGAATAACTACTAACTTGCATGTTGTAAGTTTTATTCAACAAGGATTGGTGAGTGAACAAGTATTGCCACGCACTATGAAGGCAGGTATATATGCCGATGATGGTGCGTTGATATCAGATACTTTTAGATATCTGTTTGATATAGATGAGGGAAGTGAACGTCAACGTGAAGTGAAACATACTTTTACAATGAATAAGAGTGCTGCATCTAAATATAGAAACCAACGTGTGCGATTGGTCTTGGAAGAGCCCATTGAAGGCACTGAGCGTTGGAAACAATACAAGGAATATACGTATACATTGAATATATCATTTATAAACGATTTTGATTTTTAGCCATGAAAGAACTTGATAAAAAACTGAACAGATATTTTGGTGGTAAGGTAGTTAGAAAAGACCTTACAAAACAAGTTAAGGGTAATGCTGTAGTGCCTACTTATGTGTTGGAGTATCTGTTGGGGCAATATTGTGCTACTGACAATGAAGATACTATAAATGACGGCGTGAAAGCAGTTCTTGATATTATTGCAAAGCACTATGTGCATAGGAATCAATCTGAACAGGTGAAGTATGAGTTTACAAGAAAGAATGGAGAGTCGCATAGAATTATTGATAAAATATCGGCTCATTTAGTAGAGAAAGATGGAACGTATTTAGCTACTTTTTCAAATTTAGATATTAAAGAGCCTGTTTTGATAGAGAAGGAGGTAATTGAAGAGCACCGCAAAATACTTACTTCGGGTGTGTGGTCTATTATCGATTTATCATACTTTGTTACAAGCGAAGGTAAGGGAAAGGAGTCGCCATGGTTAATTGAGCGTGTGAAACCTATTCAGATTTCACATGTTGATATGGATGAGTATAAGGAGCTAAGACGAGAATTTACAAAGGATGAGTGGGTAGATATAATTATGCAAAGTTTGGGATTAGAGCCAGAACACTTTAACTTTAGAAGTAAATTGTTGCAACTAACAAGAATGGTTTCATTTTGTGAAAACAACTACAACTTAATTGAACTGGGACCTAAGGGAACAGGGAAGAGTCATATTTACTCTGAGATGTCGCCTCATGGAATGCTCATTTCTGGTGGAGAGGTAACACAAGCAAAATTGTTTGTAAATAATACGAACAAACAGGTTGGTTTAGTGGGATATTGGGATAATATTGCTTTTGATGAGTTTGCTGGTATTAATAAACGAGTGGATAAAAACTTGGTCGATACTATGAAAAACTATATGGCACAGAAAACGTTTTCGAGGGGTAGCGACCCTCAGAGTGCTACTGCTTCGTTTTCGTTTGTAGGAAACACAATGCACTCAGTGTCTTATATGATGAAACATACGCATCTTTTTGAAGCATTGCCCGAGACCTATAAAGACAGTGCCTTTCTTGACCGTATACACTGCTATTTACCAGGATGGGAAGTAGAGAAACTAAGAAAGGAATCTTTTGCTGATGGATATGGTTTTATTGTGGACTATCTGGCAGAGATATTAAAGCGTTTGAGGAATGAAGATTATTCTTTTCTTTGCACAAAGTACTTTGAACTTTCTGATGAAATAACTACTAGAGATAGTACAGGTATAATGAAAACTTTCTCTGGATTGTGTAAAATAATATATCCTCATGGTGAGTGTACAAAAGAGGAAGCTAAGGAGATATTGGATTTTGCTGTTGAGTGTAGAAGAAGAGTTCAGAGTCAATTGGTGAAAATGGATGAAACTTTCAACGAGTTGGAGTTTTCCTACACATCGAAAGATGATAACGAAAAAACTACTGTTCTAACACTTGAAGAGAAACAACATCCCAATTTATCGATAGCATCTACTGTGGATGAGTCTACGATAGAGAAGCAGGCTATTCTTAAACAGAATGAAAAGCATGAGAAGTATGACAAGCAAGAGTTGTTGTCGGGAAAACACATTGTGTTTGAAGAAAACGAGAAAGGCATTAGCTACAAAAAACTTTTTGCTCCTTATCTGAGAAATGCAACGGAGATAGTTGTACAAGACCCCTATATTCGTCTTTTCTATCAAGTCAAAAACATGATGGAGTTTATTCAGATGGTATTGCTAAACAAAGCAGAAGGGGATGATGTAACTATAAAGTTGATTACGAGCTATGATGAGGAATATAAGGATGAAAACATTGATAAACTTGAAGATGTGAAGAACAGCTTAGATGGATCTGGTGTCATCTTCGATTATGAGTTTGACCAATCGATGGGTTTTCATGCAAGAAGTATTGTAACAAACACAGGTTGGAAAATTAGTATCGACAGAGGATTAGACATCTTTCAAGCTTATGACTTTAAGAATCCATTTAATTTAGCAAACACCCTTCAAGAAGAACGTTTGAGCAGAGGGTTTGAGGTGACTTATTTGGAGGTGGATTCAAAAAAAGAAGCTCAGAGCGCTAGAGATATAGTTCTGAAATCAAAAAAGGATTCAATGATTGCTAAAGAAGAGTCTTTGAACATTAATGAAAACCCTGTTAGTACCAAAGAAAACACCTTGTACCTCCCCATCAAGCAAATCTATTTTGATGAGATACTGGCAGGCACAAAGAAGCAAGAGTTTAGGGAGATAAAACACACAACATACAAAAGATACTTATCTATATGGACTGAAAAAGGTGAATCAGGTATTGTATTCGATGACGAGTTATTATCTGAGGAAGATTTTGACAAGTATGGTTACGATCCATTCATATACAACAACGGTGTTTATCCGTATATACCCAAACGTTATGAATATTTGAATTTTGTGGTAGGCTACAACAAAGACCGTGATACGATGGTGGTAAAAGTAGAGGATATTACTTTTATAGCTGCAAAAGATGAAGAGGGTGTAATACGTTTTAATAATGATGGTGATGACGATAAAGATGGTGACTTTGCTTTGTGGCTAGTAGTTTATCATTTGGGTGAAGTGGTGGAGAAGGATTTGAAGAAGGATAGGTGAGGTTAAGAAGTGGAAGTTTTTAAATATCCATCCTGTCTTTGAATATAATGCGCTTGGGTATCAATTTAACAGGTTTGTTAATGGTGGTTGGAATTGCACAACAATTGAACCACAATCGCACAATTAAAGGTTGATACTTTAAAAGATAATTTGAATAATAAACTAAGCGGATGAAATATGAGTGAAAAACAAAATATAGAGTACAAGAGTATCTGGAAAGATGAATACCTGAAGTGGATTTGTGGATATGCAAATGCACAGGGTGGAATGCTATACATTGGTAAAGATGACAATGGTGAAGTAGTTGGAGTGAATGACTCTAAGAAGCTGCTTGAAGATATTCCAAATAAAGTTCGGGATGTGTTGGGAATTTTGGTAGATGTGAATCTTTATGAAACAGATGAGGGGAATTATATTGAAATTGTAGTTGAGTCATATCCTTATGCGGTGAATTATAAAGGTCACTATTTTTACCGAAGTGGAAGTACAAAGCAAGAGTTAAAAGGTGCTGCTTTAGATAAGTTTTTGTTGCAGAAGAAAGGGAAGCAGTGGGATGGTGTACCTATTCCAAATGTTTCAGTTGCTGATTTAAAACATGAAACGTTCGATTTTTTCAAGAAAAAAGGTATCAGGAGTTTGCGTCTTTCAGATGATAGTGTAAAAGATACTCCTCTGCAGTTGCTCGAGAATTTGAAGTTAATGGAAGGAGAGTTTCTAAAAAGAGCCGCACTGTTGTTGTTTCATCCTGATCCGGAAAAGTATGTTACAGGTGCATACATTAAAATTGGATTTTTTGAAAGTGATGCAGATTTAATATTTCAAGATGAAGTACATGGAAATCTATTTGAACAAATAGAAACTACTGTAGATTTGCTTTTCTCTAAGTACATTAAGGCGCTTATCAGTTATGAAGGTATAAGTAGAGTTGAAACTTATGAGTATCCTAAAGATGCAGTGAGGGAGGCATTGCTTAATGCCATAGCTCATAAAGATTATTCCAGTGGTGCCACAATTCAAATTAGTGTTTACGATGATAAATTGATGATTTGGAATGCAGGACAGCTACCAAAGGACTGGACTGTTGAAACTTTATTGAGGAAACATGCATCTAATCCTTATAACCCAGATATTGCAAATGCTCTTTTTAGGAGTGGATATATTGAATCATGGGGAAGAGGAATCAGTAAAATGACCAACTTGTGCTTGGAGGCTGGATTGCCTAAACCTGAATTTGAATATGATTCTACAGGATTGTGGGTGACACATAGGAAGGATATATTTAATGAGGAGCATTTGCTGGAAAAGGGACTTAATGAAAGACAGGTGAGGGCTGTGATGTATGTTAAGGAAAATGAGAGAGTAACAAATAGAGAGTATCAAGCTCTAAATAAAGTATCGAATAGAACAGCAACTTATGAGTTAACAGAATTAGTTGATAGGTATAATTTATTGGAGAAATCAGGTGCAGGTGCAGGAACTTATTATCACGCATAATCACGCAAAAATTTCGCATTATCACGCATAATCATGCAAAATCGCGCAAAACTATGAAATGCATGATGGTTTTAATAAGAGATGACAAAAAAGTGTTGGTACGTATTGAACCATAATTGGGTAATAATCACGCAAAAGGATTGGTCGATTGTGAATACTTTGCAGATGTAAATGAGATTATCATAATTGATTCATACATCTGATTTACTTATGAAATTCGTAACTTAGTGGAATTGATTAGCCTTTTAATTTATTTGTAGTAGTAGTATTTTGGTTTACTTTATTATTAACGCAGTGCACTCAGAAAGAAAGTCTTACAATTTGTATAAGAGGTTATTAATCCAACAACCCCATTCCAATTCATTTTTTTTTCTTGTAAAGAGGTTGTTGAAAAGCGGCTACAAAACAATGTTGCTATTTCGTTTCGGCACACTATCCGCAAAATGGATAGAATCCTGCACTTCATATCAACATAGTTTTTTGATGTAGCCTTTTTAGTTTGTCTAAAGATGTAATGATTAAGGAAAAATAGGCTTAGATTCAATACAGATGAAAGCTACGATATTTGTAGAGAAAATGATCTCAAAACGAATATGCAGTATCGTGAAATAAATGATTGTTCTCGAACAACTGCAGCACGTGACTTAAAAGAATTGGTTGATAGAGATATTTTAAAAGCTTCTTGTAAAAGAGGTGCGGGATCATTTTATGAATTGATTACTTCTATAAAATAATTGTATAATTCGTAAGGTAACTGCACAATTGAATTGAACCATAATTGAACCAATTGAACCATTATTGTACAATAAAGACAGTAATGTGGCGATAATTGGGAAATAATCACGCAAAAAGATTGGTCGATGGTTAATACTTTGCAGGCGTAAATAGATTATCATAATTGTTCCATACATCATATTGCCTTATGAAATTCACAACTTAATAGAATTGATTAGCTTTTTAGTTTATTTGTAGAGGTAATGTTTTGGTTTACTCCAGAATTTGAATTCACAAAAGAAAAATCGTGCAATTTGTATAAGCCGTTATTAATCCAACAACCACATTCCATTTCATTTTTTTTCTTGAAAAGAGGTTGTTTAAATACGGCTACAAAACAATGTTTCTATTTCGTTTCGGTACACTATCCGTAAAGTGGATTGACCCCTGCACTCCATAACAACATAGTTTTTTTGGTGTAGCCTTTTTAGTTATCTGTGAATTTAATGTTTTGATTTACTTTAGAATTATTGCAAGTGCACTCACAAAAGAAAATCATACAATTTGTGTAAAAAGTTATTAATTCGACAAGCACATTCCAATTCATTTTGTTTTTTGAAATAAGCTTGTTGAAGAACGGCTATAAAACAATGTTTTTATTTAAACTTTTGTTAAGCTTCGTAGCAAGTTTGCCAATAATATCATTACAGATACTTCTAAATTGGTTAAGTACGCTGATTCTATTCATAACTCTATAGTACTGATTTACTATATAATGCTAAATGACTGATGCTTAACCTTCTCTCTATTTCTAAGCTATTTTGTGCAAGTTTTGAATATTAATTGATTAAATGGTTCTCTACCGAACTGTTGTTATATCCCTCACGCATTCAATTTTATAAGTAAATGAATTTGCTCTGTACCATCCAATATTATATTCAATAGGTTTATCGTGAATGTCGTAAACAAATCTCTTCCTGATTAATATGGGATCACCTACATTAATCTCCAGTTTTTTTGCTATAAAGTTATCTGCGGAATCGGCACTAATTTCTTCTTTTGAAGTCTTAACAATGATATTATAATCATTTTCTAAAATTTCATAGAGAGGTCTGATGAAATGCTCTTTGTCCCTAAAAGGAATTAAAGGACTAAACTCGGATGAAAAATAAACGAAAGGACATTCTTTTTTACCTCTTAATCGTTGCAACTTGAACAGTTTTTCAGAAGGATCGACATCAAAAAACTTCTCGGCCTCTTTAGATGGTATCTCTCTTTTGATAGAGAACTCAAAATTATGAATCTCTATATTGAGTACTTTCATTTCTTGAGAGAAACTTAACCAGTTGTTTAGCTCACTAAACACTCTTTTTTCAATTACATGTGTTCCTACACCCCGTTTCCTTATTAATAAATTTTCTGCAACCAATTTATTTATAGCTTGCCGTAAAGTGTTTCTTGATATCTTTAATTGTTGAGACAAATCTATCTCTTTTGGTAATAATTTACCATTGATATATTCTTCCTTTTGAATTAACTCTCTAAGAAGTTGTTCTGCCTGCTTGTGAAGAGGAGTTCTGCTATTGTGATCAATTTTAAACTTCATTTCTTTTTTATTGCAAATAAACAACAAATAAAAAAATATAAAAAATATTCTATGAATTATTTGCATAATTAAAAAATATTGACTTTATTTGCACCGCATGTTCGAACATATGGCATATATGATGATCATACATTATATTAAATCATATCTTACAAAACTACTTTTGTAAAAGAAAATGGATGTTTGGTTGCAAAGACGGAGTAATATTGTTTCAACAATATCAGAGAAGTCAAGAACATTCGAATGGTAAATATAAAATTGCACATATGTATAATATGAAAGTAAATAATGACACTGACTAGAATTGTAGGATCAAAAACATCCTAAACGATTGATATAATTTAAAAAATGAAATACAGTCAAAAAGCAGGAATTAATAAACTTATGATTTACTGTTTTGATTAAAAAAAAAACATTAAAATGGATAGACGACATTTTATCAAACAGACTGCAACAATGGCCTTAAGTGGGTTTACTTCTGTTGAGTTAATTAATTCCCAATCATTTGCGGATAGTGTTTTATTTAAGAATAAAATACTAACTAAAAATCCTAGAGCAATAACCATGTGGGATTTCTCATGGTTAGAGCGTCGCTGGGAAGGAGCTGGTTATGAAGATTGGGATTTAGCACTCGACCAATTATCAGAACGTGGATACAATGCTGTTAGAATCGATGTTTATCCACATCTTCTAGCTGAAAATCCGACAAAAGAATGGATGTTAAATGAAGTGTGGAACCAACAAGTTTGGGGAAGTCCAGATCTCAATAAAGTTCAAATACAACCTTATCTTAATCAGTTTTTAGAGAAATGCAAAACACGAGATATAAAAGTAGGTATTTCATCTTGGTATAGACAGGATATTAATAATACGTTAATGAAAATAACCACACCGCAAAAAATGGCAGAATGTTGGTTAAAGACTCTGCAATCTATTGATAAAGATGGCTTGCTGGATAATATAATGTATGTTGATCTGTGCAACGAATGGCCTGGTAATTTATGGGCACCTTTTTTTAGTTCGAAATATCCACATATAACATGGGGGCAATGGTATAAAGAAGAATCCGTGGAATGGATGAAAGTAGCGTTAATGATTATGAGAGAGAAATATCCCACCATGCCGTTCTTATTCTCATTCGATAATGGAGATGTAGAAAAATATAATGAGATAGACACCTCTTTCCTTGATCTTTATGAACATCATATTTGGATGGTACATCAAAATAACAGTGAATTCTATAAAACTATAGATTACAAAGATGGACGGTTTTCTCCTCAAGCATATAAAAATGTGGTTGCTTATGCAGAGGAACTATACAGAAAGAAACCTCAATATTGGCAACAGTTATTAGTAGAAAAAATTGAAAAAATGGGAGAAGTTGCTAAACAAAATAAACGACTGGTTGTAACCACCGAATGTTGGGGTATAGTGGATTATAAAGATTGGCCTTTGTTAAAATGGGATTGGGTAAAGGAACTTTGTGCATTGGGAACTTTAACAGCAGCAAAAACAGGTGCATGGGCAGGAATTGCAACCAGCAACTTTTGCGGACCTCAATTTGTAGGTATGTGGCGCGATATAGAATGGCATAAACAGCTTACATCTGCTATACGCACTTCTCCTATCGACCAATCAATTATTAAAAATAATAAAATTACGGGGAAATTATTGAATCGAATGTGATTATCCAATCTAAACAATATTTTTAAAATTATTAACGCTTTAAATAAAGCAAAGGTGACACTGAAATAAACACCTCATTATAAGCATATTTATTAATCAAATAATTATTTTTATGGAAGAAACAAATAGAATTATTCTCTTTAGGACTCACTCGATCTTAAGAAAAGCAAGTCTCTTTTCCGTTCTCCTTTTTATCTTTAGTCAATTAATTCAGGCTCAAGATGAGAAAAGCATATCAGGAAAAGTGATTTCACTATCTGACAATGAACCTTTGATTGGAGTCAGTGTAGTTCAGAAAGGGACAACAAATGGTACTGTTACTGACATTAATGGGAATTTTGAATTTGCAATCCCAAACGAAGCCATTATTGAAATTAGCTATGTAGGGTTTAAATCTCAACAATTAAATGTGAAGCCCGGCGATAAAAACATTGAAATTGCTCTGGAAGATGATGTGCAAATGCTTGAAGACTTAGTCATTGTTGGTTATGGAGTTCAGAAAAAGAAATTGATTACAGGGGCAACTGTACAGGTTAAAGGTGATGACATTCAGAAAATGAGTGCTGTTAATCCTCTTGGAGCTTTACAAAGTCAGACAGCTGGTGTAAATATCGTTCAGAGTTCAGGGATGCCGGGTGAAGGATTCAAAGTAAATATACGTGGGATAGGAACTGTCGGTGATTCTTCTCCTTTAGTTGTTATTGATGGAATTGTAGGAGGTGATATAAATAATTTAAACCCCGGAGATATAGAATCTGTTGATGTCTTGAAAGATGCTGCTTCTGCTGCCATATATGGTGCACGCGCTGCGAATGGTGTAATTTTAGTAACAACAAAACAAGGAAAGAAAGGTAAAGCTAATATTAGTTTTGATGGTTATTATGGTGTGCAAAATGTATATAAAAATCCATCATTATTAAATGCTCAGGAATATGCTGTAATAATGAATGAAGGTCGTTTAATGGATGGACTTCCAGCGTATGATTTCAGCAAAAGTGTACCTAATTGGGAGAGTTTCGCAAACGGCACAAATAAAGGAACTAATTGGTTCAATGAAATAAGGAACAAAAATGCGCCAGTAAAAAACAGCACATTAAATATTACAGGAGGTTCTGAACAGTCTGTTTATTCTGTAGGTATTTCATATACATCACAAGAAGGTATATTAGGAAAACCTGCAGAACCTAAATATGAAAGATATAATTTTAGAATAAACTCGGAACACACTTTATTAAAAAAGAATGAATTAGACATTATCAAGTTTGGAGAGAATGTCTCTTATTCTTATACTGAAAAATCAGGTATTGGCATTGGTAATATTTATCAGAATGACATCCGATACATGATGCGTACAAGTCCGTTTATGCCTGTTTATAATGAACAGGGAGATTATCATTCTGCTATAGACTGGAATCCAATGGAACCCAATCCAATTGCATTTATGGATTACGAACGCGGACAGAATATGCAAAAGGTACACTCATTGAGAACAAAAGCATATGCAATTATTCAGCCAATTAAAAACTTGAAAATAAGAAGTAGTTTTGGAGTATCAACCTCAGGTGTTTCTATTCGTTCTTTCAAACCGATATACAATTTATCATCGAATGTTTATAATAAAGAAAACTTAGTCTCGCAAGAAATGGCCATAGGTCTGGGGTGGCTGTGGGAAAATACAATTAATTATGATTTTATATTAAATAACAATCACAATTTTAATGTGCTTGCCGGACATTCTATGGAAAGAAATGGTTTAGGAGAAAGAATTAAAGGAGAAAATGTTAATTCTATATTCAATGATTTTGATCATGCTTATCTCAGTAATACAAACGTTGTTTATGCAGACAGAACAAAACTTAGTGGATCTCCATATGCAGCCAAACATGGTATTATGTCATATTTCGGTAGAATAAACTATGATTATAATGAAACATATATGGCAACTTTAATAATGCGGGCAGATGGTTCATCAAATTTTCCGCGTAATCAACGTTGGGGATACTTTCCTTCTGTTTCGGCAGGCTGGGTAATTACGAATGAATCATTCATGGAGTCGAACAAAGAATTTTTAAATTTTCTTAAACTGCGAGCAAGCTGGGGACAAAATGGAAATCAACAAATTGATCCCTATCAATATGAAGCAAATATATCTTTCGAAAAATCTAATTATTTTTTTGGCAATAGTAACACAACAGTTTATCCAGGATCTTACCCATCTTTATTAGCTAATCCACAGATTAAATGGGAAACATCACAGCAATTAGACTTAGGCTTTGATGCCCGTTTTTTTAATAATAAGTTAGGTATGGCATTCGATTATTATATTAAGACAACCAAAGATTGGTTAGTAAAAGCACCTACTCTTGATCTCTATGGAGCCAATCCACCATATAAAAACGGAGGGGAAATTGAAAACAAAGGGTTTGAAATGAATTTGAATTGGAATGATAATATAAGTGATTTTACATATAGTGCCAGTTTAAACTTCACCTATAATAAGAATATTGTTACACATATTGCCAATACCGAAGGAATTATTCATGGTAAAAACAATGTTCTAGGTGAAGGTATGTCTGAAATTTATCGTGCACAGGTAGGTTATCCGGTAGGTTATTTTTATGGGTATAAAACTCTCGGCGTTTTTCAAACAGAAAAAGAAATAGCTGAATATAAAGAAGCTAAATTATCTTCATCTAAACCGGGGGATCTTATTTTTGAAGACTACAACAAAGATGGCGTTATTGATGACAAAGACAATCAGTTAATAGGTAACCCCCATCCTGATGTGATTTTAGGATTAAACCTTAGTTTAGGATACAAAGGTTTTGATCTCTCAATTGCTGCAAATGGAGCTTTAGGGCATCAGATGGCTAAAACATATAGATCCTATACTGATAAGCCGCTGGACAACTACACAACTGATATCTTTGCTCGTTGGCATGGTGAAGGTACATCAAACCGGTTACCTCGCATAACCTCTGGATCAAGTTCCAATTGGCTTTATATGTCAGACATATTTATTGAAAATTCCGATTACGTAAAATTACAAAATATCACTATCGGATATGATTTCAAGAAATTATTCCCCAAAATTCCTCTTGAGCAGACACGCCTTTATTTTACTGCACAAAATGCATTTACTTTCACCAGTTATTCTGGTCTCGATCCAGAAAATGGATGGGGTGCTGATGAATCATGGGCTGCAGGAGTAGACGTTGGACTTTATCCTTCTCCAAGAACTTATTTAGTAGGGATTAATATTAAATTTTAAGTGATATACCACTCATATATTATTTAAGCAAAATAAATTTATGAATATGAAAAAAATAACAATATTTTTATTAATTGCATTCACATTTGGATCTTGTTCTGATTTTCTAGACTCGGAGAATCTTGTACAGAAAAACACTTCTAACTATCCTAAAGAATCAAAAGAAGCGGAAGAGTTACTTACAGGTATATATTCCATATTACCTTCAGTGAACGTAAATCAATCTACATTTTTTGTTTCCGAATTAATGTCTGATGATCGTTTAGGTGGTGGCGCAGCTGTCGACAGAAGCTGGGCAGCACTTGATCAAATGAAAAAAGTTAATGATAATATGTTTTCTGACTTCTGGAAGAAAATGTATTACGGTATTTATCGTTGTAACCTCCTTTTAGAATCTCTTGATTTAATTTCTGAATGGGAAAATCCCAAGCAGAAAGAGCTTATTGCTGCAGAAACTCATTTCCTGCGGGCATACTTCTACTTCGAGTTAAGCAGGGCTTTTGGTGATGTTCCGCTGAGCATCAATACTCTGGATGAGAATTTACCACGCGCTTCTGCAGAAGATGTATTTGGGCAAATTGCGGCAGATTTTAAATATGCTATCGAAGCTTTAACTATCAACACATTTCAGCAAGACAAAGAACGCTCAGGGCATGCATCAAAATGGGCAGCACAAGGGATGATGGCTCGAACATTTTTATTTTATACAGGATATTATAAAAAAGAATCAATGCCTTTGCCTGATGGCAGCTCAATCAGCAAACAGCAAGTTATAAACTGGTTAGATGATTGCATTAAGAATAGTGGACATAATCTTATCCCTAAATTTGCAGATTTATGGCCTTATGGAAACAGAGCAACTGCTGATGAGTACAAATATGCAATTGATAATGATATAAAATGGATTGGAGAAGAAGGCAATAATTATGAAACTGTCTTCGCTATAAAGTACTCTGCTATGGCTGATTTCAAAACAAGTATTTATTATGCCAATCAGCCTGTGTTATATTTCTCAATACGTGAGCAACCAAACTATGAAGATATCTTTCCTTTCGGACAAGGATGGGGAGGAGGACCTGTTGCCACAAACATGTTAGATGACTGGAAAAACGCTGAACCAAATGATCCAAGACGTGATGCATCTATTCTCAACGTAGAAAATCCTGCTGAAGGCCTTAAAAAATACACATGGGGAGGAAGTATGCAAATTCAAGAAACTGGTTTATGGCAAAAGAAATACATAGCAATCAATGCTCATCACAAAGATTACGGTCTTTCAAACTACAGTTGTTCTTTGTATGGCCGGACTCCTAGTTATCAAATAGACAATACTCAGGATCAATTTATTATACGCTTTGCTGATGTTTTGCTCATGATGGCTGAATTAAAAAAAGATATATCCTATATCAACCTAGTCAGAGGAAGAGCTGGGGTAGATCCGATAGGCGCATATACAGAAGAAGCCTTACGTAACGAACGTCGTTGGGAACTCGCGTTCGAAGGTCTCCGCTATTATGATCTACTCCGTTGGGGTATTGGAGGAGATGCTTTGAACAAACAAGATGGAGTTAAAGTTAAAAATAACGGAGCTGATGCTGTTATGAGTTATGAGAATATGAATGACCGTTTCCAGAAAACTGGAGGGTTTTTACCTATTCCCCAAACTCAAATAGACTTATCTGGGGGTATACTAACGCAAACTCCTGGTTGGGGCAGTGAAACTATATATTGATAATCAACAATCATTAAAATAAAAAATATGAAAAAAACAACTTTATTATATTCTATACTGTTAGTCACGTTAGTTATGTTCTCATGTGAACCTATAGAAGACAGAGATAAAATGGGTAGTATAGTAGCAGAAAGCGATCTTATGCTGGAAACATATCCTCTTGTTGAAGGCGGTAATAAAATAGTTATGAAAAACAGTACACAAGGTGTAGGTTCTTTTTGGGATTACGGATCCGGATACTCTTCACGTCAACAGGACACTATTTTAGTACCTTTCGTAGGTGAAATTCCAATTTTTTTTACAGGTATTAGCGGTGGTGGTACAATAACCACAACTCGTACTGTAAATGTTGATAAGATTTTATTTCCAGTAAATGAAACTTGGAATCTATTGGCAGGAAATGATTCAAACGGTAAGGTATGGATGTGGGATTATGATGACCCAAATGATGCGGTTTGGGGAAATGGACTCTCAATAGCTCACTTTGGTCCAGAATGGGCTAAGATTTCGGCTAAAGATATGGATGCTCAAGATCCTGATGTTGGCATGAACGGTACAATGTTATTCGATTTAAACCAAAAATCAAATTTCACAAAAAAAAATAAAGACGGTAATATTGTGGAGAAAGGAAGTTTTCAGTTCGATATGACCAAAAAGATACCAGCTGGCGATGGCACAGACTGGTCAATCGGGCAACTCACTATTGTCGATGCCTCAGTAATGAGAGGAGTTTCTCCCAATGAGGGTGGAATTGTTGTGCATACACTGGAAATTCTTAAACTAACTGAAGATGAAATGGTATTGGCTCGAGTAATGCCTAACGGTTGGGAAGCTTGGTTCTGGAAGTTTAAGGTTAAATTAAACTAGTTTAGTTATAGTATTTGAATAATTTTCAATCGGGAGCTAAAAAGTAATTTTTCTTTTTGCTCCTGATTTTATAAAGATAATCTTCAGATGAAAAAAAACACATTCATTTTACTCTTATTATTAATCACTCATCTTCTTCCTGCTCAATATCAGAGAGTTAAAATGTGGGAAGATAAAATTGCAGAACTTAATAAAAAAAATCAAGAAGAAGGAATTCTAAAAGACTGTGTATTATTAATAGGTAGTTCTACTTTCACCCGTTGGGATAATGCTGGAGAATATTTTCCAGAATCGAAAATTGCAAATAGAGCTTTTGGTGGCTCTAAATTATGTGACCAGATTTATTTCTTTGATCAGATAATAAAACCTTTCAATCCCAAACAAGTTGTTATTTATGCTGGAGATAACGATTTAAATGAAACCTCTACTACCCCCGAACAGTTTATGGAAGATGTGGTTTGTATTACTAGGCTAATTCATTATAATTTTCCTGATACAAAAATAATGTTTCTATCAATAAAACCATCTCCAGCTCGGACACTTTCATTTAAAAATTATAAGAAGGCAAATCGATTGATGGAAAGATATTGTGCACTATACGAATATGTAGATTATGTGAATATTTGGAGTCGTTTTTTTAACACAAAAGGAAATCTTATTAAGGAATATTTCACTGAAGACGGTATACATATCACAAATGAAAGTTATAGTCTTTTGAAAAAGGCTATGCATGATAAAATAATTAGAAATGAATTATAATCATTATCTTTCTTAATTGAATATAATAAAAAATTTATATGAAATCAATATATATATTCCTACATATAGTTTTGCTTACTTTCGTAACACGATCAACTTATGCACAATACCAATTGAACTTTGGACTTCATTCCAAACAGCCAAAACACGAACTGCCCAAATCAAAAGCCCCTTATATACACCCTATAAGGAAAGCATTTAAAAAAGTAAATGCTGAGCTAACACTTGATCGTGATGGAAATCACGTTCTCAATAAAGGTTGGGAAATGATAGAAGGTTATAAGCTTTTTAAAAATGGAATTTCACTGTGGAATATCGATTTTAACGAAGCAGAGTGGTATAATGCAACTGTACCCGGCACAGTCTTAACTACTTTGGTCGATCAGGGAGTTTATTCCGACCCTTATTATAGTTTAAATAATCTACATATTCCTGACACTCTATGCCGAATGGATTGGTGGTATCGTATATCTTTCGATGCACCATCGGATGTAAATGACTCAGATTATGAACTACTTTTAAACGGCATCAATTATAAAGCTGATGTTTGGCTAAATGGTAAACGTTTGGGTAATATGAAGGGTGCATTTCGGAGAGGAATTTTCCCTATAAAGGGAATAATTAAATATGATGAAAAGAATGTATTGGCTATTCATATATTTCCACCAAACAATCCTGGAATACCGCACGAGCAAAATAAACTTTCATTTGGTGATAATGGTGGAAGTCTATGTTTAGATGGTCCTACGTTTATATCTTCTGAAGGATGGGATTGGATACCTGGTATCCGCGACCGCAATATTGGAATCTGGCAAGATGTAAAATTAGTTAGAGTTGGAGATGTTAAAATGCAGAACCCCTTTATTACAACAGATTTGCCTCTTCCAGACACATCATACGCCGATATAACTATAAAATCAGAAGTAGTAAATATGAGCTATTCACCTCAAAAATTTACAATAACTGGAAAAATAGATGGGGCAACTTTTTCACGACAAATCGCTCTAAGTCCGAAAGAAATTAGGGAGATATCTTTTAATGTTAAGGAATTTAACCAGTTACGAATTAGAAATCCTCAATTATGGTGGCCAAATGGCTACGGAAAACAAAATCTTTATAATTTAAATCTTAAACTTGAGCAAAACAACAAAACTATTCAAGAAAAAAATATAAAGTTTGGAATTAGAGAGTTTTCATATGAACTAATGGCTCAAAATGTAAAAAAGGAAAATATCAGGCTCAATTATAGCCCTACTGATTCACAAACAGACGTTTTGCCAATATTTAATTATAAAGAAATTGCTAATATTGAAACATCTGCATATCCAAATATTGAGATTCCAACATTAGAAGAAAATGCTGAAAAATATATAACAAGATTAGATAAAGACTTGGATAATCCGTTCCTTATTATTCTAGTAAATGGAAAAAGAATATTTTGTCGTGGAGGCAATTGGGGTATGGATGATGGGATGAAACGGGTATCTAGGAAGAGACTTGAACCATACATCAAACTTCATAAAGAAGCTGGTTTCAATATGATAAGAAATTGGACCGGAGAAACTACTGAAGAACTATTTTACACATTATGTGATGAATACGGCATATTGGTATGGAATGATTTTATGATGTCAACTCAAACCTTTAATTTGGAGCCGCTTGACCATAAACTATTTTTGGATAATGTCGAAGATATTATCCGTCGTTTCCGAAATCATCCCTCCATAGCTGTTTGGTGTCCTCGTAACGAAGGCTATGCACCTCCGAAGTTAGAAGATGGATTTCAGAAAATAATCATGAAAGAAGATGGTACCAGACATTATCACGGAAGTTCAATGGATTTGAATCTTTGTTCTAGTGGACCTTGGCATTATCTAGTAAAATCAATGGATTACTTAACCAAAAATGCAGATGGCTTCACCACTGAATTGGGAGCTCCCTCAGTTCCGACAGCTAATACAATAAAAAAATTCATCGCAAAAGAAGATCTGTGGCCTATTGGAGATGTATGGTATTATCATGATATGCATATCGAAAGCTTCGACTGGAAGGATTACATTCGAGATGTGAATCGTATTGGAAAATCAGTAAGTCAAAATATAGAAGAATTCGCTGCACGTGCACAATTTATGAACTATAATCTATATCGGAATATGCTAGAAACATGGAATAGCAAAATGTGGAATTATGCAAGTGGCATACTTCTGTGGATGAGTCATCCTGCATGGCCTAGTATGACTTGGCAAACATATTCTTATGACTATGAAACTCCTGGTTCCTATTTTGGATCGAAAAAGGCATGTGAAGACATACATATTCAGTGGAATAGTATAACCAATCATGTTGAGGTGTCAAATGTAACTTTGAAGCAATTGTCTAAGGCAAATATTAAGTTCTCAGTTTTTGATATTAATGGGGATAACATCATTAACAAACAGATTATATTAGATATTAATTCGAATAGTCTTACTAAATGCTTTGAAGCAACAATTCCAGTTGAACATCAAGATTTATGCCTTGTTAGAGTTGAACTAGGAAATTCTAAAGGACAAAGAATTTCATTAAACGATTATTGGATAAATCCTCTTGACAATAATGATTATTCATCAATTAGCGATATAGGTAAATCCAAAATAAGCATAACTGAAAAAAACAAAAGGTATAAAGATAAATGGATTTACTTCGATACTGAAATTAGAAATACATCAAATAATACTGCAATAAGTATTAAACTAAATGTACGTGATAAAAATACGGATAAAATAGTATTACCAGCATATATATCTGATGGCTATTTCAATTTATTACCAGGAGAAGCGCGTGTAATTAAAGTTGAAATACCAAATGACAATAATGGCAATACATATATATCAGCTGAGGGATTAAATATTAATCAAAATAAGATATAAATGCACATTAAATAATACGCATTCAATCAGTAATTTACAAAATGTTTATTGCATGTTATACTTTATAATTGTGTTGCCCACATTAAAGAACTCTTTAGAACAAGATTATTGACTTCAACGAACATTCATTTGTCTTAAACTATTTTCATTTAATCTGAAGTAAACTTTTGGTGGATAGAAAGTAGTTTAACCTTAAACGATAATGTTTTACCATTGTCTGACCAAAACTTCTATTGAACTAAGGGTTTAACATTCTTTGAAGAAATGTATAGTAACAATAACATCTTGTTGCATCAATCCGATTATCCAATTCTGCATGAATAATTAAACAGTAGTGATTAAAATAAATAATTTTCAATAATACTACTATGCAACATCTCAATATTCAAAAGGTAATAGTTCATTTAAATCTTACCGATTACAACCTGAAAGGAGATTCAGTTATTAAACAAACTCGCAAATTAAAAGATCTAACTATCATTTTCAAGAATGAGGAGTCTTACGAGAAAATGAATCAAGAACAAATTGTCTACACAGTTAAGTCATGGCAGCCGGTTCTTGAAGGCACTCGGGGAGGTCTCTTTTTTGGTACAACCAATTTGAGACCTGGTAAAGTGGGAGATGAATACTTTATGACCAAAGGACATTTCCATACTCTCTCTGATAGAGCAGAATTCTACTGGGGGGTACAAGGAGAAGGCATGCTAATCCTAATGGACAATGAGCGCAATACTTGGGCCGAAGAAATGCAGCCCGGTAGTTTACATTACATTCCTGCGCATGTGGCGCACAGGGTTGCCAATGTAGGAGATTCAACCTTGATTTTCGGGGCATGTTGGCCTTCTGACGCTGGACATGATTACACAAAAATTGCAGAGCACGGTTTTTCAGCACGTTTATTGGAAATTGATGGCAAACCAACCCTAATTGGAGAATAAAAAACAACTTAATCATGATAAAAATATGAAGGCATACGTTATCTTAATATCTGTTGTTGTAGCTTTTGGAGGTCTACTTTTTGGTTTTGATACAGCTGTCATATCAGGCACCATAAATTTTATTCAACCATATTTTGGTCTTTCCGAGGCAGGATTAGGTTGGACGGTTAGCAGCTTATTATTCGGCTGTATTGCCGGGGTTAGTTTAGCCGGTAAGACCAGTGATTTCTATGGTAGAAAAAAGATATTGATGCTGGCAGCCTTTTTTTTTATTATTTCTGCGGTGGGAAGTGCCCTCTCTACCAATCTGCCGGTTTTTATAGCAGCACGGGTGATCGGTGGAATTGCCGTTGGCGTAGCTTCCATTTTATCCCCTATGTACATTGCTGAAATTGCACCTGCTAAATATAGGGGACGACTGGTTTCTCTGAACCAGTTAGCTATTGTAATTGGTATTTTGGTGGCCTTTTTCACCAATTATTTGTTAGTAAATACCGGTGAAAATAATTGGCGTTGGATGTTAGTTGTAATGGCAATTCCGGCATTGCTATTATTTTTTGGTTTATTTTTTGTGCCGGAAAGCCCTCGGTGGTTAGTTGCTCAAAATAGAGAAAAGAGCGCGTTCAATGTGCTGGTAAAAACTGCTGGTAAAAATTTAGCAACCAGAGAATTAGAGAATATCAGGGAAACACTGCAAAATTCTGAGGAAGCTACATATCGGGAACTTCTAACCCCCAGAGTGAAACCCATTCTTTGGATTGGGGTAATTTTGGCCATATTTCAGCAAATCACCGGAATTAACACCATTATGTATTATGCCCCGAAGATTTTTGCACAAATAGGTCAATCAAACGATACCGCTTTGTTACAAACCATAGCCATTGGTGCCACAAACTTAATTTTCACCATAGTTGCCATGTTATTTATTGATCGGTTCGGTCGTAAATTTTTAATGGTAATTGGTTCGATCGGCATGACAGTAATGCTTGCAGGTTTGTCTTTACTTTATTTTATGGGACAGGCTACAGGGATTTTGGTATTGACTTTTATTCTTGGATACATCGCTTTTTTTGCTGCCTCATTAGGCCCGGCTTTATGGGTGGTTGTTTCTGAAATATTTCCAAATCGATTACGCAGCAAAGGTATGTCGGTAGCACTTGTTTCATTATGGATCGCCGCAACAGTTATAGCTATTGTATTCCCGATTATGCTGGACGCATTAAGTGGAGCCGTTACTTTTATGATATTTGCTTTCATCTGTCTTATAAATTTATGGTATGTGCTGCGATACGTTCCCGAAACAAAAGGAAAAACACTCGAAGAATTAGAAAATGAATTGCTTAAATAGACCTATATGTTTACAGTAACAATTGATCTTGGGGGTACAACCATTAAAATTGGATTATTAAGAAGCGGTCAATTGATCGATCGGCAAGAAATTATGGCTAAATCTGTTTCGGGTTTGAGCGTTCAATTACTTGAATTGGAAACAATAATCAACATGATGCTACAATCAAATCAAGTTAGAGTGAATGATGTATTGGGCATTGGTTTTTCATTTCCCGGATTGGTTGATTCATCAAGAAACCGAATTCTCTCAACAAACCAAAAGTATGATGATGGACCTGATACTGATCTGACCGAATGGGCAATGGAAAAATGGAGCTGGCCACTTTTTGTTGAAAATGATGCGAGAGTGGCTCTCCTTGGCGAATGGCAGTTTGGAGCAGGCAAAGGATATAACGATTTAGTACAGATTACTCTTGGGACCGGCATTGGTTCAGCAGTTGTTATCGACGGACAATTGCTAAAAGGCAAACATTTTCAGGCCGGTAATCTTGGCGGTCATTTTATAGTAAACCACAAAGGTACAAAATGCACCTGTGGAAATATTGGGTGTATGGAAGCGGAAGCTTCTACATGGCGTTTGCCTTCTTTATTAAAAGAGCATCAAGGGTTCGACAAAAGTTCTTTGAAAAACGAAACGATACTCGATTTTAAAGCTCTTTTCCATCATTCGGGAATGGGCGACAAAGTGGCAAAAGATGTATTAGATTATTGTCTTTCTGCTTGGGCTGCCGGAATTATCACGATGATTCATGCTTTTGATCCTGAGATAATCATTCTTAGTGGAGGAATCATGAAAAGTTCATCTGTAATTTTGCCTTTTCTTCGGGAAAAAGTAAATGAACAGGCTTGGACACCATGGGGGAAAGTAAAACTGATTAAAGCCCTATTCCCAGATTCTGCATCATTGTACGGAGGAGACTATTTAGTTCGATCGTCATTAAAAATAAATCAGAATAATAAAAAATAATAAATAATGAAAATGGAGAGAAGCTATTTAAATAAGTCCTCGAATTATAATAAAACTCCTTTTGTTGAAGTGAGAAATGAGGCTTATAAGGTGATAAATGGGTGGAGTGCAATTGCAGCAAAGTTAAACAAACAAATATCCTCTATCGATAAAAAGAAAAAAATAGTTGTTATTGAGACTTACCAAGGAGTTATTCATGAAGAAGTGATGAAGAACTTTAAAACTGAACTTCAATACAATCGATTTATACATGTAGAAGAATTGATGTTATCAGTAGATAGTATTAAACAAATGGTCTTTCCTGATGTCACCAATGATCGGCTTTTTGGTTACTTGACCCGATTAGTTATTGATTCTTTCTTTGATGACAAAAAGGTGTCGGCTTTTCGAAAAAAAATAGAAGCTGATACAGACGAAACCATCATATTATATGGCACAGGTGCTGCATATGTTTATTCAAATCCTGATTTATTGATTTATGCTGATATGACTCGACGGGAAATACAGTTGCGCATGCAACAACATCTCGTGGATAACATCGGCGTAAAAAATAGAAATGTTGAAGATTGGATGTTACTCCTCAAACAGAGCTATTTTGTAGACTGGCGTGTTTGCGACCGGTTGAAAAGAAAATTATTAAACAAGTGGGATTATGTAGTAGACACAAATATACAAGGACAACCTAAATTGATCTCTGGGAAAGCAATTTTAGAGGGTTTAGAAACAGCCATTCAAAGACCTTTCAGCGTTGTCCCTTTTTTCGATCAGGGCCCCTGGGGGGGGCAATGGTTGAGAAGTATTTGCAATCTCGACCCAGAGCCTGATAATTATGCCTGGTGTTTTAATTGTGTACCCGAAGAAAATAGTTTACTTCTTAAATTTGGAAATGATTTCATCAAAATCCCTTCAATTAACTTGGTATTTCGCTACCCTGTTGAGTTATTAGGTGACCCGGTGCATTCACGTTTCGGTGATGAGTTTCCTATCCGCTTCAACTTTTTGGATACCATGGGTGGTGGAAATCTTAGTCTGCAGGTGCATCCTGTTACTGAGTATATTCAAGAAAAGTTTGGAATGCATTATACCCAGGATGAAAGCTATTATCTAATGGATGCCAAAAAAGATGCCGTGGTTTATCTCGGTTTAAAAAACGATGTAGATCCTGATACGATGTTGAGAGAACTGAAAGAAGCACAGGTCGAAGGAGAGACGTTTGAAGCAGAGAAACACGTACAAACATGGCCGGTAAAAAAACACGACCATGTGCTAATCCCTGCAGGAACAGTCCACAGTTCAGGGAAAAACAGTATGGTACTTGAGATTAGTACTACCCCTAATTATTTTACTTTTAAATTATGGGATTGGGGTCGTTTAGGTCTCGACGGAAAACCTCGTCCAATTAATATTGAGCATGGGAAAAATGTTATCCAGTGGTACCGAACGACGGACTGGACAAAGTCAAACCTAATCGGACGTGTTGAGAAAATTGCTGAAGGTGATGGTTGGATTGAGGAGCGAACAGGTCTGCACGAACGTGAATTTATTGAAACTCGTCGACATTGGTTCACAAAAAAAACAGAGCATTATACAAATGATGGGGTTAACGTAATTTGTTTAGTTGAAGGAACTCAGGTTGTTGTTGAGAGCCCGACTAATAATTTTGAACCATTTGTAATAAACTATGCTGAAGTGTTTATTGTTCCGGCAAAAGTTGGTAAATACACTATTACTCCTTATGGGAGTGCTGTTGGAACAGAATGTGCCACAATAAAAGCTTATGTTAGATTTTAATTTTAATAATTATGATTTTTAATCCGGGATTTGAGATAGAAATTACAACGAACCCAATGGGTTTTAAATATGGAAAAAATGTATTTGGTCCTAAGGTAGAAAACCGAAGATTGGATTCAATCCGCAAAAGTTTGCTTAATCCAAACTGCGATGGTCCGGAAATAGTTTATTCCATCGCTATGGATGTTGGCAAGCAAGAGCATTTTGAATTGCTGAAAAAGTTAAACTTGCTTTTTGGCGTGGTTACCTATGCTCCAGGAACGCTAGGCAATGAACCGGTTCGTAGTCAGGGGCATATTCATAAAGTATCACCGGACAGTGGCTGGTCAACACCCGAAGTATATGAAATTTGGGCTGGCCGCGCCATCATTTATATGCAGGAATCAGCCGGAGATAACCCCGGGCGTTGTTTTGCTGTAGAAGCTGGTACTGGAGATGTGGTGATTGTTCCCCCCGGTTGGGCACATGCCACGATAAGTGCAGACACCGAAAAACCGCTCTCTTTTGGTGCCTGGTGTGTAAGGGATTATGGATTTGAATATGATGAAGTGAGAGCTCATGGTGGTTTAGCATGGTTTCCCATTATTGGTGATAAATATAAAATCGAATGGTTGAGAAATTCCAATTATTCTGAATCTAATCTAATTATTAAACCTCCTGAGATATATAAACAATTTAATATTTATCCGGGTAAATCTATTTACAAGCAGCTTGAAGAAAATCCTAAACAATTTGAATTTGTCTCTCAACCGAAAAATTTTAAAAGTATATGGAAAGATTTCATTCCCTAAAAACTATATAATTAGTCTTTTAAAATGAGTTTCTTATCTACTTAGAATTTGAATCCTCACATCAGTAATTATTTATTTTATTTGAGTATTAAATCAATAGCTTGCACAACATAGTTTAGCAATAGAGAGAAGATTAAGCATCATATATTTAGTATTATATAATAAATCAGTACTATAGAGTAATGAATAGTATCAGCGTACTTAACCAATTTAAGGGTATCTGTAATGATATTATTGGCAAACTTGTTACGAAGCTTAACAAAAGCTTTAAATAGCAACATAGTTTTTTTGATGAAGCTTTTTTTAGTTTATCTGTAGAAGTAATGATTTGGTTTATTGTAAGATTAATGCAGTTGCATATAGAAACAAAGTCTTCCAATTTGTGTAAGCCGTTATTAATTCCCCAACCACATTCCAATTCATTTCTTTTCTTGAAAAGAGGTTGTTGAAAAGCGGCTACAAAACAATGTTGCTATTTCGTTTCGGCACACTATCCGTAACCAGGATAGAACCTTGCTCTCCATAGCAACATAGTTTTTTGATGTAGCCTTTTAGTTTATCTGTATAAGTAATGTTTTGGCTCACTTTAGATTTATTATGAGTGCATTCACAAAAGAAAATTATGCAGTTTTTTTAAGCCGTTATTAATTCCCCAACCCCATTCTAATTCATTTCTTTTCTTGAAAAGAGGTTGTTGAATAACGGCTACAAAACAATGTTGCTATTACGTTTCGGCACACTATCCGTAAACTTGATAGAACCCTGCTCTCCATAGCAACATAGTTTTTTTGATGTAGCCTTTTAGTTTATCTGAAGAAATAATGTTTTAGGTTTACTTCAGAAGTAATACTGGTACATATAGAAAGTGATGAGCCTTGTTTCCAACAAGACTACTTCACTTTTTTTATTGTCGGAACTTTACACCTAACTATCCACTGAATTTCACAAGACCTATTCGTTACGCAGGCTACTCTCATAAGTCTTTAATGTGAAAACTGCAGGAAAACCAATCTCATCCATTTCACTAAAAAATCCTTTTCATTACCGAATATTGGGATATGAATGGATTTTCGCTCCATTTCTGATTTTTGTTTTCTGTATCTGCTTTTCAATCGATAGTTAAGTTCGTGTTCCGAGTTTTAAGCCCCCATGCGGGGAGAGATGTATATAGGATATTACTATTCTTATTCTGTTTTCCAGTACCTAAATTTCCTCGATACGTATCTATAAATCCTTACGGGGTGTTTTTTTGTTTCTCGGCAAAGTTATATCGCAGTTTTGCTTTTGCAAGGTCGAGCCCTTTTGGTTTTAATAAAAATCTTCCTCTTTCCCTTTAGGCGAGCGTATTTTTCATAAAAACCTTGCATTCCGCTAAACTGCAACTTTTTATAGCCTTAAACAAAAAAACATACCCCGACGGCTCTATGATGAACGCATTAAAAAAAAGGCAATTTAGCGGAAAACATAAAAAGAATAGAAAACAAAAACTCCCCCTTTAGATATGTACCGCATTATAAAATATTCAACAACACTCAAAATTAAACATTATGAAAACAAATAATCAATTAGCAGAAAGATTTGCCGAGATTCTGATAAGAAAAATGGAAGAAATGAAATCCGAGAAATGGGAGAAACCATGGTTTGATGTAAGTGGTAAGATAAATTTTTATCCACAAAATTTCACGGGTCGTAAATATAACAGTGGGAATGCTTTTCTCTTATTGCTTGCATGTTCATGGGAAGGATATAAGACGCCCCTGTTTTTGACATTTAATCAATGTAGAGAGCTTGAAATTAGTATCATCAAAAATGAAAAGTCATTTCCGATATATTATAAAAACTTTCTTGTATACCATCGAGAAAACAACAAAAGAATAAATATTGACGATTATAATTTACTAACTGAAGAAGAGAAAAAGTATTGGCGTTTGATATCTTATCTGAAAAATTATAACGTATTTAATCTTGACCAAACAAATTTTGCATCTGTTTATGAAGATGAATTTAAAAAATTGGTTGAAAAATTTAATGCTACAGAGAATGAGTTTACAGTTGATACACTATTTGATTGTCCCCAACTGGATAGGATGATTGAAGATAATTCATGGGTATGTGATATAATTTTGAAGAAACAAAACCGGGCTTATTATTCTCCAAGTAATGATTTGATTGTTTGTCCTGTTAAAAATCAATTTCCTAATCATCATAATTTCTACAGCGTACTTCTACACGAAATGACCCATTGTACGGCCAAAGAAGAACGATTAAACAGAGCAATGGGTAAAGTTTTTGGTGATAATGAGTATGCGCGAGAAGAAGTGATAGCAGAACTAACAGCAGCTTTTGTGGGCACACAGTTAGGCATATTTGCGGAGCCGAGCACAGAGAGTGTTACTTATTTAAATGGCTGGATAAAGATTTTAAAACAATCTCCTGACTTTATTTTTAGTTTACTGGATGATGTGGTTTGTGCAAGTAATTATATTAATGAGAAAATAAACTCAAGGATGGAAATTTTGGAAAAAGTGGCTCAATAGCCACTTTTTCATTCGTTCATTCTAACTAATTCATCAGCTTTGTTTTCTTATAACTTCTCTCTTATCATCTTATGCACATCACTTGCTTTATAATAACAACGTCCATCGTCTAATTTTAAATAAGGCAATATCCCTTTGGAGCGATAACGCTGAAGAGTTCGTGGGCTTACTTTTAAGAGGAACATCAAATCTTGATTGTCCAATAATTCATCACCATCCAGACAGTTCCGCTGAGTGGATAACCGCTCAATCTTTTTATCGGCAATTTCAATGCGTTCAATAATTCGTTCCATCCAGGCTATAAAAGTTTCTCGATCAATATTCATAATATCTGATTATTAAATTTTTCCTTTGATAAAATAAGTATCATTGGAAGGGTCTTTTACTATTATCTCTTTTTCACGCATATAACGGATATAGCTTTTTGAGGTGCGCTCTTTTACATCCATTATTTCTTGTATCTTTTCGCTGATATCCATATAGGTTAAATGGGATTGAGTGCTGAAAATACTTTTCGCTACAATTTCAAGTTCTTTTTCTTTTCTCTTTTCTTTTTCCTGACGAGGTTTCTCACCCAGATAGAGGTGCATTCCCGCTTCTTTATCCCACGAGAATTGCATTAGTGGAACATCAAGCGGACTGCCTTCTCTAACTTTCAGGGCTTTAACAACTGAGATAGATGGATCATTGTCCAATTCAATAGAGAGGATTGCTGCTGCTTTGCGCTGCAACTCTGAACCCAGATGACCTCTAAGCTTTAAACCATTGGGGATATAGTGTAATACACATACGATACATGTTTTGTAAATGCCGGCTAATCGGTAGAGTTCATCGATAATTCGAATACTCTCTGCTTCATCATTGGCAGAATGGACTAAATCGGCTATGCCGTCAATCATTACCAGTTGGATTCCGCTATACTGATAGTGAAATCTATCCATGCTTTGTACAATAGCAAGTAATCTTTCATTGCGGGACATTCCTGTTAAACTAAAAGCTTTCAATACTTCTGGTTTATAGTCTAGTTTTGCTCGTTTTAATAAATTGGATACATTTTTAAAGAGTTGAACTTCTGACTGTTCTGTATCATACAAAAGCACTGCTTTGTTTTGATTGTTGGTGGATACAGTCATTCCAAGTGTATCAATTTCTGCTTTTTCTTTTCTGATGGAACCTGCAATTAATGCTGCAATAAAATTACTTTTACCAGTTCCTTCTCCTCCTGTAATGCAAAGAATATTTCCCTGTGTTCCTAACGGAACATCTCCTGCAGAAATAATCTCCTGAGAGCTTTCGGGAGGATTGTTAAAGTCTATTTCACATGATTTCAATAGTGTCATTGTATCTGAATATAAATTGTCTAAAAACTCCAGAAACAGCTTCATAAATGATTCATACGTATTACCCATACTAAAATAATCAGATATGTCCTTTTCATCTTTCGTTCCTGAAAGAGGAAGTAACAATCTTTTTACGCCAAGGTCTTTCAAATCTTTTTCATGTTTGGCTGAACTTGATAATCCGGTTTTATCCATATCATATAAAAGAATGATATGCTTAAACCGAAATGATAACTTGCGAATAATGCCTTTGGGAATGGTTGCAGTTTCACTGTTAAAACATATCGCATGCAATCCTCTGGCTGATAATGAGAGCACGTCTTTTTCTCCACCAGTTATAAAAACTTTATCCCCTTTAGACGGTAATTGCTCTAATCCAAAACAGTAATTGTCAACAACACTACCACCATATAAAAATCGGATTTTAGAAAATGGACGATAAAGCTTGATGTATCTTTTACTTTTATATCCAAATATGGGCTCAATCTTAGTTGAATAAAGTGTGTAGGGTTTACCATCTCCATTTTCACTTGTAAAATCACGAATTGAACAGACATTAAAAAGGGATAGTATATCCACTCTTACCCCATTTTTTTGCCAAAACGCTAACTCTTCAGCTGTAAACTCTCTACTTTGAAAAGAATAGGGACGTATTTTCTTTTCAGCTGTTTCATACAAAGTGCTTGCTTTTGTCGTTGTTGTCATGGGTTTCTCTTTATATCCTGCAATTCCATTGTTATCAGACAGTCCTAAGGACAAGTCTCTATCAATAATTTTTAATGTTTCAATAAAATCATATCTGTTTCTGCAATCTAACGCATGAAGCTTGGCCACAAAGAAGAAACAATCACCACTAAAATCGTCATTCCCAAAATCCTTCATTTTATAAGTTCCCGAATTACGATCAAAATAGATGTTGCAAGATGCTTTTTTGTCTTCATACAAGGGATTGAGGAAGTTTCTACCAACACGCCAGGGTGTTCTAATGTAGTGCTTAAAGACATTCAGACCATTGGATGTTCTACTTAGTATTTCTTCTTTCCTTAACATGAAGCTTGTGATTAGTGATTAGATCCTGCATGAATTCATGGTTGCTTTTAATGATTCGACTCTTAATAAGTCGCCTAATTTCACCAATCTTGTAATAATTACGTCCCCTTATTTTGGAGTAGCTGATTTCTCCATTTGAACGCAAACGTTGCAAGGTGCGCTCACTGATTTTTAAAAAGGTACAGACTTCGTAGCTATCCACCCAAATTTCATCATCTTCCAATGATGCTACTTCTTGTTGCGCTGTAATATAGTTGGCGATAGTATTAATCTTTGTCTGCAACTCCTTGAATGCTTTTGATTCAATCGTTATTACTTCCATACTGTTGTTTTTTTAAATATTTCTGGGGCAAAGATTATCCTTCTCGTCAAATTGACTTGACAAGTTTATATCAACTTGATAAAGATTTATGAGAATCTTTTACTTCTCATCATCTTTGATCATTCTTTTGTTGAGTATTTTTGCCAAAGTGTCCAAGAATGTTGTTCTACTTTCTGTTTTTCGTTGCTTGATATTGATGAAGAATCGAGAGCTATTAGTGATATTAATTCCAAAAAAAGCAGCAAAGTCTTGTGTAAACTTTTCTATCGGAATATTTCCATGATTAATAGTTTGATTTTCATGTAATGCATACGCCAATTCTATCAGGTCAGTTTTTGTTCCTGTCCATTGATACAAAGCTTTAATTTGGTTTGAATCAATGTATTCATCATTTTCAAACAAATACTCGATTACCTCCATTTCATACTCCAGAAGTAGCTTTAAAGATTTAATGAAATGAAATCTGTGTTCTTTCCATCTTTTACAGGGTGTAGAATCTTTGATTTTAGATTCTAATAAAAATAAAATAACGAACGCTTTCTGATACTCTTTCAATGCTTGACAGAGTTCTTTTTTAGATGAATAGCATCTTGTCAATTCATCAAAGAAATAGTGCAATTCTTTATACAATTCCTTTTCAGATGAAGTGCGATCATGCAATAATTTAAATAGTTTTGTGTCAATTAGATTAATCATAATGCTATATTTTTAAAATTAAACCAATTCTACAGAACGTCTTTAATTCTCTATTTAACATGAGTTTGAGAAGAAGGTTGTTAGTAAACAACTTCATTGAATAGTAGCATCAAATTAAAGGTGTTAATTGCAAAAAAAGAATGTATTTGTTTTCGGATTATATTCTAAAATAAAAAGCAGTTTAAAACGAATTATATTTATCATATAAAAAACCCAAAGAACACTTGATCCATACTAATCAAGCTTTCTTTGGGTTTAACTTGTGAGCTACTAATAAGTTATACTTATTTTTCAGCCTTTTTGTTATTGAAGTTAAAGGTTATTTGCTCTGTCTGACCAAAATTATCTTCTACATAGATATCGATTTTCTGCTGGTCTGTGGATTTGGAAGTGTAATAGAGCCTGAATACCTCTTCTGTTAACTTATACAGATCATTTGGAAGGAAGACTGTTCCATCTTCTAATTTTAAATCACCCGCACCATCTACTTGAAAATATCGGATGTAGTATTCAGCTTCTTCAAAATATCCTTCACGGAGTAGCTTCATTCTGATTTCCACTTTTTCTCCTATTGCGATACTTTTTGGTACTGGCATTGCTGAAAGTGTGAATGGGTATTGCTGTTGAATATCTAATTGGCTATTGCAGGCGCTTAATAGGAGTATCATACCGATGATATAAACTCCACACATCATTTTGGGAATTACTTTTTTCATGTCTTTTTAATTTATAATGTATTTAATACCAATACCGTATTGTGTTTGAAATTTCTCAATGGAAGACCCAAACAGCAAGCGTTCTCGCGCGTTAATTAATAAAACCAACCTATCCGATAGATAGGTTTCTAATTCCATAATAGCCGAGCCTCCATAAATAAAAGCATCTTTATTTCGGAGCGTAGCTCCGTCATAAAGCAACTTTTCACCCCAATTACTTGTTTCATAACCTGCGCTTGCTGATAATCCAAAGGATAGAAAAAATGTTTTGCGGTTGTCGGACAATAGCTTAAAGTAATATCCGCCATCAGCTATAATCTTTGAAACAGGTATAACTCTTTCTTTATATGGATACTCTTTATTGAGATATTCCACTCCTACAACCCACCGATTTCCTTTTTTTGTATAAGTAGCAAGTGAAACACCAACGTAATAGGCTGGTTCTTTAGTAAAGGATTCCTTGGACGTACCTATAAAACCACTTGTAAATTGTATTCCTTTCTGACCTGACAGATAGCGTTGAGCTTGTGCCTCATTGGTGAAGGAAAAGCTCACTATAAATATGATGAACGTGATTGTTGCAAATGAATGTTTTTTCATCTCAGTTGATTTTAAATTTATCAATTGTTTTTGCATTTGTTATATCTGTATGTTCAATCTGAATGCTTTGGTGACGACCTCCATCTTTCTCTATCAGTTCTACAACTACGATCTGATTTTTCGGTAGTGTGAATTTTGGAAGTGCATAAACAGTTCTTGCTTTTGATTTTCCCTTAATTTGTACCGGGTCATGATATGTTCTTACGGGATTCAGTGCTATCTCTTGAACAGGACTGCGTTTTGCTGATTGCGTGTCAACTATTTTGAATTTTATATAGTCAATGTCAAATGGAACCTGCGACTTGTTTTGAATCATTGTATGAAAAAAGAACATTCCATGATGGACATACATTCCCTGAACTGTAAATTGTATCTTTTGCTGTTTACTTCCTAAATGACGTAAAAGTCTTTTATTCTCAGTATAGATGGTTTCCATAATCATATTTACAACTCCTGGTGATTCTTTGCCTAATTCTGTAAGATAAACGGTTGATGAAGTGTGAGCAAGATTGTTGTTGGAAGGGATCAGGTGGTCTTTTTCAGTTAAACTGCTCATATCTATATTCAACATACTGGGCTCGTTGGCATATCGGGCATTAAACGGATAAAAGTTTCCATCATCACAAATGACAGAAAAGTTTGTTTCCACAATAAAATCTTCGGTAACAGCTTTTATTCTGATTACATTCTCTGCTCCATCTGCTTTGCCTGCAATAATATAGTTGGAACCTAAATCTATATAAATCACTTTGGAGGGAAATAAAATATGTACGGTTTTGTCAAATGTAACCTCTATAGCGTAAGGTGTAATTAATTGCTCTCTGGGTATTTTTCTTATTTCTCCCTTAAAGTTTGGATCACTTTGTGCTTGTAGGGGTACAATGCTCAGCGTAAGTAGGATTAATAGTGCAAAATGTTTCATTATTAATTGTTTTAAGTTGGTTGTTTTTTTTATTTTGAAAGTAACATAACCCGATAATTTGCCCTGAGACTTACTTTTGCTGTTCTCAGTTTTTTCGATAGGTATTGTGAACTACCTTGTAATACTCCTCTTGTTAAATCGGATAAAATGGCTGAACCTGCATTCTGGTTAATGGTAAAGGAAGAACCTAATCCTGCACCCATATTTGCAGCCCCTTCTGTGAGTGATTGCATCTCTAAAGTGGAGGGTGTTGCTAATCCTTTTTGTCCATCTGAATCATAGACGTTTAATTCAACTGAAATAATTGAACCGTTGTATTCGATAGATACTATATCTATATCCAATCGCTCACGCTGGATTCTTGCCATTCCTGTGAGCAGGGTATTCTTGGGAATAATGATAGGCCCTGCTTGTAATGGTTCTAACAATCTTAATTTTACATTCTGACCATCCATTACATTCTGATCTTCATGAATGCATGCAAGAATGGTATTCTTTACTGATGATTGAGATGCTATTATTGCGGTATGAAACGTGCTATTCCTTGGCTTACTATATGCTTCTATAAACGCTTCGTCACTGATTGATTGCTGAAGTCCTGAAACTACACTTTCTCCAACTGCTTTAACCGGAACAGCTTTTGCTTTACCCTCTTGACTAGTTGATAAATTTTGTACTGGAATATTTTCAACTGTTGCTGTTTGTACCTGATTGTGGTTGATATACTTTGCTGCAAGTTCATACGATTTTTCAAGCAATGTCAATTGTTCTTCGGTTGAAGATTGTATATTTTCATTCTCCCTCAATCGTGTTTCAAGCTCTGTAACTCTTTCAAACAATTCTTCTTTCTCAAGATCTTCTTCAGGTTCTTCATAAAAGTTTTCCAACTGTCGATTAATCTGTTGATACCTGTTTGCGGATGTGTATATGGGTGAGTTATTAGCTTTTGGTTGGTTTGGATGATTGTCTTGATTGTAATAAGAGTTGCTGTTTTCATCTTCTTGAGAAGAACTGTTTTCCAACTCACTATCAAAACCAAAATCCTCAAGTGTTCGCATGCGCTCTTGGTGTTTAATTCTCAGTTCCTCCTGTTCGTAAGCCTTCTTTTTATCACTTAGGATTTCATCTTTACCCGGAAGTGGCAACTCGGCATTAAAAGTGCTGATGTTATCTGACCCTTCTTCTTTCTTGCTTGATGGAGCAAATATTAACCATAGGCTACCGATAAAAGCAAGTATCATTACTGGAAAGATTATAAGTTTCTTCCTTTTCTGCAACTCTTGTGGAGTGAGCTCTTTTTTTGCTTTTTGCTCCTTCTTTTCTGTGTTTTTTATATTATCATTCTGTTCCATAGTTGTAACTGTTTTGCTCATACATTGATTCTTGTTCAGTTTGTTCTGATTGGACAGGCAGCTCTTTTGTTTGAATGTTGGTTTTGTCACTACTTTTCATCTGAGACAATGATGAAATGGTTTGATACAATGAAAATAGTCCGCAACTTATCAAAAAGAGGATTACCAAAATGATGCGTGTCTTTTTGGGTATCCTTTGGCAGCCTGCTTTAAGTTTTTGATCCGCACGCTGAATGGCTTTTTTTATTGATTTGTCTGACATAGCTTTATCGTTTTAATACTTGTAAATCTTTATTTTCTTTAATCTCGAATGCTTCTATGGTGAAACCGTGTGGGTTGTTATCACTTCTGACAGAATTTAATAACCGACATTGGGTGATAAGGCTTCGCTCTGTTATATTGCTTTCACGAATAATCGTTTGTCTTGCATAGGTTGATACGCTGTAGGGATAGGTATCAAAGTCGCAGACTATACTATCTACATGTAAAGTTTGATTTACGTTCCCAGATATGATTCTATTATAGTAACCATTCTCTGAAAGGTTCTTGTAATGAATAAAAGCACTTTTATCTGCAAGAAACAGGGAGCGTTGTATGTTGGATTCTATTGCATTTTTATCGGGTGATAGGGTGTAGAAAAGCTCATGAAATCTTTTGACATGCTCTCTTGCTTCTACAGGTCTATTTTGTGAGAGCTCTTGTGATAATGCTAACATTAATGATTTGCCATCATCAAGCACATATATTTTCTCTCGCTGTTTTTCTGCAAATTGATAGGATTTCCACAGTGAGTAGCTCACTATTACGGTACACATCAACAGAAAGATTATTCCAAAAAGGCGTATCTTATTAAAACTGGTTTCTATATTTTTTAAAGACTTAAATTCCATACGATGATTTATTTTTTAATGAGATTTCCTGAGATGTTTCCTATTGTAGCTCCTGCTACTCCTCCTGCAATACTTCCACCTACACTTGCAGCTTTACTTATGTTTCTATTCATTCCGGTTACCCCTCCTGCCTGAATAATCCAATTAGCTACTGTGGGTACTGTGAAGTATCCCACAATGCCGATAATCATAAATATAATGTAGATGGTGTTTGAGCTGTCTGGGATAAAGTTAGGATCTGATAATGCTTCAATATCTTTTGTGAGCATTAATACCTGAATGCGAGCTAAAATAGAACTGAACAGATCAGATACTGGCAACCATAAATAGATGCTGATATACTTGGTAAGCCATTGTGTGAGGGTTGCTTGAAAACCATCATACACTGACAATGCAAAAGAGATAGGTCCAAGTATGGAGAGCACAATTAAATTGAATGTTCGCAATGTATCAATCACTAATGCGGCGGCATTAAATAATATTTCTAACAGTTCACGTAAAGCATCTTTTACAGACTTTTTTACATTGTGCATACCTCTCTCGACATACATTCCCATCATAGTAACCAAGTCTGTAGGTGACCAGCCTAAATCATCCAGCTGTTTGTCGAACTCTTCGTTGGAAACGAGATAGGCTGTTTCAGGATTGCGCAGCATGGCCTCATACTCTAATTTGTCTTTTTGATTCTGATATTCATTCATATCAAAAGTTTGTCCTTCTAATATCTGATGCGTTCCTTTTACAATGGGTGATAAAACATTGTTTATTGTTCCTAAAACAAATGTTGGGAAAAACATGATGCATAGACCAATTACAAAGGGGCGCAATAGTGGATAAACATCAATAGGCTCAGCTCTGGAAAGAGCTTGCCAAACCCTGGAAGCTATGTAAAATAATGCTCCAAATCCAGCTAATCCTTTGGCAACACCTGTCATGTCGCTATACAGGGGGATCATTTCCAAATAGAGGTTTCTTAAAACCTCGTGTAAGTTTCCAAAGTCGACAGCAAGCAGTATCATAATTACCAGTATTTATCATTTGCACTCCCGTAAAGTGCTACGACACGCTCTGTGTCATTAATTTTCTTTGAGCGTAGATAGGAAACTGAAATATTCTTACGTGTATAATAAGATACCAGATTTCTATAATTGCTTATGGAATCATAGGCTTTGTCTATCCGATCCATTCTTTCTGCATCACTCATGGAGAGTCCATTAATATTGACGATGTTTTTTAGCTCGGCCAGTATATCTGCACTTTCATCCAATAGCATGGCATAACCGTGAGCGATTGCCGTTAGCTCGTCTGCTCTAAAATTTTTGTCGGATAGCATCAGCTGAAAATTGTTGACATAGATATCCGTAATCTCACCTAAGAGCAGTAAAGTCTTTTGTACTTTCCTTGCATCTTTAACAAGGTGATTGACTGACTTTAAAGCATCATAATATTGTTTGCCTTGTTCATACACCTTTTTTGTTTCTTTAAAGGTGTCTAATGTATTGCTCACAGTCCTTGAAGTTTGCGCTAACTCTTTGGTCGTATTTACAATGCTTTGGGCAATATTACTGGGGTCGATAACTGCAAATTGTGCTTGTGCATTTTTTGTAAACAAAGCAATGACAATGAATAGCAGGATTGTTTTTATTCTTATTTTTTTCATCGTTTAAACTGTTTTATTTTGAGTTCCTTTTTTCAGCAGCTAATTGTTTTATAGCTAATTCTATGTTCCCATCTAATTTTTCAGTAAGCTGAAGTAGTTCAAGCTTTTCACTCTCTTCAGTAGTATAAGTGTAATACTCTTCTAAGCTTACTTCTGTTGCGTATACAGCCGAATGAGAGCCTCCAAGACCAATCCATACCTCTTTGTATTTACGTTTGGGATGATTGGAAAGATTGATAGAAAGTATTTGTGATTTTTCTTTTTCTGAAAGGCCTAATAGTTTTTGAATACTGTCAAACTTGTTCATGTACTTTCTTTGATCTAAAAGAATTTTGCAATCACTGTTATTGATGATAGACTCCTTGACAATGTCTGAGGAGATAATATCATCTACCTCTTGCGTTACTACAATTGCTTCACCAAAGTATTTACGAACCGTTTTGAACAGGTATTTGATATACTCTGCCATTCCCTCTTTTGCAATTGCTTTCCAAGCTTCTTCAATCAAAATCAATTTTCTTATACCTGGTAGTCTGCGCATTTTGTTGATGAAGACTTCCATAATAATGATAGTTACAATGGGGAAAAGTATTTTATGATCTTTGATATTATCCAATTCAAAAACGATAAATCTTTTTGATAACAGGTCTATCTGCTCTTTGGAATTTAAAAGATAGTCATATTCACCCCCTTTGTAATATGGTTCTAAGACGTTCAGGAAATTTGCCAAGTCAAAATCTTTTTCTCTTACCTGTTTTTCTTCCAGTATCTCTTTGTACTCACCTCCAACAAACTCATAAAATGTATTAAATGATGGTTCTATTCCTTCTTTAAGTTTCTTGATGTAAAGATTTACAGCATTGGAGAGTGCCACTTCTTCTGATCGTGATGGAGGTTCATTGTCTCTTTTCCAAAGTGTGGTAATGAGTGTTTTGATTGATTCTCTTTTTTCAATGTCGAATAGATTATCATCTGTATAGAATGGATTAAATGCTATTGGATTTTCTTCTGTATAGGTAAAATATACCCCATCTTCCCCTTTTGTTTTGCGATTAATCATTTTACATAGTCCGTAATAACTGTTTCCTGTATCTACCAACAGTATATGACTTCCCTGTTCATAATATTGTCTTACCATATGGTTGGTGAAAAAGGATTTGCCTGAACCTGATGGTCCCAATATAAATTTATTGCGATTGACAATTATTCCTTTTTCCATCGGTATATCTGAAATATCTAAGTGAAGTGGTTTACCTGTTAATCTGTCAACCATCTTAATGCCAAATGGAGAAAGCGAGGATTTATAATTAGTCTCCTGAATGAAGAGACACAATGCTTGTTCAATAAATGTATAAAAAGACTCTTCCGATGGAAAGTCTGCTGCATTACCTGGTATCCCTGCCCAATAAAGGGTGGGGGTATCTACTGTGTTGTGGCGTGGCTTGCACTCCATTAATGCTAATTGACTACCTACATCATTTTTAATGTGCTTGAGCTCTGCTCTGTTATCCGACCATGCCATCACATTGCAATGGCATCGGATTGAGGTGAGCCCTTGACTATGAGCTTCATTTAAATACTCTTCTATCCACTTTTTGTTTAGCTGATTGGCACGGCTGTACCTTGATAAGGAATGCATGTTCCGAGCTTGCTTTTCAAACTGTTTCAAGTTTTCTGTGTGGTTGTCTATAAAGAGGTATTGATTGTAGATATGGTTGCAGGAGAGCAATACACCCACTGGGGCAGCAAATGATAAGCAGCTGTCGCTTCTATCGGTGGAGAGTCTTTCGTAACGTGAATCTGTGGCTACCATTCCGGGTAGATCTTCTACATCTGACAGGGTGTGCAGACACATTATCTGATCACCTATTTTCATCTCATCCGCTTTCAGATGAATATCTTCAAGAGTAGTTGTATTGGTTTGTGATAATGAAAAGTATTTTTCTACAATACCGGCTTTTTCTTTTGTTCCAGTAATGTCGTCTTCGATTAACCGTGTAAGGGTAATAAATCCTGAATCGTTTATGATTCGCTCAAATTGTTCTGCTGATTCCATAAAGCCAATGATATTCTCTTTGTCCTGAATGTCTTTGGGAATTATATAACCTCTGCAAAGAGTAGAGAAATTGCTTTGCGTACGACTCTTTTCTTTGGATGTTTTGGTTAAGAAAATATAGCAGGTATGATTAAGAAAGGGTCGTTCATTAAAATGTTGTTCAAAGCTTCGACTTAAAAAGCTTACATCTTCTTTTTGTATGTTGGGTTGATAGTTTTCTTTGATAAACCAATCTTGCTTGTGAACAATCGAATAGTTGGGAAGCACTTTTACTGCTTTATGCCAGGCTGAATGTATAGCTTCATACTCATCTGCAGAAATGGTGAATATTTCAGGGAGTTCTACTTTATAAACTACCGTAATGTCTGCATCTTTACTAATAATGCAGTCATGTTCCACCGCAAGCAGTGGGAACTTGCTTTCCAGTGTTGCTGCTTTCATTTTATTTCTCATAATTGATCCTTTCTCTCTTATCAGTGAATAAGTGGGTTACTGCTTTTCGGTTGATGATATACTTGGGATGATTCAGGCGAGCAAATAGCTTCATTAATCCGTATGTGCCATATTTTTCATTCATCCTGAATGTAATGTAGATAAGTAAAGAGGCAGATATTATAGCAAATCCAATACATATCCACTGGTCAATTCCCATTATGTACATGATTGCAAAAACTACAAAGATGGCTAATAGTCCACCTGCAAAAATATAGAGGTACTGACTTTTGAGACCCTTAAACTCTACAGGGTGGTTTATGCCTTTGTTGATTGAATATTCTGCCATTCTATTTTCTCTTTAATTGTTTAATAAGAGATACTCTTACAGGAAGAAGGAGCGTAAAATAGTAGCAGCAACAATCAAAAAGATACAGGCTCCAAACCAACTTGCAGCAGTTTTGCCAGTATCGGGATCACCTGAACTGAATTTGTTGTATACTTTGATACCTCCAATCAATCCCACTACCGCTCCAATAGCATAAATTAATTGGGTGCCAGGGTCAAAATAAGAAGTTACCATATTGGTAGCATCAGTGATGCCACCAATACCATTGCCTTGAGCAAATGTGGAGAGTGCTGTGAAGAAAACAGCTGCTAATAGATGAATTTTCCTTTTCATAATTAATCTGATTTATATTTGTTTCGGCAAATATAAATAGATTATGAATAGGGTTTTAAATGTGGCTTAAGATGGCTGGGGGTGGCTTTTGTTGGCGCATATGAGGGGGGACTTCAAAGAATTTTCTGATTCCTTTTAAACTTCTATGCTTTTTATCTTGATCGTGAGTGTGTATAAGCTAAAATTCATTTCCTGACCAAAGATACTCCCTCTAGTCGGTTAAGAGATTTTTTATTTGAAATAAATCCCAATGTGCATTGCAAAGCCGGTCAAAATCCATTTTCAAATATCCTAGATTTAGTTTCAACATGTCATCTTGATTTTTCAACCATGGAGAAGTCTCCATTTTTGTGGAAGGTTCTCATATCGTTTATGTATGGCTTCCTTGAATAATCTTCTACCTTTTTTGGCCAATCCTGATTTATAATACTAATCACAAAATTACGATCAACTCGTGATCCTTCCATCCATGTTTCAAATATTCTTTATTTTTGGAGCTATAGGAATTCAACAAATTATAAAAGAAAGTGTTAATTTATTATGAGTGTAGGGCAGTTCAGAAATTTAATGTTATTTTTGTATTTATCAGTTAATTATTTAAACCCATTACAATGAAAAAGCTTTTTTTTCTGTTCTTAATAGTTTCTTTATTTGCAACTTGTTCAAAGGACGAAACGAGTGTTCCAGAAGTTGTTCAAAGTATTTCTCTTAGTGAAACCACGTTGTCATTAAGAATCGACGAGACACATCAATTCAAAATCCAACACACTCCATCACATTTACCATCGCCAAAATATATTTGGCAAACAGATAAGAACGATATCCTTTCTGTTAATGATATGGGCGAAATTAAGGCACTCAGTATTGGAGAAGCCGTAGTAACCGTAACTACAGTTGATAAAACACTAAGCTCTAAATGTAATGTGACTATAGCTCCTGTTTTAACTGAGAAAATATCTTTTAATGAAAGTGAGATTGAGATGCAATTGGGTGAAAGTCTAAAATTAGAATTCACTATTCTGCCTGATAATACAACAGATAAAAGTGTTGTTTGGAAATCAGAAGACGAAAGCATTGCAAGTATTGATCAACAAGGTAATATTAAAGCGATATCGGTTGGAGAAACTACTGTGAAAGTATCAACGAGTAATGCACTTGAGTCTATTTGCAAGGTTATAGTGAAACCAATCAAAGCAACTGGAATTAAGCTAAATAAAAGCTCAATTACATTAGAAATTACCGACATTGAGAAACTAGTTGTTGAGTTTATCCCTTCAAACACAACCAATAAAAATTTAAAATGGAACAGTTCTGATACGTCTATTGCAACCGTAAATGAAGATGGTGAGGTTATTGCAGTTGATGAAGGTACATGTGAGATTACAGCAATATCAGAAGATGGAAATTTCAAAGCAATATGCGTGGTTAGTGTTATTGTAAAAGGTTTAGTATTGACGGATAAATCAATAGTGATGTTGCCTGGCAATGAAAATCTAATTTGGGTAAACCATCTAACATTAAACAAAGCATACACTAATGCCACTTGGTCAAGTTCCAATCCTAATGTGGCAGAAGTAACAGGAGATGGCATTGGCACAAATAGCGCATTAATTAAGTCCAATAATTATGGGTCTGCAATTATTACTGCTATATCATCAGATGGTTTAAAAAGCGTGAATTGTACCGTTGATGTGAAAGATATACAGGATGCTGTAACATTGGTTTCTAATCCACAAAAAGGAATTTCTTCATCTGGGTACTTTATATATACTATTGGATGTAAGTTCACTAACCCAGTTAAAAACAACATATTTATAAACTCAGTCTTTTTATTGAGATCTGATGATGTAATTTTAGAAATGACAGCTCCCGAAAATAGAGATCTTTCTAACGAATCTTTCAAAATACTATTCAATCCTATTACAATTTATGGTACTTATCAAGAAATTGTAGAAACTCTTTCGCAATATAAAGTTGTTGTTCAATATACTTTACATGATAAGTACTATAATAAGATTGTTAATATAAATCCAAATAAATTTGGAGGATATTATTGAAAATATAATAGAGTAATTAGACAATTTATTAACAGATGAATCCTCTTTTACAAACAAGCAAATGCAATAATTATAAAATTTGATTAGGACCGAATGGAGAGTTTTAATAATCCTCAGTCACATGGATTCGTTGCTCGTGTTACAACCAAGCCTTGTTTTACAACTCGCACTTTTAAATAGGGGCTGGCTCCAAAGAATACTTCTGGTTACTTTTAAACTTCTATGCTTTAATCTGGATAGTGTGTGTATAGGCTAAACTTTTCACTTCATAAGTTGCACCTAATTGCTGAAACTGTTTCTCTTTTTTTGGTATGTGCAATTGATTTATTTAGTCTGCTGAAAATGTTTTCTAATCTTAAGCAAAGCCTGTATATCTAGGCTTCTTTGATTTCTATACAGACAAGACATCTAATCATGTAAATTTTATGGGCAGTTTCGCTGCTGCTTTATTTTTAAAGTAATCAGGGTTCCAACCCAGATATGATTGGTGCGTACTGCTCAGATGATCCGTGTTGGTATTATAGCTGCCTGTAGCGTAATTCCTTTGATGTATGGCTATGCGCTGATGATTGTAATATACCTCTATATGCTTTTGGGTATAATGTATTTGAGTTTGTTTGCCTATATAACGATATGGTACACTATAGTAACTCTTATCGGGTGAAAAATAGACATACCCCATTTTCTGAACCTTTGCCCTACGGTAGTCTTTTATCTGATACCCTGAGCGGGTAATGACTTTAGATACTCACGTTCTATTGTTTGAAAAAGCTCTAGTCTACTGGCTTCTTTACGTTTAAAGAGCAGTTTGTTGTATTCTGAAAGCAACCGCCTGATCTCCCTGTTGAGCTCTTCTATGGAGAAGAATGTAATCTCTCGTAGTGGGTAATATATTCTTTGATAGGTAAGGTGTACCGCATTTTCCACCAAAGCCTTATCCTGTGGAGCATATACTCTTGTAGGATTTATAACACAACCATAATGATTGGCAAAATCCTTAAAGCTACGATTAATAATAGGTTCATATTTACTAGCTCTTGTAACGGCAGACTTTAGGTTGTCTGATACGATTGCCTTAGGAACACCGCCATAAAAGTGTAATGCATTGATGCAGCAACTTATAAAGTCATTACGGTTCTGACTGTTACAGGCTTCCACATATGTATATTGACTACAGGGTCATATTGACACGAAGACTTCAACTGGCTTTATCTCGCCAGTATCTTTATCTACTATCTCCAGTTTCTTGCCGGCAAAATCAACAAACATCTCATGTCCTGCAAGGTGCTCAAGCTTCAAAGAACCTTTAATACGAGCATATTTACGATGATAATGCTCCATAAACTGCGTATAACTGTAGGGATTGCTAGCATTGCTAACATACTCATTGTAGTGATACTGAAACGTAAAACCGGGATGATTGCGAGCTGCATTAATGCGTTCAAAGTAGCGCATCAAATCATCATGACGATTAGTGTCAATAGTGGTTTTACTAGTGAAAAGTTCGTTTAAACGAATTTCATCAAAGTTTAGCAACTCACCAATGCTGAAACCACTTGAGTTAAACTGCTACGCATAGTTATTAACAGTATTACGAGATATACCAAGCGTAACACCAATCTTGCGGTTACTAAAACCGTCTTTAATCAAAACTAAAATTTGTTTTATATCCATAGGATCAAGTTTGTTTGCCATATCAAATCCCTTTTTTAGAGACAAGATAACTTGATCTTTTCAAAGTGACACAAATCGAACCGTAAAAAGTGGCACGGTTTGAACCGGAAAAGGTGGCACCCATAGACCGAAATCACTGGCACAAATCAAACCGTTATATCCAACGAAGAATAGAGGCGCATGTTTGTATTTGTTTTGTAGCATATAAAATCTATAAAGAGCTTGAAAGGAGACTGAAGATAAATGGCATTGATTTGAGTGTGGATAGAGTTTTAGATATTGCAAAAACAATCACTACGCTGAAAATTAAATTACCCAAAAGTAGAGAGACCATTAGCAAAACAATGTTGATAACCTCTAAGTACAAATTAATAGCTCCACTCTTCGAGGAGAAATTTTGGAAAGATATTTAGGGTGTCCCAGTGTCGAAGTCAGGAGTTTGCAATTCAAAGTAGAACTGTTCAATATCATTTATTTCTCAATTTGAAGAATTTGTATAGAGATTGTTAATGCGTCTCCTAGCACTACAGTTTGTGCCTAAAGAGAAGCTGTTAATTCTCTAAATAAAAAACTTCAATGAGAAATAAACAGCTCGATAGCTTTTGAAAAAGCTTAACAGCATTGATGTTTATAAATAGAGTATTTTTAACAAAAGCACTATGCAGTTAGTAAAATAACCTCCTTTTGCCAACTGTTAAAGTTAACATTTACCGTCTTCATTTTTTAACATTATTGTAATAAGATACAACATTTTAAACAATTTCATTTCCCTGAAGAATAGAACGGTTTGCCTTAAATCGAATATTTTGAAAATAAAATACTCATTCTTAGAACTGTTACTATCCAAAAAAGATTAAACATATCTTTTCATCAGAAAACTGCATCATATAACTTTTTTCTAAATTCAAGCAAATACCTTGACAAGTAAATAGCCATCTCAATTTTAGCGGAATGTATTTCAACTGTGACTCATTGCTGGGTTTTTAGACCGCTTAGGTTTTATTTTTTGGCCCTAAGTTTTCCTTTACTTCTTCTCTTTATTATTAGAGTCTGTCAACGGTATCGTCATTTGTGTTTTTTTAGCAAATAACTCAAAAAAATTTTTTCTTGCAATTCCAAAGAAGTCAAGTAATAGAGAAATAAATCCTTTTAATGGAGTATCAATATTTTCTGGATTTATGAATTCTCTATTAAATCCAATACGTTCAAAATCCCGTGCCCAATTAAACAAATTCTTAGTGTTTTCATTTTTGCTAAAAAAATCCCTAAGTATGTCAGTTGGAATACTATCCAAGGATTTTAAAAATGAATTTGCTGATTTATTACCTGAAATTTGGACTGCCATTGAAATTATTTTATCAACTCCATCTTTACCCAAGTTTCCAAACTTAAAACCATCCGATAATTTTCTTTCCCGGTCAGAATTATCAAGAAAGGCAATATCCTTAATTATAAAATCAATAGTTATCAAAAGGTGTGAGACAATCAGATATGTCATTCTAGTTGCGTCTTCTCTTTTTTGTGAGTCAGTAACAATTTTTTCAATGAAGTAACCTAGAAAAGCTAGCTCTGAATTGAACCCTGCGAAGTCTTGTTCGGTTAAAATTTTAGATTTAGATTCTTCATAAATATGTCTCCAATCCTTATTTCCGAACATTTTATAACTCTTATGTTTAGCAAATCTGGAAGTTAATTCTTCTTCTGTAAGTCTGTTAGGATATGAATTAGAACGCATTTTGGCAAGAAATGCTCCATCTAAAATTATGGTTTTATGTCTTTGTCCAAATTTATGTATCACGGGTCGTTGGTCTGTTGTTGCAACTATACAGCTATCAAAGCCTAATAACTCTCTTAATCCATTAGCCCACAGAATACGCTCAAATGCTTGAGGTGATTTTTTATTTTTAATATCTATGTTTATTCTTTGTCTAGTTATACTGGACGACCTTCCATATAAGAATAGGTCTACGTCAGTTATGTCGTTACTTTCATATCTATATTTTACTCCACGAACAACATAGTAACCCGAATCGAGAAAGTAATTTCGAATCAATTCTTCCATAAGTTCGCCTTTTGTAATATTTTGTTCTTTTTCCATTAGCTTCTGAATGTTCTTAAAAGTTCTGCCACAGATTTTTTTGATTGTTGACTTTGCTTTTTTCGGTTTGAATATCTTTTATGTTCAGGACCAATGTAATTGGTTACACTTCCTGTATAAATATTTGAAGTGATTAAAGTTTGTTCTGAGGTATCGCCAATTTCCAAAACTTGCATTGCTAATGCACCAATATCTTTCTTTAGAAGTTTCATATGATACCTTGTAGTATTTGGTTCTCTTCGAATTTGAATTACTCTTTTAAGTTCCAATAATTTATAATCTTCGCCAATCGCTGTTGCCGGTCCTACTTCGTAGCCATTTACAAGTTTACTTAGAAGTGCTTTAAGCATAGTTATTTTTCCTCGATCTTGTGAACTAAAGGTCATACCGTAATAAAGTGATGAGACAAACGCTTTAGCCAAATCAAGAGCATCTTCTTCAAAAGGATTACCATATTTAGAGAATGCTGATGGTTTAGTAATAAATGTTCTTGTTTCCATTAAATTGCTTACTTCATTAAAATCATACATTCCTATTGCCTGGAGTTTTGAAATAAGTGTGTCTCCTAAAATTGATTTACCTTTTTCAAGTGTTACACAACCTTGAAATGTCAATATTTGGTCTAGTTCATTTATCTTTCTTGTATCTTCGGGTTCCAAAGAAGATAAAACTGCATTTGTTTTTTCTACTCCTTCTCTACGGAACAGATTGCCATTAAAATAAAATTTACTGCTATCATCAAGTTTTTCATAATCAATAAAGCCAATATCTTCAGCTTGCATAAAAAGGTCTCCCGTTTCAGTTGATGACAACTTGTAGGTGTCTGAAATATATTCTGTAAGAATCTTTTCTCCTTTTGGTAAATCTGAAATGTTGTCAGATAGTCCAATTGCGGCTTTTTGGTAATTAGATGGACTGCCACTTTCAAAAATATCTGCGGTGTGTGTCAATACAGTTGAAGTAGTAATTCCCAAAACAGAAATAGAACCATTTTTGGAAGTTTCAATTAGTCTAGCTTCTTCAAGTTTTGCTTTGATTGTATCAATTTCTGTTTTTTTGACATTTGACACCTTGGCAATAGCATTTACTATATCAGCATTGAGGTCGCTTTGTTCATCTGACGCAGCTAAATTAGATAGAAAAACGCCACACTTTCCTGCAAGCTCTATGTCTTCAAATTCATATGTGTCTTTAATGTCATTGAGCTTTTTTGTGTGGTTTATCAGCCAGGCTCCTTCTGTTCTTTTTTCCATGTTTTTGTTTTAATGCATTTTCTTTTAAACTTTCTGCTAACGATCTTATGGCTTGTTCTTATTCAATATATGTTTTTGGGATTAATGCATTACCATCAAAGAATTCTTCAACAATATGAATGTTTTTTAAATTAGTTACAGTTTCAATAGGAATATGCTCTAAAACAATCATTTGAAAATTTCCATTATTGCTTTTTCTTGTTTCTATAAATCTGTCAAGCAACTCAAATGCTTTTTTTATTTTGTAGTCATCGCTCTCGGGGTCATCCGTTTTTCTCTGTCCGTTCGTACCGTAATAAGGTCTACTGGGCTGGTCTAAGATTAGGAAAGGAGCAACATATGGTGACTGATTTTGAAATATGACTTCATGCATTGCAAGCGAGAAAAACAAGTGAAGAAACATATGATTAGAACTGCTGCCAACATTTTCTATGTAAGAGGTCTTCGGCTTCCGCAAAAGCAATGTTTTGTTTTTATAGTCAAAGACAGGTTGGTAGGTTGAATAATTTGCTAGAGCTTTATCGGATTCTTTTATGTATTCACTTATAATTTCTTCAGTCAACTTTATTGTTAACTCTCTTTTTTCCTCAGTATTTACAATAATTAAATGCTCTATTTCGGCTTGTATGGCTCCAATTTCTTCATCATATGATGTTAAAACAGAGGAAGAATCTGTTGAAAATATTTCGAGTTTTGATTTCACTTGACCTAAAAAGAAATATTTTTCTCTTTCACTTTGAAAACTCTTATTTTCTTTAGGAAGTAGGTTTAATTTTGTTTTTATTATTTCTAGTTCTTTTTCTAAATCCTTGACGTTATCATTAACCTGTCTGTCTATTGGAGTATTTTTGCTATATGACTTGCGGATTTTAGTTAAATCTTTAGTGTAGGAATATACAAGCTGCTCAAAGATTGAGGTTTTTATGATTTCTGAATCTTTTTCTCTTAGAAACTCAATTGGTTTAAGACTATCAACAAGTATCTTAGTAGAATTTTTATACTTATTGTACTCTGAATAGAACTGTTTTAGATTTCGTATTTTTCTTTGTAGAGAATAAAATGATGATTCTAATTTTTCTTTTTCCGAATTTGAAGTTGGTTCAGTTTCAAATCCCTGAATTGCTTTGCTTAGTTCATCGATTACTTCATCAACTTTAACATCATCCCTGACCACGTTATACTCCTTGGCTTTTTGTAAAATTTCAACGCGCTCTTGACTAAAGTCTGAAGCTTTTGATGATATAGCTTTATTCTTCCTGATAAGTTTGGCTAATTGATTCTCTAATTCAGCTTTTTTTTCGCTTTTCAAAATATTCTCAACTGTTTCTATACCCAACGCTAGATCGAATATTCGAGGAAGTGCCTCTTTATATCTGATATCATTTTGTTTATCAAAAAATACACCTTCATCATTTTCAATAATATTTCCTGATATAGTATTAAACATTAAAAAGTACCGTAGTGAAATCTTAGTACCCGCCTTAATGTAATTACTCCCATAGCTTGTTGGGAATTTTGCATCTCTATCTATTTTGAACTCTGTTTCTAAAATAGATTTTACGGCATTTTCCGAATTGTTTGAGATCACAATTAAAGGTATTTCACCCAAGGAAGAAAAATAGTATTTACCAGATACTTTTCCTTCTGACAGAGATTCCCTAGCTATTGTATAGTTTTTATCATTCACCGAAATATTTATTCCATACCACAAAACATTCTCGTTTATGATACTTTCTGAAATCCGAGATTTGCTTGAGAATAAACAATAATCAACAATTTCAAGAATAGCACTTTTGCCTGTATGACTTCCACCTGTGATTAAATTAACTTTGTTTGGCTTGAATTCAATCTTTCTGATTTTTCCGTTATTAAGCCACAGGATAATTTTATTTATATTGAAATTCATAATTGAACTCTTAAATTTAAGTATAGTTTTTCATCATTATCTAAAAGTAATGCTGAGACATTATTAGCAGATTGAAATATTTTTTTAGCTCTAGTACCCATTTTAACGTTATATTCAAATGGTTTTATCTTTAAAAGCATGTCTCCTTTGAGTTGAGCATAACCCATTTCGGTTAAGTATTGGATCGATGAAAATGACAGACATAATGTATCATAATATCTAGCGTTGAAATTTGAAAAATAACTAGTCCTCTCCGCAATTAGTTTTTCAATACTAGTTGCCTGAGTGGTCGCTCTAGCCAAATAATTTAGACATTCAGTATGTGTGATGAATGGCAATATTAAAGTCGTTTTAGATAGTGACAACTCATTATTTATGCTTAATACAAAGCCAATAGCTAGGGCTCCTATACCAATATTATTATAGTCTACTTTCATTTATTATGCTTTTTCCAATCTTTCCGCCAACCTATTATTGGCTCGTCCGAAAGCGAATAAAACTTCCCATTGCACATATCAACATCAAGTTCTTGCCCACTTAGTTTAAAGGGGTATTTTAACATACAACGCAGAACCTCAATGCCTTTATTATTATATTCTTCTTCTGAAAAAGTTCCCATATGCTGTAAACGAAATTCAGTATCCCATAAATTATAAGCGTTTTCTTTGAAACGCTTTATCTCTATATCCGTGATTTCACCTTTACGTTTCCATTCCTCAAGATTATTTAATAATTTAAGCTTGAATAGAGTTAATCGACTTATTTGATCAAAATCATCACTTTCTACAAACCCAATTTCTAGCAGTTGTTTGATGAAAATCTGATCTTCCAATTTATCTGGAAGTACTCCTTTGTATTCTTGAACAATTAAAGTGTCATTTCTGAAAATGTCAAAATATCGTCTATATTTTTTATAAAATTCATCAAATGAAATTTCAATTTTGATTTTATTCTTGATTTGAAGAAAATTTTCGGAGCGTAAAGTCGAATCTATCATTTTAAATGCTTGCTCAATTTTATTCTGAGGAATCATTTTAGACTTAACAGCCACTTTGCACTTTGTAATGATATCATCATCGTCCAAGTGAAAAAACGTATTTAATAAAAATTGTAGTAAAACCTCTTTGTCCAAATTTAAAACATCTTTAATATAACCTTTTAAATCTTCGTTGGTAGTTTTTTTAGCTAAGGTGATGAAATAAGACCGTACATCGCTTTCATTTTTCGTTCCACTTTGAAGTTCACTAATTATACCGACAACTTTATTTGAGTTATTTGACGATTTGTTGCTTGCCAAAACAAAACTTGTCTTTTCAATAAAGCTAAGTTGAACTAGTTTTGTGCCTCTTGAATCATTTTTATCGCTAATGATCTGCGACCAGTTTGAGAATGTTTTCCACATGTCTAAATCTGAGGTAGTCAGATTTGCAATAGAGCCATCTGTATTTTTCTTTATAGTATGCTTTAACTGATAAAGTACTTGATGATTGTTGTTCAAATCAGTATGTATATCGTCTTTAACTTCCAATCCAACAGATTCATGTGGTTGCAACAAAAGGACTTTCCACAAGAAAAAATAATATTGGTAATCAAAACCAATCGATTTTGATTCTGCAGCAGTTTTTTCGGTATGTGTTTTATTATTACTCATAATGCTTATTTGTTGATAATCAGTGTTTAATGAATAAGCCCTAACGTTTACTATACGTAACTTATTTCTCAATTCATCTTTTTATACAACTTGAAATCGGAGGTTATATTAAATAAATTGTTATTTATTTAAATTATTACCAAAAGTAAGCAATAAAACCCATTAAATGAAGTAAATATATCAAAGAGTTTAAATTGAGTTGCTTTATCAATACTCTATTGAATGATATATCATATAAAATAATACACATTCAACTTAAAAGGTGTGTTTTTAATGATTTTAAAATTTAGATATTGATTTAAACATCAGCTTTATTTTAAATCAAATAATCTATTACCCTGAGGTGCAAGGTGCAAGTGTCTATATATAGACCTTGCACCTTGCACCTCAGGTATGTAATTGATTTACAGTATATTTGTATATACAAAAAAAAGTATTATATTTGAACCTGAGTTACATGCAGACATAAGGTAGACAATACATACAAAATTGCATTAGCTTTAAGATTTCCCAATTCGTACACCAGGGTATATGCATAATGGTAAACGATTATATTTGAACAGTTTATAGAGTAGGGTTCAAGTCCCTCCAGCTCCACAATAAACGCTGATAATCAGTGTTTTATAAGTACTACACCCAATTTTACACTCAAAAGTGTGAGGTTGGGTGTTTTCCATTATATGGAAATTGAATCATTATTACGGTCTGTTACTCAAAATTCAAATCATAAGAGGTAGACCGACCTGCTCCTTTTCTCACAAAAATATTTATATCTACCAGCTCTTGCAAATCGCGTGTTGCAGTCGATTTTGTGGTTTTATTTATAGATATATACTTCTTAGCTGTCATACCACCTTCAAAACCTGATACACCTTGATTGAACATTTTATTTATTGCTTTTCTTTGTCGTTCATTTAAGGCTGCATTGTATCGGTCATAAAACTCTGTTTTCTTCCGCACAAATTGCACAACCTCTACCGTTTCTTTTAAGGCTTGTATCAATATATCAATAAAATACACCAACCAATCTGTCACTTCTAAATTGCGTTGCACTTTTTTTATTTCATCATAATACGAACTTTTATTTTTTTCAATCGATGAAGATAGACTAATAAATAGATGACTCTGCAATTTTTCTGCTAATACCTTCTCGCTAATAGCACGACCAATTCTACCATTGCCATCTTCAAATGGGTGTAGCGTTTCAAAATAAAGATGCACCAAACCCGATAAGATAATTGCTTCACCTATTGCACCTAAAGTTGATTCCTCAAAACTTCTATACCACTGGAAAAACTGCTCCAACAATAGCGGTAAGTCTTTAGAGGGTGGGGCTTCATAATGTACTTTAATATCACCATATCTTCCCGATACTACCTTCATAGGCTCAGAACTGCTTCGCAATGCTCCACTACTGACATTGTTCTGATGATTCATTAAAGTTTTATGCCAATTCAAAATCATTTCAAGCGTTAGAGGCTCATTGTAATTTTTTCTCACTTCAATCATCAATTGAGCTATCGCATCTGCTTTTTTATTTTTGCTAGGTAATACATAGTTTAATAAGCCTAGATTCATCATTAAAGAAGACATCACATCTTCACGACTAAAATACTCTCCTTCAATTTCAGAAGTCTTAATTGCTTCTGAGAGCATCACTTGTGCCGAAACTTCTTCTTGCAGTGCATCACTAAAGCCCTTTGTTATCCCTCTCACTTCTCCTATCAATACCACACTCTCCTCCACTAAAGCTAATAGTTTAGTAGCGTTGTATTTAAATTTAGGAAAGTCTGCCAATTGCCAAATATATTTCATGAGCCGATTAGTTTAGTTATTCGACTCAAATATACATAAAATAATGAGCCGATTAAAATAATTAATCGGCTCATTACTTTTCGTACTCTATAATTTTTGAAGTGCTGAATTTGTAGTTTTATTCTATTAAATCAAACTCTTTAATCTATGACACCATTGGAATAACTTCAACGTTTTATACGATTCTAAACTGTGTTTTATTAATGCTAGAACCAGCACATATAAAGAATATTGGAGGAACCAACACGTATGCTGTATATCAAACAGTTGCATCTTGGTGTATCAATAAATGTATCAGATAAAAAGATTTATGTTAAATAACTATATTGCAAAATCTAAAGAATCTCTTCAAAGTAACTAATTATTTTTTTAATCTTTTTGAAGTTGTTTATATTAATTTTATTGAGAGTTGTCGATGTTCTAGGCCGTTCTATAATTATCGCTAACGTTTATGTATATGAGCTGTGGAGTGTAATAGAACGAAAATGTCCAGATAAAAACTGGCTTTGGAAAATCCACAGGACTTTCCAAGTAGGCACTCACCAATCCATAGCTTATGCACGGTGTTATCCACTGACTTTATGCTCGTTCGTTATTAAATTCTTCTCCGTTTATTGTGAATATAGTTGCGTGTTCTTTTCCATTTTCATCATTATAAGTCATTCACATTTGAAGTCCTTGAATAATTTCGGGTACTTTAGGTTTTATCAATTCGTCAGCCTCAAGATTGGTTCCTTCTAAATAATCTTCAAAACTTGCTCTTAATTCTAAATCTGCAAAAGGTGGTAAATTGTTTATTTTATAAAGTGAATCAATTGAGCTGAAATTTGTTCCAGCAATTTGCTCTATTCTTATATTAAAAGCGGGAAATCTTGAATTATTGTAAAGTGCAATTTTAAAGTTCCAAACCAAATTCCAAATGATTATTGGCTTATTTTTTCCAAGAACAATTACATTTCCGTAAAGCTCTTTATTTTTATAACTATGTCCTTTATTCCACCTTTGGCTATTCGACCAGATTAGGTCAGCTTCTATAAAAGGTCTTTCTGTTTTCAATTCGACGCCTAACAATTGTTTGTTCATTTCATTTTCAGAAAACTCTTTCCAATCGTTTAGTATTTTAATAGGAAATGCGTCTGGGTCTTTGTCTATTAGTGTTGAACAATTGACACAAAGCCAAATTCCGTTTTCAATATCTTTCCTTTGTTCTATAGTTAAAGTTCTATTGTATCTAGGGCCTCCAGCGGAAGCAGCGGTTATGTGTGCAGCAACTCCCACTATTTTAGCTTTATCTTTTGCTGAATTAGGTCCGACTGTAGCTTTTCGACAGTTTGGATTTGAACATAAATACCCAACTCTTTTAGCAAGTATATCTACTGTTTTAGTAGTGAAATTGTCTCTGTTTAATGCCATTGTTTGTTGATTTGTTTAGCTTGTGGGTAACGTTAAGTGTAGAAACAGTAGCCGATTGCATGGCACATTCCTGTCAAATTACAAGAAGGTGGAAGCGTGATACAACCCTTGAATTTACTACTGCCTCGGTTATTATTTTTATTCATTGTTGGCAGCTAGGCTTTATTCTTCTATAGTAAAATCTGTAATTTCTATAAATCTTGCTCTAGTCTTAGTTTTCTTTGCAAGACCAGAAATCATTATGTTTTGTTTTAGCTTATGTGCTTCAATTGCTTCTTTATAATGTTCGCTATTGAGGGTTGCCGCTACAACTATGGGCATATTTTCATGAAGTGCTATGAACGTAACATTATTCTTTAATCCATCAGGGTCATTTGATTTCAAAGTTGTTATAATCCCTGAAAATGAAAAATTATCAATCTCAAATGAGTTTGCTTCAATTTGCTCTACAAAGTTATTTAACTTATATAATTTTTGCTTTGTAATATTGCTATTGCTTATTGTAGTACTAGACTTTTTATTATGTACAGAAAAATCAAACCCTTTGATATCAACTTTTTGATAAAGTGAATGTATATTTTTAAATAGCTTAATATTAATTCTATTCTCATTTTCTATTAAATATTCTTCTGTTACATTAACCTCCCCTTCAAGTATATTGTCATTTACAAAAGACATGACTTCTATAAGTTTATTATTAATATCCTCCGAATAAACTTCCTCTCTGTCAAAGAGTTCTTTGTCTTTTATTAATTCTTTTGACGGTAATTGAATTTTAGCTATGAAACTTCCTCTTTCAGTTTGCATAAAATTACAGAGATTAAGATAACGAGCTACTTCATCTGGTGTCCTAGTAGATGTAACGCTTTGATCAATCACAAAACTTGCTGTATCAGATAAAATTTGTTTAATCCTATCAACGAGTTCTTCAAATCTTATCAATGGAATCTTGCCTTCTTCTGTTTCTTTATCATACAAACGTACTTTTAGCACTGAATTATCTGCCTTAAGTAATACACTTAAATCATCCACTGTTAGTGAATAGAATTCACTTATAATTTCAAGTAAGTTATCAAGAAAATTATTTGCATCAATTCTATCTATATTAACAGGAACATGTATTCTGAATCCTTCATTAATATCGAATTCGGATGGAGGACTTAATTCAATAAATCTTTTAGTTTGTTTAACAATATTCCAACCACGACTTTCCAAAAAGGTTATAATATTTTCTATCATAGCAGGATTTATTTATAAAGTTGTTGATGTAAATCGTTAAAGCAATCTATTCCAAGTCTATTCGTTTTAGGTATAGTTACACTAATGCGGTACTCATTCTCTGTAAAGTCAGAATTGTCTGTTGGAATATACCAATATGCATTTCGTCTTATTTTTAATTCTGTTTCATCAATATCTACCCAATCGTTTTGGTCAGAGGGTAAAACAAATAATATTAGTATCAATGGTGCGATTCCATTTTTAAGTCTATGAATTAAATCATTGTATGTTTTTGCCTCTAAGTCATATTTTATCGAATCTTGTTCTTCGACTATTGTATTCTCTGTCGTTGCTTTTAATGAATATCAATATATCGACTATCTACACTTAATCTATTTTTACCATTAGGAAGTGTATAATTAAAGATTTTCTTTAATTGATAATCAATTCCCAAATCAATTTCTGGTTTATCTATGGCAAAACCTCTATTTGCAGCTAAGATGCCAACAAATCGATTAGATAATTGCTCTTTTATTTGTTCTATTGTCATTGTTTACTTGTTCTACTTGAATTTGGGTCTTGTCCTTGCCTTGCTGCCAACGTTTAGTTTACATAGCTCACTCCTTAATACATTCGTATATACAATATGTTTGGAAGTGTGTGTATACTCAGTGAATTGATATGCTTAAAATATTACATTCCAAAAATACTTAATAAAATCCATTAAAAGAAATAAAGATATAAATAATTTATATAAAGGCACTTTATCAATGCTCTATTGAATTTTATGTAAGTATGAGTGATACACATTCAACTAATAAAATTGTGTTTTAATGATTTTGAAATTCAGATATTGATTAAAACATCAGCTTCATTATAAATCAAATAATATATTATTCCGAGGTGTAATCTATTCAAACTCTCCCCCCACACCCTTAAATTTCTCCACAAACGAAGCTATCTTTTGAAACACACTCTGTTTTTTTGTCAAATACTGAGGGTTCAAGGGACTCATTCTTGGCAAAATGGCATTCAGTTCTGTCCCGTTTTCACTGGCATATTCCCGCTTTAAGGAAGCGGTAATATAACGCTTTGCCGCTTCGTCATTTAGATTTTCTTCTGCAATTAATTTCATAGCTTCCGCCTTCTGTTTTTCTTGAGCATAGGAAAAGAACGCATCTATAATGCTCGCTTTATCTTGTATGCTGTCAAGGTCGGTATCGTTAATGAAATCTACTACTAGACTCTCTTTTGCTCTGTTGCCTATACTTGCTCGAATCACTCTGCGAACCTCTTCCGTTAAAGACACTTTATCTTTAGTCTCTTTATTGTGCTCAAAAATCAATTCAAGTATGTAATCGAGGTTTATTTCTTGCGATTTGAGCAGATCAATTTCAAAGACCACATCGTCCCAATCTATAGTTGATTCTTGTGGTTGTTCTCCTTTTTTCTGCACTCTTAACCATTCGCGAATATCATTATAGGTAGACCGATAATCCTGCACCGTTCTTTCGGGCAGCACTTCAATCTTTTGCATGGCGGTAATATCCTCATCGGTTACAAAGTGTTTTTCCTTAAAGGTCTCAACAGCCTCCTTATCGTTTACATCTATCTCTTGAAGTGCTTTAAGATGCACAAATTCGTCGTAATTCTGAAGTATGTTTTCTACACGCAGGTATTCTCCAAAGAGTTTTGCAAACTCCTTTTTATCTGCCTCGGTAGCTATCTCGTCAGGATGTGGAAACCTCTCACTGAGTTCCTTCACCACCTCTGTATAACCTCTTCTCGCTTCTCCGGTAACAATGTCCGTAAAGCCTTCCAAATATTCTTTATAGCTCTTTTCAAGAACTACATTCTTGGTGTTTTTGTCACCAAATAATGTAATGGCATCAATGGTAGCTTTTTCCAAATCGCGGAAGGTAATAATATTACCAAAGGTTTTGGAAGCGCCAAAAATACGGTTGGTACGCGAAAAAGCTTGCATTAAACCATGATAGCGCAAGTTTTTATCTACAAAAAGCGTGTTGAGTGTAGGTGCATCAAATCCTGTTAAGAACATGCCTACAACAATTAGTAGGTCAACTTCTTTATTTTTTACACGTTTTGCCAGATCTCGATAATAGTTTTGGAATGCGTTACTTTCAACACCAAAACTGGTTTTAAATAGGTTGTTATAGTCTTGGATGGCTTTAGATAAAAACTCTTTTGCACTGCTGTTCATGGCAGAAGTTTCAAAGCTTTCATCCAATATCTCACCTATAGCACTTTGCTCTTCGTTGGCTGCAAAAGAGAAAATCGTCGCTATTTTTAATGGCTTATCGCTATCCTTTTGTAAATTATTAAATTCCTCATAATAAAGCTTTGCTGCATCTATGCTACTCACTGCAAACATGGCATTAAAGCCACTGGCGCCACCCTTGGTTCTATGTGTTTTGTGTCGGTAATTCTGTAAAATGTATTGAGAAACTTCTTTTATACGAGCAGGATGAAGCAAAGCTGTTTTGTTTTCAGCAGCACTTAGCTTTTTTTCATCTATTTCTGTTTCTATGCCTTTAAATTGTGGACGTACATCGTTATAATCTACTTTAAACTTGAGCACTTTCTCATCTCTAATGGCATCTGTAATAACGTACGAATGCAATTCGCGACCAAATACACTTGCTGTGGTCTCGGAGCCTAAAGCATTTTGAGCAAAAATAGGTGTTCCTGTAAAACCAAATTGATAATACTTTTTAAATTTCTTTTTAAGATTCCTTTGAGCTTCCCCAAATTGAGAACGATGGGCTTCGTCGAAAATAAAAACCACCTGCTTTTGATAAATGGCTAAATCATTTTCGGTTTTCATCAGATTATTCAATTTCTGAATGGTGGTAACGATAATCTTATTGTCATCCTTTTCAATATTCCGCTTCAAGCCTGCAGTGCTGTCCGAGCCATTCACACTATCCGGAGAGAAACGTTGATACTCCTTCATGGTTTGAAAATCCAGGTCCTTACGGTCAACCACAAAGAATACTTTATCAATAAAATCCAATTGTGTGGCAAGTCGTGCCGCTTTAAAACTGGTGAGCGTTTTACCCGAACCCGTTGTGTGCCAAATATAACCACCACTCTCTGGGTTAGACCAATTTTTTGCCTGGTAGGAACTTTCTATTTTCCACAAGATTCTTTCTGTAGCTGCAATTTGATAGGGCCTCATCACCAGTAGTATATCACTTGTATCGAATACCGAATAATTGAGCAGCACATTTAAAAGGGTCTGTTTCTCAAAAAATGTGGCCGTAAAATCTTTCAGGTCTCTAATGAGCGTATTGTCTGCTCTTGCCCAGTTCATGGTAAAATCAAAACTGTTTTTATTTCGCTCTACTGTGTTGGCAAAATAACGGCTATCTGTACCGTTGGAGATAACAAAAATCTGCAAAAACTTAAATAACGAAGTATTGCTATTAAAACTCTCCTTGGTATAACGGTGCACTTGATTAAAAGCTTCGCCAATAGCTACACCACGCTTTTTTAGTTCTACCTGCACCAAAGGCAAGCCGTTCACCAATATAGTGACATCATACCGATTGGCGTTGGTCCCCTTCTGTTCAAACTGCGAAATTACTTGCACTTTATTCCTACCAACGTGCTGTTTGTCCACCAAGTAAATGTTTTGAATATGCCCATCGTCAAATACAAAATCGTAAATATAATCATCGTGCAATTTCCTTGTTTTATCCACAAGATTATCGCTGGGCCTATCCAAATATTCCTCTACAAAGCGTACCCATTCAGCATCTGTAAACACCATGTTATTTAGTATTTGCAATTGCACTCTAACATTGACAAGCATGGCTGCAATAGAAGTGAGGTGCGTGGGGTTTTCGTATCCCTGATTGATTAAATCTTGAATAAACTCTCGCTCCAATGCTGATTCTGTTTGATAAACAGCTGCTGCCTCATACGCCTCTGAATACTTGGTGTATTTGTCAAGAACGATGAAATTGTTTGATTCTGCGATGGTTTTGTAGGTAGTCATATTCACACTGTTTTTGATTTACGTTATTGTGTTGTTTTACTGGATTGCTTCGCCTGTGGGTTCGCAATGACGGAAGAGTGCGTTGCTTTGTTCTTCTGGATTGCTTCGCTTGTGGGCTCGCAATGACGGAAAGAATTCAATACTGTTTTTGATTCACGTCATTGCGAGGGCTTTGCCCGAAGCAATCCAGTATTAATAGTTTATTATATCTTCCCATAAATCTTTCCACTCTGGGTTCATTGTTTCTATTAATTTCAATTTATTTTTTCTATTGCCTCCTTTTATTCTTTTTTCTTCGGCTATTGCGTCTTCAATACGGTGAAAACCCTGATAATACGCCAACAAATTGCATCCGTATTTTGCTGTAAAACTTCCAGGATTATAATTTGTTTTATGCTCGTAAACTCGTCTTTTCAAATCAGCAGTAACACCAGTATAAAGCGTCCCGTTTCGTTTACTTGCCATAATATATACTGCCCCTCCTCGTTTCATCATGTTGTGTTGTTTTACTGGATTGCTTCGCCTTTGGGCTCGCAATGACGGAAAAGCGCGTTGCTTTGTTCTTCTGGATTGCTTCGCCTGTGGGCTCGCAATGACGGAAAGAATTCATACTGTTTTTGATTCACGTCATTGCGAGGGCTTTGCCCGAAGCAATCCAGCCGTATTAATAGTTTATTATATCTTCCAATTTCATTATATCTTTCAAATTTAGTTATTTTTTCGAATCATCATCCTATCTCTTTAATCTTCTCATCTTGGCATCCTAAAAATCATACTTCAGACAATGACGGAAAAGTCAACAACCTATCCCGATAATACTCATATTGCTTCTGCCTCAATTCTATCTCTTTTGGCAAACCTTCACTAATGGAATTGGTGAGGGTGTCAAATTTATCGAGAATGGAGACGATGCGGGCTTGTTCTTTGAGGGAGGGGATTGGGATTTTTATTTTTTTTACCGCTGGAACGGTAAGTTGAGGAATTCCTCCATCATTTCCCCCAATTTCTGTAATATATAATATGTAATTTAAAAATTTTGTAGTAATAATACTTTTGTTCGTTACCAAAGTTATTAAACGTATAATGGGTGTGAATTTACCTTGCCTTATCGTATGATATCCAATTTTCGCACCTCTAGCCGAAATCGTAACTGCATCACTTTCAACCTTATATTCATCAGTGAAACCGTATAGCCCTCTTTCTCCAATTGCATTTGCATATATAGGAAAAGGGTGCTTGTCAGTAGGGGAATTTTGACCCTTAATGGAGTTTTTTGGAACATCACCTCCTGCTGTAATAGACATACATACCTCCCCCAAAGTCTTCCACTCCACTTCTCCCTCCTCAAAGCTCAACAACTCCTCTCTATAATAGCTATACTGTTGTTTACGCGCTATAAGCTCTGCTGTAAGCTCTGCTGTAAGCTCTGTAAAAGTATCGAGATTACGAACAATTTCTTTTTGAACGGAAAGGGGTGGAAGAGGGATAGGTTTATTAGAATAATTACTAATCCATTGACGTTTGTGATCTCCATCCACTAATCCACTTGGCAAGGTATTTAACCAATAATAAATATATTTCAATAAAGCTTTAGACTCATCTTTTGACGTTATCATCTTCATTGCAGAAGATTTAGCTTTGAAGTCAAAATCAACCCATTTATTAGCAGTTGTAAAATCATCAAAAATTATGACAGGAGTTTCTGAAGCCTTATAAATTCCTTTTGTTTCATCAGTATAACCTAATATAAAAGTTTTGCCAGCAGTTAAAACTGGAATTGGAAAGTTATCATTATAATTAGTTGATTTTACTAAATACTTAGTTGGCTGTTCATAATCGGCGAATTCCTTTAAACTTTTCCACTCCACCTCCACACCCTCCAACAATTTCTCTAAATAGCTCATTTTTTTCTACTCTGTTTTTTTGCTGTTTTCTCGATTGCAGCAATACTTTTTAAATAATCTTTCTCTACAGAACTAAGCGTTTTGTTCTTATAATCTCTGTATGCTAATGTTGCCTTGGTTTTTGCATCCTTGGCCGAAATGGCTCCGGCATCGCTCAATATCTTTCTTCCGGCAGATTTTAGAATGGTGTCTAACTCTCTAATATAATCGGCCATGCGCATTTCCCGCTCTTCTATGGCATTTAGCTCCGCCAAATCAAAATATGCAGCCACTAAATTGTTTAGCACTTTTAGCTCTTTTTCTTCCAGATAATTTTTGGCAATCATCGCTTCGGCTTGGGTGGGTTCGTTTCCTTTAAAATTGGTGAGTCCTGCAAAAGGTTTGTCGCTATCCACTCGCATATAAATGACTTCACTAGCAGTGTGACCGTGGGCGGCGTAATGCAGTTTGTTTTGCACGATTTTAAAGAACGTTGCACTCTCGTCACTTTTTGGGTCATAGTCTGTAGCAGTGGCATACAAATCTAACACCTGACGGTACATTACCTTTTCACTAGAACGAATATCTCGAATACGATCTAGCAGTTCTTTCCAATAATTTCCGCCTCCCAAGTTTTTCAAGCGCTCATCATCCATCGCAAACCCTTTTACAATATACTCTCTCAATCGCGCCGTTGCCCATTGACGAAAGCGGGTTCCTTGTATGGATTTAACACGATAACCTACAGAAATTATCACGTCAAGGTTATAAAAATTAGTGGGTTTAGTAGAAAAATCGGAAATCCCGATTTTTCTTTTCGTATCGTTTTCTGACAATTCTCCTTCGGTGTAAACATTAAGAATATGTTCATTAATGGTAGAACGGCTTTTTTGAAATAACTCCGCCATTTGATCAATTGTCAACCAAACCGTCTCATTTTCGAGTTGAACATTTATTTTAGTTAACCCATCGGCAGTAGTATATATAATCACTTCACTCATTTTTTAAGAGTTTTTAGAGGTTAGATTTTAGTTTTTAGTGTGTTTTGGAGTGCGTTGAGCATTTTGCCTATTTCTTGAATTAGATTGATGACGTTTTCGATTTCAGTATTGTTTAAATAATTGATTTTGACACAAAGAAGTAATTGCGTTTCTAATTCTGCTTTTGAGCCTTTTGCGATAGCAAGAAAATGAATAAACTCTTTAACCGAATTTCTTGCTTGTCCTTCGGCAATATTGCTCGGAATAGAAATAGAGGAACGTCTTATTTGATCGCTCAATGCAAAGAGTTCTTCTTTAGGAAGTTTTTTCACCAAAAGATATACTTCAGCTACAAGCTCCATCGCTTTTTGCCAAACTATTAAATCTTTAAAATCTTTTATCATTTTTCATACTTTACTAACCACTAACCACTAACCACTAACCACTAACCACTAACCACTATCCACTATCCACTAACCACTAACCACTATCCAATCTCCTTTACAATTTCATCAATATCCGCACGTAGCTTGTCAATTTTCTCCACTGTTTTAGCAATCTCTGCATTTAGCTCCTCAATATCTATCACCGCACGCGTATCCTCTGCCTCCACATAAGAAGTAACAGACAGGTTATAATCGTTTTCCGCAATTTTGTCATTCCCAACCGAGATTGCTATGTGATCTACATCTTCTTTTTTGTCAAATAGTTTCATAATCTTACTGATGTGTTTATCGGTCAACACATTGGTATTGGTTGCTTTTTTGAAAAAACCTTCGCCACTTGCATCTATAAACTGCGTGGTGTTGTGTGTCTTATTTTTGGAGAGCACCAGAATATTTACCGCTATACTCGTTCCGAAAAACAGATTGGGCGCTACAGAGATGACGGTTTCTACAAAGTTGTTATCTACAAAATACTTTCTTATTTTTTGTTCGGCACCACCCCGGTAAAAGATACCTGGGAAACAAACAATTGCCGCCCTTCCTTTGCTTGATAGATAGCTTAAGGCGTGTAACACAAAGGCAAAATCGGCTTTTGATTTAGGAGCCAACACACCGGCAGGTGCAAATCTGTCGTCGTTGATCAGAGTAGGGTCGTCGCTTCCTATCCATTGTATGGAGTAGGGCGGATTAGACACAATAGCATCAAAGGGTTTATCGTTGCCCAACTGCGGATTTATGAGCGTATCGCCCAGCACGATATTAAACTTGTCATAGTTTACGTTGTGCAAAAACATGTTCATACGCGCCAAGTTATAGGTGGTATGATTTATCTCCTGACCAAAGAAACCTTCTTCGATAATATGGTTGTCAAAATGTTTTTTGGCTTGCAACAGCAAGGAGCCCGAACCTGCTGCAGGGTCATATATCTTGTTCACAGAAGTCTGTCCGTGCATAGCCAACTGGGCAATGAGTTTGGAAATGGTTTGTGGTGTAAAAAACTCACCTCCCGATTTTCCGGCATTAGCGGCATAGTTTGAAATCAGAAATTCATAGGCATCACCAAAAAGGTCGATTTGATTGTCTTCGAAATTTCCAAAATCCAATGCTTCTATACCTTTCAACACTTTGGCCAGTCGGTCGTTTTTACCTTCAACCGTATTGCCCAATCGCGAACTGGTGGTATCAAAATCGGCAAACAATCCTTTTATATCCGATTCGGATGGATAACCATTGGCAGACCCTTCAATCGCGTCAAAAATAGATTTTAAATCGGTGTTTAGATCTGTATCGGTATTGGCTGTTTTGGCAACATTCACAAAAAGCTGACTCGGATAAATAAAATATCCTTTTGTTTTAATGGCATCGTCTTTTATTTCAGGGGTTATAACATCATCAGATAATTTTGCATAGTCGATACTCTCATCGCCCCCTTCTATATAGGTTGAAAAGTTCTCACTTATAAAACGGTAGAAAAGTGTTCCTAACACAAAATGTTTAAAATCCCATCCATCTACAGAGCCGCGTACATCGTTGGCTATTCTCCATATTTTAGCTTGTAATTCAGCTCTTTGGTTTATGCTTGTCATTATTTATATTTTATTGATTCTTGTGCAAACTTAGTCACTTTATTTTAATATCTCGAAAAGCTGGGTGTAAAATGTAAATAATATGAAAGAGTAAGATAATTCCTCTATATAAAAGAATCATTTACAAAACCGTTGTTATTAGTTGTTTTTAAAAGTGTGATTTAAGGTTGAAAAATAAAATGGTCTTATAATCATTCGTTATGTAATATCATTTGTTGTTGTCTTTTAGATTACCTCGTAAGATAGCACTTTAGACACACCTGTTACATAAAGATCTTTTCTATGGGTAATTTGCGTATGAAAAGCACACGGTGCTTTAAAATGCAGCTAAATCAGATAGGTGGTTAGTGGAGCTTTTGCATAATGAACAATGATGAAAATAAAAATCATATTAATTCACTCCCATTAACCCAACCTTTTCTGACACACTATTATCTTCATAACTTACATACTCAAACGCTGATTTTCAGGTGCTAATTTTACGCTAATTATTGACATACGTTTTTTAAGAATGGAAATAATGTAATCTCATAAAAATAGAATCAGAAAGATACAGTGTAGAATTAACATATCAAATAAAGCATATTTTGAAAACCAATTAGTTTTATCTGAAGTGTGGCTTTTGAATTTAAATGCAATTACCTAAGTACATGACAAAAAA